>JAWAFK010000026.1:0-5904 GCA_038890395.1 Candidatus Nitrosotenuis sp. | reverse complement strand
TCTAGATCTGATATTCAGATCTGCCCACACAATTAAAGGAATGTCTGCTACAATGGGATACGACGACACAAGGGAGCTGTGCAAAAATATTGAAAACATATTTGACAACATACGAAAGGGTCAGGCCAAGCTCACACCGAATCTGGCAAGCGCTCTTTTCAAATGCATTGATCTTTTAAAGGAAATGATTGGGGACGAAAAAAAGAAGGTTGATCTAAAACCATATCTCAGAATGCTTGAGCATCCCGACGACATTCAAATGACGGCCACAGAGTCATCAAGTGCTACAAAATCTCCTACAATTCGCGTAAAGATGTCGGATCTAGACTCGCTTGTAAATCTGGTAGGCGAGCTCGTAATAGCAAAGATGAGACTTGAGCAGACACTTGCCAACAGGGGCTCAGATGAGTCTCACCAAGTAAGAACCGAGCTTGACAGACTGATCACCGATTTGCAGTACCAATCAATGAAGCTGCGATTGGTTCCAATCGACCAAGTATTTAGCAGATTCACAAGACTTGTGCGGGACACATCAGCCGCATTAGGAAAGGAAGTAAATCTAATCATGGATGGTTCTGGTATTGAGCTTGACCGAACAGTACTTGATGCCATCACAGATCCACTTTTGCACATTCTAAGAAACTGTGTGGATCATGGAATAGAAGCACCACAAGAAAGGGAGGCCGCAGGCAAGCCAAGCACTGGAACCATACGACTTACGGCATACGGAGTAGGCGACCAAGTTGCAATCAAGATAGAAGACGATGGGAGGGGAATAGACATTGACAGGCTAAAAGCAAAGGCAGTTGAAAAGAAGATTCTAAGTGAAGAAGAAGCAAACAAACTCTCAGACGAAGAAGCCATTGATCTGCTTGGCACACCGGGGCTCTCCACCGCAAAAGAGGTAACTGATGTCTCAGGCAGAGGTGTTGGAATGGATGTGGTAGTAACACAGGTAGAAAACGTAGGCGGTAGTGTCAAGATCACCACAGAAAAAGGCAAAGGAACCACAATGCTTCTGACAATACCACTGAGCGTCTCAATAATTGGCGGTCTTCTCATAAACGTGTCAGGCGACAAGTATGTCCTACCACTATCCAGCATCTCAACTACAGTAGTAGTGGATTCAAATCAAATCAAAAGTATTCATGGAGAAGAAGCGATTGTTCTTCGCGATCAAGTAGTGCCGCTTGTCCGTGTTGCCAAACTTCTAGGAATTGAAGAAAAGGAAACAGACATGTCTAAAATCACCGTTGTAATTGTTGACAAAGGCGGAAAGCCATACGGCCTTGTTGTGGATTCATATGACCGCAAACAGGAAATTGTGATTAAACGACTAGGAAACGAAGCACATTCGTCGGATCTTTTCAGTAACGCGACCATCCTTGGAGACGGTAGCGTTGCGTTAATCCTTGATCCGGCGCTTTTGGTCTAGGTGACACCAACTGAGCACACTGATTTCCCTAAGCTCAGAAGAGTCTCGAAGACTCACCAGCATTTTTGATCAATACATAACATCAAAGACATCAGTAGCACTATCGACTCTTCTAAGTGAGCCAATTGAACACCAAATTCAGATCTTCTGTATAGCAAACATCAACAATATCAGACTCGATCCAGACGAAATCAAAATGTGCGCTGTAAGACTTAACGGCAAGGGAGACACTCACATAGAGATTCTCTACACCATACAACAAAAGTATGCAAAAAAAATGGCGGCAAAGCTGCTTTGCGTCAACGACATTTGTGAGATAGATGAGATGGGCGCCTCTGCAATTCAGGAAGTAGCAAACATAATGACCGGTTCGTTTTTCAATGCACTCTCAAACGAAACCGGCTTCAGAGTAGATCTGTCCACACCAAATTTCACAAATGATGAGTTTCATTCATTGATTGGTACATCGGTCCGAGACGTCGTAAACCCAGTAGAATATGCTGTGATTGCTGACGTCGAACTCATAGGAAAATCGAGTGGCACAAAACTACATATGATAATAATGCAGAATCCAAACGACGCAAGAAAACTCCTTTTAAACCATTCTGATAGATCTGATGGAAACAACAAAACAGATTCAAAAGGCCAAGATTCAAAGTATGAGATCGGCGGATCTAACTCGGAACTTGATGCGTTGCTTGACGACATACTAGAGGAGAAGCATTAGTTGAGCTTTACAAAGCATGAACAAGAATCTTCCATTATAGAAATTCCAATGGGCGGTCTTGACATCACCACGCCAGAAAAAAAAACACTTCAAACGTTTGTTGGTTCCTGTGTTGCAGTATGCATCTATGATACGGTAGCAAAGGTCGCAGGCATGGCGCACGTTATGTTGCCAAAAAACAACACATCTAATCCTGCACCAAAACCTGAAGGCAAGTTTGCCGATGTTGCATTAAATATACTTCTTGAGCGGCTTGTCGCAAACGGCGCTGATGCGAACAGATTGAAGGCAAAGATGGCAGGAGGAGCAAATGTCTTTCGAAATGAGGGAAAGCAAAACACGTTCAATATTGGAGGAAGAAACATAGACGCGATACGTTCTACACTCAAGGAAAAAAAAATTCCACTGATCTCAGAAGACGTTGGCTCTAATAACGGCAGGTGGGTCACATTTGATGCTTCCTCAGGTGAAATGACGATCAAGGAAAGAACAAGAGGTGTGACAGTAATATGAGTACGACTGAGACGATCACAGACCAGAACCTTACTCAAATAGAAAAGATAATGCTTGAAAGGCTTGGCAAAGACCTCAAGCAGTTCAAAAAGCCGTTCCTTAACCGTCGCATTAGTGCAAGGATGAGAAGCGTTGGAGTACAGACCGGCTCAGAGTACGCCAAACTACTCGAAGCGGATCGCGACGAACCAACATTGTTGTTTAAGAGCTTTTCAATTAATGTGACAGAGTTCTACCGAGATTCGTTTGTTTGGCAATCTATATCATCACAAATTCTCCCACAAATAACAACCAACAAAGAAGTCAAGCTCTGGAGTGCAGGCTGTGCAACCGGAGAAGAGCCGTACAGTCTTGCCATACTACTAAAAGAATTTGCGCCAGAAAGGAACCTCAAATTCAACATTATTGCAACAGACATCAACAAAGAAGCAATACAAAAGGCAAAAGAAGGCCGTTATGCCCAATCAAGCCTCAAGAACCTCCCACGTAGCGTGATATCAAAATATTTTTCACAATTAGATAACAACACATACGAAGTCAACTCGGGGATAAAGGAGGCAGTAAGCTTTGAGCACGGTGACATACTATCGCTTAATGTGGGGCAAATCCATCTCATCACGTGCAGAAACGTCCTCATATATTACGACAAGCCAGCACAGGAGCTTATCTTCAAAAAATTCCATAAAACTCTTACAAACGACGGCTATCTGGTCATCGGACAAGATGAAACCATGATGGGAGTCGAAGCTGCAAAACTTTTTTCATGTGTTCTTCCACGCGAAAGAATCTATGCCAAACTACCGATTTTGGGGATGCAGAAATGACTGGCATTCTAAAATATGATCCACTTAGATTGTGTGATCAACGCAAACACACTGGAGATTATTATTTTATCATAAAAATGACATACATGAGTTCGGCAAAGATGTCACTAGCACTAGGTGGGACGGAAAAGGTGTTTTAATGTCGGCGCAAGCAGTTTCATTTGACTCATTTCAAGCAGTAACTTTCTGTCTTAATGCTGGACAAAAAAAAGAAGAATACGCAATACCAATAGAACAGGTACGGGAGATTCGCACTGTAGAATCAATCACAAAGGTGCCAAAAGCAAAATCATACATCAAAGGAATAATGAACCTGCGTGGCCTCATAATACCTGTAATTGACGTAAAGGAAAAGCTGGGCCTAGGCTCTGATAACTCAAACTCTGCTAAGCAGAGAATACTGGTTGCCGACGTAAAGGGCTCACTTACGGGCCTGCTAGTCGACGAAGTAGACCAAGTGATGAGAATCCAGACAAAAGATATCGAGGAAGCACCACGAGCAGTACTAGAATCCCACAACTACATACAGGGCATTGCAAAAAACAATGACAAATTAATCGTACTTCTTGACGCAGATAGATTTCTTGAGGATTCTAGCTCTGAAATACAACAAGCAATGGAGGAAAGCAGACAATGAGCTATGGCGCAAAGAAAATCCTCATAGTCGACGATGCATCCTTCATGAGAACTGTTCTCAAAGACATCATAAAGGGAAATGGCCTTGCATCCGAAATAATTGAGGCGGCAGATGGTGTCGAAGGGGTCAAAGCATACCAAGCCCAAAAGCCGGATCTTGTAACTATGGACGTCAACATGCCAAAAGCAGATGGTATTCAAGCATTACGCGCAATCATGAAAATAGATCCAGCAGCAAAGGTCGTCATGGTGACCTCAGTTGAGCAAAAACAGATAGTCCAAGACGCCATGAAGCTTGGTGCAAGAGACTACATCGTAAAGCCGTTTGACCGCAGCAACGTGGGCCTAGTTCTAAACAAGGTGTTAAGGCAAAGATAGGAACGAAAACCTCATGCAGACCTTTGCCATAACAGAAGAGGAACTACATAAAATCTCTGAAATTTTTTACAAATGTATCTCGACAAAAACAGTGGATGCACTCTCTGTAATACTTGGAGAGCCGGTCCAATACAAAATTGGAAAGACTGCCCTTCTTGATATCACGGAGCTTGACGAGCTAACTCCGGCATTTTCAGAGTCAGTCAACATGTCTGCAGTTTACCTAAAGCAGACAGGAGACATTAATGTCGGTGTTCTGTATTACATGCCTGAAAAAGATGGTAAAAAATTTGCGGCAAAGCTCTTGGGCAAAAAAAATCTCGGCACATTTACAAAGCTAAGCAAATCATCTCTTACTGAGACAGGAAACATACTCTCAGGCTCGTTTTTTAACGCACTCTCAAATGAGCAGGACTGCAAGACAAGCTCCGACGTTCCAGGATTTGCAGTCGATACGTTTAGATCCCTACTGGAGTTTCCTGCAATGGATATAGGAATAGAGACGCAATCCCTTGTGGCATGCACAGCAGAGTTTTTCACTTCAAGTGATCTAAAGATGCGGATGCTTATCATCTTGGATCCATTGAATGCAAAAAAACTACTCGAAAAACACTAAATTCTCAGTTTCTTGTTTCTTATTGCCAAAGACGCAGCTACCGCAAAAGACAAAACCAAGAACGCAAATGTTCCAAACTCGGGTACGACTGTTATGCCAAACTCTGTCTCTTTTCCAGTTCCGCCTATATTCTTGAATCTAATCGATGTATGTCCTTGTTGAGACTCAGAAAATGTATAGTCGGCAAAATCACTACCTATCTGCGCGTTGGCGGATTTTTTGTATAATTCCTTGCCGCCCTGCAAGATCACAAAGTCGTATGAGGTATTGCGGAGAAGATCTCCCGTCTTGGCGTCTCGGAAGGTGTAGATGAACTTGATGTTCTTGTTTGGTTCGATCACTACCGGATCCCATGATAGATCCACTTGGATGCTCTCGTCTTTTGTCATGGCAACCACAGGAAAAACTATGTCGCTTTTTGGCTCAAGAATAAACACCATACCGTCCGGCGCTTCGTTTCCGGCGTTTTTTTGTGCCTGTTTTAGGTACCTCAAATTATCCTGAGAGAGTACAAAATGCACCACTCTTCTGTCCTCGTAGCTGTAGTCGTCTACTGTAATGGATGACTTGAACAATTCTATCCCATTTAATTTACCAACGTAGCTTGGGGCAAAAAACGCATCAAATGTTTTTGGAAAATGCACCTCTTCATGAACCACCGAGACGTGAGATATGTTCTGCTCAGCCCATTCAAAAGGCATTTCAAACGTAACTATGTTCGTTTCGGGGTCGTACTCAAAATTAGTTACCTCGTCATAATATGATTTTATCCCAA
>JAWAFK010000025.1:0-5919 GCA_038890395.1 Candidatus Nitrosotenuis sp. | reverse complement strand
GTGCGATGCAGCTTGGCACGATACGTATAGTATGGCGTAGAATGATGATCCTCAAATCCTGTAGAATCCATCCCAGCAAGATGCACCGTATCGGAGCCAAACCTGCCCACCATGACATGCAGCATGTTGACGCCGATTCTTGCAGTAGCCTTGTGAAGTGTCGTAAAATGTGGGACGGTCTTTAGGCCCAGCCAGCATCGTACATCGGATGATGCTGAAAGCCATTCAACAAAAGACTCGTAGCTTGTTGAGCAGTACTGCCTAAGAACAAGCATGATGATATGCTGGTGGACGGAAAATGTGTGCTTGGACCTTGGGTGCAAATAAAGAGGTACGCCCATTTTCCGCAGAATCTGGCGCATGAGTGCAATCATGCGTCTGAATTTTCTGTCTAACATGGAACGCCGTAAGGCACCATGAGATCTTGATCTGTCGGTATTGTATCGTCTACAAAATGCTCAAAATCCGATGATTTCTAGGAAGCCCAACTCATAACGTTTTAAACCGTTCTATTTTCTTACAAAATCGTGCCAATATAGCTCAGCCTGGCAGAGCATCTGACTTGTAATCAGAGGGTCGAGGGTCCAAATCCCTCTATTGGCTTTTGCCATTTTGTTTAATACCCCATCCGATCAATAATTGACATTGGTTAGAACCATTCATGCAAGGCAGAGCCAAGATGCTTACAATTATGACAGGACAATCAATGCTTTGCAGACCACTTTGAAGAGGGAATGCAGTGAAAAAAATTTCGAGCTGATTTCCCAATATGATAAACTCATGGTGTCGCTCTCGATGGCGAAGGCGACCCGGGTCAAACATCTCAGTGTCTTGTTGAACTTGACTCGATTCTATCATAACCAAGACTGGCAATCTATCACCAAACAGGATGTAACCAACATTGTCGCCGAGATCATGACAAAATACTCGGATAACGGGCAGGAGACAAACACAACGTGGGATCACAAAAAGATCCTCAAGATTTTCGTTCGCTGGGTCAAGACAGGCTCAAGGGAGTTCAAAGAAGTCGGAAACCCCGAAGAGATCAAAGGAACCAAACTGAAAAAAGTCAAAGACAAGATAGCACGGGAGCAATTGATAACAGAAGATGATAGAACGAAACTTCTCTTCCAAGCAACAAACCCAAGAGATCGAGTTTTGATTGACGTCCAGTTTGAAGCAGGTACCAGACCCGGCGAATTGCTCAGCCTTAAAATCAAACATTTAATTTTTGACGATTATGGCGCAATCATCAAAGTCGATGGAAAAACTGGTTCAAGGCCCGTCCGGCTCGTGAAATCCGTGCCAAGTCTTTTGAAGTGGTACTACTCACACCCATTCAGATTGGATCAAGAGGCTCCTTTGTGGTGTGGGCTCACGAAGCAAAATTATGGTACGCCTTTGACATACCAAACAGTCCGGCAGATATTGAGGCGACTTTGCCACCGAGCCAATCTTAGCAAACGAGTTTACTTAAACCTCTTCAGGCATTCCGAGGCCACTACGGCGGCGACCTTCATGACTGAGGCACAAATGAAATTGAGGCATGGCTGGACTAAAGAAAGCAAGATGCCGGCAAGATACACCCATCTATTACAATCAGATGTAGAGGCAGCCATTTTGGATCATTTCGGAGTAACACGAAAGGAAAAAGAAAAACCAAAACAAAACCAAGTCTGTGCAGCATGTAGATTCGTCAATACACCCGATGTTGAATTCTGTGAATCGTGTGGAAAGGCGTTAAGCCTAGAAGCTGCAATCAGACAAGACGCCAAAAAAGACGAGACGATTTTTACCATGCGGGAGCAAATTGAATCACTTCGAAAACAGCAAAAAACATAATACTGATTCTGCAGGCGTATCCACACTTTGCAGAAAAACTAGCTGAATGTTTCCTCAAAAAAAGTTAGACAGTGGTTCCAAGTTTTATGCAACAGAAGAAGAGGAAAAAGCGCCACATGGTTTGAGAGGTTCCTAGTAGAGCAGGGAATAAGACAGAGGCTCTCAGGGGCGAGGCATCCGCTGACCAATAACAAGGTTAAGAGGTTCTTCAAAACCATACAGGATAGGATGGACTGGTTTGCAGGGGGATCTTGGCCATAAAAATACCATAAAGGGAAAGGAGCTGCTCTTTAAGATAATTGCCTACAACTGCCACATGATTGTATGATCTTTCTGTGATATGTGGTGTCGATAGAGAAAAAAATAATGTAGGGCATTGTTTGACGGGATTCTAGACAATATGCGCACCACATAACAGCGTAAGATGACAGTCGTCGGATACACGTACGGCCTGCTGGCAAGTTTCTTAATCTCTAGTCCACATATACCTTCCTTCCTGTATCTTCTGCGCCACCGAAAGACGGCGTCGATATATACGGATAACGTACGCGCCTCTTTTAATGCGAACCTTACACATTTGGTGGTATGAGGAGATCAATGAACATTGCGCCCAACTATTTTAATCATTTGCTAGAATCGTAGACAGGGTTTATGCACTTAAGCAGATTCTGGTTTTTTTGATTGCATGTATGGTTGTTTTTTCTCAATCTGTCTGTCTTTACACCATTTTATCAAATTATCGACCTGCTTCTTTATCTCCTCTCTATTATTTGATGTATTAATATAGTATAATGCGTGAGAAAAAGTCAGGTCGAAAAACTCTAGAATGTTTTTTGGGATGATTTTCTTATAATATAAATGAGCGAGTTTCTCATGAAATTGCACAAAGTCTCTCTTAAATTGTGTAGTTTTGTTAAAATTTTCTCCTTCCTTTTTCAGTTCCTCATCATTCATAAGAATATAATCTTTCAATTCCAATGACCTTGAATCAATTTCATTATACTCCTTTTCGAGTTCTTTGAATATAGTAAAGTAATTACTTTTGGATTGTTGCAAATTTGTCAACCCATTGAAAATCAATCCTACTGCTGCCGCTACCGCACCTATTCCGGCAAACCACAGAGACAGATCTTCCGACATTTTGCTATTTACATTAACTAATATCTTAAGACCTTTTTGTTTCTCATACTTAGATCTAAACCTTTCTCCTCTGAGTTCATCAACCGACACTTCACGACCAAGATCAACCTAAGACTTACCAGTGCCATCTCCCGATAAGTTTACAGAGTCCAAAAAACTAAAAGAAAGTATGGGATATAGAGATTCTAGGTATGGTCGCGACGACCTAGGCCCAGATGCGTTGACGCGGGCCATCACATTTCGATGCTTTTATGCAGATTATCTCCGCTTCTCGAAACTCACTCGAAAATCGTTCTGAACTTCTTCGAATCATTCTTTCTGCCCTCCTTAATTGTGACGAAGAAAAAATCCACGAACTCAACGAAATTATAGACTTGGAGCTCGCTGCTCAAATAACGCGGAGGGTGAGACCCGAACCCCTCTACACCTCTATACCGAGAAGCTGAAACTGAAAACGTTTTTCGTGTTTTGCGTCAATATCACAACATCGAGCTTACTAAATAGAATAGCATCCCATAATTTTTTTTTCTATGTGTATTTATGAGCCTTGTAGACGTTATACGAAATCTTTTCCGATCTCCCAAGTGAGTGTTTTGCACTGTATCAGGACGTATTAGATTCTGATTCCATTCTCTTTGTATCAGGGAATGATTCTGTGTTCGGTATGGTTCCATCTTTGTCAGCATGTGCCATGATATCACAAGCATTTCTTTTGCAGCAGCTACTTTTGCCTTCTGGGGACCGCGTCTTGCAGCTATCTCAGATATTACGGTCAGCGCAGTTATGTAGTTGATACCGGCAATGGTCATGAGCAGTCTTGTTCTTTGATCCTCTTTTGATATGGATGCTATGTGTGATTCGAATATGTCAATCTGTTTTTGTGTTGTTTGTATTATTCCAGGGTATGCGTCCATTGCCATTCTGTCCGTATCAGTCAGTTCGATTTCTTTTAGCCATTTAATTGCCTTCTTTGAGATCTTGTATGTTGGGGATTGGTATTCATATTTTGCTAAAATTGAGTGAATCTTGTATGTGGTTGTGGTTCTGATCAGTCCCAGTATGGTTCTGACTAGACTGCGCAATTGCCGGTATGGTTTATTGGGAACAAATGACTCGCATATCATGTCTGATCTTAGTAGATCTGCAAGTACTTCCGAATCAAGCTTGTCGTTTTTTGGCCTGGGCTATCATCTTGGTTTTTGCAGGGTGAGCTAGAATGGTATTGATTCCATTTTCTTCTAGGGTGTTGTGCAGTCTGATCCAGTAATTAGCAGTTGATTCGCATACTGCGCGTGCATTGCCGTATTTTTTGATACTGTCAACAAATCCGGCTATGCCGTCAGAATTATTGTAAAATGTTTGTTGCAGAACTTGTCTGGACTGTCCCTTGAGTGTTGCAACGCATTTTTTCTTGTGAACGTCAATTCCAATGTTGATTATGGTATGATCACCTCCTTGATTTTGAAAGTGCCTGATGCAGCGGAATTCTCCCATTTATCGTCATTGCGATATTTTGTTTTCCGCTCACAGTCTACACGTCGCCTTTGCGGTATCATCCAGAGCAGTAAACCATCGACTCTCGGGCCATACATTGGTATGGATCTGGCTTGCGCTAGGGAAAAGATTTCGTATAACGTATACACTGCCAGAAAATAATAAATTTTGATTGAATACTTGTACCCAACCATCAGTTATTTGACTGTGCTCCATTCACTGCTTTGGATCTTTACCAGTCCACCTATTCTCAACGAGTTTATTATTTTACCCTCTTTATTAAGGAGCGACAAGGTCACAATTATTAATGACAATATTTTCCAGTTGTTCAAATTCAGTTCTGGTATTTGATGGGTAAGTTTTCACATCTATTAATGAGACAAATGATTTGCTTGTCTCCCATTCAGCATCGTCAATCTGAAATTTTTTTCCACATGATTCGCACAGATAATGAATCTGCAAGCTCTCAGAAATATCCTTACAATCTTCGCATAAAAATCTCGACATAGCACGGTAATCAAAGCCAAACTCTTTTAACTTTTTGTTGCATTTTGGACAAATGTCCTCTGGATAGTCTGATTGTGGGGCCACATTACCGCATTTATAATGCTCAATTATTCTATCGTACTTAAAATTAGTACTCTGACATTGGGGACAACAATGATATGTGATGATCAAAACAGATTTGCACTTATTACAAGCAATCTCTTTTGCAAGTCCGATCATTTTTATCTTACCCTTTTCCATCAGTCTTGTCAATATGGGCAATATAGTATCTGATTGTACACCAAGTAATTGACTAATCTTAACAATACTGAGCCGTTGTGATCTTTTCAATAATAACTCAACTTCTACAGCAATGGAATTATAACCTGAATTAAGAAGTTCGTATTCTTCTTTAATTGTATGAATTAGAGTTTTCAACTGTTCAAATCGTATTGGTTTTCTTATGTAATGGAAAACACCGTTTGCAAAAAGATCCTTGATGAACGGCTCAGAGATGTCATGGGTGGTTTCAATAATGATTACCAGATCAGTGATTATCTCAAATGCTTTCTTGATAAATTGCAAACAACTCATGCCATCAATATCATATGCCAAAAAAACAATTGGAACTACCCCTTCATCTTTCAATTTTCTAAGCTGTTGTAGTCCATCATTAGCCAATGTATATGTAAACACATTTTTAAAGCCCAGAATAAGCAACCATTTTTTTATTATTGATAAAACGACATCATTCTTGTCTACCACTATCGCATATTCCATTTGATTATCAAGCTGAAAATTATTAATAAATAAACCAGCTCTTTTGTTTTAAACAAAAAGATAGTCAAAGCCCTGTATACGTTATACGAAATCTTTTCCCTAGCGCAAGCCAGATCCATACCAATGTATGGCCCGAGAGTCGATGGTTTACTGCTCTGGATGATACCGCAAAGGCGA
>JAWAFK010000024.1:0-7351 GCA_038890395.1 Candidatus Nitrosotenuis sp. | reverse complement strand
GCTACTTGGCGAAGGAATCATACCAAGCATGGTGTGCGCAGACATTTTTGTTAGAAATATCAACAATTTAGAAAACTATCGAAAAGAAGTGTTGGAATATTTTGCAATTTATGGCAAAGTTCTCAAGTTCATCAGGCACAAAATGAAAGGCGAGTTTTCCGCACTGAAAAGCTTTGCAGACTTGATCTCAATATTTAGATATATGAAAAAGAATGAAGACAGGTTTGGAATGGAAATACACATGCGTGACTTGATGAAGGTCGCAAAAGCTTAGACAAAGCTTGTAAGACTAAATCCCTCTCTTGTGGTTCTTGTGTACTTCATGTTGTAATCGTATATCGTATCAGAATATTCGCGCAAAATTTCTTTCATTGGTTCAAGCGAGTCAGCAAGGTAAAACCCTGGACAGTCACCCGTGAATTGGAATGTAGAGTGCACGCGAGCCGTGCCGGTTTCATTTTCAAGCCATGTGGAAAATGGATACAGGTAACACACACCAGGCCTATTTGGGTGAATGGAACATGCACCCTTCGAGTCCAAAAATCTGCACGAGATGTGTGTGCCATCATCTGCCTCAGTTTCATCATTTTTTCTTTTGAGGTTTACCGAAGTCATCAAGACATCTCCTGATGCTGGCCCAGATTCCTTCCAAGTGGTGATGACTGTTTCGTTTTTTATAAAATCCGATGTTTTTTGGTATTTGAGTCCCTTCCCAATTGTGATCAGGTCATGCGAAGTCAGCGGGAGCCTGCCTTGGCGCTCACAACAATTATGGCAGTCAGGCCAAAAACATTTCCACAAGATAAATTTTTTTTCATTGACCAGGTATGGAATGTGGAACACAACCTGTTTTACTTTGACTGGATGATCTGTTACGTCAGTTATTTTTCCGAGCATGAAATCTTTGAGTGTTGGGTCGATCTGCCAATTTTTTTCTAAAAGATTCAGAGATTCTTCAATATGCGACAACTATGCAGTTATAACTAATCTTTTGAGATGTTATTAACGTTGAGTGAAAAGGGCAAATATGCATCCGGAACGCAAAACCGGAGATTTGTTTGGAAGGAAATAGTCTGGCCGCTCATTTTGGAGTTAAACGCAGTAGCATTCACAATGGAACAATACCAAAAAAAGCGAGATGAGGTATGTAGTAAATTTGATGTCTCTTTGACTGTGATCTCACGTGGCCTGGCATCATTGCTGCAAAAAAATCTCCTTTACAAAGAAAATGACTTGTACTCTATTCACTACAGACTCATTCCATACATGCGACTCAAAGCTGAATGCGACTATGCTACAGCTATTCGCGAAACCAGAATCAAGTAGTAATTTTATATTGAAATGCCTTCGAGGCTTGTTCAGTAGCCCGATAGTCTAGCGGCCAAATGGTTTTCAGGTTAAGGATTCGGCGCTCTGGATCTTACGAGAGGATACGCCGAGACGGCAGTTCGAATCTGCCTCGGGCTACTTTTATCTAGATGCCTGAGCTACTCGTTCCAGCTCGTTTTTTTTCTTGACAGATGGGGCACCAGGATCATTGGATGCTGCTGCAATTAGGTGTTCCGCAAGATATTCTTCCATTGCCTTTGGATTTGAAAAAGACGATTCTTTTACTCCGTCTGCAATGAATCTAAGTGCCAAGTCGACACGTCGAAGTGGCGAGACGTCGACTGAGACATGGTAAGCAGTACCGCCGTAGACAATCCTTGTAGTGTCTTCGTTTGGAGAAGAGTTTTCGATTGCTCTGACTAGAACTTCAATTGGATTCTTGCCTGTCTTTAGATGAATTATCTCAAGCGCTGCCTTGACTGTGTTGATTGCGCGGATTTTCTTTCCACCCATTCTGCCTGTGTTCTTTGCATATTTTTTTCCAAAATGCATAAGCTTGTTTGCAAGTCTTTCCACTATGTTGACTTCAGTCTTGTTGAACCTTTTCAGTGATGAGCGCCCAAATGTCATCGGCATAATTGATCTTTTTAGTGAGATTACATTTTTGAGTCCTGGGTCTTTTATCTCGATTCCAGAAAGATCCCATTTTCTAAACAACAACAAATTCGGCGAGTCTGCCATTTTTCTATCTCCTTGGTTTTTCTTTTCTTCCTCGCACCAACTCTCTTAGCGAGGTTCCATTCACTTTGAAGACCTTGAATCTTACACCTGGTATATCTCCCATTGCACCCCCCATTGATGCGCCCATTCCTTCTACGTGTACTTCGTCGTGTTCGTCGATAAAGTTCATCGCACCGTCTCGTGGCAAGAACGCCGTAACCGTCTTGCCGTTTTTGATTAGTTGGACCCGAACACACTTTCTTACGGCAGAGTTTGGCTGTTTTGCTTCAACTCCTACTTTTTCCAGTACGATGCCTCTTGCTTGTGGTGAGCCACCAAGTGGATTTGCTTTTCGGTCAAGACCTAGCATTCTTCTTTTGTATACACCGATTGCCCATCGCTGTCGCTTTCTTTTTGTCTTCAGTACGCGTCCTGCGAATAATCCAAGTGGAGACTTTGCCATACTATCACTCTAGTATTTTTTCAGGGCTGTTAATTAAAACGCTTGTAATTTCAAAGTATCTTTTTGCCAGAAGACGCGCCTTTTCGGCGTTTCTACCTTCGCGACCCACTACAATGCCTTTCTTTTTTGGATCGACTAGCACGATTGCTTGGGTCGAGCCGTCGAGTCTTTTATTTAATTTTACTTCTGAGACAAGTTTCGGATTTAATATGTTTTTGAGGAATTTGACAGGATCGTCGGAGTATTCAACAAGCTCGACGTTCTTTTTGATAATATTTTGAA
Organism: Candidatus Nitrosotenuis sp.; assembly: GCA_038890395.1. Lineage (GTDB taxonomy): Archaea > Thermoproteota > Nitrososphaeria > Nitrososphaerales > Nitrosopumilaceae > Nitrosotenuis. The sequence goes on along the minus strand of JAWAFK010000024.1, from coordinate 4,557 downwards.
GGTTTCTAATGTGTGAGCCACCTTTACCGATTGCAAGGCCCATCTTGCCTTCATTGACAACAAAAATCACTCTGTTTTGTTTTTCATCTTCGACACAGTCACGCGCAGATGCGCCAGTTACATTCTGGAAAAGCGAGATCAATCGCATCTGATCAGTTGTGAGTTTGATTGTTTGTGGCATTTTTGCTAATTATCTCGCAACTTTTGTGTCTCATTTAAACTTAGTTGTGGTTTCATTGTGTCTCTGATTCTTTTAATATTGCCTTGATGTTAGAGTCTGGAATTGAAGTCAATGATGCTGCAGATACTCTAAATTGTAGGCCACAGAGTCTCCCAAGTGCGACCGAAGAGCCATCAAATTGCAGTGTGGTTACTTTTTGGTTTTTTGTAGAATCTTGAATTTTTTTCAAAGAATCTTGTGGAACAGATTTTGAAACTATGATTAGCTTTGCGTTTTTGATCGAGTGTAGCACCTGCTTTATGCCCAATACGCATTTGTTTTCAGCAAGCGCATCTTTTAGTGCTTTTTCGAGTAATTTTCCCATTATACCACGTGTAATGACGATTCAAGATAGCTCCTTTATAGGTTTATCACTTATTACTTCTGTTAATTATTCAGAGGTTAGCCCTTGAAACCTCTTCATGTTAAGTTTCAGGGGTTATGACATTTGCTGAAGATCTAGAATTAGCAAGTACATCATAAGTTACTTTATCCATGACTCTTTGAAAGAAATCTTTAGTAACTCGTCCAAAATGTTTACGATATTCACTTTTTTCTCTTGTAAATATGTTGTCAAGTATTACCTGACTTTCAAATGGTAACGAGCCAGATTCAAAATCTGAAGAGTTTATTTTCAGCATAAATGGATCAGATTGTGGGTTTCTTGTGATCGGTAAAACAATAATAGAATCTGCATTTTGATTTACAAATGAATTTGAAATTATTAATGCTGGCCGATATTTTGTTTCATGGCCATCTCCAAAATCTATAACTATCTGAATGATATCTCTTGGGTTAAGTGTTATCCCACTCATCATCTAGAGTGGTACCCCATACCTTTCTCATAATGTTTGCTGAAATTGGTAGAAAATCTCTGTCAATGGTACGCTTTGTATGAGTTTGTTCCGAGGCTTTCAAGAATTTTATAGCATATTTTGATTCGCAACTTGCGGTTGTTGCTGCAACAATTGTTTGTTTTCTCATGTTAACATTGTATGTGTTGTGCCAAATTGGATGCTGTATTGACATGTTCTTTCTTGTATATTACCCATTATAAAACATGGCGTGTCTAGGATAAGCTTGCAGTTAGCTTTTAAACCTGTACATGCCTAGAATTATCAATATGTCAGACCAACCAGAGTTCAAATCGCGAAAACACGAGAACTATCGTACAATTAATGTTAACGGAATGTTTGGTGGAGTAAGAATGGGATATTTTGAAGCAATTGTTTACAGTGAAGAATCAGAATTTACAAAAGCAATGGCGTTTCCACAAATATCTCCTAATAAAATGGAGGTTGAAAGAGTTCTTCAATGTCGATTGGTTTTTGATCCTGTTCAATTGAAATCTACTGCAATATGGCTTAACAAGCATGTTGAAAACTATGAAAAACTATTTGGAAAAATACCATCACCTGAAGAAGTCGCAGAAAAACAAAATCGAGATCGAGATCAATAATCTCTTTTCATTATTTTATCGTTGATGATAATCTGATCAAATTTTCTATTTTATTCTGTCCTAAATCCAGTTTAATTCCAGCTTCCTCTGCTGGTGTCTTTTTGATACTTCTATGCTCTCTTACAAAGTTATAGTGCACTCTGTAAGCATCAATAAGTTTCTGTGCAGATTCCTTGGTATCCATACCACGCATTATAACTTCTCTATCTCTGAAAATACCATTTAATCGCTCTACCTTTTGATTCAATCCTTTATGACGTACACTAACTGATCTGATGTTCTTGATGTTCTGTCTGTCTTGGAACCAGTATTCCTTTTTGAAAGCATCATTATAGGCTTGCAAGCCGTCATGTACAACTGCATTTGGTAGGGGTGTTTTTGATTTAGCTTCTTGGAAAACTGCCCTAGCATCTTCAATCTCACGTCTTTGAGATACCTTTGAGGTGATCCAAAATCGTGTGGTATTATCCATCATGTTCCAAAGCCATTGATAGTGACCTCTTTCCATTTTTTCTTTTCTTACATGAACCATCATTTCGTCAACATGGTAAACTCCCGATAATTCTGGCTTGAATTGGTCTACGTATGGAGCAACAATTTCACCGAACTTACGAATCCAGCCTAGAATGGCAACATGGCTAACCTTTACACCATAAAACATTACGATATGTTCCTTGACTTTCCTAAGAGAAACTCCTTTGCAATAGAGATCAATTGCCATAGTAATGATCTTTGAATTTACCTTGTTGTTGGCAAAGCCTAGATTGTCAGACCATTCCTTTCCGCATGACTTGCACTTGAATCTCTAAATCGTGCCTGATTTGTTCTTTCGTACACCGTCTTTGATTACGTTCATTGATCCACAGTTACAAATCAATTCATTATTGGGATTTTCTATTTCTTTTAGATCAGAGTTTGTTACTATGACATTACGTAATTGTTTTGATATGATAACAGCCTGAATATGCTTGCACTCTACCGATCTGAAGGTATGATCAGGGCATGTGCAAGTCCATTTTTCAGCCTTGTATGGTAGTGAAACGTCATACCAAATATCAGAACTTTGTGATTTTACTTTGTAAGTTGTCCTGTTTACTCTCTTGATTTGGTTGTTGAGTCCAACTATTGTTAGTGCCTTCATTTGTCTTTGTGATGTTTGTTGTGGTTTAGTAACCATATTCCGATATCTACCATTAGATATACCCATAGCTATTATTAAATATTACTTATTGGTATCTAATGGTATATGGCAATGAAAAAAATAATGGTATCCGTTCCAGAAGAAATGGAGCGTGCGTTGGAAAAGGAACGAAAAGAAAGATTATTGGAAACCATACCTGAAACAATCAGGGTTATCCTTAGCGAATATCTGAGAAAAAACTAATCATAAAAAAGTTTACGGATAAAACCCTCTTTATCTCTATGAAAGTTTTCTAGGACAATAAGGCATTTCTCTTTATCTTCGCCATAGTAATCCATTTTACAACCATCACACAGTCCAACGAGTGGTTTGGAATCTCCCATTATTTCGTAAACATGTTGAAATTCCTTATTGAAAAATTTGTATGCCTCTTCTTTCCATGGGTCACCAAGTTTTGACTCTTTTTCCATCATATGTGTCACAACATAATTCCAAGAAAAATCACCTTTCCGTTGTTCTGGATAAGTGAAATACGTGAACAAATGTTGTAGCAATTCTGTTTTTTTGGTTGATTTCTTGATAATCTGATAAAAATTGGGTATTTCATTAGGATTAGGATCTTTGGAAGTTCCAAATAAATCAACAAAATCAGGTTTTTTTGGTTGTTCATTGTATTTGGCAATATCTTCCTCTAACGATTTACGGATTTTTTCAATATGATTCCAATACTCTTGATGATTAGGTGTGTATGATGTTGGAGATTTACTATACCAACGAAATTTTTCTTTTAATAGCAGAAAGAAGCCATAGCCCATAAGACCAATAAAAACAAGCGTCGCTAACAAGAAAATGAGTTCTCCGTTAAAATTTAGAAAAGTCTTGATAATCTGAGGCTCGAAGAAATCTAGAACCCTGTATATGACATATCCCGTTAATGTAGTACCAAGAAAAGAAATGCCACCTTTGTACTTCATGTTTTGATCGTTGAAATAGTTCTTTAATACTTCTTTGATCATTTTTTGTTATTTTCCATATTATAAGGCAGCAATTTGGCAAGACCGAGAATTTGAACACTGGGAAGATCAAAGAGGCAAACACCGCATCCCGAACAGAACTAAAATCATCTTCAACCTCGGAAACTTAACATGGAGATTAACTAAATGCCAACCTCCAAAATCTTACCAGTACTCACTTATTTTTATGATCAAATCCCCTAACTGAAAAACCAAATAAAAATAATAAAAATTGGAATTACTGGCCTGCTACTACGGTGTAACTTACTGTGAACGGTGTCGTATTCTTTGTGTGGACTGCAAGCGCGTTGCCTGCAAAGTTCCATGTTCCTGATGATGCTTGCGGATCTACTAGTGTCAGCGCGAATTTGGTTTCACCGTCTGGTGTCCAGATTGGCTGGCCGTTGTCTTCGCCTTCAGCCAGTGGGCCGTGTAGCGCAACAAGTTGGACTGGCTCTGATGCAGCATAGGTCAGAATTCCGCTGTAGGGCATGTCATTTGGTGGCAGGATCACTGCAAGCTGGTGCGACTCGTGACCCAATCCTGGATCCTGAACCGAGATTATTGTTCCGGTAGACATAGTCGTGGATGTTTCTTTTTCTGCATAGCTTACCGTGTAACTTACTGTGAACGGTGTCGTATTCTTTGTGTGGACTGCAAGCGCGTTGCCTGCAAAGTTCCATGTTCCTGATGATGCTTGCGGATCTACTAGTGTCAGCGCGAA
>JAWAFK010000023.1:0-13562 GCA_038890395.1 Candidatus Nitrosotenuis sp. | reverse complement strand
AAAGAGGTAAAATCGATGGTGTTTTATGCATATGAAAATTTTTAAAAAATAAAACTAATCAAGAAACTGAAATTACATTACGATGCATATTTTTGAATATGTAAAATCAAAAAGTCATGCGTCTCCTTAATCAAGTAGGGCTGCACCGAAAACCCCTCCTGAATCACCAAGCTTGTTTTTCAGAATTGGAGTATCAACCAGATCGCTAAAGACATTCCGATATACAGAGTCCCGTCCTTCCGTATAAAGAAAATCTATGTTTGACACACCACCACCAAGAACTATTGCATCTGGATCCAAAATGTCGATGACGTTTGCAAGTCCTACTCCGAAATTATCCAAAAATTCTCGCTTCCATTGCTGTGCGGTAGCAGAGCTGAGATCCTTAACTATGTCAAAAAGCCGCTCCGACCTACCTGTTAATTCATTCCATCTTTTCTCAAGTGCCGGTCCGCTTATGTAGGTCTCAACGCAGCCAAGCCTGCCACAATAACACTTGTTACCATTTTGATGTAGCGTGTGGTGACCCCATTCTCCAGCAATGTATGTTCTGCCCCTGTGAGGTTTTCCTTTTATGACGATGCCGCCGCCGACTCCAGTTCCAATTATTACGCCAAATACAACATCATATCCTGTAGCTGCACCCATCGTGGCCTCGGCCATAGCAAAACAGTTTGCATCGTTATCCATTGCAATTTTTTGATTGAGGTATTTTTGCAGATCTTCTTTTAGCGGCATTCCTATGAGGCATTGTGTGTTGCTATTCTTGATAAGACCACTCTTTTTCGAAATCGCCCCAGGTGTACAAATGCCGATTTTGTAGTCGTCGAGATCTTTTGAAAGCTCCTCTACCAAAGACACGATCGACTTTACAATAGCGTGGTAGCCGTTTTGTTGATTTGTGGCAATTCTTTTTCTCTTTAAAACTTGAGAATTCTCATCAAGGCAAATTCCTTCTATCTTTGTGCCACCTAGATCAACACCAATTCTGTACAAAGTCTAATGAAAAGATACGTTTTGAAGTTTTTTAGTGATTACTTTTTAGGCCCGCCTGGCGCGCCAGAGATTGCAATTACGTCATCGATTCTAAGAATCATGCATGCTGCCTCTGTTGCAGATTTTGCTATCTGTTCTTTTACTGCTACAGGTTCCAATATGTTTAGCGTTAGCATGTCATCGATCTTGCCTTCCTTTGCATTGATTCCGGCCCACTTTCTACCGTTGCTTTGTCTTGCTCTGAGGTTTGCCATGGTATCAATTGGATCCATTCCGGCGTTTTCTGCAATTGTAAGTGGGATTACCTCCAATGCTTCGGCATACTTTCTTATTGCAAGCTGTTCTCGTCCCTCAAAGTTATCAGACCAGTCCTTTAGTTGGGATGCCAAGTACGCCTCTGGGGCTCCTCCACCTGCCACGATTGCAGGTTTTTCTATGACATCTTTAACAACCATTAGTGCATCATGAAGTGATCTGTCTACTTCGTCAACTACCCGTTGCGAGCCACCACGCACCAGAATTGAAACGGATTTTGGATTCTTGCATCCTTCAATGAAGACCCATTTGTCTGACTCGACTTTCTTTTGGTGTACGAGTTCTGCGTGTCCCAAGTCATGTTCGGTAATATCATCAAGGTTTGTTGTGATGCGGCCGCCGGTTGCTTTTGCAAGCTTGGTCATGTCGCTTTCCTTTACGCGCCTTACTGCAAGTATTCCGTATTTTGCCAAATAATGCTGCGCTATGTCGTCGATTCCTTTTTGACAGATAAGTACGTTTGCGCCGATGCGGTGAAGTTTGTCCACCATAGATTTGAGCATCCTGTTTTCTTCTTCCAAAAACATCTGCATTTGTGTTGGGTCTGTAATTCTGATTTCTGCACTCATTTCTGTTTTTTCTACTTCTAGTGCAGCGTTTAGAAGTGCAATCTTTGCTTTCTCTATCTTTGTTGGCATTCCGCTGTGTACTACTTCTTTGTCAAGTATGATTCCTTTTACGAGTTCTGTAGATTGGATTGAGCCTCCTGCTTTTTTTTCTACTTTGATATTGTCAAGATCAACAATGTGTTTTTCTCCTTTCTTTTCTGCTACGCGCAAGACTGCGTCCACTACGAGTTTTGAGAGCGTGCCGCTGTCTTCTGAGATTAGTTTTGATTGCATGCTAGTAGTTGCGATTTTTAAGAGAGATTCTTCGTCTGTTGGTTCTATCTTCTTTGCAAGCTGCGATAATAATTCCATTACCTTTTCTTGTGCAGCTTGGTAGCCTTCGACAATTACTGAGGAGTGTACATCTTTTGCCAGTAGCTCTTCTGCTTTTTCCAAGAGTGCACCTGCAAATACGACAGAAGAGGTAGTACCGTCACCTACCTCATTGTCCAAGGTTTTTGATATTTCCACCATCATTTTTGCTGCCGGATGCTGCACGTCGATTTCCTTTAAGATGGTGGCACCGTCGTTTGTAATTGTGACATCGCCAATAGAATCAACTAGCATCTTGTCCAGTCCTCTTGGTCCAAGACTTGTTCGTACCAGATCTGCTACAAGTTTGGCTGCCATTATGTTGTTTTTTTGCGCGTCTCTGCCTTTTTGTTGCAGTGCACTTTCCTTTAAAACTAGAACTGGTCCGCTCGGTGTCTGCTGAATTGATGCCATGATTAACGAAAATGCTCTTCTTGACCCGTCTTTAAAAGTTTGCTAGAGCAGGAACTGACGATCTTTTCTTTACATCCACTATTCCATTGGAGAGTATTCTAATTGAAGGCAATGCAAGAAACGGCAAGAAGAGCGGTATGAGGTGTGGTCTTTGGAATTTGCATCCATTGTCAACAAGCGTTGAATTTACCGCAACGAATTTTTGCAGTACGTCATCAAATTTTTCCTCGGATATTATACCACCAACACGTAGTGGCAGAAAAGCGAGTACCTTACCGCCCCTCACTATAACGATGCCTCCTTGTGACTTTGTAAGGTGGTTTGCTGCTGCAGCCATGTCTTTTTCATTGGAACCGATGACGATCATGTCGTTTTCATGAAAGCTCCATGTAGATGCAAAAGCACCCACATTTGCACCAAAATTCTCCAAAAATCCTACCGCTTGCCTCCTTGAACCAGTAGTCCTTTCAATTGCCGCTACCTTCCAGACGTCTCTATCTAATGATGGAACAACATTGCCATCTTTCGTAGCTAGCTCTGATGTGGCATGTTTTGTTATTATCTCGCTTTCCATCTCAATTACATTTGCAACAACCGTAGGTTTTTTGCTCTTTATTACAAAGTCTTTTTCGTCAAATCTCTTTGCAGGTTTTACTGTCTTCTTTATCCAGCTTGGTAGAGTTGGTTTACGAATTTTTGTCACTATACTTCCATTTGAAGCCACAAGATGTCCACCTACGAAGACCTTGCGAGGTTTGATTTGCTCCAAGTTGTCAACTACCAGCATGTCTGCAAGCTTGCCTGGTGCGATGCCGCCAAGATCCTTTCCCATATTGTAATAATCAAAACAATTCCTCGATGCCACAGAAATTGCATCTACTGCGTCCATACCCAAACGTATTGCTTCTCTTACGCAGTGATCAATGTGTCCGTACCTTGTTATCTCTACTGGATCCAGTCCGTCTGAGCAAAACATGAGTCTTCCGATGTATGGCTTGTTCAAAAGAATTTGCGGTATCATGTTTCTGAGGTCACGACGAATCGAGCCCTCCCTCATCATCACCCACATACCAAGTCTGAGTCTTTCCATTACTTGATCATAGTCGATTGGTTCATGGCAAGAAAGAATTCCAGATGATATGTACGCGTTTAGTTTCTTGTCTGATGCCCCAGCGGTATGCCCATTTATGATACAATTGTCTTGCAACATCTGTGAGATTGTCTTCATTGTATCACTATGACGCATAGTAACCTTGGTCCATGAGAAGACCTCGCCTAGCCCTATCACACCATCAAGATTTATTGCGGATTTTTGCTGTGCAAATGACAGTGTCTTTGCGTGACTGAACTTTGGGTCTACTGGGAGGCCTCCCGGCACCACAGAGAATATCCTAATTGGCAATCCGCGTGATGCTCTTAGAAACTCTTTAAAACCTGCATATCCGCAAGTGCTTACAATATCAATTGGATCGGAAAATAATGTAGTGGTGCCACAAAGCAATGAATATTTGGCAAGCTCTGAAGGTAGTACGAACTGGTCTATGTGAATATGCGGATCGGCAAAGGAGGGAGCTAGATATTTTCCTTCAAGATCGATTACTGTAGTAGTTGATCCGACTGTATGTGATGCATCAGCTCCTACGTACGCAATTCTGTCCTTTGTGATGGAAACTTGCGTGTTTGGAATTATTTCCTTTGTGTATACGTTGACTAGCCTGCAGTTTTTTAGAACCATGTCTGCCTTTTTGTCACCCATTGCCACTGCACTAAGTTGTGAAATCATGGTGGCAAGCTCTGAAGGCACAAAATGAGTTTGCAAGGCGACCTTATTTACCTTAAAAGCTGCATGTTTTAAATTACCATCTAGGGAGCTTCATTCTATGAACGTACCTAAGGAAATAAACAGGTATTGCCCAAAATGCAAGACTCACACCCTGCAAAAGGTTGCCCTGTACAAGGCCGGAAAAAGAAGAGGTTCTGCAATTGGTGAGCGAAGACACGAAGAAGACAAAAAGGGGTACGGCGGCCAAAAATTCCCAAAATTGGCCAAGCCTGCCAAGACTACAAAAAAACAGACTTTGATTTTCACCTGTCCTCAGTGCAAAAAGAAATCAAATAAAAGAGGAATTAGGCTCAGAAAGCTAGAGTTGGTCGCCCAATGAAGAAAAGTCACATCCTTGTTCCAAAACCAAAAAGCAAGTTCCAAAAGGTACAATGCAAAGAATGTAGTGCAGAAAACATTCTGTACTCACACGTCACTACCGCCGTTACATGCAAGTCATGCGGCAACGTAATCGCAGAACCAACAGGTTCTGTAGCAAAGATATTTGGTACAGTTTCAGGAATTCTTGAGTGATTCATAATCTTCTTTTGTGTTTATGTTAACTGCAATTTTTTCGTCATCGAAAATGCTAAGTGTTTCCTGAATTTCGTTGCCTGAGATTCTTTGCGGATCAACAATTGAGATTCCGCTGTAGTAACATTCTTTGCCATCAAAATTTACGGCAAACTCTAATTTGATGTTTAATAGATCAAGGAATTTTTTTGTCAAAACAAAGCTATGCCAAACTGCATCTTTTTTGTGCCTCAAAACCAGCTCCTTTACCGTTTTTTCATCAAGCAGCGGCAGATCACCAGATACGATGAAAACTAAATCATCAAGCTTCGACAGAGCTGACTTTAGGTCAGATACATAACCTTCACCATTGGTTTGGATGGTGTCTATTCCCTCATACAATAAAAGCTCGTTTGTACGTGGTGAGTGTTTGCTTGTTGCAGCAATTACTTTTGAGAAGCATTGGGAATCACGCAAGGCATCCAAAACATGTAGAATTATCGGTTTTTTATATTCTAAAAGAAGTTTTTCTCCTGGCAGATTCATCCTCGATCCTCTGCCTCCTGCCATTACAAGTCCAATCATACAGATGCAAATACGACAAATGTGGAAACTCTGGTGATCTCGTTTGCAGCGCCCATTACGTCGCCTGACACCCCCCCAAAGCTTCGCCTTGAAATCATTGCGATTATGACGCTCAGAACTACTCCTACTCCTAGTGCTAGAAAAGCTGTATTATTTTGCAAAATTGTAATCAGTCCCACTGTGATGGCGGCTGCAATTACCAGTTTTTTTCTGTCTTTCATCGAATCTACAAAAGGCGTGTTTGAGCCCTGCCACGCAGAAGGCCCAATACTGGTTATGAACACCATGGAGAACTTGGCAATTATTTCGCCTGCCAAAATTGCATAGAACAGCCCAAATCCCTTGAGTGAAGATAGTGCAATTATTGCAGCTGCCACATACAAGATGATTGCAACTACGCCTGCAGAACCGACGGAGGGATCACGCATCACCTGGAGTTTTTTTTCTTTTGTACCACGAACCATCAACCCGTCCGCAAAATCAGATAGACCGTCTGTGTGATGAATTCCTGTAATCAACACAAGGCCTGCAGTAATAAGAAGACCTACAACTAGCGGATCTAAAAACAATGAGAGTCCATATCCAGCAGAACCTATCATGAGACCTATTGCGCTTCCAATTAGTGGGAACAAGTACATGTATCGTGCAACGCTTTGAAGATCAGAATTTCTTGCCGGAATTATGGTAAGAAAAGAAAATACAGATGCTGCCTGTCTAAACATGTAGCCACCAGCCAAGATAATAAAGTAACATTATCAATGGTATGGTTACCAGCGCGCAAAACAGAATGCAAGTTACTTTCATTAACAAGATCGCGGATCTAAAATGGTGTACGTCCAGTTGAGTCGTTCCATCGCCAAGAACATAGTGATCGATTTTTTCAAATTTTGTTTGTAGAGCGCCTGCCACCGCAGCCATAGGATATCCTGCATTAGGGCTGATTGTTTTTCTTCCGTCACGCCTCATAGTTTTCAACGAACCTTTCCAGTCAGCCCCAATCAGAAAAGCCGCAACAACGATAACATATGCAGTAATTCTTGCTGGCAGGTAGTTTAACACTTTGTCACAATTTGCCCCAAACCATCCCAGGTTTGCAAACAGTGTATTTTTGTATCCCACCATAGAGTCTATTGTATTTACCGTGCGATACACAAATGCGCCGACAAGTCCAAAAAGTCCATAATAGAACAACGGCCCAGTTATGCCGTCAACTATGTTTTCACTTGTACTTTCAAGAACTCCAGAGACTATGTGATTTCTATCAAGATCCTTTGTATTTCGTTTTACTAGCAAAGACAGCCTTGCTCGTGCCTCCTCCAAGTTATTTTCTGAAAGCGATTTTATTACAAGCTCCCCATGTCTTTGAAGACCTTTGATTGCAATTGTGGTCTTGAGTAACAATGCACCAATCAACAAGATAGTTATGGTGTAGACAAAGTCGGTCTGTAATTTTGCAAAGATTGTAAATGAGAATAGCAGGGATGCGACCAGTCCCGTTACAGTCAGCGTAACAAAAACACCACCAATCTTTTCTTTTGTAGGACTAGATGATCTGGCAAAAGGTACAAGCCATGCTACAAGCTGTCCGACCCAAGCTGTTGGGTGAAATTTGTTTCTTGGGTCTCCGAACGCAAAGTCCAGTGCCAATGCTCCGGCTGCGATCAGAATTGGAACTAGAATCATTTTAGCAGTCTCTCTATTTTCTTTACATCAAGATTTGCTTTGACTGTTTTTGCAAGCTTGTCTATTTCGCATTCTAGTTTTCTTTTGTTTTCTTTTTTGAAAAGATGAATCTTGCTATCAAGAGAATCTTCGTTTGGCAAGTCCAGATCAACCAATGGAATTACGCCGAAAACTGATTTAGATGTTATTTGTTTAAGCTTTGAGAACCCAGGCTTTAGAATTTTGATGTCTCCTCTGAACTTGTTTATTATAAAGCCTCTGACCAGTCTGCGGTGTTCTCTTGGCAAAAGCGACATTGTCCCCACAATACTTGCAAAGGAGCCACCTTTTTCAATGTCTGCTACAAGAAGTACTGGTGAGCGTGTTTTTTGTGCGAGCAGCATGTTTGCAATATCGTATTTTTGTAGATTAATTTCCGCTGGAGATCCTGCCCCCTCCATTATGACAAGATCGTATCTTTTCTTTAGAATTTGTAGTGATTCTAAGGCAAATTTGAGGCCTTTGGTGAGAGCAAATTTTTTGTAATAATTATTGGCAGTCATGTTTTTGTATGTCTTGCCTTGGACTACGACAGTGCTCCGGTAATTCCCAAGCGGTTTGAGCAAGATCGGATTCATGTGTGGCAATATGTCCACTCTTGCGGCCATTGCCTGAATTGCCTGAGCCTGAGATATCTCAAATCCATTTTCTTTGTATGAATAATTTGACATATTCTGTGATTTGAACGGTGCTACAGAGTATCCGGCATCTGAAAAAATTCTGCACAGTGCAGTTACAAGCGTGGTCTTTCCAACACCAGATGACGTTCCCTGTATCATTAAAGTAGTTGTCAAGTAATTTCCTCCAGAGCTTGGACTAGTTTTAGATTTTCCTTGTGCGTCCTGATTGCTATTCTGATGTAGTTTTTTCCAAGACCTCTGAACGTACTGCAATCACGTACCAAGATGTTTTTCTTGAGTAATTTTTTTTGCAAGTGTTGTGAGTCCATCTTTGTTTTAATCAGCATAAAATTAGCTGACGTCTCAAGACAAGTCAAACCATTGAGCTTTGAAATCGACTGTGTAAGAAAATTAGATTCAATTCTAATTAGTTTTTTAGTTTTTGCAAGAAAGGATCTGTCTGCCAATGCTAAGATTGCAGCTTCTTGTGCAGGCCAACTCACACTCCATGGGATCTTAATTCTATTTAGTATTGTAGCAAGCTTTTTGTTTCCTACTCCATATCCTATTCGTAATCCTGCAAGGCCAAACGATTTTGTTAGCGACCTTAGAACAAACAGGTTCTCAAATTTAGAAGTCTGCTTGACGATTGATTGATCTGGAAGTTGTGACATCTCCATAAAACACTCATCAACGAAAACAAAGGTGTCTTTTGTTCTTGCATGTTTTATTATTTTTAGCAGAGAATTTTTTCTCATCAATGTTCCAGTGGGATTATTCGGATTGCAAATGAAAACAATTCCTTTTTTTGGTATTTTTTTTATAAAATTTGACAGATCTTCTTCAAGATTCATGGTTTTAAAAAATCGTAGCTTTGCGTTACATAAACTGGATGCTGCCTCATATTCACCAAATGTGGGAACTGCAATGAGGGCTGGCGTGCTTTTTGTAATTGTGGCCCTGCAGAAATCATAGATTATCTCCGTGGCACCATTTCCTACAATCAGATTTTCAGTACGCACCTTGAGATATTTTGCAAGTTGGATTTTTAGCTTAAGTGATGTATGATCTGGGTAGACTGTAATTTTTGAAGTCCAATCCAGTTTTTTTACTGATTTTGGGTAGCCAAGTGGGTTGATATTTGAGCTGAAATCTATGATTTTTGCAGTAGGATTTTTAATCGAGTACAAACCGCCGTGCTGCACCGGTGTGTGTGTTGCTATGTTTTTGGCAAACTTCACACACTCAAAAAAGCAAACGTGGGTTTAGTTGTTACGTTTTTTGCGTGCTAAAGATTATTAATTGATCGCGCAAAAATTTCCCTTGTGAAGAAACGAGTAGCCATATTAGGTGCAACGGGCGCGGTAGGCCAAGAATTCCTAGTCTCACTTGAAGATCACCCTTGGTTTGAGGTGACCCAGCTTGCAGCCTCAGAAAGGTCAGCAGGCAAAAAGTACATCGATGCCATACGCGACCCCAATTCTGGCATAGTCAAGTGGCAGGTAGGAGGGGATGTACCCAAGTATGCAAGAGACATGATGGTAGTTTCAATAGACCAAGTAAAGACATCAGAGCTTGACTTGGTATTTTCTGCAGTAGAATCCGATGCGGCAAGGGAGATAGAAACCAAATTTGCAAAGGAAGTTCCGGTAATCAGTACTTCGTCTGCCTACAGATATGAAGAAGACGTTCCGATCTTGATTCCGGGAATAAACGATGACCATGTAGAACTTGTAGAGACTCAAAGAAAGAAACGCAACTGGAAGGGCTTTGTTCTACCTCTTCCAAACTGTACGACGACGGGTCTTGCAATAACAATGAAACCACTCTATGAGAACTTTGGAGCAAAACGAGTCATCATGACTTCGATGCAAGCAATATCCGGTGCAGGTAGGTCACCGGGAGTCTCCGCGCTAGATGTAACAGACAACCTCATTCCATACATTCCAAAAGAGGAAAACAAAGTCAGAATAGAGACAGCAAAAATCCTAGGCAAACTCAAAGATGGCAAGATAGAGCCAGCAGACATCAAAGTGAGCTGTACTTGTACACGCGTGCCGGTAATTGACGGCCATACCGAGTCGGTATTTGTAGAGACTGCCAAGCCGGCCAAAGTAGACCAAGTAAAAAACACCATTGAAGAGTTTTCGCATCATATCAGCGTGCAAGGCTTACCATCGGCACCAAAAGATTACCTTGTAGTGCATCAAGATCCCACGAGGCCACAGCCAAGAATCGACAGGGAGCTCAATGATGGCATGACTACCTCCATTGGCAGACTCGAAGAAGACACCATATTCGACAATGGAGTCAAGTACGTTCTCTTCTCGCACAACAAAAAAATGGGTTCGGCAAAAGGCGCAGTCCTTTTAGCTGAGATGCTATACAAGAAAGGGAAAATTTAGTGCCTTTTGCAATTTTTTGATCGTAAGCTTATAAAACCCGAAAGAATTGGACATGGCAGGTGTTTTAGACGGCAAAAATTGATGATCTGGATCTTACCATATTATCTGAGCTGAGTGAAGATGCCTCAATTTCGATCCCAAGACTTTCAGAAAAAATCAAAGTAAACCCTTCTGTGGTATACAGTAGAATCAAAAGACTCACAAAAAGAAAACTCATTGAGCGATTCACCATAGTTGTAAATGACAAAGAGCTTGGGTATGGAGTAAAGGCACTCACCGGCATCAATATGGACTCAAAATACAGAGACAGTATAATCGAGGAGCTGTTCAAGATAAAAGGGGTTCGTGAGATCTCAGAGGTCACCGGCAGATTCGACATAATTGTGACAATGTATGCCATGAACCTTGCAGAAATGCACAAGCTCATAGCAGAGGGAATAGGCCGAATTCAGGGTGTTTTGGCATCGGAGAGCTTTATTGAGATGAAGAGGCGTACAAAGACGATGCCTTATAACCATCAAGCCTGATTCGCATGTTACATTTAATTTTCCATGTTTGTTTTGATGAGGAAGGGAAAAATGATGCAAAAAGTACAAGGTAGCTCAAAAATCAAAACATACTATGAGCTTACCAAACCCAAAATCTGGTATCTTCTTGTATTTACTGCCTTTGGAGCAGCAATTACTGCGTCCAATGTATATGGTGTTTCAGTTTCCCCTGCAACGTGGGTACTGATGCTGTTGGGAGTAGCTGCAGGTTCTGCGTCGGCAAACACTCTAACAAACTATCACGATAGAGACATAGACGCAATAATGGAGCGAACGAAGAGCCGCCCCATCCCGAGTGGAAGGATCTCACCCCCCGAAAAGGCACGAGATTTTGGACTCGTGTTGGCTGCAGTTTCAATGGCATGCGCCTTTGCTATTTCTTACACGTCAGGATTCTGGAATGGAATATGGGCCGGCGTCTTCATGGCATTTGGATTGGTGAACAATGTTGTAGTGTATTCACTTACTTTGAAGAGAAGAAGTAGGGCAAACATCATACTTGGTGGATTCTGTGGTGGTGCGCCAGTCATGATAGGATATGCTGCAGTCACCCTCCAAGGGTTATGGGATTTTGGTCTAGTCATGGCAGGCCTTGTATTCATTTGGATCCCAATGCACATATGGGCACTAACTCTGCATTTCAAAGACGACTACAACAAGGTAAACGTGCCCATGCTTACTGCAGTCCAGTCTGAAAAGACATCTGCTAGAGTCATTGCAGCTTCCACACTGGTGATGATCTTATTCTCGGTGGTGCCGTTCTTTTTGACTGTGGATGGAAAGGAGCCCGTTATGCGTGAAATTTATCTGTACACGGCCATTGCATCAGGTGTCCTGATGCTTGCCTTGTCTTTTTGGGTTATTGCAAAACCATCCGAAAAAGCTTCGTGGATGCTCTTCAAGTTTTCAAGCCCCTACCTTGCTGTCTTGTTTATTGCACTTATGATAGATTCTGCGTTGCGTTAAATACAGAAATCGATTTAAATTAAACCGAATTAATTTTCCATATCTTTTGAGATATCCATCTTAGATCTTCCGTTCTAGTCCATTTCTTTTCATTTCACGGTCTTACCGAAAGCGTCTTTGGGTTAATTCTTTCAATTGATTCTAAAAGTTGATTAAATCTGCTTTGATTTAGCAGGTTCATATTACCGACACCGTCTAGACTCTAAGGTGTTCGAGCTTTCCCACTTGCATCTCGTAAAAGCATTGTTTTTGATGGTCAAAGATTGTATCCACAAGTTATAGATCTATCGATCGAATTTGACAGGAGGTTGTCACGAAGACTTGAACCTGCTGGCATGAACCTAAATAACATCACTGACACTTCATGATGCCAATAGCAACACGATTGGTAATCAGTACTTACCGGTCAACATCTCAGGGGTGCAAGTGATTGGTAAAACAGTACGTTTTACACAGTTTCTTTGCAAATTTGATTATTAGAATTCGGCATGGTTTCAACCTTATATTACAGAATCTGAAAATACATCAGGCAAGCAGGTTCACATGATGTTAGGCACAAGCCCAACAAGAGATCCTCCCGCTAGCCACATAATGAAGTGTATTACAACAATTAAAGGAACGCGTAGAATTTCTACTAAAAGCGCGAGATTCCACACAACGTATTGCCTGATTTTGTGCGCATTATTATGGCATCTTCTGGGATCATTTCGTTTGGTGGAACAAGATACAGTTTGCCATCAATTAAGACAAGGAGGTATCTGTATCTACACAAAATCATCCTTTCTTTGTGTGTGAGAAGTTTTTTTGTATTCATCAGGTTCTTGCTGAATTTGGTAATTGGGTGCGTTTTACTATTCCATATTGGATATGGATATTCATATGGAACAAAGTTTTTCACTTGGATGATCGATGGTTTGTACGCAAAAATCAGACCAAGGGCCATGCAAGACACCCCTGTAAAGAGGCTGTAAAGATGCAGAAAGTCTTTAGACATATGCAGTCGTTGAATCTGATTTGATGTTGTTTCATAAAATAGTTGGAATTTGACTGGAGATTTTTCTGTAATGGTAACATCGTCTGTTATCAGCAACCCTCCCATGATTGTCGCACAGCCCAAAAAGATACAAAATGCCGCTGCAAATCCCTCTTTTTTTACAGATATTATCAGATAGACAGAAAAAACCATCATTATAACTAGAGCCAGAAATCTGATTATTGGTACACCGAGTGCCTGTGCAAAATAGGCAATTAGAGGAATGGCTAAGAATAGAAGTAGATTCGTGTGAAGTTTCTGTTGTTTTTGACGAATTAGATTTTCAATGGGAAGTTAATGCGTCCAGAAAGTATAAAATTTGTCAGTATGAAATTAAACGACTGTTTAGTTATTCAAAAAATTTGTCTGCAGATATCAAATCTGTTAAATGGTGTATTGAAAAAATAAGGGGGTTACTCGTTGACGTACGACCTTTCGCCGTGTTGAGCTAGGTCGAGTCCTACCTCTTCTTCCTTTGGAGTAACTCTGATTCCGCCCGGCCACACCGCATCCATTACTTTGAGAATCACTATGGTGATTCCAAATGCATAGGCCACTGAAATGCATGCGCCGATTACGTTGATAGCTTGTTGCTCGTAGCCTTCTGGCGTTCCAGTCCATGCACCGATTCCGTTACCGGTATCCCAGATGTGTGGGCTTGCCAATGTGCCAGTAAGAATTGCACCTGTAAAGCCTCCCATTC
>JAWAFK010000022.1:0-14095 GCA_038890395.1 Candidatus Nitrosotenuis sp. | reverse complement strand
ATACCGAGTCCGCAATGCAGATGCACATGCATGATCACAGCTAGAAATGAACCTTGAAATCCTAAGCTACAGTTTTATGCAAAAGGGACTGATTGCAGGATCAGCTATTGCAGTTATATGTTCATTGATGGGATTGTTTCTTGTACTACGCAGACACTCTCTGTTTGGTGATGCACTCTCGCACATGGCCTTTGGCGGAATCTCCGTTGGAATGTTTGCAGGAGTATACCCACTGTGGACTGCATATGCTGTCTCCATCTTGGGGGCACTCGGAATGACAAAGCTGAAAAAGAGCACAAAGATCTCAGGCGACGCAGCAATTGCAGTTCTTTTGGTGTCTGGATTTGGCATAGGAGTATTACTTATCTCCGCAAGCGGCGGGTTCTCAGTGGATCTTTTCAGCTTTTTGTTTGGCAGCATACTTCTCATAAGCACAGAGGACACTGTTCTCATCGTCGGAATAAGTGCAGCAGTAGTAGCAGCAATAGCTGCGCTAAGAAAGCAGCTACTCCATTTTACTTTTGATGAGGAACAGGCAAAGGTAAGCGGCATCAACGTGGGCAGGCTCAATTACGTCTTTGTAATAATTGCAGGAATCACCGTAATTACATCGATGCGCTTGGTAGGCATACTCCTCATCTCGGCTCTTATCGTGCTGCCAAACATCACGGCCATGCTATTTGGGAAAGGCTTCAAAAAGACGGCTGGGATATCAATGTCGATTTCCGTCTTTTCTGTTGTAAGTGGTATAATCATGTCGTATTACTGGGATCTTGCACCCTCCGGTGTTATAGTAATGATCACAGTAGCCATTCTTGTCGGAGCTTTGGTCGCAAAATATTTCGGGATCATAGGCCAAAGATCGGCCCAGCTACCTGCTAAAGCGTGAAAAATCTTTTTTTTACCTCGTATTCAGATTCTGTCTTTCTTACCTTGAATTTGAGCTCATCGTATTCTAGCTGAAGCTCCCTCTTTTTGGCGTTTATCTGATCGTAGAGGTCTTGTGTTTTTTGGATCCTGTCTCTGAGCTGCTCCAGTTCCGCTTTGAGCGAGTCTCTTTCCGGTTTGAGGTATGAGATGATCTCCCGTACCTCTTGTAGCTCTTCGACTGCGGCCCTTTTCTGCTGGTACTCCAATTCAGACTTCTTTATCTTTGCTTTCAGCTCTGCAAGCTCCCCTTCAATTACGTCTTTTTCTATTTTTAGATGAGTTATGACTGCCTTGAGCTCACCCATCTTTTCTTTTTCTACCTTCTTTTCCTCGTGTTCGGCTTCGGCTTTTTTGATTCTCATATTCAGCTGCTCAAGCTCTGCAGTAAGTGTATCTTTTTCGGCCTTTAGCGCCGACACGTCAAAACGGACATCTTCAAGTTCGTCCCTTGCTGACTTTTTCTCCTCGTATTCTTTTTCGGCTTGCTTTATCTTTGATCTCAATTCCTCCAGCTCCAACTTGAGAGATTCTTTGTCAAGCTTCAGATAGTCCAGAATGGATCTTACGTCGTCAAGCTCCCTTTTTGCAGCAAGTTTTTCTTCATATTCCCTTTTGGTCTGCTCGATTTTTTGTTCAAGCTCTCTGAGCTCCTGTTTTGGGGCCTTGTTCTGATTTTCAAGACTCTTGACTTCTGCTTGCAGCTGATCTCTTTTCACTTCAAGTTCTTTGACTTTGGCTTCTAGGTCGTCAACTTCTTCTTTTTTTAGAACTATTTGCTGGTACTCCAGTTGGGCCTTCTTTATCTTCCAGCGCAGCTCCAATAGTGCTTTTTCTCCCTCCTTTATCTGCCTCTGTATGGTTGCAAACTTGTCAAATTCCTGTTTTTCGTCTACAGAACTCAAATCGGCCGAATCAGCGGATGTTGCAACATCAAACTCTGAAAACTGTTGAAGACCGTTTGGACTTTGGGCAACCTGCTCTGCACCACTACCACCATCGTTTGTCATCGTTCGCGCTTGGTTTATACTCTCTCTGAATTGAACCAGCTCGACTTCTTTGCGTTTTAAGTTCTCTCTGAACTCCTGCAGCTCGTTGCGTATCTGGTCGGAGTCTGACCTGATATCTGAGAGATTTTTCATTGCATAATCAGCTATGAGGCTTGCTATTTTTTCCTCATCTTTTAGCGACATGGTGATGGTATTCGCCTCAGCTGTCTGTTGTGTAGCTTCGTTCAAAAAATTTACCCCATCATAACTGCATCCATTATTGTCACACAAAGGATTCTCGGAATTCAAAATGTTGGCAAGTTTTTTGACCCTCTGTATGCCTTCTCTCATCGAGGAGGCCATCTTTGCAGTCTCACTCATGTCGCCTGCCATGGATGCAATTGACTTTGTACTTTCTTCGAATATCTGACCTGCGGAAGACACTGGCTGTTTGTCTGCTGTGACCGCCTCTACTTTTTCCTCGGTTTTAATACCGCTTTCCTTTAGTCGTTTTGCAAAATAACCCGCACCCTTTTTCTGTTCAGGGTCAACAATGCTGCGCATAAATTGAGTTGCACCAAGTTGGATAATACCGCCATGTCGTTCGAAAAGAACAAACTATTTTCAGCCTAGTATCGAATCAAGTCGTCTTTTGTCATGTATGCTCTTTACAAAAAACAGCGAGGTGGCTATGATTCCCGCTGACACAAAGGGCGAGACCAGCTCAGAGTAACGGATCTCAAAGCCCGCTGTCGACTCTGTGACGCTCAGTGCAGGGTCTTCAGTCAAGGTGACACTGCCAAGCTTATTTCCACGTTGTTCGACAAACCAGATGTTGCCATTTTTGTCAGCAGTCACAAACTGCGTAAAGGTGGATTTTGTTGGAATATCTATCTGTGTAAACTCACCTTTGTGGGGATCGTACACACCGAGCTTGTCTGATGTGTGTTGCGCAATCCAGATGTTCTCAAATCTGTCTTGGACTAGGCCAAACGGTAGAGAGTTTTGGTCACTAACGGAAACAGATTCAAATGTCTGTAAGACTGGATTGAATTTTGTTATACTCAAACCGACATGTTCAGAAATCCAAATGTTTCCATCTGCGTCAATGAGCAAAGCAAACGGCTCCTTTAGCGGAACATCCGGCATGAATTCTTGTATCCGTCCGTTTTGTGGGGTGATCACCCCTATCTTACCACTCTGTGACTCTGCAAACCAGATGTTTCCGTCTGCGTCTCTTGTTAGCGCAACTGGTCCAGATGGAGTTGTCGGAGTTGTGTATTCATCAAATTCGTTTGTCTGTGGATTATATCTCAGTAGGGTGTGCCTGTCAACCAGCGCAATCCAGATGTTACCGTCAAGATCTGATTCCAGCGAAATGGGAATTGACTTGACGGGAAGCTGAATAAGATGGAACTCTTCTGTCGCAGGATCAAAATATCCTATCTTGCTTTCAGGCGTGTCGGTAAACCAGACTTTGCCATGAAGCAGCTTGAGAAAAACACTTGTCTTTCCATCAAACTCATGAGGCGTGAACTGTTTTTGCGATATTGAAAACTTCCACAATCTGGGCTTTGATGTGTCGCTTATCCATATGATATCATCTCCATCGTACGCAGGGTAAAGCGGTGCTGCATTAACTGGAAGGCCATACTCAACTATGTCGGTTCTCAACTCGGAAAAGTGTGGCTTGACAAACGCAACAAAGCTTGTGATTTCATTTACATGCTCAGTTCTCTGCGCCTCGATCTCTACATTCCATTTACCTGAAAACCCAAACGTCAGTATTCCTTGATAAATCGAATCAGACGATTCTGTTTTATATAGTGGAACCTCAAATGGCGCAATGTTTCTTTGCGGATTTGAGATCTTGATACTGATCCCACTTAGATCCTCAAGCGGATTTCCCTCCGAATCTAAGGCAGAAACCAGTACTGTGTTGGTTCCAACTCTGAATGGCTCTATGTTCAAATCAAATCTAACATTTTCGGAAAACACACTGGTGTCAAGGCCGTAGCTAACTTTGTGTATCTGTTCTTCTGCCTGAGTTGTAGGCAATGAAGAGTTGGTCAGCAATGCAACCGCTCCAAGCAGAATTATACCAAGTACTACTTCGGTTCTCAGCGATCTTTTCAGCTTTTTGTGGACAACAAGACTGCCTGACTCTAGATTGCTTTCAGCTGTTTTTTGTATTCTAATCTGGTTATAACCGCCAAGTGCCACCATGGCAGAAGCAATCACTATCTTGGCAATTATCAGATATCCGTAGTAGGATTGCCCAAGTGCTTCCACGTCATCTTCGAGTAGCCACAAAAGTGTGGGACCTGTAATTATGATGATCCCAAGCGAGATTATGATCATCGAAGAAAATTTTGGAATCATCAGTAGCGCAAGGCGCTCTTTTTTGGAGTCATCAAGCTTTGCAAAGACAGGCAAAAGTATAAACGCAAAAAATATCACGCCACCGATCCACACTGACGCAATAAAATTATGTATGTAATCTATTGCCAGCGCAGACAGCTGCTCGCTTGCAGTACCATGCCCAATTAGAGTGGTGGTGCCGATCAAAATCAGGGAAAGACCAAGCACGACCCACTGCTTTTTATGCGACACGGCCGGCTTGTTTTCCAATAGGAACCAAATCGCAAGAAGGATCACAGTTATTGCCATCCTTAATATCCAAACAGAACCAAACGATGTCTGCAAGACACTTGAGGCCGAGGCCTCAAGACGTATGGTCTGCACCACCAGCATGAGGATGTTTGATGCAAAGACCAAGAAAAGTCCAATGCCTGTTATGGAGGAAAATTTTGCATGATAGATCTTTTGAAGCTCAGCCATATTCTCTTTGAGAGAATCCTTTTTCTCAACTGCCTTCCACATCACGAGTGAAGAGATCGCAGACCCTAACACGATCACCTGGCCAACAAATCCCGGAAATCTAGAACCGGCCTCTGGCAAGTAAATCGACTCTGTTATCTCTTTTTGTTTTGGTGGTGGAACGCTTACATTGCCTACGCCGAACACCAATGTCTCTGGAACTAGGTGACCGTCGACTTTGGAAAGAACCTTGCTTGCCACAGTGTATACACCGTCTGTTAAAGGTGGCGTGGTGACAGCTAACACCGACTCTTCTTGCAGATATCTAGTGTCCTTGTTATCTATCTGGTTTCCATTGCTGTCAAAGACTCTGATCTCGCTGAAGTCAAGCTCAACTGCTTCTGAATATCTGATGACTATTTGGGTAGTGCCCGCAGGAACAGTAGATGACGACTGCGGGTTTGACTCTACAATGACTGGATGTGCATAAGCTGGCAAGACATTTGCAAAAAATACGATCAGTAAAACAAAAAGAATCTTTTTCAATTTACTATCCGATAGTCATTTTGCTAATTTAAACAGTCTATCTGTTTGATTGTTCTACCAGTCTGCACAAAGTAAATAACTTGAGCACAGATATCACATCACATGAAAAGTCTGTTTGCTACGCTTTTCGTAATGATTCTCCTATCGGGGGTTTCTATTGCGTTTGGACACAAAACGATTAACGTAGATCAATACGAGATCGAAGTTGGATGGCGAGACGAGCCACCACTTGTAAGCCAGCAAAACGCCATCGTGTTTTCAATTACTACTGAAGAAGGTGAAGGCATAAAATCAGGAGTCACCAACGCTTTCAGAGACCTCACAGCTACTGTAAAATCAGGAAATGTAGCAAAGACACTTGACATACTGTCTGATGTCAAAGCAGGTCATTACTACTCAAAAATAATCCCTACTAAAACAGGGACACTTACCATTGAGTTGACAGGGAGCATAGAAGGAGTATCAGTCAACGAACAAGTCAACATAGAAGACGTAGAAAGCCTAGACGTAATTGCTTTCCCACCTGGCGGCTCCTCAGGTCAAGCAGACGTTGCACAGCTAAAGAATGCCATGTCGTCGATCCAAAAGGACGTAAGTGAGCTTAAGTCCAAAATCGGTAACGTTGGAACTGGCGACGTAGATCTGTCAAAATCATACGATTTTGCGGTATTTGGCCTAACGCTTGGCGCAGCCGGTGTAGTACTTGCAGTAATTGCAATGATAAAAAGAAAATAAAGGATTCTAAAGTTTTGGAATTACTTTAGATCTTGCTGTGACAGCGATTATGCTCACTATGGCTATTGCAAGAATCATCATTGCAATTGGGCCAAACTCTGGCACTACTTGTGCAGATATGGTTTCACCTATTGGGCCTGTCCAGTTTGCTTCGTCATCAGGTAATCCTATACCCAAGATTGTGATCTCAAAGTCGACTGGGCTGTCTGATCCAAGTACTGCTGTTGCAAACTCTGCAATACCAGTGTGCGAGTGTTGTCCTTCCTCGAACATGACTTGATTGCCGTCCTGTGTTGCAAGAATGTCAAAGTTGATGTGATCAATTGGATTACCGTCAGCGTCTGTGAATTCGACTGATACTACCAATTCTTTTCCGGCTGTCGGTGCGTCTGCGCTGATGTGAGCCATTATTGAACCATCTGCAGTCATTGCTACTGCAACGCCTTCATGATCCATTGTACCTTCATCAGCATGTTCGTCATCGTGTTCTTCAGCTCCTGCTTCTTGGACTATAACTATGCCTGTCATCCACGGATGAACAACACAGAAGTATGGGAATTCACCTGCCTCCTCAAACTTGTGGGAGAAAGTTTTTCCTGCCATGAAAAGGCTGCTGTCAAAGTTTCCATCTGGGCCACCATCCAAGGTTCCGCTTGTCACTGTGTGACCTGCTGTGTCATCATTCGACCATATAACTTCGCCACCAACGTCTATAGTTACTTCATGTGGAATGAAACACTCATTGGCAGCTTCGCAACCCGGTGTCGATGAACCTGGAGCAATGCTTACCTCAGCTTTTGGATGATCTGCAAATGCTGATGGAGCAAATGCCATCAAAGCGAATACTGCAAAGATGGAGCCTATGGCTATTGTCTTCATTGGTAGTGCTCAAACACAGGCACATAAAAATCCTTATTCAGTCTTCCACCTGTTTACACGATTGCGTAATTTGATTATGACCAGAGCTGGCACGACAAAGTATATTCCGGCATTTAGCAAGATTATACCAATACCGTAAACTAACATCTCTCCTTCCGAATCAATTTGCGCAAAGTTGAGTACTGCCAAACTTGATAGCATTGGAGTTATGCCGACTCTAACTAGTTCCTTGAATACCGGACTTTGCCGTTCCCAGTCTGCAACAGTGGGTGAGAAAAGATAGTAAATGCTGTTAAATGTGCCCATGAATGCAGAACCAGAACCAGTATTCATCACCACTTTGTCGCGCATCTCTCTCAGAATCTGAACTTGGGGTGCAAGCTCGGTGCCATATGCCGCAGTTGCAATAAGGCACCCACCGTTGGCATTTCCTGTTTGTCCAGTAGATTCAATCAATGTAGAAAAAGTCACACTCTCTGGAGGAATGGGCTGAAACAAAATTCCTTCAACATCAACTATTATCTTGTGCTCTCCTGCCTCCTTGAACTCTACTGGAATCGTAACAGAGCCTACGGATGTATGCGTCAGTGGAATTGGGCCAAAGATCGTATTGCCATCTTTTGTTACTAGAATTTTGTAGTCTATGTGCTCTTGGATTCCGGATGTAGCTGGATTCACAAAGTCGATGTGCAGTTTTGTCAAGTCGCCAATTACGGGCTTTGGGGGTTCCATAGACATTCTTACAATGAGTGTGCCTTTGTCAGTTGGTTGCTCAAGCTGTGCAAAAACAGGAAGCAACAATAGCGGTAACAAAGACAACAAAAGAAGATAACGCATACATGACTCACCTCTAAAATGTATTAATAACTTTCTGAGTTTACCATGATCCGAAACTTATAATGTTGATTTATTCCACATACATTGAAATTGAATAGATATGCGTTGATTGCCTGTCTTGTGTGTAGCTGCACATTTTTGGTTTCATCCGTAAACTTTGCAAGCGCACAAACTTCCAATTCTAGTCAGAAGATCCAAGATGTAGTATACACTGCAAAATTTGTCTGCGGCTCCATATTGGACAACAGCGGACCGCTGAGGCCTGGCCACTATGACACATCAATTAACGTGCTCAACAAAAAGGCTTACACTGTAGGAATTCTGTGGAACGCAGTCATCAATGATGGGCCCTCTTCAATTGGGATATTTAAGAATCTAGAGCCTGAAAAGTCGACAGCACTAAGCTGCAAGGACATAAAGGAGATCTTTGGCATCGAGACAAGAGAGCTGGTAGAAGGCTTTGCACTAATCAAAATTCCACTTGCGTCGCTTCGCGGCTTTGGCAGCCAGCAGATCATCCCAGAATCACAAGATGCGCTTGACATGCTTGATGTGCAGGTTTTTTACACAGCAAACGCCCTTGAGACCCTGCCGCACGAAGTAGTACAAGAAAAGATCTCCTTTTACATCATACAAGACGGAACAGGTAAAATACCAAAAGATTCGTACAGAAGGCTCCTCGACATCACCATACCTTCGACTCTCAACGAAATAACCGACACTGAGCAAAAAGTAAAGTCTGCAGTGGCAAAAAAATTCGGCATTGACAAAAAAGAACTAGAAAAAATCAGACTTAGAATAAAGAGCATATCTGTAGGAGTCGGGGCATTATTGGATGATCACGCAGTATCTTTACATGTTGTGAGGCCTCAATTCAATTAAGTTCATCTCCAAAAATCTTCTTAAAAGTTAAATATGTTGTAAAGGGGCCGAATATTAGTGTCTAAAAAAATTTTTGTCGCAATATTTGCAATTTTGCTTTTGGCTCAAACATTCACATATGTACCATATGCAGCAGGTGACGGCCTCACACAAGAAAATCTTCCACCAGCAACATTTGGCAACAGACAAGCAGCACTTTTCATAAAAATCAGCCCCCCAATTCTCACAAAAGACACAGTAGGAGACACATACCTGCAACTCAGACTGTATGACGCAAACACAGGCAAAACAGTACCACATGTCTCGTATTTTATTTCGGCATGGCACGATGACAAACTGCGACTAAGAAATCTATTCCATGCACACTCTGGAGAACTCACACTAAAAATAGTTCCAAAAAACATCGACGTCAACAATGTAATAATCTACGGAGACGAGGTACCGCAATTGCCTGGGGCATGGACCGGCTTTAACGACAAAGTAGATGTGCATGCACCGCTACTGATTGATTCCGGTCTATATCATTTTGAGATCAAAATATTTGGAATCGACTACGACCAAAACATCTTTGCAGAACAAGATGTCAAGACATTCAACTCGTGGCTCAGCGTAGGCGACATCTCAGACCACACAATAAAGTACGGAACCAAGTCATACTCAGTCTCAGTCATTTCATATTACGATCAGATCACAGACTTCAAATTCGATGAGGCAAAAAAGTCGATTTCCTTTTCTATGCCATTTAATTGGGACACCAAAAGATTCCAAGATCAAACCATTTTCGTGCATCAAGAAGTCCGTGTACCAAAGGCCTTCAAAGAATTTACCGACACAACAGCATTTGAAGGCAAAGTAAACGGCATGCCAACAATCGGAAGAATGCTCATACTGGATCCGTATTCCATAGAGAATACTATTATCTTGCACTTTTTGATAAACAAAGAAGACCTACTGAACATGGCAAAGACAATCCCTGCAACTACAAAGACGATGGACTTTGTCGTAGCACCGGCTTCATCGGTAGCAAAGAACACATTTACAGTAAAGCTCGATTCGGGGGCCACCGTACAGGTCTCATACGACGCTAACTTGGGAGCAGGAAATACCATTCCACTCCAGATGACGTTCTTTGACGACAAAGGACAGCTCCTCAAGTTTGTTCGACATGGATTCAGAATTGAGGACAGCTCAGGCAAAGTTCTTGTGGAAAACAGTGGGGACGAACCACAACAACCCGGAATCATGTCCCCAGAAGGAATCGACGTTCAAGAAGTCAAGTTTGCCGCAGAAGGCAACTATAAGATTACTTTGGTGATCTTTAGCCACGATTTAGATAATCTTACAACATACCAAGGCATTGGCAGTGCAACATTCAAGATAGGAAAAGGCGGAATGACTCAGCCAAGTGTGCCATCATACGAGATCCCCTCTTGGATCAAAAACAATGCAGGCTGGTGGGCAGAAGGGTCGATAACGGATAACGACTTTGTACAAGGTATACAATACCTGATTCAAAAGGGGATAATCAAAGTGCCGCCGACAGAGTCTGGCAACAGAACGACTCAGACAATCCCCTCTTGGATCAAAAAGAACGCCGATTGGTGGTCAGACGGCTTAATAGGTGACTCTGATTTTGTTCAAGGCATTCAATTCCTCATAAAAGAAGGAATCATCAAGATATAATTAAAAAAACAATAAAAATACGTAGTTGAACAAAATTTTTTTGTAAAATGAGTTTTACATTATTATAAGATGTAGAATTTAGTAAATCATGCTCCCAATAAGGGATGAAAATCCAAAGCCGCCAGGATATAAGCCGAAAGTTACCATTGCTCTCATCATAGTCAACGTGATCGTCTTCTTTTTCGAAGTGGCAGTGACAGGCCAGTTCTTTGAATTCAGCAACAACAAAGCGGCTGCATTCTTCTATGAGTGGGGTGCCGTTCCTGCCTGCATTATGGGTGAGCGCTCCCTGAACATACAGCAGTTTGCAGTTTCGTGTCCTGATATGCCTATGGTGGGCCTGCTCAGCTCGATCTTCTTGCACGGAGGACTAATGCACCTTGGTGGAAACATGTTGTTCTTGTGGATCTTTGGAGACAACATTGAGCTCAAGTTCGGCAGACTCAAGTTTCTTGGTATTTACATAATCTGGGGAATCGTCGCAGGCCTTGCACACGTAGCAGGAGACCCAAGCAGCCCAATTCCTGCAGTAGGTGCATCAGGCGCAATATCTGGAGTTCTTGGTGCCTATCTTGTGATGTTTTCACGCGCAAGGATCACCACCTTCATCATGATGGGATTCTTTTGGAGGATGGCGCATATCCCAGCAAAATGGTTTTTGCCCTTCTGGCTCATCTTTCAGAACATTATTCCATTTCTAATTGGAGGATTTGGATTTGGTGCGGGAGGAGTGGCCTACTTAGCACACATCGGAGGCTTCCTCATAGGTCTTGCAACAGGTTTTCTGTACAAAAAAACACACCAGTCAGAATTTATGTACGGCTCAAGATATGGCTCAAGGTACGGCTGGAAGGGAGACTACTAACGAATAAATCAAGTAATAAAAACACGTCATCATGCCAATAATTACTGTCTCGATGTATCCTGGAAGGACTCAACAACAAAAAGAAGAATTTGCAAAAGCAATCACAAAATCTGCAGTTGAGATTCTCAAGACAAAGGAAAGCCATGTAATAGTCGTTTTTGAGGACAATCCAAAAGAGAACTGGTACATGGCAGGCAATCCACTCTAAGCATCACTTTTATTTTCACAATTTTTATTCAAACCATGACAAAGGTTGCAGTAGTACAGTTGACAGCATCTCCAAACAAACAAGAAAATCTAAAAAAAATACTCGACTACATCAAGCAAGCTGCAAACAATGGAGCAAAACTCTGCACATTCCCGGAATTCATGATGCTTTATACAAATTCAAAACAGTCGCCAAGAGAGCTTGCCACACTTGCAGAAACATTCAACGGAAACTTTGTAAAAACAATCGCGGCCGCCGCAAAAAAACACTCCATATCTGTGGTCGGAACGATGTATGAAAAAAGCAAGCTCAAAAACAGGGTATATGACACAGCATTTGTTATAAACAAGTCTGGCAAACTTGTCTCAAAATACCGCAAGCTCCACCTTTACGATGCGCTGGGATTCAAAGAATCTGCAAAGCTAGTAGCTGGCTCAAAAATATCAAATCCTGTCAATACTGGTGCAGGCAAGCTCGGCATGCTTATCTGTTATGATCTGCGTTTTCCAGAAATGTCACGCATTCTTGCCGCATCAGGCTCCGAGATTCTTGTTGTGCCGTCTGCCTGGGTCAAAGGCAAAAACAAAGTAGAGCACTGGCTCACAATAAACAAGACCCGCGCAATTGAAAACGGCTGCTACGTAATAGCGCCAGACCAAGTAGGAAACATCTACTGCGGCAGAAGCCTCGTAGTGGATCCCTTGGGCAAGATCCTCCTTGACATGAAAAAAAAGCAAGGAATAGGATATGTCGAAATAGACTCTGCCAAGGTAAGAAAAACAAGACATGCCTTGCCTCTTTTGAAAAACAGAAGGACTGATGTCTACTCGGATCTCAGGCTTGCCTCCTAGTGGGACAGTTTATGTTTGCACATTGCCTCCTCCACTTCTGTCTTCTGGAATAACGAAACAACAGATGTGGCCACAGACACTGCTCACATGGCATCTTTGTCACACAGAGCATGGCCTTTTGGAGGAGGGGGGATGAGGCCCTGCAGCCGTTGTAATAATTGGAGCAACCAATGAAGCGTTTTTTTGTAGTCCGCGAGCGTATAACCATGAGCTTCCCAACATTGCAGCTTGGGCAGACAACGAGGCCGTTCTTTGGCTCATTTGAGCCCAAAACGACGTACTTTTTCTTGCTTGTAGACCACGAAAGGTAGCTGTTTTTATCAAAGTACTGCCGGATCTCTGCTCTGAACAGATTGACTTTGTTTGTGGTGATCCTGATCTTGTTTCTTGCAGACTTGGTAACTAAAACTGTTCCACTTGGACGACGCATATCAATGAATAATTGGTTGAAGAATTTTTATATGGACTGGGTCAGGTAGTGTTGTGGAAAAGGTTTGCGTTCTTGGTGCAGGCAGCACCAAATATGGAAAATTAGAAGACAGCATCACAGATATCACTATTGAAGCATCAGTCGGAGCAATCGAAAGTGCAGGAATCGATCCAAAAGAGATCCAGGCAGGCTACATCTCAAACGTCTTTGGAATAGCAGACAAGCAGGTCCATCTAGGGCCAGTCATAATGAGCAATCTTGGCATTCCAGAAAAACCCTCACTGTCAATCGAGTCTGCATGCGGAAGCGGTTCTGTATCATTCAGGGAGGCATTTGCAAACGTTGCAGCAGGATTTTACGATGCAGTTTTAGTCACAGGTGTGGAAAAAGTAACACACACCGGCACTGAATGGACTACAACTTACTTTTCTTACTGTTCTGATTTTTTCTATGAGGGTGGTGCAGGTGCATCATTCCCAGGTCTCTTTGCATCAATGGCGCGGGCTTACTTGACTGAGTTCAAAGCAACTGAAGAAGATTTAGCTCTTGTCGCAGTAAAGAACCACGACAACGGTTTGCTCAACCCAAAAGCACACCTCAGAAAAAAGATCACAGTGGACGATGTCATGAAGTCAGCTGTTGTAGCAAGCCCACTCAAGCTTTACGACTGCTGTCCATTTTCAGACGGCGCAAGTGCAGTCATTCTATGTAATGAAAAGTTTGCAAAAGCTCACTCTAAGAACTACATCGAAGTGATCGGATCAGGAAGGGGGGGATCACCTGCAACCCTGCAGGGCAGAGACCACATGACTACCATCCCAAGCACAAAGCTTGCAGCACAAGCAGCATACAAGATGGCCGGCATAACCCCAAAAGACGTCGACTTTGCCGAAGTCCATGACTGTTTTACAATCGCAGAGATAGTGGACACAGAAGATCTTGGATTCTTTGAGAAAGGCAAAGGAGTGCAAGCAGTAAGAGAAGGAAGGACTTCACGCAACGGCGACATTCCAATAAATCCTTCCGGCGGACTAAAGGCAAAAGGCCACCCAATTGGAGCAACCGGTGTAGGACAAGTAGTTGAGGTTTTTGAGCAGTTAACAGGAAAAGCAGGAGAAAGAGCAGTCAAAGACGCCCACATCGGCCTTACCCACAATTTTGGCGCAACGGGAGCAAGCTGCGCAGTACACATCTTCAAAAGCGTGTAAGACCTTGTCAATTAAGCAAGAATTCATAGATGCCCTCAAGTCAGGCAAAGTACTCACAAAAAAGTGCACAAAGTGCGGCCACCTGCATCTGGCAACCGTATATTTTTGCCAGAACTGCGGCAACAAGGGCTTTGAGAACAAATTCCTTGAAGGGACAGGCACAGTTGCCACATATACGATAATTACGGTACCGCCTGCAGGCTTTGAAAAGTACACACCGTACGCTTGGGTGGTA
>JAWAFK010000021.1:0-15195 GCA_038890395.1 Candidatus Nitrosotenuis sp. | reverse complement strand
GGTGCGGTATTGTTCCAGGCCAAATAGCGCTGCATTTTACATCAGAGCTTACCACGTACGGTGATCTTAGAGTATAGTATACTTGATCAGTACATGCACTTGGCGAGCCAAGTGGAGCTACGTGTGATACCTTGTTGAATCCCACATAGTCTAGTGCCCCCATGAACTTGTTGGCATCCGATGTGTTGGGACCAAACGCAAGCGTGTATCCCCACAGTACCCACTGGACCGAGATTAGGCCCATTACAATGAAAGTCATGCCGATTACGTTTACTGCGTTCTTTGATCTGGAAAGACCGCCATAGAAGAAAGCAACACCAGGGGTCATGAATAAGACCAAAGATGTTGCAGCCAGCATCCATGCAGTATCACCTGTGTCGATCATGCATGGAGCGTACGTTCCTGAACCTGGTTCTGTTTCATACCAACATTCATTGGGGTTACCGGTATCTATTCCGGTACCTCTGACTACATATCCGTCCATGCCATCTTCGATTTGTTGCGCATAAGCTTGAGTCATCACTGTGGTCGCAATTGCGGCAACTGCTACCACAAGTAATAGGGCGTATTTTCTGTTCTTTGAATACACTTGTTCGTGTATTCGTCTTTGAGACATTGACCGACAATACATTGTTAAAAATATAAGATGTCGTCCTAGTAAACTGTAAATTTGTTTAATCTATGTTGAACCACTGCATAGAAATTAATCAGTTGTTTAGTTAATTATCGAATTCATCCCGATTTGATAAATTCAAGTGGATTAGTTACGATTTGTGCGTCTTTGAGTATTCCTCTTCGTCTAGTTTGAACTCTTCTTCGTCCGCATATGCCTGTTCTGCATGTTCTCCTATATCCAACCCAATTTCTTCCACTTCCTTTGAGACGCGGATTCCAATTAGGAATTTGATCACCTTTAGTATGGCATATGTCCCTCCAAAGCCTAGCCCGGCTGCGACTGATACCCCAAACGCCTGTATTGCCAGTTGTGTCGGATTTCCAAACAATAGCCCGTCAGGTCCTGCCGGGTTGATAGCAGCGGACGCAAAGATTCCAATTGATAACGAACCGATTATTCCTGCAATGCCGTGTACAGAGCTTACATCGAGCGCATCATCTATTTTGAATCTGTCTTTGATTAGCAAGATACCACAGTAAGAGGCAAGACCTATTGCTATGCCGATGATAAAGGAATGTTCCACACTTACATAACCTGATGCTGGTGTGATTCCAGCTAGGCCTGCTATTGCTCCATTTATTGCAGCAACAACACTTGGTTTTCCGGTTCTCATCCATGACAATCCAACCCATATGAGTGCCGATATGGAGGATGCCATGTGAGTCACGATTACTGTGTTTCCAGCAACTCCACCAGATGACAAGGCGCTTCCTGCATTGAATCCAAACCAGCCAAGCCATAGAAGTGATGAGCCTAGAACTGCAATTGGTATGCTGTGTGGGACCATGATTGCAGGCCCATAGTTTTTCCTTCTTCCTAAGACGAGTGCTGCTGCAAGTGCGCCCATGCCCACGCTTGTGTGAATTACGATTCCACCTGCAAAGTCAAATACACCTAGCTGGCCAAGCCATCCACCACCCCATATCCAGTGGGTCAATGGATAATAGATTAAAACTGACCATGCGCCAATGAATAACAAAAATGACGAAAACTTCATCCGCTCTGCAATCGTTCCTGTCAGAAGTAATGGCGTGATTGCAGCAAACATGAGCTGGAATTTTGCAAACAGTACACCTGGAATTGTAGGAGCAAATGGCAGAGAATCATTCCATGGGACTCCTTTTAGGAATACGTAGTCAAGATTCCCTGCTATTCCACCTGTGTCCGGTCCAAAAACGAGGCTAAAGCCGAAGATAAACCACATGACACTTAGTAGCGCAAGCCCCGTAAAGATCTGCATGAAAATTGAGACGGTGTTCTTTTTTCGTAGTAATCCTGCCTCAAAAAGCCCAAGTGCCGGAATCATCAACAATACGAGACTTCCTGCAATCAGAATCCATGCAGTGTCTCCTGAGTCTATTGGCATCAGTCAGATAGACTAACTGATTATTAATAATGATAACTAGATCAGCTAGTAATTTGTTATACAAATGATATACATTTTATGAAAACAATATTTGTGA
Source organism: Candidatus Nitrosotenuis sp. (assembly GCA_038890395.1). Classification (GTDB taxonomy): domain Archaea; phylum Thermoproteota; class Nitrososphaeria; order Nitrososphaerales; family Nitrosopumilaceae; genus Nitrosotenuis. Next base: position 13,056 of record JAWAFK010000021.1, on the reverse strand, counting down.
GAGGCAAATAAGATGTGTAAATGATAAGAATCGAGGCCATACTTGGAAAAAATGACGTTATGCCAATTAGCGAGGCATTAAAGAAGCTCAAAATTGGCGGCCTTACAGTTACAAAGATGAGAGGACGCGGGAAAAATCCACCACCAGAAATTCACGCATCAAAAGGAACAGAGGTTTTTGTTCCCCAGTTTTCAGACAAGTATGTCGTTCAGGTAATCATCCCCGAAACAAAGGAAGAAGAAGTCATCAATGTGATAAAACAAAATGCTACAATTGGCAAGATCTTTGTTTCTCCCATTTTGCGAGCAATCGATATTGCTTCTGGAAATGAGGGTGAGTCTGTAATTTAGAATTTGTCTTCGTAAATTACTTCTGGATGCCTGAGCTGTCGCTCGAGTGTTTTTAGATGAGCTGTAACACAGTGATTTACAAAGTCATTAAACGATCTGATTCGATAGTTCATCATCAGTGTCTCTTTGTTTTCATCATAAACTCTTTCAATTCGTGCCAGAGTGTGTTTTTGTAATGACACCAGCCTGTTCCTGGTAGGTCTTGGTAAGTTTAACATAAACGAGTCCTGTGACTCGAGATCTTTTTCTGATTCAAATGTCTTCATATCTACAACCTCGGTCATCTCGGAAACAAAGATCTTGCCGACAGGTTTTGATGAAACGCCAGACTCATTTGAGATTACCTCGATTACACTTCGTGCATCCTTGTCTTGTACAACAAGCTCAATTTTTGAAAGTGGAATTGATTTGATCCCAGTCGAACCTGCCTTTGAGCCTTTTTGTGAATCTAGGACGGTTCCGTCTTCTAGGTTGCGTTTGTCAACTATGATGCATCCCAAATTTTGCAGTCTTGCTATTACTGATGGCAAGTTGGATCTGCGGATTATTGCCTCGATTTTTTTCAATATTGCTTACCCCCTACCTCCCTTTTTTATATCTTCAATATTTCCGCAATGCATGCTACCTTGCAAGTCACTTTAGGATTTAGAGCAAATGATGATTTTCAAAGCTGAGAATAAAAAATGTGGGTTTGGATTAGAATTTGCCCACCAGACTTTTCCAGCAAGACAGATGATACCAGTTTTGCCTGTATAGTGTTGCATTAAGCGACGATAGGTTCATCTGTTCTTTGCATTTTCTGCATGTCACCCAAGTTTCATTTGTAGCTTTTTGCGATAACACATAGGAGGTTTTTTGATTTAATTAAAAATCAGTTGTTTGTGTTTTTTAAAAAACAGAATTTAACTATACGCGGATTATTCCCTGGCTTACCAAGAACTGGATCCCTTTGACAAAGTCATTGTCTGTAATCATTCCTTCAGACCACCACTTGGCGTTGTTTTTTATCCATGATGGAATTTGTGAGGATCCTGTCACCTTGCCTGTTTCTGTGGGAGGTATCTTTAGAATGCCTTCCTTTATCAAAAACTGGATTCCTTGGACAAAGTCCGTATCACCTATTGTGCCATCTGCCCACCATTTTGCGTTGTTTCTGATCCAGCTCGGGATTGCTGCTTGTGATTTTTGTTGTGACGTGTCTTGTATTTTCTCACTTAGCTCAAACCGCATACTTGCTGGAACAAACGAATCAAAGTTGATGAGGCCTCTGCCGACTAGAACCAGCTGCAGTGTGTAGCTTCCTTCTGAGGGAATGGTGATCAATCTTGAATCGACGCCGCTTGGAACCACAATGCCAAGGATGCCGGCGCTGTTACCAGTGTTTATGATGAATTCGTCTCCTGTGGAGTCTTTGACACTGTATGCGTATCTAATCTCTTTTGCGAGTGCGCCCGATGGTTCAAAAAACGCAATTGTGAACTGGACATCTTTGTTTGATCCATATCTTGAATCATATGAAACTGTGGCCTTGTAGCCATTTGAGAATGCAAGATCTGTTGATTTTATTTCGGTATTTGTGTCAGGTGTTATCTCCACTAGCATTGTGTGTTTGTTTCCGATCTTGGCTTTGAGCACTTTGAGCTCTTCGTTTGTGATGAGAAAATGGATAACATTTGCATCGTTGTTCGAGTATGGATCAAAGTGTATGTTTTTTGGGAAAATAGGAATGCTGTTGACTGTACCTTTGAAGCTGCTCACGCCATCAAGTGGTGCAAAGTTTTTGGGGATCACTATGTCGTTTCTAACAAGTTGTGTGTGTTCTGCGTGTTCCCAGTGGAACGGCATTTCAAATGAAAGCGTCTTTGTTGATTCAAAGAACTTGAGATCTGTCAGCTTGTCAGAAAAAGCTCTAACTACGATTGGTGTTTGGCCAGAGGATGTAGCAAGCGAGAATCTTTGCTCGTGTGCAATGTTTATGCTGGTCTCAAAGTCTATGTCTTGAGCAGTCTGGGTTTTTGGATTTGTTGCCCCAATAATTGAGACTTTGACTGTGTAGGAACCACTTTTGTCAAACACAGGGCCCCTCATTACTGGAATGCTGGTAGCAGATGAAGTCAGTGCACTTGGCACTACCGGATCTTTGTCTCCATCATATTTGGTGCAGCGCCACAGCTCCTTTTCTGCACAGTCGGAGTTTGGCTGTATCCTGACGTGTAGCTCGCCATCACTATCATAGAACATCTGCGATGCTAAAAGTAATTCGCCCGAAAAGATCTGTATGCGATAAGTCACCTTTTCTATGTTGGTGTTAGTCTGGCTGTCATAAAAACGGGCCTTCAGTGTTGCAATAGAGTGCTTGGCGGGATCAAAATCTGCAGGCTCCAGCCAAGTTGCTACCGTAACCTGTTTGTTGCCAAAGCTTATTGGCGGCGCAGCCTCGCCACCGTGATGCTGCGCAAAAGCCGCATTAAATGAGAAGAATACAAACAGCACAATTACAATAGTCCTTAAAGACAACAACTTACCAGTCTTAATAGGATATTAAAAACGGTGCTATCAAAATGTACGAAAAGCCAAAAATCAGAAACCTCATAAAAGAAGAACTGGCAAAGATTCGTGCACACAAGACGGAGCTGCATCAAGGTTGTGCCGCATGTCATGTGATGTTTTCACTCAAAGAAAAGCTTGGCATACCAGAGCAGGATTGTGCCGATTTGGTTTCAGAATTGCTAAGTGATGATACATTACTTAATGAAGAGTTTGTGGAGACGGTTGAGCAGATCCACATGATCGAGCGTAGTCTTGGCGGCTCGTTTGCGTTACGTGAACGCCAATCAAAGGATGCGTATTTGGATGCATATTTTGTAAATGTGTTAGAGGAGCTCAGTTCGGATCTAAATCATTTCTCTCATCAAGTATTGCTAAGAAAGCTGCTTTTAGCGTATCTGTCTTTGTATATTGCCCAGACTATAGGTGTGGACTATCATGCTGCAACGGAAGAGCTGTATTACTTACTACGAAAGAACAATTCAAAAAATATACAGATTGACGAATTCATTTTAAAGATCGAAACAAAGATTAAACAAAATCATTTTTAAGAATTTCAGTCAACATAGTTGTGATGCCAGTAGATCTGATCCGCACAATAAGTCGAGTCGGCAAGTGGTCTGCAAACAGAATGATTGGAAAGAGACGACCACTTATTGCCGTATTCAGCCTGACTCATTACTGTAATTATTACTGCCCCATGTGTCCATTTGGTGACTCTGATAAAGAAGGTCAGCTCAGAACAGTAAAAAAACACGACTTGACTACAGAGCAATGGAAGACAGTATTCGACAAGACTGCAAAATACTGTATTTGGTCCATAATTGAAGGTGGCGAGCCCACAAGCAGGCCTGACTTTATGGAGCTCGTAAGACATCTCTACTCTCTAAAACTTCCAATTACACTAATTACGAATTGTTCATTGTTGCACAAAATGGATCTAGATGAGCTGAAAAAATACATTCAGTTCATCACGTGTAGCATAGATTCTGTCTTTGAAGAACCATACTGTAAGGTACGTGGTGTAACACCGTCAATGTACCAAAAAGTAATGGAAAATCTGCAACTGTTGACACAAAAAAATATTCCACATTACTTTAACAGCGTAATCACAAAATATAACACACAGGAATTCATAGACAAGATGTATTTTGAGCGCGCCAGAGATATGGGTGTCGGCTCGGTTTCTCTTACCTTTGTTGAAGACAGATCCGATGTGAATTATTCACTTTTGCCAGACAGAAATACCATCAATGAGGTTTGCAAAAGCATACTTGAGCACATCAAGTCACAAAGATATCCAAAAGTGATGATCCCTCCACAATACTTTGAGCAGATACTTGAACACGGACGCGCCATTTTTGATGAATGTGGAGTCTGGAAGAGCGTCTTTGTGAATGCAAACGGTACCGTGATGGTGCCTTGTTGGAAATTCAACAGCCCTGCTAATACCTACAGCATACTTGAAAAAGACATCGATGAGATCTGGGATGCACCGCAGTGGGAGATAGCAAAGACCTGTCATGACTGTGAGGTGCTTGGCTGCATTTGGTATTCGTCTCAACCGGTTACCACATTTGCACACAACTACATGAAGGGACTGTCGAAGATGATAAACCAGCAAAAGCCGGAGCTTGTAACTGCGATCTGATATGTCTGATAAGGTTTGGCTTGGCAGGATTTACATAAGAGAGGAAGGCGGATACGAGATCGTTTTACGAGCTTTGACTCACTACAGAAAACGCCTCACAAACATAAGCTCATTTCCACAGCTAAAAGATGCACCTATGTTTGCTCAGATAGTCCAACATGAAGCTATGAAGACTGTTCCGGCTATTAATGTGGTAATAGAAAAGATTCAACTAGGTTTAAGAGAACCCGCATCATTTGATGAATTACAAAACGACATTCCATTTATTGAAAAGGCTTTAGACTGCTACCAATCAGACATACAAAAAGCCCAACGTGGAGATACATTTTATGCCAAAGCTTTGGAAGGCAATGATTTTGCAAATACAGATTTTGAACTCATTAAAAATGCAATGCAGAGGATAAAGCAGTTTTGCTGATTTGTGCAATCTACTTTAGATGGTTTGTATTAAATTGAAATATGAAATACTCTAATGTCGTCATAATTGTTGGTATAATTGTTGTTGGCACATATTTGAGATATAAGAAATTTTGAAATCATTTTTTTTCTTGTTTCAATCGTAGCCTGACACACTCAAGTGTTCGACCTTTCCTGCTAGTATTTGTAATCTGATTTTAGAAGAATTCTTATATATAAGAAATCATATATGGCTAGCCAGAATTTAGCCTCAAATACTCGCGAATTATTCTATCCCGAATGGCATAACCAGATTTTGTCTTTACAACCAGATCGGTCTTGATTAGCTCATTGATATATGGTACAAGCTCGTGTGCCTTTACCAAGAGCGATTTTGCTATTTCTGAATAGCCAAGATCGGCATCTGCTTTTGCAAGGACTTCAAGTATTGCCCGCAACATTGGGCCCCCTTGGGCAGTTGCCACGTCTTCTGCAAGCACATATTCTGCATACAGTCTCAATGTTCCAACGGATGATGTCACTGAATCAAAAAACAATTTGTGCATGTCTTTTTTTGGTTCCCACATCTCGGCCATGGCCATCAGATAGTATGGTTGCCCTCCAACAAGATCAAATGCCTCCTTTGCAATTTTATTGTTCTTGCTGAATCCACGACCAAGCAAATATTCATTGAATAATATGATAGAATTTTGCTCATTCATTTCATTAATTGGTATTTCTACAAAGTGCTGAAACATTGGTGAATTACTATCAGATAGAATAGATCGTAGCATGTGGACATGAGAGCCACAGATGACAAAAGAAACATTTTTGTGACGTTCTTGTATTATTCCTCGGAACAAGTCAAGGATATTTTTGAGTCCTTTATATCTTCGCAGGTGTATAATGTCTTGAAATTCATCTAAAATTATCACCACTTTATATTTTTCTGCTATTGCGTTTGCAGTTGCAAAAACAGATTCAAACAGCTTTGCGTATGCCGTTTCTTTTTGTTCAAACACTATTTTTGGCATCACCGAAAAGTCTTCTGGAGTAGCTCCCGGCCTTAGCTCTAGGCCAATTCCCTTGATTCTTTTTGACGAGATTATTTCGGTGAGATTGGAGATTATGTTTGATGCCTTTATTTTCGCTTTTCCCAGTCTTCCAATTTTTTTGGCATATGAATTGAATATGGTTGTTTGAAGTGATGTCAAAAACAGCCTTGGATCACCTAGGTTTTTTTTAATGTCAAAATAAATCACAATTTTTTTTTCGTCCTTTGACAGAATGTCTGCTATTTTTTGCAGAATGGATGATTTGCCAATTCTTCTATGGCCGATTAGTGCTAGGTTGTAGCTTGTCCTCGACTGGAGTTTTTTGATTATGGAATCGATTTCTGATTCCCTGTCCACAAGCTCGTCCGGTAGTGCTGGTCTGCCTATTTGCATGTTTTTGTATAAGATTTCTTATATATAAGATTTCTTATAAAAAGTGCTTTGTCGCACAATTCAAGCCGCTTCTAACAGAATGATCTAATTGAGGCTTGGACATAGCCATGTGAAGACTATTTAATGATTATCATGTTTCATCCATGATGTATCTAGGAAAATATTTCCTGATCAATTCTTACATCTACAATTACGGATACATACCCATTCGTGGCTCGTCCCTCATTACCGTCTCTATCCTTTTGTCAAGAATTCCCACAGTTAATTCCTCGAGGCTTTCATATGCCCAAATCGTGGTTATTCCTTAACTGTAATGCTTCCTGTATTCTCTGTGCTCCCTTAACATGCAGTATATGACCCGCAACAATTTTGATGCTGCCGCAACAGTTGCCTTTGCGGCCCCCTTCTTCTTTGCCACTCTTTTGTAGAATCGTGTTATGTTGCTGTTTCGTTCGTATCTTGTATGGGTGTGAATACATTCTGTCAGCGCCCATCTGAGATGACCGCTTCCAGTCTGAATCCAGCAGAAGAAAATGATCACCTTGTCGGTAATATCATTTGTAACTTCAAGCATTTTTTGGATTTTTTTCTCTGGTGTATGCCCTGTCTTTAGATTTTGATTCTCTTTTCGGCAGTAGCTTGTTCAAAGACTTCCAATGAATAGGAATACGATTCGCATCAAGCAGCGCCTTGATTGGTTTGATATGATTTGGCAGTGTCTGAGGGCTAAGCTCACCTGACACTACACGTTTTTTGTCTTCTTTAATGTAGGCTGCAATAACGTCAGATGCTAGATGACATCCTTTCTTGCAAGATCTACAAAAAACGTTGCCAGCGTACTTGGCTCTCTGTCCTGAGGTATTTTCCCACGAGAATCAGAATATTAGCTGGTTTGGTATTAGTTTGAGAAAGTGATAAAGCGTTTTCCTGTAGCGTCTCTTTGTAGTTTCGTTTCTAATAGAGTCTAGGAATAACTCAAAGGGATCTGCCCGTTTGTTTATCTTTTCTAGGCTTATTTCCATCGCATGATGGCATGATGTGGGTCTTATTTAAGACCCATGAAAGTGGATGGGCCTACAGGGATTTGAAAGTACAGAGGGTGCGGAAACCCTAAACAGAAACGGCAGAAAGTCACTGTGGGATTTACATCTATGTAAACATCCGTCTGCAGTTTTTCTCAGTTCTGCTTTTCCAGCCTAATTACTTGGTATCTTGTCTATCTTCTTAAGCTTTTTTTGATACAGTTTTGTGTTTTGCTGCACGTATTGCGTCTTTGTTGTAAGCATGTGCCATATTATGGTCATCATCTTGTTTGCCACATGTGTTATCGCAATACACCTGCCTAATTTTTTTATTATTTTAGGTGATGCGAGTGTTAAAGTTGCAACCTGAGGCAGACTAGACATTGATTACACCAGTATCGACTCCTGATGGTTTTATCGTTAATTCTGGAATATGATTAGATTTAAAATCTAAGTCTATATATAGTTGAACGACTAGATGGAGTATAATGAAAGTAGAAATGCTGCTTGGTGGAACGACTCGATTTGCTACAATAGAAGCACTAGCAGAGGCAATGCAACCAATTACAGCTTATCAAATTGCTATGACTAAGGGATTAGACCCAGCTGCGACATATCGCTGTCTAACAGAGCTCTCAGATTTTAAAATTGTTGAATCCAAAACTGGGGAACGTAATCAAACATTCTATAAACTTTCAGAGGGACCGGGACAAGCTGCAGCTGAATTTCTACGATCGTTAAAACAAAAAATACCACAATCAATTGATCTAGAAAAATGGATATTGCCTCAAATGCAAGCTGCACGAATGAAACAAATCGTTAAGCTTGATAAATCAGACAAATCAGTCTTCAGAAATTCAGATAAAAAACAGGATGTTGATGAGATCATGACCAAAAGAATAGCAGGAGAATTATCTTCGCTCATCACATCAGCAAAGATAACCTTCAATAAGCTATTTGAACAAAAAGATGGTATGTTTATTCTAAAAATATGATAGAAGACAGATCTATAAAAAAAGCACGTAATCAATTCAAAACATCACCAGAATACAAAGAATTGATAAAAGAGACAGATACATTCAAACGGAAAATTCTATTTCTCGGATTTCTTACAAAGACTCTAAAACAAAATGACATTAAAGCTGTACTTGTAGGCGGACAAGCAGTAGACCTCTACACCGCAGGCACGTTTGCTACTACAGACATCGATTTGGTAGTAGATAACAAAATAATAGCTGAGAAACTGCTCAATAGATTTGGATTTGGAAAAGAAGCAAACGGACTTTGGCTCAATAAGGATCTAGTCATTGTTATACAAATCATATCGCAACCGTATAGTGGGGATTCTAATAAGCTTAGGAAGTTCAAAATCAGAGATTATGAAATAAGAGTGGCTGCACCAGAGGACTTGATACAAAATAGACTATATTCGGCAAAGTTTTGGAAAAGTAATATTCAAAGAGACATGGAAGAAAGCATCGCATTGCTAAGAATATTTGCTGATTCGATTGATAATTCATATCTAGATAGACTAGCTAAGGAAAATGACATAGAGGATTACTTAGCTAAGGCTAGAAAGTATGCGTCTGAAGTTATTTAAGGCATAGTATGTGGCTGGCGAGTTCGAACAGTTGATCTCTGAAGGCTGGCAATACGTCGGGACTCTACCAAACGGCAAGGTCATACTGAAGCAGGGCCCCGTAATCATGTAATGGTGGGCCCACAGGTGTCTGCAGATACATGGTTTCGGGAAACCTAAACCAACGGCAGAAAGCCACTGGTAGACTTACAATACACCTACCTTGACTTTTTCTTTTTCTGTTTAATTTTCATTGTCGGTTTTGATTCCAAGACTTCTTGGATTCTCCTTGTAGCGATCTCGTTTATGAGCTTGTCAATATATTGTGCTTGTTTTGAGTCCATGTTGAACTGGTACATTGTTGCGTTGCCAACAGTCCTTGTTTTCATAACGACATCTTGTGCTTCAAGTTTTTTGACTTCTACTAGTGCGGTCTTAAATGAAACTCCGGAATATTTTGCAATATCGGATAACGAGTAGTCCCATCGTTTATGTGTGGAAAGAAAGTCAAGTATCTTTGAGCTTGCAATTGGAAACATGCTTTCAAGCGGACCGTCAGACATCGCTTTAGTAGTTGGTTTTGTACGTATCATGATCCTGCTGCGATAAAATATTATATTAAACTTACTAGATCTATGTAATCTAATACATAATTAATAAATACGTTAACCACCTATCTCTGTTACGGTCAAGCAAAGTATTTCAACATTCATTTTGGAAAAGATGTACAGGAATAGAATCATAGGTGGGAGACACGTCTCGCTTGAAGATCTAAGAACGGGATGCCCTTCACATGAGCGAGGTAATGTTGAAAAAACTCTAAAAAAATTAGTAAGAGAGAACTTGGTTGTGCAACACCCAACATCATATGGAATGCAGTATACGCTTAATTCTCAACGAATAGATGAGATTATGAAAATTTTAAACATTGAATAAGCAGAAGGCCATTATGGGCGTAGAATACCACTATCAATTTTTTATTCGTTAAGTAAGATTGTTTTAAAGTCCAATTGTTATCCCACCAAAGAAGAAAAGAAGTCCCAGCCAAAATCCAATGATTAGTGAAGACTGCCAATGTTTTGATAACCATTCTTTCATTTTATTCAGGCGTAAAACATACACCATCCGCATTACATTTTGTTTTGGATGTTTGATTTTTGGGCTCAGGCAACGTTACATTTTTTGGAAAAATTGAAAGCATTGTTATTTCCCTTCGATGAGAATCTTGATTGTCTGATTTGATTGTAGCAAATTTCTCATAGGAACCACCAAAACACGTATACGGTGTTAGTCCAAGCCAAAAAGACTGGTTTTTTGCAGATTCGTCTGCTGATATTGTTGCCTTTACAGTAACAGTTTGATTGTATCCAAGTGTTGGTGAATCAGATTCAAAATCAACATGAATTCCATCTGGAGTGCAAGATTTTCTTGTGGAAAACTGATCATCATAATATTCGCACAGAAAGCTAGGCTCTTTTGTTATTTCGATTTTATCTGGTTCGATAGGAGGATCATTGTCATCTATTCCTCTAAAAGTTTGATATGTGAAGGATCCACTCTGACCTGCTTTGAGAATATAGTATGTATTGTGATTCTTTTCACACGTAGTAAAACCTTCAATTTTCAGCATATCAAATTTTTGCTGTGCAGAAATGGCAGGACAATGCCACGTCTCCATTTTTAGCTCGTCGATTTGATCACAATCCACAAGATCATCTGGTATTGGTTGACTACAATTCCAAGGAGAGTTTTCACATTCTGCGTTACTTCTATCAATCCATCCATCTTCTACAATGATTACAGGTTCTGCCCATCCAATCTGGAGCAATTTAGATTTTGTAGAGGGTTTGACACATACCGGATGTCCATTACTCATTTTGAGTAATAATTCTAATCCATCTTTGCAAGAAACATGTTGCGAAGGTATTCCAGACTTGAATTGTTTTAGTGGAGATTCAATAAAGTCCGCTGGGTTGAGTGGCACATCAGAACCTTCTCCAACTTTTAGGCTAATGCCTGTGCCACTGAATTCATCATTATTCCATATTCCCACAAAGTTAAGGAAATACCATCCATTGGGAGTATCGTTAGTAGATTTTATTTGAATGTTCATAGTGACGCTTTCATCTTTATCCAAAGTGAATGACTCTGGTTCAATAGTAACTTGTATGCCAGGAGGTAATTGCGGCGCCTTTGTTTGTTCACCAAAGGTTGCGAAAAATTTTACTTGGACAGCGCTGTCGGTAGTCGATCTGATTATTAATGGAAAGGAGATTGCATCAGATTTTTGAAGTACTAATTCTGGTGGACCGCTGTTGTTAACAGATTCTGGTGTGAAATAGTTTTCAGGGTCATCAGGTAGCTCGAATATAAAAGGGGCAACGGTTCTAGCCTCCACGAATCCAAGTGACGTGATTATGAGGCCTATTAACACTCCAACAATGATTGGTTTCATCATGTCTACCGAATTACCAGCGAATTTAGATATTGTGGTTATGGCCACAGCACTGCATTCGAGGCAGTACATGTGGTCACTACATTGTTTCCAGTTATAAGCTGGTTGTTGTTCGAGAGACCTTGTTGTTTTCCTTTCATGCTCATGGGTTGACACATTTCTGATTGAGCCCCGCTACCGCTTACTGAGCCTCCATCACCATTAATGTACTTGTAAAAGGCTCTTGCATCTGAGACAGCTGACCATGTTGCACCAGAGTATGTTGAAGAAGACGTGTAGTTTAATGCGGTGGGCATTTCAACACTCGGCATTGAACCTCCTTCGTCTTTTGTACAATATGGTGAGTTTGGACAGATTTTTTCCGCAAGTGCGTACAAGTCAACTGTATTGTGTCGTACCTGAAGAAGCAGTGCTTTGTGTTTGAAGGGAAGTATCAAGATAATAATTCCATGCACTAGCGGATCTATGGAATCCAAAGTCTTTTTGTTGTCCATTTGTTCCAACTGATGCTGTTCCTTGATACACGAACTGTCTAACGCTTCCCGACCAAATTTCAGCAAAGAACTTTAGTGTTGATGGTGATGCCTGATTCACAAAATACCCAACAATGTGAATTTTGTTAGCAGAGTCTCTTCCTTCTACGTGCCAGTTATGATCTTCTCCAGTCTTGGTGAATGTTTGTGGGGTTACGATTGTGATTTTGGATTTTGCACCCTTTTGTGATGCGACGTTTTGGGTCGAATCAGCACCAAAAATGAAGTTTTTGTGAGCTGAAACTGCATGTGCAAGACTTGGTGACGCTATTAATGCTCCAATTGCCAACAGTGCAAAGGCAAGGATAACGAATTGTTTCATTGACCTACATCTTCTGGTAAGAGGAATTGTGGTGATCCATTACCTACCTTCAAGCTAACTGCGGTTCCAGAGAAATCATTTGGTCCTCCCCACTTACCCACGATGTGCTGCAAATACAATCCGTCTGGTGCGCTATTATCAACGCGTACAATTAGGTTGATTTGAGAGTCTTTTCCTGGCTTTAGAATAACACTAATTGGTTCTAAAGATACATTAACCCCCGGAGGCATCTTTGGCAAATCAATTTGTTCGCCAAACGTGCTATAGAAGTCAACTTTGACTTCTTCATTGGTAGTAGGTCAAATTATTAATGGAAGTGTAACTACCTTTGCGCCTTGAAGTGATGCTTCTGGTAATCCTCCTTCTCGGATGGTTGAATATCTTACTCCATCTACAGAACCTTCGGGAAGTTCAAACAGATAAGGAGCTACAGTTCTTGTGACTACACCATCAGTGGTGGTTTCAAAGTTGGGTGGAATGACCGTTGCTTCAGTATTGTTATGTAATAATGCCAAAAGCTTGTAGCTTTTCTTCACCCTTTGTTCGTGTAACAATATTTAATCATTTTTGACTAAATCATAGTAAGTTATATAAATTTCTTAGTCTAATAATAAATATGAGTAGGCAATCAATCCCCGAGTTTCGAAACGCCAGGATAATAGACGTAGCCAGACAAGGCTCCACCATATCAGGAATTGCACACCAGACAGGAATCCCATTTCCAACGGTTCGCAGAGCCATATACGCCTTTGA
>JAWAFK010000020.1:0-15409 GCA_038890395.1 Candidatus Nitrosotenuis sp. | reverse complement strand
AAAGCCAAACAGATCGTCATAACCCGAAGATTTCTTCTTTCTACCTGACCCAGATGAGCCAAAGCCAAACAGATCGTCGTGTGAAGATCGTTTTTTCGTAGACTCATAACCATAATTCGTAAAACCGCTTGTACTAAACGGCGATGATTCTACTCTATCTTCTATATATCTACTACCGTATTTTTTCTTCATTTTCTTTTGTAGTGGTGAAAGCTTCGCATTTTCGCCATTTTTCGCCTCTACATATTTTGAATCTATGACTCTTCCTGTAAGTGGATCTCTTTTTCTAACATAGTAATCATGACCCTTACCAGTTCTTTCTACCTCATAACCTCGTAATTGCCATTTGAGTCTGACTGCATCCTCTCCATCTCTGCCCTGTTGTCTTATTCTCTCAGTTCGTTCACTATTCACTTCTTTTTTAGTAGGTTTTTTGAATATGTCGAAAATTCCCAACTACTTGTTTTGTATGTTTCTAATTAATAAGAATGATCAAAATCCTAACTGACGTTATTATCGCCTCATTATCTGATACAGCACAATTTTACGCACAAAAAGGGGGGTTACTCTTTTTACTCTTTGTCTATAAATTCATCAGCTTGTGGTGGTTCTGGCGCAAGTCCTTTTCTCTTTCTAATTTCGGCAATTAGTGTTGCCTGAATCGATTTTGGCATTGGAGTCCACGCCTTAAAGTGCGTGTTCCACATCGCCTTTCCTGCAGTCTGGCCCCTCATTGCCTCTGACAGATCAAATGTCTCAGATGCTGGGATCTCACCAGTCACAATACTGGTGATGCCTTTTTGTTGCATGTCCAAGACTTTGCCTCTTTTGCCTGAAAGCACAGTAGCTACATTTCCAATCATTTCTTGTGGAACTCGGACCTCGATTCCAAGCATTGGCTCAAGCAAGATTGGTTGCGCCTTGAGCATTGCACCCATGCAAGCGCGTCTTGCTGCAGGACTCAGCTGCGACAGACCTCTGTGTGCAGGATCCTCGTGCGGTACAAAATGAGTAAACGTAAACTTGCAGTTTCGAACTTGTTCTTTTGCAAGTGGTCCTTCCTTCATGACCTCTTCAAATCCTGACAAAATAGAGTCTGTAGACTCTTGGATGAACTGGACACCTTTTGTGCCGTTAATCAGTACGTTTCCACGTGGATCAAATCTCATCACGTTCTTTGCAATATCAGAATCCCATCCTTTTGAGCGCAGAATGGCCGCCATTTCTTTTTTGTCCTTCATTTCAGATAGCTGTCCTGCACGGATCATATCAGCTATGTCTGGCTCAAGTGGCTCGACTTTCATGAAGATCTTGTTGTGTCTGTTTGGAGACTTTGACATGACTACATCGGAGCTTCCCTGTATGGTTTCTCTGTAATTGATCAGAGGGGGCGAAGTAATAATCTGGACTCCAGCATCAGCAATGAGCGATGTCGCAATTTCAAGGTGCAAAACACCCATCCCTGCAATTACTGTTTCTCCGCTTTCCTCGTTAATCTTTACTACCAGATTTGGATCCTCGATTGTGAGTCTGCGCAAAGCCTCAACTAGTTTTGGCAGATCTTTTGGATGTTTTGGCTCAACTGCAATCTGGACAACCGGCTCCGATACATATTGAATTCCCTCAAAGAGCGCAACGTCTTTTACTGAAGCCAAGGTCTGTCCTGCCCTTGCCTCGTTTAATCCCAGCAAGGCAGGTATGTTTCCTGCACCAAGCTCTCCTACCATCTCTCTTTGACTTCCCATGAAAAAGTTCACAGACTGGATCTTGCCTTCTCGCTTGGTGTCAATTAGGTAGACTTGTTGGCCATCTTTTAGCGTGCCAGAAAACAGTCTCCCTATTGCGACTGGGCCAGCTGCCGGATCCATTGCCATGTTGACTATCATCATAACGGCAGGACCGTTGTCATCACAGTTTAGAATTGCCTTTCCAATATCAGAGTTCAAGTCACCCTTCCAGATTTTCGGAATTCGGTACTTTTGTGCAATGTGTGGCGGTGGATGGTGTTTTACGACCATTCCGAGCACGGCCTCTGCAAGTGGAGCCCTTTTTGCAAGCTCATCCACATTGCCGCCGTCCTGGTATGCTGCGTAAATGTCCTTAAATGAGATTCCTTTTTCTTTCATCACATCTATGTTAAAGCCCCATCTGTCCTTTGCAGACCCAAAGGAAACGCTTCCATCCTGAATCGAGACCTTCCACTTGTCACGATATTCGGGTTCTGCATAAGTATCGATTAATCCATTAAAAGTAGTAATGATGTTTGCAAGCCATTCCTGCATCTTTTCTGGAGTCAGTCTCAGCTCTTTGATGAGCCTGTCTATTTTGTTGATATACAGCACTGGTCGCACCCTTTCCTCCAATGCTTGTCTTGTTACGGTCTCAGTCTGAGTCATGATTCCTTCCACAGAGTCCGATACCACAACTGCCCCATCAATTGCCCTTAAGCTTCTTGTCACGCGTCCGGTAAAGTCGATGTGTCCAGGTGTGTCAATCATATTTATGACGTATTCTTTTCCGCCTTTCTCAAAAAGTAAAGTCACATTTGCCTGCACTATTGTCATCTGTCTGTCTTGTTCTAGTTTCATCGAATCCAATGCAAGCGCTCTTCCAGCTGCCTGTGGGGAGATTATCCCAGCGTACCCTAGCAGGTTGTCACTCATTGTTGTCTTGCCATGATCAACATGTGCAATTACTCCAAAATTCCTAATGCAATCCTTGTCTTTGATTATTTTTAGGATCTGTTCAGTTGCCTTGAACTTCATATTTGATTGGAATCCTTGGCAAACAGGTATTAAATCTTCTGCAGATCAGATCTGAATTTTGAAAAAATTTCAATAAATCATTGCCGAGCTTGCATCCCGGATCTTCTTGCTTGTCACAAAGTGGCAATCAGACAAACGTAATTTTGTTGCAGCATTCAGTGTTACAAGCTGCAAGACAAACGTGTAGAAGACGACTTGGTCTATCTGGTTTGTAGATATACTTGGATGGAATACGTTTAGGCCAAGTTTTGTAAGATACCTTGCAAGTCTTGTTGTGTGTTTGTTTTTTTGCTCAAGTATGATTACGGTGTCGCCTTGCCTTGCGCAAAACATGCCCATGTGCGAAAATTGCTCAATTCTCTCATAATGGGCATCATGCCCTAGAATCTCATACATCTTTGCTGCTCCATACAACGCTACTGGATATGTGTACTGGTTGCCAAGAATGAAGACTCGGTTTTTTGGTATGATCTTTTTTGCGGATAGTTGTGCTAGATTGAACAGTTTTTGTGGATTTCTTATCTTGAATTTTTTTACAAGCGAAATGCATGTAAGAGCGCTTGACAAAAATCCGATGCTCCCAGACGTCAGAATCCCAGAGTCACAATATGATAGAACAATCACATTATCGCATGTCTTTGCCAGCCTGCTAGAGTGGTTTTTTGTAATAGCAGTGGCGCTTTGTGCCATATGCGCTGCCTTAATGTTTGAAATGGTGTTTCCCGATATTGAGACAAAGTATGCTTTTCTGCCCTTGAGTAACTTTTTGTTTTTTACCACATCCAAAGGATCAAGGGATCTTGCCCGATACTCTGAAAACGCCTCTGCAAGCATTGCGGCTGCAAGCGAGTCACCAGTACCACAGAAGACACATTTTTTTAAGGTCTTGTCTGAGAGTCGCGCAACACCTTTGAATTCTTTTAGAAGTTTTGGCTGCAAAAATATGTCAGCTTTGAAGGCTGCAACTGTTTTCATTGTTCAAACTTGTCGCTACAGACTTAAGTTCTTAGTGTTCAAAATCTAAAAAAATGTTTGCGCAAAATGATCATCCTATACAATATCATAGAATCGACACAAAAACTTACATTGCTAAAACAACAACGAAAACATGCTTCATTTCTTGTAACCGCAGAAGACTTGTTACAGCTCCCAATATCCATACCCCAAAACACAACGATCTACGAAGCAATAGAGAAGATAATTGAACACAACATCTCAGGCATTCTGGTACGAAACGAGGCAGATTACGGTATACTTTCACAAAAAGACATTGCAAAGATACTCCTTGAAGAGAATTGTAACATCAAAGACATCTCATGTGGTCAAAAAATGCAACAACTAGAAACAGTCGATCAGTTTGCTCCAATATCAAACTGTGCAAGTCTCATGCTGACAAAGAAAATAAACACGCTTGGTATCAAGAGCGGAAGCCAAGTAAAAGGAGTCATAACAAAGCATGATCTAGTCAAATACTTCTATACACATGCAAAAGACACAACCAAACTTGCAGATATTATGTCGATTGGAAGTTTTTTTGTTTATGATTCTACTCCTCTGTTTGACGCCTTGTCTAAAATGCTCGACAACCAGATATCACGCATACTAGTCAAGGACGAAAAAGGTAGTCCTCTTGGCATTCTCACCCACAAGAGCTTCCTAAACAATGCACTATACCATTCCAACAGATACAACGACAACATATTCTCAACAGGTTTTGGCAGAACTTGCAAAGTAAGCGAGGTAATGACAAAACGAATCATCACAGTATCTACGCAGGCAAATCTGCTCAAAGTTGCAAAGATCCTAATTGAGTATCGGGTTCACGGAGTCGCAGTAACAAAGAACCAAGACATAGTTGGATTTGTCACAGAAAAAGACATCATAAGACAGATCTCAAAAATGGACTGGTAGCTCCATTATTATAACCAGACAAAAAATCACAATTCATGAAAATTTCCGTAGGACACACACCCGATTCTGATGATGCATTCATGTTTTATGGAATGCTTACAGGAAAGGTACTATCTTCTGATTTTACAATAGAGCATGTAATTGCAGATATTGAGGAGCTAAACAAAAGAGCACTAAAAGAAGAACTTGACGTTACTGCAGTGTCTGTTCATGCTTGCGCATATCTTCCAAATTACACCATTTTGCGAAGTGGCGGGAGTTTTGGAATAGGATATGGTCCAATAGTGATTGCAAAAAATATGATCCCAAAAGAAAAGATTGCAGATTGCAAGATTGCAATTCCCGGCAAGATGACTTCGGCATTCTTGCTACTGCAGTTAATGATTGGAAAATTTGATTACGTGGAGATGAAATTTAGTGACATCCCTGAGGCGGTAAACTCAGGCAAGGTAGATGCCGGACTTGTGATTCACGAGACTCAGCTGTCCTATAAACAAGAAGGATTGATTCAGATTCTAGATGTAGGAAAATGGTGGCACCATTCCACAAACGGCCTTCCAGTACCTCTTGGAACAAACGTGATGAACAACAGATTCGACAAAAACACAATACAAAAGTTCGACAGGTATCTCCAAAACTCAATCAGATATGGTCTTGAGCACCAAAAAGACGCACTAGAGTACGCCATGACTTATTCAAGAGGCAAGCCTGCAGACATAATAGCAAAATTTGTCAAAATGTACGTAAACAATGTCACAGTTGAGATGGGAAAAGCAGGCGAAGATTCGATTAGATATCTTTTTGATCTTGCAATAAAAAAAGACTTGGTGCCAAAATTTGAATTGAAAATCAATGAGATAGGACGAAGCTAACACAGTCTGCTAAGGAACAGGTCACAGCATTTCTTGTGATATCTACCACCTTTGATACCACAAGCACGTGTGTTAGCTTCTAAATAAGGTGTCGTCATTTTATAAAATAAAGCTGATCGAATACAATTCTCAAATGTGTTTAATTACCATTTAAAAAATAAACAAATGTATCAAAATCAAAGCCAACTCATTTTGATTCTTTACAGGTGTTTGCGCACACAGATTCATATAAAAATCACAACATCATTAACAAAGACATGGTCCTAGTTGACAAAAAAATTCTAGGCGGTGGAATTGCCATGGTCGCAGTAGGGATCGCGTTTTTGATTTATTTTAACTCTGTAATCCCACTTGGGACTGCCGACATGACAGAAGACCAAGCACTAGCGCTTGAGTTGAAACAAAGAGAAAACCGTGACTATTCCAACCTTGCTGCAATGCTCACAGGTGTAGGGTTTTTGCTTGTGCTTATCAGTTTTGGCGCAAGAAGAAAAAAAGGCGGAGCAAAGACAATCGAAAAAAAACCGCCGGCCTAAAGACTTTAATCAAAATTACTTCTTAACAATTCATTGATTCATGCAGAAATAAGCGTCTACCCAATTGGTACAGATTCGACCAGTCTGAGCTTTTACATTGCAAAGGCAATAGAGTCGCTCCAAGATGCAAACGGTGTCAAGTACCAGATTACACCTATGGGTACAATCCTAGAATCAGACGACATCACAAAAATCTTTGAGGCATCAAAGTCAGTAATTGAGACAGTGCATAGACTCGGTGTAAGGCGAGTCGAGGCAGTACTCAAAATAGATTCAAGAACTGACAAGATACAAACTATGCAACAAAAGATCGATGCCTTAAGCAGGCACCTAAAAGGTCCTTAGAGTTCTAAAGAACGTGTCGCGCTGGACTGGCTGTCTTCCAATCTCCTTTACCATGTTGGCAAGCTCCATTACAGATGAGTTGGTAGGCTTGCCCGCTGCCTTGTAAATTTCCTCAGAAAACGCAGTTCCCACCAAGTCGTTTCCCCCATTTGAGAGTGCCACCTGTGCAAGCTTTTTGCCAAGCGCAACCCAGTACACCGAAATGTTGTCAAGTGTACCTGCAAGCATCAGCCTCGATATGGCAATAATCTTTAGATCATAAATTGCAGAAGACTCATGTTTTACTAGTCCTTTTTGTTCAAGTTCGGTATTATCTAAGCTGAATTTGAGCGGTATGAATGTGATAAATCCGCCTGTTTTCTTTTGTAGTTGGCGTATTTTGACGAGATGGTCTATTATGTGTTCAGGTTTTTCAATGTGGCCATACAGCATTGTGGCATTGCTCTTAATTCCCAGATTGTGTGCCTGCTCTATTGTGTCAAGCCATTCCTGTCCTGAACACTTGCCTCTTACTATGAGGTTTCTTATCTCCGGATGGAACAGTTCTGCGCCTCCTCCAGGCATAGCGTCAAGGCCTGCCTGCTTTAGTCTCAACAGTATCTCTTTAACAGAATTTTTCGTCAGCTTTGACAAGTAGAATATTTCGGCAGCAGTAAATGCCTTGATCGTAAGCTCTGGATGGTTCTTTTTGATTATTCTCATCATGTTTTCGTAATAGTCTAGTGACAGCCTTGGATGGAACCCTCCCACAATATGGACTTCGGTTGCTCCAAGTTGTTTTGCAACAGCTACTCTTTGCTCGATTTGCTCAGGGCTCAGAGTGTATACGTCTTGTTCATCTCCCTTTCTATAAAATGCGCACATCTGGCAGCTTGCAGCACATACGTTGGTGTAATTCATGTAGTATGATGCAGCAAATGTAACCTTGTCGCCAACAAGCCTTTTCCGAACCAAATCAGCTGTCGCACCTACAACAAAATTGTTGTTGTCGTTTAGAAGCTCAAGTCCTTCATTAAATGAGAGCTCTTCTCCTGCCAAGGTCTTTTCTATTGGCTTTGATTCGCTGATTAGTTCTCTGAGCAACTAATTTCCTCGAAGTATTTGTAAATATAAAAGAAACTGAACCGGGTAGACTGATTTTCGTTTTGTCTACTGTCGGTTCTTGTGGTGCATTTCTGCCTGTCTTTGTTTTTTGATCTCTTCAGCCTTCTTGTATTCTTTTTTGAGTTCGACTTCTTTTGAGTATTGATCTACTGCATCATAGCCTTTGAGTTTCTTTTCTCGTCCTTTTTGGTCTTCTTTGACGTATTTGATGTCTTTTTGAGGTGATTTTGGAATCATCATTTTGTGTTCTTCGATTCGTTTCTTTAGTGCCTCGCGCTCTTTTTCGAGTGCTTTTTGGACTTCACTTGGACCGCCAGAAGACTTTCTTGCATCAATTGCTTTCTTTGCAGATGCTTTGAGTTTTGCAATTATGTCTTCAGTTCGCGGAAGGTCTTCTTTTATTGCTGTCTGACGTGCTGCCAATACCGCAGCTAGTTCTTTTGCTGCGGCTTCTTTTTTGGCATTCATCTTTGCTTTGATTTCTGCGGCTTTTTGTTTCTGTGCTTCCAGTCGCTCTTCTCTTTGTTTGTCCAGCATTGCTCTTTTTTCCTCATGACTCATCTTTGCGGCCTTGTGGGTATCAACTGTTTGTGCGTACGATAATCCGACTTGACCGACGAGCACCGAGGTTAAAAGAAGTACTGAAGCTAGTATTCCTAGTTTTTGCATATTGGCAAACCATGTATTCAATATAAAAATAATGCGACCAATTCTCAAATATTCCCAATTTAAAAGAGTCGGTTTAGCTCGCAGTCTGATTTGCTGCAGACTTTTTTGCAGATTTTTTCTGTGCCTCCAATGTCTTTTTTGCTATCTCTTGTTGTTTTTCCCACATTTGTTGTGCCTTTTTGGCTGCATCTTGTTCTATTTCGAGTCTTTTTTCTTTAAGTAGTTTTAAGGCCTCTCTGCGTTTTTCTTCTAATTCTTTTTGTGCCTGTTTTTGTTGCGCCAAGAATTTTTCTTTTGTCATCTTGGTTTGCAGTTCAAGTTCCTTCTTTCTTTTTTCGATTTCTTCTTTGGTGCTTAGCTGTTTTTTCTCTTCTAGTTGTTGCATTCTTTTTTGCTCGAATTCTTCGGTCTGTTGCCTCGCCTTTTCTTTTATGTCACTAAACTCAGCTATCCTGTCCTGCCTTTTTTGGAGAATCTCTTGTCTTTGTGCTTCCTTTTCTTGTTCAAGTTGCTTTCTTTTTGTCTCTAATTCCTCTTGCTGTTTCTTTTTCTTTTCGAGGACTTCTTTTTTCTTTGCCTCGATTTCTGCCAGTTGTGCCAGTTTCTTTTCTTGTAGCTTCTTTAGTTTTTCTTCTTGTTGAGCTTCAAACTCGCGTATCTTATCAGATGCTTTTTCTTTTGGCTGAGTTTGTGCGTACGACTGCAAATACGGCATCCAAGTCACAGACACAACAAGCATTACAGCAAGTAGAATTGCACTTGTGTTCAACAGTATTAATTATGAATTACGATATAAAACAATAACTAAAATTGTAAATAAAAAGTGTGTTTATTTAGAATCAGGCTGTGTAGAGTTTGAACCAGTATTTGGTGCAGGTTCTTTAGTTGGTGGAACCACCTGCTCGATTGGTGCGACTGTTTTGGACTTGAGTTTTACTTTGGCATTGAATTTTGCTAGCTTGTCTGCCATCATTTTGTCAAACTTTGCTTTTGCCGCGCTCGTTCTTTCATCAAGTGTGCCGATTTTTTTGCTCATTTGTTCTTCAAATTTTGATTTTTTCTTTGACGTTTGTTCTTGCAATTTTGTTTTTTGTTCCTTGATTGTAGTTTGTCGTTTTCCTTCTGCCTCTGCTAGTTTTTTGAGTCTTTCTTCATGTCGCTCATCCCATGTCTGCGCTTTTTTAAGTGATTTTTCTTTGATCTTTTTTACTCGCTCATCGATTTTAGATTCAAGCTTTGTTTTTCTTTCAGCAAGCTCCTTCTTTATTTTCTCTTCCATTGTGAGTTCTTTTTGCAACTTTGGAGTTTGAGCTGGGGCAGCTTCTGTTGGAGTAACGTCGGTAGAGGTTGCGTTTGTGTCTTTTTGTGGAGATTCTTGTGCAACAGAAACACCCATAGGCCCTACCAATGCTGCACTGATTAGAACTAGTGAAGCTAGGATGCCTAGTTTTTGCATATTTTGATGCATATTTGACGTATTTTTAAGATTGTGGATGCTTCATGGCTACGCAAATTAAGAAATACTCGGTAACCCTATCTAAAACTATGGTAATGCCTCTTGTTGATGAGTACAAGCCAAAGTGCTACTTGTGCAATAATGCCTTTGAAACCATTGAAAAGCTAAGAGAGCATCAAGAGGCAGATCATGGCGACTACATCAACTTCCACAAAAACCAAAAACGCGAGCCAGCGCCTGGCGATGTGACAATTTTTTAGAACTTGTGCATCAGATTTTGTTCTTTAAGCAATCTTTTTGCCATATCTTTGCTAATCTGTGCCAGATCATAATCTTTGTCGATTCTGAGGGCCCTTTTGAAATAAGACAGAGATTCCTTTACAAAACCGAGCTCGCCAAGTGATAGTCCTTTGTATGCAAGAGCCATTGTGGATTTTTTGTCTATTGCAAGCACTGCGTCGTAGCACTCTATTGCCTCCTCAAAGTTTCCAAGACTGTGTAACACAGAGCCTTTGTTGATTAGCGCGGTTAGATTATTTGGCTCTACATCTAACGCCTTTTGAAAACATCCCAGTGCCTGCTTGAGGCGACCCATGTTTTGCAGTGCTACGCCCTTATCAATTAGTGCATCAATGTTGTTTGGTCTTGCCTTTAGTGCCTTGTTATACAAAGTTACTGCATCTTTGAACTTGCCATCCCAACACAGATCAGATGCCTTGTTCAAAATTTTCTCAATGTTATTCATTTTTTCTTTAGGAATTGTTTTATTGCGAAGATAATTAGTCTTTTGTTAACGCCAAATACCGTAGACTGCTTATGAGGCGTATTTGTCTGCTGGATCCAGCTCCAACGCTTTGTTAAAGCACTCTATTGCTTCATCATATCTTCCCATGCTACGCAGCGCGGCACCCTTTAGATTCCAGATCTGCGCGTTCTTTTGATCAAGTAGCAACGCCTGCTCAAAATTAGAGAGTGCTTGCTCGAAGTCACCTTCAACTAAAAGCATCTTTCCTTTTTTGATGAGCTCATCCGTTTCTTCCATTACACCTAATACGACGCCAAAGTTATTGTCGTTTTCCAGTTTCTCTGTGTGTTTAAAAAGGACAAACTAGAGTTAAAACCGCTCAAAGTCAAAAACACAGGCAGGATTGAAGATACTCATAGCAGAAGACAACCAGTTTACCGCAAGCCAATATGACAAGATTTTGCGAAAATACGGTCACGACGTAATCATAACAAGAGATGGTGCAGAATGTTTAAAAAAATACCAAGAATCTCTCAAAAAGAGTGAGTTTGAGGCCTTAGACCAAAATCCATTCGACGTTGTGGTTTTGGACCAGTCCATGCCAAAAAAGAGTGGCTCCGAGGTAGCAACTGAGATCCTAAGTGTAAAACCTACCCAGAAGATCGTCTTTGCGTCTGCCTACGCGTTGAGCGGAAGTGAAGGCACCAAGTCCCTTGAGGACAAAGTCGAGTATCTTCAAAAACCTTTTTCCCTGAACACCTTTGTGCAAAAGATTCAGGATGACTAACTAGCCCTCGAGAATCTCTCACAACCGCAATTACCTACTAAACATGATTCATAGTTCCTTAGATGGTCGTGCAGCATGTGGCCGCATTTTGCATTTTTGCATGTTCGCATGTCTTTTTCTTTTTGCACTACTCTTTGTGCAATGAAATTTGCCTGCTCCTTTGTGTAGTGTTTCTTTATTAAATAATACCTTAGAACCCTGTCATACAGTCGGTTAAAGTCGAAATTCTTTTCAATCATTCTATAATTTGATATGAGCATGGATGGATTTATGATGTCATGATAAGAAGTTGAAAATTCATTTAAAAAATTCTGATAACCTTTAATATTTGTAAAGCGTAGTTAATACTCAATGATTCTAGATAAAACAGATATAAAAATTCTAAAAAATCTTCTAGTTGATGCAAGACTCTCATCAAGGCAATTGGCGCTAAAGCTTGGCATGTCGACTGTCACCATACTAACAAGAATAAAAAAGATGGAGCAGGAAAAAATAGTCAAAGGCTACACGGCAATAATCGATCACGAAAAGCTTGGCTACGACCTGACTGCGATAATTGAGATTTATACAAAAAAGGGCAAGATGGTCGAAATAGAAAACGAGATTGCTAGCCTCGAGAATGTATGTGCCGTCTACGACGTAACAGGCGAGTCAGATACCGTGCTTGTTGCAAAATTCAAAAACCGAGACGAGCTAAGCAAGTTTGTCAAAAACCTCTCCTCAAAGCAAAACGTAGACAAAACCGTGACGAATATCGTCTTAAATACGGTCAAAGAAGACTTTAGGCTGGTCTAACATATGAGAATCTTAATAAAATTTTAGAATCGACGTAATACGATAATGCCCAAAGCCGCCTTTGCACTGATTTTCATATTTTCAATTAATGTGCTCGTAATACATGCCCAACAGCCTGCAATCATCACAGAAGCACAACGTGGTTCAGATGAGATCTCCGAGTATTACAATCCCAATGATGTAAGGCTTGCAATGCTCATAATTGCCGTGGCAGTTATCGCGTTGTTTTTGTATTTGGCAAGAGACATCATACTCCGAAGAAAGACCGAGTATGAAAAAAAAGAGTTTGCGTCAAAACAAAATAGAGATTACGAAAAATATCATTCTGAATGGAATGCAGATGACGAAGACTTTTTTGGCGAAAAAAAGCAGACAAAAGAATCTCAAGAATTCCGCAAGATGCTCCAGGAATCAAGATTGCCAAACTATTATGCCATACTTGGCGTCTCAAATGATGCAACACAGGATGAGATCAAGGCTAAATTCAGGCAGCTTGCAAAAGAATACCACCCAGACAAGACAAAGGACCAAAAGACATCCGAGATATTTGCTGAAATAACAAAAGCCTATGAAATATTATCAGATGAAGAGAAAAGAAAAACATATGACAAATACTTTAAGGCATCAATTGGTTGATTCTGTGCCGACAACTATCAGATTAAGCTCAAGGCAGTCTGATTTTTGCACATAATTTACAAGATTTGCAAATATTTTGAAAACCTTTGTTGTTTCGCCCGCAGTTAGCTGTGTTAGAAACTGTATTTGTTCAAAGTCTGTGTTTGGTCCAAGCATCATCTTTGAGAGCGAGTTGGCAAGACTCGTGTCTGCAAGTTTTACCATTATTTTAAAGCCCATCTTGTCGGAAAAATACACGCCTCCCCTAGTCGTTGGTTTGCTCACTGGAGTTTCCACATAGCTCAGCCGTATTTCCTTTGGGAAATATTCTGCGTTTTTGATCCTCAGCACGTATTTTTGTGCTGAGTTTTGCATCAGTTCAAGCAAGGTGTCTTTGTCAAGATGCATGCAACAACTTGACTTGAATTATACTAAGAGTCTTTCTCAGAGCTCCAGCATGCCTGATTGGAGTGTCTTTAGCTTGGAGATTAACTCTATTTTGACTTCCTTGCATGCAAGCCTTGCTTCTGCTTGAGACATTCCAAATTCGCTTTGCAGTTTTTTGTAGATCTTTCCTCTGTCCGATGTACCCTCTTCGAGGAGTTTGAGAATTGTAAATTTGATTTTTGAGTTTTGTTTTGGGTTCATGACTACAATATTATACAATGGAATAGAATAGTTTGTGTGTGCATACATTTGAGCAGCTTGTTTGTACTAATCAAAAAAACACAAGCTCATTATCAAAGCGTGCCAAGATGGATTGGGAAATTATCACAAAATCCGCACAAATTTTGTAAAATTTACACCACCAGCCTATACAGTTTTAAAACTGTCCGCACATCGAGTACTAATGCAACTCTTTGCAAATCCACAGACTCTAAGAAACGAAATAATCAGTCTTTGTGCCACCTGCGGCCTTGAGCGACCTTGTTTTACCAGAATGCTTGACTACACCATAAAGATCTTCGAAACACAAGGCTTAGGCAAGGACTATTATGGATACCATAACATCACACACGAGCTTGAAGTCACTTATGTCTCTCTCATTGTACTGAAATGGAAAAGCATACTTAATGACATTCGTCATGAAGACTTCAAGTACCTCTTTGCATCAGCTTTGTTTCATGACTTTGATCCTCAAAAAAGTGTCGACAAGCCGCACGAAGACAACGTCATAAAATTTCTCACACACGACACCGCAGTCAAAGAATTATTCAGAGATGCCGGCCTAGACAACGAGATAATCAAAGCACTCATTCTTCGCACAACCTATCCATGGAAAGGCAAGCTCAAAGAAAACGCAGAAAGGCAGATTTACGAATGTTTTTCCAAATCGCCAATTACCAAAGATAACCCAGAAATGCAAGAATATTACCTAAGGCTTGGATGGTTACTTTCCGTAATCGACCGAGTTGGTGGCTACGCATTGGGTGACTTTACAAAAGCAATGGACATGGCAAAGAAAAACGCACATGCATTGGCGTGGCATCCTTCATACATCGTAAAACGAGCCGTGGCGTATTTTGAAGATCTCTTAAATGACGAGGCAGATATGTGTGACACTGTTTTGCGTGCATTGCCAAAAGACATGAGAAAAAACTTTATGGACGCGGTCACCGGATTTTTGAATCTGCGTCAACAAGAAATCAAAATACAATCAGAATATCTTTACGAAAATCTGCGACTTGTTCCAAAAATCGAATCAATGAAGATAAGATATGACCAAGATTTCCAAAAAACATTGCTTAGTATTTATCACGAGCTGCCAACTCCTCTCCAGGTAGACAGAGAACATTTCCAAAAGACACTAGTTGATCCGAAGACAATCCTCAACACCCTGCGAGTTGGCGGCTCAGACGGCCCAATAATTGGCTTTGCCAAAGGCGGACCACTTGAGAATTATGTGTTGCGTCCTGAAATAGTAGATGAAAATTATGGAAAGCACAACACAGTCTTTTTGGAACCAATTGCACTAAAGATGGGGTACTGGGGTTTGCGGGGTGGGAGTGAGATGAGACATCTCTTCACTATGCAAGCCCACTCGATGAACTACAGGTATCTTACCAGCTTTGCACTCAGAGACGTAATACAGAAAAGAATAGACAAGAACGAAAATGCAGAATTTGTCACAAAATTCGACCCCGAGCGCTGGGATTACTATAGGATCGAGCTTTAGTATTTGGTCAACAGCTCAACCATTTTAGTATGAAAACTCTTTAGTATGACACGATTTTGTATTCAAACGTGTCAAGAAAGGTAGCACTTTTTCTCGCTCTGATTGTGATTTTGGCGCCAATTTACGAGGCCTTTGCGCAAGTTGGCACCGAGCGTGCTGAGATAAAGAACCCGCGCCTTGTCAACACCTTTGGCGAACCCATATCCCAGAACATAAACGTGAACCAGCAGATCCAGGTATCAGCGGATGTCACAAACAAGCAGGCGCATGCCCAGAATTTCGTGTATATCGTGCAGATACTCGATGACAACCAAGTTACGCGCAAGCTTTCCTGGTTTTCTGCGTCGTTGAACTCACAGCAGACTCTGTCTCCCGCTATTTCGTGGTCCACTGACATCCCCGGTGTGTATACTGCAGAGATCTATGTGTGGGACAGCATCAAGGACGCCTCAGCACTTAGCCCCAAAATTGAAATCAAGATAATCGTAAGCTAGCAATTTACAGCTAAAATATGAGCTGTTCATTAGAAGTTTGTTGAGCTTAACTACGGCGCAAAAAAAGATCGTTGTGGGATCTTTTCTTGGTTGGTCGCTTGACGGGTACGACATAGTGCTGATGTTGCTGGTGGTGCCC
>JAWAFK010000019.1:0-17420 GCA_038890395.1 Candidatus Nitrosotenuis sp. | reverse complement strand
ATATTTTCTATAATGACTATGAGATTGGAAGGTTATTGCGTTCATGATTTCATCGTAACTAATTGGAAATGGTGTCTAGATTGAGCAAATCCAAAAATCCCATGCGAAAACATGAAAGATGTCCAGATTGCAATACACAAATGGGTTCGGCCTTTGTGCGAATAAGTGATGGTAAAAGAAGATGGAAAAACAAGGACATCAAGGTGTGCACTAATCCACAGTGTAGCACCATTCTAACTCATATCAAAAGAAACATCTACATAAAACAAACAAGAATCAACATGGCCAAAAAACTGGGCCTGACTTCGGAATGTGGCGTTCACTAATATGTCAGACCGACAGTTACAAAAAACCAAATCAAAAAAACTCAAAAAACTATCACCGCAAATATTAGAACAAGAAATTACAAAGATTAGAAAGGAATCTGACTTTATCGTACTCACCCCAAGAATCTTCAAGATTTACCAGAGGCATGGGAAAACCAAGTGTGCGTCATGTAACTTGGAGCTAAGAATCTTTGATACTGTATACAATTCGTCGACAAGAAAACCATATCACATACTGTGCGCTCTTGCAAAGAAACTTATCACATTATAAATGATCGACAAGATATCAAATCCTATTCAATGTAGCGATACATTTGGTATGCCATTCTAATCACAATCCCCTTATAGTTTTGTCAGTCTTTTTACTAATTCCACATGTCAACACTTCAAAAACAAATCCCAAGAATTTATTGCCTACACAAAAACTCCATGGTGGTTGATTCACATGAAGTGCTATGCGCAAGCTGTGGGATGGTATTGGACTCTTATGATGCACAAGATTACAACATAGAAAGTACACTCAATTTGTTCCAACAAATAGAGGTGGGTGGAAAGACTGCAAAAATAGAAGCAACACGAAGGATTCACGAAAAAAAGTTTCGATCTTCTGCGTTTTCAAACGCCTGTGTTAAGCTTAGATTGCCAACATATACGGCGCTTGATGCTTGGAAGATATTCTCCAAGTTAGAAAAGATCTCCGATGTCAACGCAAATACAGCAATTGTGATATTTTCGTTATTTACGTCCTGTAAGAGATTTGCAATACCAAGAACAGAAGATCAGATAAGAGAAGCAGTCATGCTTGCATTCTCGATAAGACGAGTACCTTCAGTTCTAAAGTCATTTTCTTTTGTTCATTCACTACTTGTGTCCATCACAGAGTGCGAAAAAAGCAAGATAATCACAAGCCAAAGACAGAATTCCTTTGAGTATTATCTTAATGTCTACTTGAATGACATTCAAAAGCCAGTAGACAGAGAAACGTTCAAAGACAAAGCAAGACGACTTGCAAAGACGTTTTCTGGCAATGACGAGTATAAGGCAAGAATGGCAGTAAGAATGCTCAAAGGAGGGTTGTGATGCTACTCGAAACCCCGCAGTTCCGTCAATTACGAATATCTTTGCTTCAATATTCTCCAATTAGAGTAACTCTCCATTCTGCAAAGATGATCAAGCAAATTGCTTCCATGGCACGTGACCCCACAGAGAGGAGATGTTTTGGCCCAATCAAGGTAGCAGTACTCAATGATGCTATGTTCGTAGTAGACGGCCATGCAATAGTGGATGGATTCAGGGCTGCTGGTATAGATACTGTAGACGCTTTTGTCCATCAAGCAGAATCGATCGATGAAGTACTTGCTTTACACATTAGATCAAACCATCACAGTCCGCTGAACCCGTTCAAGATCATCGATGTGATCAACTTTATGTTAGAGCGTGGCGAACATCCAATCAACATAGTGCGAAAACTTCAGCTCGGAGAACATCTGACTAAGCTGGTAGGATGTCGAATCATCAACCAACAAGCAAAGAACCGATTAGAGGATTTCATAGAGAGGCTCTCGTCACAATACAGCAATGTAGTAATACCGCCGTATTTTGCCGAGCTTGTATGCAAGCTGCCTCAAAATATCCAGCTTGATGTTGTAGAACAATTTATTGCAATCATGGACACAACACTTCCAGATCGAAAGTTTGCGTTCCCTGGACCAGAAACACTCGAGATATACTTTAAGCAATATCTCAAAAATAAAGAAAGAGAACCTATTTTCTTCAGAGAAGAGTTTCAAAATGAAACGACCCAGAAGACTACGCGCAGTATCACACTTACTGAAAAAGAAAAAGAACAAGCAAAGACAATAGGTACAGTTGCCGGCATAGCATTACTCAAAGTCGAAAAACCTGGACTCTACCGCGTCAACATGATAAAAAAGATCATATCTTTAATCAGGGATGAAAAAGAGTTTACGGTAATAGAGGGTGATGAAGGTAAAAAGGTTTTTGCCTTACCACAAAATGCAGTCGAGTTTCTTGAAATTTCAGATGAATATGATGTGCCAAAAGTTTCTGTAATGACTTTTACTGCTTTACAATTAAAAAAATTTGCTTCAAAGTTGTCTTCAAAAAAAGACAGATTTGTAGTGATGAGTAGATCCTAATGCAGATTACAAAGCAAACCAGACTTGACGTGAACAGAATCATTTTGTTGAATCGCAAAATTAGACCATCAACGGTCTCATTTAAGATCCTGTCTGCTTTTTATGACGGTGTGGAAACAAAACAAATAGTTTCAAATTTTTCAAACATCATTCGCTCAAAACAGCCAAGAAAAGACACATACAGATACATGATGCATTTGCAATCTATTGGTCTGTTAGAAAAAAACTCGGATGCCAATTACTCCATCACAAAAAAAGGGAGATGGTATGTCATTGCTGCCAAGCTACAGATCCCACTATTTTCATTAATCATGCTAGCAAACGTCTATGTCTTTCAAAAACATATGAAAAAGGACAAGAGGGCCGATTTTTACGTAGTTGGATTCTTTTTCGAAAAAATCAAGAAATTGATGGCGCATCCATATAGGATACACGGTGAGCTGATAAGAAAAAACTACGTAACAAAGTATGCAAACCAGACAATTAGGATTCCCGACGATGTCTTTGAGAGATTATCGGAGTTTGATGTAGACTTTGATGATATTGTTAGTTGGTACAAAAAAATAGACGAACAGGTTACTGCAACACTGATTAAAGACGAATTGTTATTTGGAAACAAAATAACATCTACTCTTCGTTCATAATTAAGGTATGCCGTTGAGGGATCAAACTCACACCTAAATGTCATGAAAGTAGAAATAGATGTCCAAAAAAACTCTCAGTTGTTTGTCCTAGGCAATTGTCAACACAATTATGAAGTGAGATAAAAAATAACAATGTAGTCCCAAGCGAAGCAACTAGCTAAAAGGTTCAAATCCTATCTGCAAAACTCGGTTCAAATTTAGATTATTTGGGTTATTTAGGTATGGAAGTTCAAATTTGAACGGGCCCATGTGGGATGGAGGGTATAGATAACCCCAGGTCATTTGACTCCTAACGAAGATTATAGTGAAAATTGTAATTTTATCCAAAAAATTCTGATCGGAGAATTGCTCAAAATTTGGAAAGATTAGGCGTACGATCAAATTTGACGTGTCTGGTCTTGTGGGAACCAGTGTCATTTTGAGTCTATTTTGCACCCAATAACAAAAAAACAATCATAACGATATCTGATTAATTTTATGATCGTCAACAATTTATTAATATAATTATTTCATTAGTTTAATGAATTAACTATTTAATTTTTATATTTTTATAATAAGAAATCATTTTTTATAATACTTTATCAATAACGATAAAATTATTACAGAGTAGCAAAAAGCCATAATATGAAAGTAGTTCTTCTGTTGGCTGCAGGTATTTTTGCTTTTTCACTTCTTTCATTTGGTGTTGCACAGAACGCATATGCACATAACAATCGCATAAGTGTGAGTTGCATGCGTGATTGGACTATTTCATGTTCAGCTATTGCTACTCATGATGGATTACCTTACGGTGGAAAATTAAGTTGGTGGGGAAGTGGTGGGTGTACACCAAATAAATCCACAACTACATTGGCGATGGGTTATGGAAGTAATACTTTTAAAAATATAGCCAAAAGCCCATGCACTGTTGATGTGTACGCAATTTTTAATGGAGGGCATGGAATGACCAACACTGCAAGAACGACTGTTAAGTAGAATAACAATCAGTTTAAACATTTAATCAACATTTGATTCCAGTCATAGTTTTTCGAGTGGATAATCAAATCATTTTAGTGATAAACTCCTTTCCGGTCTACGTAAAGCACCAACAAACTAGTTATGAAAAGAGTGCTCAGATAACCACCAGCAATCCAGTAACTATAATCCTTTAGAATCGACGTTCGTTTTTCTAATGGGCTGATTTGAAAATTCCAATTTTCTGGATCTATTTTTAGTTGATTTTGAAGGTAAGAAACTTGAAAATCATACTCTGGGTCTATTATCGGTATATGGTCAAGTACAAGTCTTGCTGTATGCAAACCAAAGAATGGTGACAGCGATATTGTTGTAAGAAACATTATTTCAAAAACTAAAAAATGTTTTTTTATGCCAATTCTTTGTCGCTTGCCATAAAAAAATACGGTCAAAATTAAAGGGATCAACGACATGGCAAAAAATATAAGAAATGCTACAAAATACCAAAATTCTAAGACATCAATAATGTTTGATTCCGTACTCATTTTTGCAAAAAAATCAACGGAGGCAGATATCCAGCTAAAAGGCCAATTAGAAATAGTATGTATGTGAACAAAGAAGAATGCAAAGAAGAACATTCCACAGTAAAACAGTAGTGAAATTTTTGAATATTTTGCAAGAAGATTATCATTTTGTATGGTTGAAACAGATTTTTGCAAGAAATTTCCAATAGTTTTTGGTAATTTGATTCGTTGTATAATCAACCATAACAAGTCCGAATTTGACCTATAGCCTAAAAATAAACCAAGAATGGAGAATGAAACCGTATAAATTCCGCTCACAATTACACTGAGATTAACATCAAATTCGGTGATTTTTGTAGTTGAATCTAAAAACCATGAAGATGGATCAAAACTTATTGCGGCCAATATCTGCGTTTGAATTCGATATTCAGGGTCTAATCTTGGTATGATGCCAAGAAATTTCTTTGCCGTCGACAAATATGCATATGGCCCAAAGATCATTAATATCATGTAAATTATCTCCAAGACTCGATGTGTTTTTTCTGGACTAAATTTGATGAATTTGATAATAGTACTGCTTATTCGATAAGCAGAGTAAACTATGAAAAAAAACAGTGCTAACGAATACCAAAATTCTATTATGTTGAATAACTGTTTGTCATTGTCATGAAATAAAATGAATGTCTGGCCTACAGAATACGTCCAATCTGTTGGAGCGATTGTTGTGGAAAGAAGATTTGTATAAAATAGAAATCCGAAGAAGATCAAGCATCCTAAAAGGATGACAATTTTTCGAGTTAGATTTCTCTCTTCTTCGCTCAAATCTTGTGAGTTAATATGTCATAAGGATAAAAGAAGCTTTAGAAATCAAATTGGATAATAATTGAGAGATTGATTTCCTTAACAATGGGAGCAACGATTTCAAATCCACCAACTATATCGTTTTTGGTTTGAGAAAAGATCGCACATGTCTTTTTTTGACAAATATTACGAGTTGAAAATCAGTATTTATTTTTCATAAACGTCTGTGCCACTCTTGGAAAAATGATCATAAAACAATTGGGCAAGCAATTCACATCCTTGATCAATTTTTTGTTTAACGTAGTTTGGCTCTAAAATCAAAACCTTGTAAGTGATATGTGTTCCTGATTTGTATTCAGAGTCTACTTTGGGCCTTCTAATTACCTGATAACCATGTGGGTTATACCTTGCATTAAGCTCTTCTTCATCGGCTTCTTCAATTGTATATGGATAAAACACATAACTTTTGGTATCAGGAATGTCCAAAGATGGTCATGACGCCATAACCAAGCAGGAGTTTTTGTAACAGCTTTTTCGTAAATCTCACTCGAATCCACAAATAAATTATCAGTTGCTTTGTTATAGGTTTTAGGACATATCATTATTAGTACAAAAGAATTCTGCATCAAGATCAAATTAATGTTGAATTCGCCGACCCAGACTATTTTTGATCTGAAATGCACTTTTTATTCTTAATGGATAAAAAGAGGATCAAATTAGAAAAATTCTAATCGCTTTATTTGTTATCTTTTTCCCATTTAATAACACCTTTTTGTGCTAGAAAATTCATTCTCTGTTTTACTTGTTTTTTTGGAAGATCTGAGTAGACAGCAATTTCGTTTACCGTTTTTTTACCTTTTTCTATTGCCTCAAGAATTAATTCATCATCATCTATGAAGCCTGGTCCATATTTTCTTCTCAGATCCTCGAGTCGCGGTGGATATTCTAAGGAAATCACTTTGAAGAAGTTGCCATGACTTTTGTTATATACTACTGATGAAAATATATGCATTAATCCAAATCCAGCTGCATAAAAAATGACAAATGCAATGAAGTTATTGATTAGAAGTTTGTTTGAATAGAAATATAGTCCTCCACCAATTACAGCAATTATTATTCCTACAAATGAATATGTGATAGTTCTTTTGCGTTTATCATCAGATGTGTAACCATGTAAGCCACCCAATATACAACCAATAATCGCTCCGGCGAATATCATACCAATATTATCATTAAGGAAATTTATCAAAAGAACCAGATAATTTTGAGAGCCAGGCTCAGCCATTGATTATAGAGCTAATTATTATCTGTTAATAACTTTCGCTGATTTTTAAAGGAAAGAGGATTAGCATAGAAAAAAATCTGCCAGAATCAGCCCAAAATGTGGTAAATCAAGAGAATGGTCAAAATCAGTGCGTACGTTTTTTATCCATTTTTGTAGGCTAGTCTACGACATATTGGACTTGATTCGGATTTTTTGTCATCTCAACGTCTGTCTATCATTTTGTCAATAAAGTACAGAATACGCACGAAAAATACTGTAGAATAATGAGGAATACTCCAGAATACACCTTAAAAATACTTCAAAATGGTAAAAATGTAAAAACGTAGGCGTACTTTTTGAATAATGCAACTGGAAGCATTATTGTATTATCCTATGACCAACTTTGTACTTTTCTATTTAAATATAGCAAAATACGCATCATCAAAGAATCTAGTTGGAGTTTTTCTTTGTGAATGTGGATGGTCTATTATCGTCTGCCTTTCCAAGATCCGCATGTGGGATCTTTAGTAGGCTTTTTTCTCTACTCCAGTCTATGTTGATGTTGTTTGGTTTGAGATAGGTGGCGTCAAATACTTCAATAAACTTGTACATTGTTTGGGCTAGTTCATGGTCATTCTTGGATTCTTTTTTGAGGTTTTCGAATTTTTCTAGTAGCGTGTTTCTTTCAGCCATTGTTTCTTCATCCATTTCTATCGCAGTCTTTAGATCCAGTGGTCTGGCACAACTCTCGCACCTTTTGGCATCTGGTGAATTAATGGATCCACACGCTTGACACTTGATTGGCGACTTTGGTTTTTGCTCCTCGCTTTTTGAAACACCATAATGACTCAAAACCGCATTTTCTACATCCTGATCTTGCATGTGGACATATCTTGCAGCCATGTTTGATCTTGGAGACCATTCATGACGCTTTTTCATTTGTGCATCTGTCATGAATTGAGCGGCTCTTGTAGCCTCAGAATGCCTGAAGAGGTTGAGATAAACACGCTTTCCTAGCCTTGCTTGTTGACACCTTTTCATGACATTTTTCGGGCTGCATGATAGGTAAGCTGCGTTCCATATCCTCTCTTGAACATGACAACCCACAAGGGCGCATCTGGATTTTCCTTGAATGGATGCATATTGATCCACTTTATCAAGTCAGGGACAGCTTCAACTAGAGTAACTATCCTTGAACCAGTCTTGCCATCTACTTTGATTCTTATAATCCCACTTTTGTCAAACTGGACATGCTTTAACTTTAGATTCAGAATTTCAGTCGGTCTTGTCCCAGCTTCCCACTGTGTGTGAATGAAAGCTTTGTCTTGAAGATTGACGCATACTGACAAAACATTTGCAAGATCTTTTTCAGTGAGTAGATCCTCTCTTGCTATTGTGTCACGTACTTTGCCAATCTTGACTTGTTTTGTTTCATGCGGATCACCAACTTCCTTGTAAGAACGTGAGCCAAGTTTTATCCATCTGACAAATTCCTTCAAAACTTTTTTGTGATCATAAGTTGTCCAAGTCTCTTGTCCGTCTGGAGAATATCTGCGCATTATCTGATATGTTATTTCTTGTACGTCTTCAGCAGTAATCTGTGACCAAGGTTTGTGTTTGTTGATGTCGGTAAGTATCTTCAAAAATTTCAGGTTTCTTAGTCTGCTTGCCTTTGATTGAGAAAGCGATACCAAGAGTCTATCATATTTGATTATGAGATCATAGTTTTCACTTGAAACCAACTTTTTGATATTTTCTAAAGTATTTTGAATTTGCATGTCATAATGGTAAATATCTACTCGACTGGCCGAATCAAGCCTTGCTGTTCTCATTACTATAGCATAAGCTACAGAGGGTTTAACCAAAGTTGTAGTCCCAAGCGAAGGAGTTGAACCTTCGACACTCCGGTTTCTGTGTGCCTAGTAGGCTGATTTGTGTTAGCCAAAAGCCAACCACTACAGCCGGAAGCTCTACCAGGCTGAGCTAGCTTGGGACAAAAATTTTCGGCGCGTATTTGTATTAAATAGGTACTGACGTGTTTTGCTCACTGGTATTTCCTGATCTGGCAGCGATCCAAAAAATGTTAAATACAGTTTTGGAACCAAAAATTTAGTGTCAGTGACTGCTTTTGAAGGGTACGCATGCGTCCCGTACACGCACGACCACAAGTCAATAGAGATCAAAGACGCATGGTTAGAATCTAAAAACATAGAAAACATGTACTTTGTAACTGCTACCTTTTCTCAAGACAGCAAGCCGTATTTTCCGCATCATGCAAACCATTATCTTTTAATCAGGTTTGCAAACGACTCCAAGGTGGCAAAAGAGATTGAAAGATACCAGCAGGACAAGACCTCTTTTGTGTTCAATACCAATGTTGACCTCTTTGAGCGCGAAGTAGATGGAGCGGTTAACTTTGTTTCCATATACTATCTTGAATATTCCAAATCAGACGAAGACATGTCAGATCTTGCCATGGTGGTCTCAAAAAACTATTTAGTACGAAAGGCCTCTACTGGAAGCATGGTTGCATATTCAACAGAAAAGCCCAAGTTTACTTTTCCATACAGCAACAACATAGTGGTGCTCGAAGTGTCCAGCCAAAAAAGTCACCAGAGTGTAAACAAGTATTGTGAGCAAACGCGCCGCAATGTTTGTAGAAAAGGGATCACGATGAACAATCTTGTTGGTCTTTCAATACTTGAGAAACTCAAGTGATCCAATGATCAAGTTTTATCTTCATAAATGTTAAATACCGAGTTCAGATTGGTCTGGATATGAGCAAGCCTGCAGAACTCGGTTCGCTAAAAATCGGCTCATATATTCTTCTTCCAGTAGCTGATCAGCCAACCGGTGAGCCCTGTCGAATAGTTGAATATGACACAAGTAAGCCTGGAAAGCACGGCGCAGCAAAGGCAAGAATCGTAGGAGTTGGAATCTT
Source organism: Candidatus Nitrosotenuis sp. (assembly GCA_038890395.1). GTDB lineage: Archaea > Thermoproteota > Nitrososphaeria > Nitrososphaerales > Nitrosopumilaceae > Nitrosotenuis. Next base: position 7,807 of record JAWAFK010000019.1, on the reverse strand, counting down.
TGACAACCAAAAAAGACCACATGTTGGACCAGTTAGCATGCAGGTACACGTGCCACTTATCGACAAAAGAAGTGGCCAGATAATCTCCATTACGGGCGACCAAGTCCAGGTCATGGACAGTGAAACATTTGAGACAATAGATGTGCAGATGATAGACGATGAGGTCAAAGGCAAGCTGGAACAAGGCCAGATGGTCGAGTATTGGAAAGTAATGGAAAGAACTAAAATTATGAGAATAAAATCATAAATGCTGGATCCTGATGATGTGTGGAAAAGCCGTCTGAGCTTTGATGAGGATTATGAGAGTTGAAGGATCCAACGTTAATACCTAGCAAGACGCGCAGACAACTAGATGAACTTAGCAGCACTCTTTTCTGGAGGAAAAGACAGCACCTTTGCGATTTATGAGGCAAAAAGGCTAGGACATATAGTAAAGTGCCTTATCACAATAGTTACACCATCTGCTGAAAGTCATCTACTTCATCATCCAAACATCACGCTTTCTTCACTACAAGCAAAATCAATGAAGATACCGCAAATCACAATCGAGACAGACTCTATTGACACCAATAAAGAAATCGAGTCACTCCTAAAGGCCATGCATGAAGCAAAAACAAGGTACGCCGTTGAAGGAATAGTACACGGTGGTATCCTAAGCGAATTTCAAAAAACAAAATTTGAAGAGGCAGCAAAATCTCTAAATCTAAGCGTCGTTGCACCATTATGGCAAAAAAATCAAAAACAATACATGCAACAGCTCGTCAACTTTGGATTTGAGTTCATCATTACTTCAGTTTCATGCGACGGATTGGATCAATCATGGATTGGCAAAAAAATCACTAGAGAAGATCTCAGTATACTTGAAGGACTCTCAAAAAAACACGGCTTTAACTTGAGTTTTGAAGGAGGAGAAGCGGAGACCTTTGTGACTAACTGCCCTCTTTTTTCTGCGCCGATAAAAATTGTCAAATCAGAGACATATTGGAACGGATACCGAGGAAGGTTTCAAATAATGCAAGCAGACTTTGAAATATAATGCTTGACAACCTAAAGACAAGCCTTCGCGCCGCAATTAAAAAGATAGTAAATTCTTCAGGGGTCGACGAGGCGCTCATCAAAGAATTATCAAAGGATGTGCAACGCGCACTACTTCAAGCAGATGTCAACGTAAAGCTGGTACTTGAAATCACAAAGAATCTAGAATACCGCTCACTGAATGAGAACCCACCACCAGGTCTTTCAAGAAAGGATCATATAGTAAAGATCCTCTACGACGAGCTTGCCAACCTCCTTGGAAAAGAAAACCAGTTCGCATTTCATCCAGGTAAGCTAAACAAAGTCCTTATGTTGGGTATCCAAGGCAGCGGAAAAACCACAGTCACAGGCAAGCTTGCCAAGTTTCTAACAAAGCAAGGCTACAAGGTGGCAGTAATTGGTGCTGACACATACAGACCCGGTGCATTAGTTCAGCTAAAGACTAATTGTGAAAAAGCAAACGTCGAAGTATACGGTGAAGAAGGCAACAAGGATGCACCATCAATAGTCAAGAATGGCCTAAAACACTTTGAAAATTCCAATCTAGATATCGTCTTAATTGATACCGCAGGACGCCATAAAGAGGAAAAGGAGCTGCTTGATGAGATGAAAGAGATCTCAAAGGTAGCTGAGCCTGACTTGGTATTACTGGTAATTGACGGCACTATAGGCCAGCAATGCTACAGCCAAGCAGAATCATTTCACAAGACGGTACCAGTGGGCGGAATTATAGTTACAAAACTTGACAGCTCTGCCAAGGGTGGAGGCGCACTAGCTGCTTCTGCTGCAACCGGAGCCAAAATAATGTACGTCGGAACAGGCGAACGCATAGATGACCTCGAGTTGTTTTCGCCCACAAGATTCGTTGGAAGATTACTTGGTATGGGCGACATACAAGCCCTACTTGATCTCGCAAAGAGACTCGAATCAGAAGCAGACGATGTACGCCTCAAGCGAATATCTAGTGGAAAAATGAACATGGATGACTTTTACTATCAGCTCGAAGAAGTCTCAAAGGTGGGTTCACTGAAAGGATTTCTTGACAATATGCCAGGTCTCTCAGGCATGGTCAAAGAGGATCAGCTTGATCAAATGGAGACAAGAATCCAAAGGTGGAGATACATCATACAGAGTATGTCAAAACAAGAAAAGGCAGACCCTGATCTTCTAAATGCATCAAGAATCAAAAGAATAGCGCGTGGTTCTGGGTGGCCTGAACACGAAGTAAAGGAGCTTCTCAAGAATTACAAAAACTCCAAAGGCATGATGAAGGCTGCAAAAGGCAGACAGATGCAGGGATTTTTGCGCAAGATGGGCATGGGTTAGCAAATCACTATTAATCAGGGCTTCAAAGTTTTGTCGTGACAGAGTTTGCGCCAGTACTTGCACAGTCAAAAAAAATACTCAGAGAGTACGATCTCTGTGATTACTGCCTTGGAAGGATCTATGTAAAAAAACTTGGCCTTACATCAAACAAACAACTTGGTCGGAAAATCAGAAAAAACATACGCAAAAAAAACACAAAATGCTACATTTGTAAAAACATCTTCGAGTCACTGACGTATTATCTTGCCAAGTTGCTTGAAATATCAAGCGAATATGAGTTTAGGACGTTTCTCATAGGCGCAATACTCAAACCATCGATTCTTGATAGAGACGACCAGATCCGCTCGCAGTTCAAACTGAAAGGAATCGATAGTGTAAAGACAAATATTACACGTGAACTTGCAAAACAATTCAGCAAAAAGACACGTAAAAAATACGAGCCGGTAGAACCAGATCTCACTTTCACCGTTGATTTCAAAACGGAATCATGTACTGTGCAGTCAAAACCACTGTATGTTTCTGGCAGGTACATAAAACAGACACGTGGAATACCGCAAAAGCAAAAACCATGTGAGAATTGCTCAGGTAAAGGATGCGTGAATTGCAATCATCATGGAATGTCAGAATTCAATAGTGTCGAAGGCATGATCTGCAAGTATCTCTTTGAACGGTTTGGCGCGCAACAAGCAAAGATTACGTGGATAGGCGGAGAAGACGCCAACAGTCTGGTTTTAGGACACGGTAGACCATTTTTTGCCAAAATCATTAACCCAAAAAAAAGATCACCGAAGATACCAAAAAAGATCAGATCCGACAAAATAATCATAAAATCATTAAAACTGATAAACAAGATGCCAGTCGGCCCAGTCCAGTTTGTATCAAAAGTAAAAATTTTGGTAAATACCGAAAAACCTGTTTCTACAAATGATTTGTTAAGGCTTGATCAGCTGAAAAAAACTATTCTTGCAGTCTATGAGAATTTTGGTAGAAGGGCCGAGAAGCTTGTTTACGACGTATCCTACAAACTGGAATCAGATAACTCATTTTATCTGTATTTGAGAATCGATGGTGGAGTTCCATTGAAGCGCCTTGTGTCTGGAGAAAATGTTTTCCCAAACATCTCTGAGATAATCTCAAATAACTCCAAATGTGAAACGTTTGATTTTGAAGATATCAAGTTAACAAACCAACATTTTTACATACACACAATTTGATAATTTTGTTGGATCAGTTAGTAAAGGTACGAGAGGCACACCAAAAAGGACTGTTACCGCAAAAGATCTTTGATTTGATAACACAGAGATTCGAGCTTGTGAGTTCGGGCATACAGAGAATAGAAAAGGCATCCGGTACACCATACCCCATCTCCTATGTAGAACCATCAGTAATTTTGACTGGCACCGACAACGTTTCATTTCAGTACGGAATTTTGTTTGCGCGAACAATCCCAGTGTTTTTTGAGGATAAATTTCAAGTTGTTATCCAGATCTCGGCTCCGCTTGTGGCTTTCGGCCTCAAGGGCACTATTCATGCCATTTTGGCTCACGAGTTTTTGCACTACCTAGAACTTGTAAGTAGAATCTCCAAGATGCAACTGGTCTCTGACGAAATATCTACAAACTTGTTTGAAAACGTATATGCCGACAGTACAAGGCTTTTTGAGCCGCGTGCAGTATTCTCCGACCAAACCCTGCTTACGCACATCACAAAAAAATTTCCTGCAGGATTCAAAGATTACAAGCTTGAAGACAAGACGGAAAAGCTTTGGATTGCAAAAAACCTGCCTACCATCAACATCTCACTGGATGAGAACACCGTAAAAATCTCCGCAGAATCACTATCCAAAGTAAGCTTAGACCAGTCGCTTTTGAACAAACTAAAGGAATATGAAGAAAGGGAATCTAAGCTCAGAAAAAAGAAACTCTATTGAATGAATTCTGTCAATCCGCACTTGCCGCAAGTGCGTCTGTTTTTGTGCTCAGACATGTAGACACCCTTGCCACAACGCGAACAGATCTTGTGAGTTCTGGTGACTTTGTCGCCACTTATTTTGTAATATGCGGCTATGCCTGTTGCCTTCGTCTCTGCTTTTTTGCCTGCCATTATGCTTTTACCTCTTCTGCTGGTGTTTTGGTTGCTGCCTCGGCTGGCGGCGCTGCTTTTGCCTTTGCCTTGTCGAGTCGCTTAAAGATCGTCGGGTTGACTTGCTTTTTTGCCAACTCCTCATTATCGTAAACGTAGAATGTTCCGGTTACATCTGGTTTGCCGCTGTGAGCCTTCATGAAAATCGGAATGATGATTTTGCCATCTAGTTTGAATTGTTTTGATAGCATGTCTGCTGCTTCTAGCTTTTTCAGCTTTCCTGCCAAGCCTTTGAAGTTGCATATGATTTCTCTTCTTGAAAGGAAGGTGTTGTTCACATCGCTTATTGTCTCTATCATTGACATGTATTGTGCCTCATTTTTTTATTTCATATAAACCTTGATTGGATTGGGTTTGTTGTCATTGAATTCCGATAAGAGTTTTAAGAAATCCCAGCAAACTTAATGCGTGGACAGATTCATGCTGCATTTGAAAAATACTGGATATACTCCACAAGACACTGGGAATCTACTTGCAAAAGCGCGCCAAATTGCATCAGGTCTTGATGTTATTATTCGAGACTGCCGCGTCTCCACCAAGTATGTAGAGTTTGATGTTTCAATTGACAAATCCAAAATTGACGGGCTTGTCCAAAAATTGAGATCTATTGCGCCACTTGACCACGCAAGACACGTAGTCGAAGAACACATTGAAAAAGAAGATGCAATCAGGATGGGAATAAGTTATTTCAATGAAGAAAGATTCTGGGAATCGCATGAAGTCTTCGAAGGTGTTTGGAAGAAATGCTACGAAGGTGAAAAAGAGCTAGTCCAAGGAATAATTTTGGTTGCCGCCGCATTAGTACACTACCAAAAAGCGGAAAACTCGATCTGCATTTCGGTTCTCGGCAGGGCGTTAGAAAAACTTGCAAGGTCGACAGGCACCTATCACAACATAAACGTAGACACACTCAGACAAAAAGTTCAACAAATAAGAAATTCTGGACAGATCTCTCTTTTTACTATCTAATTAGCTGCAGTGCAGTTTTGATAACCTGAGCACCTTCGAGAAGCCCTATACTGCCAACCTTTGCGTTCTTTTCGGTGAACCTTGTGCTGTTGTCTTTTTTGACAGAGTCGCCAGACACTAAAACAGGGACTGGGTCGTCACTGTGTCCCTTATTGATGCATGGTGTAGAATGATCTGCAGAAACAACTACTGAGATCTTGCCTGTGTCTATGTGATCAAGTAATGTGCCAAAGAATCGCTTGTCGATTTCTTCGATGTTTTTCATTTTTCCTATTGCGTCGCCGTCGTGTCCAAATTCGTCAGGCCCTTTTAGATGCACATATATTGCATTTTCAGAATCCATTGCTTTTGCTGCGACTCTGGCCTTTTCTTCATAGTCTGTGAGGCCACCAGCACTAAATGTACGCATCTTTAGGATCTCAGCTATGCCTATCTCCACTGGCATGTCAACAATACATGAGAACTTCATTGAATAAAGATCATTTATTGGTACAACCTTTGGGTAGTGGTTTCCAGCGTCACGCAACAAGATGCTGTTTAGAAGTTTTTTCCCTTGCTCCTTTCTCTTTTGGTTTATCTTGCTCTGTTTGAGTATTTTCAGCGATTGCTCTGTGAACTCGTTTACAAGTTTTGCAGTCAATGTCGCATTGGAGATGTCCTTTAGTGGTAGACACCTTTCTATTTTTAAATAATCGCCTACTGCCTTTGCTATTCCCATTCCATCTACCCTTGAGTATGCTGGGTCGGTGTTCGTAATTTCGGCCGAAAGGGGCTTGCCGTTGCACCTTATTCGTACAACGACTCTGTGGCCAATGGTTGGTGCGACCACAACCGAGGCGCCTGGCTCTGAGAATTTGAGGGTATTTTCAATTTCTTTTGATACTGCTATTGCGTCTTCGCGCTCTATTTTTCTTCCAGCTCTTCTATCCACGATGATTCCCTCATCGTCCAGAGTTGCAAAATTTCCACGAAGCGCCAAGTCTCCATCCTTAAAGTCAATTCCAGTACCAATTGCCTCAATCACTCCCCTTCCTGCATATTCTGAGTGTTGGAACTTGTATCCCAGCATATTAAAGACCGCAATGTCCGACTCGGGGGCGATTCCTTTTCCCACCGATATTACCTCGCCTAATGCACCATTCTTTGTGAGTTGGTCAAGGTTTGGAGTTTGTGCAAAATCAAGCGGAGTCAAACCTTTTAGATCAGGATGTGGCAAGTCGCCTACACCATCAAGCAAAACGTAAACCATTCTTACATTCTTATTAACAGCTATGATAATCTCCTCGTTTGTGGGCTGATCCAACACCACTTTAAACTTTACACAGTTTTTTGATTTTCAAATCGCGATCTTTGAAAAGGTTTTAACTTACACATTTTCATACTATCGAATATGGGGAGTATGCGAAAAGACTACATTTCAGAGAGATTCGTCATAGTATCCCAAAACGAGGAGCACAATGGTGAGACCAAAAAATGCGCCTTTTGTCCAGGCAACGAATCCATGACAAACCCTTCGTTACTTTCCTTGGTTGCAAAAGATGGAATGCTCCAGAGACTCCAAGACAGCGAAGACAATTATGTAGAGAATTGGACCGTTCGTGTCTTTGAGAGCAAGACTCCAGCCGTATCAGTTTCTGCAGAAAATTCATACAGCGATCGCCCACTTTACAGCGAACCCGCATACGGCTATCACTACATCGTCGTAGCATCTGAAAAACACAAAGACTCACTTTCCACAATATCCGTTGAGCAGTGGTCAAACATCCTTGTTGTAATTCAAGACAGGCTCAGATGGCTATACACGCAACGTGGTGTTACCTATGTATCGATTTACGTAAACCATGGAAAGGAGGCAGGCAGTGTTACCGCCCATCCACACATTAACATGGTCACGTTTTCAACCATACCTCCAATCATAGAGCAGGAAGCCGAGGCATCACACCGTATCCTAAATGAAAAGGGGGCATGTCCACTCTGTCAGACAGTTAATACAGAAACAGGAGGCCCACGTCAAGTACTCCAGACGGAAGGATTTTTGGCATTTTGTCCATGGGCGCCTTCGTATCCGTACGAGTTTTGGATTTGCCCAAAAAAACACACTACCAGTTTTTCAAAAATCACTCAAAAAGAAATTAACGACCTTTCCTTGATTTTGCGCGCCACACTTGGAGGCCTTACAAACTCGCTAAAGAACGTTTCATACAACTTGGCATTCCACCTCTCACCTGAAAAGAAAAACAGCAGACAGATTCACTGGCACATAGAAGTCTATCCACTAACAACAGCTTGGTCAGGCCTTGAGCGCGGCTATGGTGTCTTTTTGAACTCAAGTCAG
>JAWAFK010000018.1:0-18699 GCA_038890395.1 Candidatus Nitrosotenuis sp. | reverse complement strand
TGGTGGTTGTACTCACACTTTGTGGCACTACCACTCGGTTGGGGAGCAGTAGCAATCTATGATAGAAAGGTACCGATCCTGCGTGGCCCAAACAACTCGTTAAACACCGGTCTTAAGATGACCATCATAGGTTATCTGGCAACTATGTTCACAATCGGAGTCAACGAGATGTGGCACTTTTGGTTTGTCGAAGAGGTGTTCGCAGTTCCAAACCACTGGATGTTCAACATGGGCGTAGTCGTAGCATTCATAGGCGCATTGGCCTATGTCGTAAGAGTATATGCTAGACTAGTCGAACTGGGTGCAGAAACACCAGGCGAAAACCCACATGTAGCTGAAATGTACAAGATGGCTCTAGAAGGCAAACTGTACAGCAGATCCATCCCATAAGCAAAACCCCTTTTTCTCATTTTTAATTTGAAAAATTTGATTCTGTATTATGGTCGCATTTTTGATGATCAATTTAATATGTTTGTGATTCTCAGAGCTGAATTTCTACTCAGATGTTATAATCAATACGGAATATCGTCATGTAATGTACAATCTTGTACTGATAGTGGTAGCTCTTTGCGTCATGTCTCTTGTACTAGGATCAGCTCAGGCACAACTTGTGCCAGATTGGATAAAAAACACCGCCAGATGGTATGGTGAAGGAAAGATCACAGAAACGGAATTCCTCAACGCAATCAAGTATCTAATTAATAACAAAATAATAATTGTAGAAGAGAAACCTCAAGCTGAAAAAAAGCCGATAGTGGCAAACATCGTGATTCCAAATGGTAACTCCAAGCTGGGAAACGTGGGGTTCTATATACCATTAAATCTGGAGATAATGAAAGGAACTACCGTAATCTGGATAAATGATGACAACATAGAGCACACCATAGTGAGCCAAGACGAAAAAGGAAACGTCATACCACTCTTTAACAGCAAAGCACTGGACACGGGAGAAAGATTCGTTCACAAATTCAATGAATCCGGAGTTTATCACTACTTCTGCACTATACATCCGTGGAGAGTAGGGGTAGTCACTGTCAGCTAGTCGCAATAGCTTTGACGATGTCGGATTTTGTCACTATGCCACACAAAAGAGATTTCATTACTACTGGAAGGCCGCTTATTTCATTTCGGATCATGAGCAACGCTGCAGTTGAAACATCGTCATCAGCATTTACCGTCACAGGATTTGGCGTCATGATGTCTTCTGCCCTAAATGACAAAATGTAGGAAAGCTGATTCATCCTAAATTCATCTGGGCGCGGGCTGAGCCTGTACTCTTCGACCTCCTTTGGGTCTGCAAACTCCCTGATCCACCTTGGCATCTTTGCAGGAAGAAAGTCCCTGTTCGTAATTATGCCAACCGGCTTTTTGTTTCGTTCCACGACTATCCTTGATATGCCATATCTCACAAGAAGGCTTTCCACAAGGAGGAGCGAGTCAGCAGGCATCACTGTTATCACTTTGGCAGTCATTATCTCAGATACCTTCAGCGGTTCCACAGACTGTGTTAGGAAGACGGAAGCCAAATCGGTCTTTGTGACTATTCCGGCCAACTTACCATCATCCAACACCAAAACCGAGCTTATCTTGTGGGTGCGCATCAACTTCGCACAATCACGTATGGTGTCTGATCTTCTCACGGTGATGAGATTTTTTGACATAAAGTCTCTTACCAAAACCCTATCGATTGCTTTACTACCAAGTCTGTAAATTGCCCTCACAAAGTCTTTCTCAGTAATTATGCCAACCGGCTTTTTGTTACTGTCCAGTACTGGGAGGCGGCCCACCTTGTGCTTCAAAAGTACCTCGCGGGCCTCAAGAAAAGTAGAATTTTGATTTACTGTGATCGAGTTTTTTATCACCTGATCCAAACTCTGATTTTTTAATTTCATGTTTTTAGTTTCAAATGAGGCTTTTTAAATACAACCACGATAATCAAACCTTGAATATCATCGTTGAAAATTGTACAATTTATTTAATTCAACCCAATAACCCCAAATCATTATGAGCTTAGATGTAATTTATGATCACTTCAAAGAAATAATGGACACAAAGATCGATTCGCTCAGAAGTGAAGCAGTTCTAATCGATCCGTCTCAAACACTTTCCAGTGTAATCAGCACTGTTTCAAAACATAATACATTTGATGTATTTTGCACTGAAAAAGGAACGACGCTTAATACTAACATGAGGGATCTGCTTTTAGCAAAAGACATCACAAGCATGAAGGTAAGGCCGTTTCTGCATCCGGTTCCAAGCCTAAAGAAGGGCGATGCCATCGAAAAAGCAGTAAACATACTCACGCACAACAGAATTAGGGCGGCCCCGATAGTTGAAGACGGGCAAATAACCGGTGTAGTACACGCAAAAGAGGTTCTAAAGCTAATCTCAAAACTTGATAACAAGTGGATATACGCAAACCAAATCTTTACACCAAATCCGTACGTAATAGACAAAAAGACCACACTGAGCACGGCAAGAAGGATAATGACGACTAAACGGGTGGATCACCTTCCAGTAGTGGATGGCGATAAGGTGATGCAGGTTCTTACCTCATACCACATGCTTCAGACCATTCTGCCGCCAGAAAAAATAGGAAGAAGAGATTATGGTTCAAAGAGGATACTTAAACTGCAATCCAGTGTGGGGAATCTTGGCACCAACAGGATAACCAGCTGTGCCCCACTTGACAATCTAAACGAGGTAGTAGATTCAATGCTACACGCAGACACTACATTCTGCCTTGTTTCATTGAGGAATAGTCTGCAGGGAATCATCACCTATAGGGACATCTTGAATCTGCTTACAACCAAGATGAAAAGTACCATCCCGCTTTTCATAATTGGAATGCCAAAAGAAGACAACGTAAACATAATTACGCAAAAATTCACCAAGGCAGTCGACCGACTCCAGAAGGTATATCCTGATGTACAGGAAGCCAAAGTCTACGTAAAAAAACACCATGGAACTGGAAGCAGATACAACTACGAAGTGTCCACCACAATAATAACACCAAATCGAAGGTATGATTTCTCAAGAGAGGGGTACGATCTAAGCAAAGTCTTCGATGAAATCTCGCATAGGTTGTTGCGATTGTTAGCAAAACGTGCAAAAAAGCGATACAAGCTAAGCATCAGAAAAATGACAAGATAAAACGAAACGATGAAAACAAAAAACAACAAAAATAATAAGGAAAAAATCCTGCTTTTGGGATTTCCGGGGAACGGACTTATCGGCACATTCACTATTTCATATCTTATACCACACTTACGCATGAAAATGACTGGTGAGATTAATCATCCAGATCTACCTCCGACACTCTTTGTAGACAACGGAGAAATCATAAGCCCAATTAGGATCTACAAAAAGGACAACCTTTATGCAATAATCTCCGACGTACCAATATATCCTGAAATTGCAAACGAATTCTTTTCCTCTATTGCAGAGTTTTGCCGCAAAAACAGCATAAACAGGGTGATTGTCCCAAGTGGCGTGGACACACAGGGCATTGACTCAAAGGACATCAAAACGTACGGTCTTGCCACCGACCCTGTGCTTGACAAAATAATGTACGAAAACGACATACCAAAATTTCTCTCAGGAACAATTATCGGCAACGACGCATCTGTCATACTCACATTTAGAAACTACAAAATACCACTCTTGATGCTTTACACTGCATGCCATCCGTTTTTTCCGGATCCGCAGGCATCAATATATGCAATCACATCGCTTGCAAAGGTACTAAAAATCCCAGTAGACACAACGGAGATCCAAAAGCGAGTAGATTATCTTAAGATCCAGCACAGAAACCTCATGCAGGAAACACTCGACATGCTTGCACAACAAGAAAAACAACTGCCTTCAAAAGCTCCTACCATATACGGGTGATGACATGACAAAAGACTGGTTTAATATCGAGTTGTCGTCTCTGCCTACCATCAAGCTATGGGACGACTGGGAACAAAAAATCCTAAAGCCACTGTCTTATCTGAAGGAGATGGAATCAAAATGGATTCTGGAGTTTGATCTTCCACTTGTCGAGAAAAAAGACATCAATGTCTACTTGGACGAAAACAACATGGTAGTAGTAGAGGCAAAACTCAAAGAAAGATACGTTGACTCAAAGGGTGCGCACAATTTTGAGTACGAGTATTTCAAGTCTAGCGTCAAAATACCAAAAAACGTGGATACAAAAAACATCATTGCACACTTCAAAGATGGCCAGCTGACAATAACTATGCCCAAGCTATACAAGGGTTCAAAAATAGAAGTACAATAAAGCGAGAATGCCAGCGCTGCTTGTTGCCAAGAAGCACCACCATGACAAAAACACAGTTGCAGTGAACTTGTTTGTTGCCGAAGTCAGAAGAGATTTCTCTTTTCTGTCATTCTCGCCACACTTCATACAAATACATTATACTTAACCAGTCTGCAAGATTCTCAGCTGCGAGAACCGGATCAGCAACTTAAAGATTCTCAATAATTGATTGTGATTTTGAAATTATCTAGATTACAAACTCGAAACGCTTTTCCTTGTAACCTTTGTCCAAGCCGCCGACAATTGGTATCTTGTTTTGACAGAACTTGCACCTGTTTTGTTCATCAAGATTCCACTCCAAGATGTCATAGCTGTACCTTCTTACCACTATTTTCTTACATTCAGGACAGTAGGTGCTCTCATATGGATGTCCGGGCACATTGCCAATGTATACATACTTGAGGCCAACCTCCTTTGCTACCTGGTAGTGGTTCTCAAGTGTTTTGACTGGCGTAGGAGGGAACTCCATCATCTTATAATCGGGATGAAACCTCAGAAAGTGGATCGGCATCTCAGGACCGCATACATCGTAGACAAATTTGGAGAGCTTTTTTGCATGCTCCAAGTCGTCTCCTACCTGAGGTACCACCAAATTTGTTATCTCAACATGTATGTTAGTCAAGCTAACAAGTTGGGACAAAGTATCGAAGACAGGCTGAGAACTTGGAATGCCTATGTATCTTCTCACAAAAGACTGCTCGCCGTTTCCTTTAAAGTCGACTGTGATGCAATCCAAAAATTCCTTCATCATAGACACAGATTCAGGAGTGCAGTAGCCGTTTGAAACAAAGATGTTGAACAGTCCTCTCTTTTTGGCAAGAACACCGCAGTCCATTGCAAACTCGATAAAGATGCTTGGTTCGTTGTACGTGTATGCGATCCCGTGGCAACCTCGCTCAAGCGCCGAAGAAACTATCTCTTCAGGAGTATAGTCTGCGCCTTCCACTTTTCTTCGCTGGCTTAGATCATAGTTCTGACAAAACTTGCACATCCAGCTGCAGCCGCTTGTGCCAACAGAAAATATCTTTGTGCCAGGCCTGTAGTGTGTGACCGGCTTTTTTTCAATTGGGTCCATGTGGGCTGCTGCCACTTTGCCATACACATACAAAACAAGCTTGCCGTCCTTATTTGCCCTGATTCCACAAAATCCCCTCTGTCCTTCTCCCATCTCACAATATCTGGCGCACGCAAGACAACGTACTCTGTGATTTGGCAGCCTCTCATACAGTACAGCTTCTTTTTCCATTGTATGTAAATATAACATCAAATCATATTAAATGGCAAAACAATTCTCAGATCTGAAAATTGTAATCTGAGCTAAATTACGACAAAAACAGCTTGATTGTAGTTGAGCGGAAAAGTATTCATCGAGCAGATAAAGAGTACCCCCACATTTAGAAGGCGATTTGAAATTGTGGAAAGAAAGGGAATAGGGCATCCAGACACAATATGCGATCTGATGATGGACAAGGTCTCAATTGAGCTCTCAAAACTCTATCTCAAAGAAACAGGTGTCATCCAGCACCACAACATGGACAAGACAATGTTGGTGGCAGGCAACACAGAAAACCGGTTCGGCGGCGGCAAAGTAATCAAGCCAATGAAGCTCATTTTGGGTGATAGGGCCACATTTGAGGTGGATGGAAGAAAACTGCAGATCAACGATTTTGTCAAAGAAACTGCAAAGTCTTGGCTTGAAGAAAACCTCAGATACGTCAAAGAAAACGTAGAATTCCAACTGGAGATAGGCACAACATCAGCCGAGCTTCAATCTATTTTCAAAAAGCGGGAAATCACATCCAACGACACATCGGTGCTGGTAGGCTACGCGCCATTTACTGAAACGGAATCAATAGTGCTCGAAGTTGAGCGGTTCATAAACTCAAAGCAGTTCAAATCAGAGTTTCCGGTAGCAGGTGAGGACGTCAAGGTGATGGGTCTTCGAAACGACAATTGGCTTGATCTCACGGTATCTATTGCGTTTGTGGATAGATTTGTCGATTCACAAAAGGACTATTATGCCAAAAAACACGAGATGGTATCAGCTGTTACCGAATTCGCAAAAAACAAGAGTGGCTTTAACATTCACACCGCAATAAACTGTCTCGATGACGAATCAAAAGGAATGGACGGCATGTACCTTACGGTCTTGGGCACCTCAGCGGACAATGCAGACTCTGGCGAGGTAGGGCGTGGAAACAAGGCAAACCGCGTGATATCACCATGCAGGCCTGCAGGCGCAGAAGCAATTGCGGGCAAAAACCCAGTCTCACACATCGGTAAAATATACAACACACTTTCCTTCAAGATTGCAGACGAAATACATAACCAAGTGTCTAGCGTTGACGAGGTAAGTGTTTTAATGTACAACATAATCGGAAGGCCAGTTAACGACCCAAAAGCTGTGATCATTCAACCAATCACAAAAAACAATGCAGAAATGACAGAAGCAGACAAAAACCAAATCCAGAAAATTGTATCAAAAAATCTGGAGCAGATGCACAGCTTCTGCATGGGCCTGATTTCAGGAAATGTCCAAGTTGCCTAGCCCTTTATGACACCTATTGGGACAAGACGCGCCACCTTTGTTGCAATTCCGAGTGTGTCTGAGATGTGTGCTATAGTGTCTACGTCTTTGTAGACTTCGGGGGCTTCTTCCACTACGTCGTAGCGTGTCTGTGACTTGAGCACTATCTGTTGCCGCTCAAGTGCTTCAACTACTTGCTTGTAGTTGTAGTTTTTGTGCGCAGCAGTCCTTGACATAAGCCTGCCTGCCCCATGCACAGTTGAACCAAAGGTCATCTCAAGTGAGTTTGGTTTGCCCACAAGGATCCAGCTTGCAGAACCCATCGAGCCTGGAATGAATGTCGGCTGTCCAATACCTCTGTACTTTGATGGTATTGCTGCATTGCCTGCAGGAAACGCTCTTGTAGCACCCTTTCTGTGAACTACGACGCTTCTTTTTCTGCCGTCTACTTCATGGTCTTCTACTTTGGCACTGTTGTGCGCAATGTCGTAGACGAGTCTGATTCCAAGATCCTCCTCTAAGCGGCCAAAGACTGCCTTAAAAGAGTCCCTCACATAATGAGTAATTGCCTGCCTGTTGCTCCAAGCATAATTCATCGCGCAAGCCATTGCTTTTTTGTAAGCGGTTCCTTCTTCTGAAAGGTGGGGAACGCACGCAAGCTGCCTGTCTGGCAGCTCTATGCCGTATTTTTTGTATGACTGTTCGCATACTGCAAGATAATCCTTACAAATCTGATGTCCAAGGCCGCGAGACCCGCAGTGGATCAAAACCGTAACATCTCCTTCCTTGATTTCCATTATCTCTGCTGCTTTCTCATCAAAAATTCTGTCGACACGCTGGATCTCAAGAAAGTGATTGCCGGAGCCAAGGCTTCCAAGCTGGGGTTCTCCGCGCTTGTGCGCCAGATCAGACACCATCTCTGGGTCGGCCCCCTCCATACGCCCGCCTTCTTCACATAACTCAAGATCCTCATTTGTTGCATAGCCGTTTTTTTCAAGCCAGTCCAGTCCATCGACTAGGACTTCGTCAAGCTGCTGGCGTGTTAGGCTGATACAGCCTTCTTTTTTACTCATGCCGGCAGGTATTGTTGCGAAAAGATCGGCCACAAGATGTTTGAGCATTGGACGTACCTCCTCTTCGGTAAGATTTGTTTTGAGCAGTCTGACCCCACAGTTGATGTCATAGCCTACACTTCCCGGACTTATGATGCCTTCATTGGCGTCCATTATTGCTACTCCGCCCACAGGAAAACCATACCCTTGGTGGCCGTCTGGAAGGACGACTACATTTTTTTGAACACCCCTCAATGTGGCCACATTGATTGCCTGTTGAATCGTCTTGTCTACAAGCATCTTCGAGAGCAAGTCTTCGTTTGCGAATATTCTGACTGGGACGCGCATCCCAATTGATGGATCTGCTTCTATTTTGTATTCAAAATTGCTAATCCTTGCAACTCTGTCTGTAATCATACTATGTGAATAATTTCGGCCATTGGCCTTCTTGGAGTTATCTGCGGCTCCTCGTCGGCAAAACCCACGACCATCATGGCAACAGGTCTTAACGAAGAATCACATTTGATAATATCTGCAACTGATCTCTCGTCAAAAGAGCCTACCCACACCGTTGCCAGTCCCAACGCATGTGCTGCCAGCTGCGCAAATGTACATGCAATCGTTGCGTCTTGGATGCAATAGAGATCCCTCCCCCTTGCACCGTACTCTTTTTCCGAATTTTTTGGGTCCGCACAAAAAACAAACACCACTGATGCATCGCCGACAAAGCTTTGATCATGTGCAGCTTCTGCGAGACTGTGCTTGGCTTGCTTGTTCTCGACAACAAAGATCTGATACGACTGGAGATTTCCTGCCGAAGCCGTCATAACGGCAGAGCTCAAAATTTTTTTAATTGCATCTTCTTGGAGCTTTTTATCCTTAAATGCTCGAACCGAATGCCTTGATGAAATAAGATCAAAAAACAACATGATAAGCAGGTCTCATAAGGTACAATTTAACTGAGTCATGATTATCAGAATTGAAATTATATGTGGTAATACAATTACTTGTACACCATGATCGGAATAGTGAAAATATGAGCGTGCTTGGAATAAATGCACTCCAAGTCTTGCAAAGAAGATACCTCTTGCGGGATGAGACAGGACGCATCATTGAATCACCGACGCAACTATTTAGGCGAGTGGCAAAGGCAATAGCACTAGCTGAGCTGAACTACGAACAAAATGCAGACATAAAAAAAATCGAAGAAGAGTTTTTCGAAATCATGTCGAACTTTGAGTTTCTGCCAAACACTCCGACACTGATGAACGCAGGCACCCGAGTCGGACAGCTGGCTGCCTGTTTTGTGGTTCCCGTGGAGGACTCGCTGACTGGGATCTTTGATGCAGCAAAATCTACTGCGCTCATCCACCAAACTGGAGGTGGAACCGGCTTTTCATTTAGCAAATTGAGACCGCAGGGTGATTACGTGAAATCAATCGACGGTGCAGCATCTGGTCCGATCACATTCATGACTGTCTTTGATAGGACTACTGAAGTCATAAAACAGGGAGGAAAACGTCGCGGCGCCAACATGGGGATACTAAGTGTTGAACATCCAGACATTTTGGATTTTGTACAGTGCAAAAGCAAAGAAGGATTCCTCACAAACTTTAACATCTCTGTTGCCGTTACCGACCGATTCATGAATGCTGTCAAGAAAAATAAAAGCTACAAACTGGTAAACCCAAGAACCAAAAAGACAACGCAGACAGTCAGCGCAAAAAAAGTCTTTGACCTCATAGTACAAAACGCATGGAAGACTGGCGATCCGGGACTCATCTTCATTGATGAAATAAACAGGCACAACCCCACTCCAAAACTTGGTCCAATTGAAGCAACAAACCCATGTGGCGAGATGCCACTCCTGTACTGGGAGTCCTGCAATCTGGGCTCTATCAACTTGGCAAAAATAGTCAAAAATAAGAAAATCGACTGGTCAAAGCTAAAAAAGCTAGTCAGGCTGGGTGTCAGGTTCCTAGATGATGTAATAGATGTAAACAAATACCCACTATCGCAGATTGAAAAAATCACAAAGGCAAACAGAAAGATCGGCCTTGGCGTAATGGGGTTTGCTGAAGCACTAATTCAACTCGAAATCCCTTACAATTCTGAAGGAGCACTTGCGATTGGATCACAAATCATGAAATTCATAAAAGAGCAGGGACACGCAATGTCGCAAGAACTTGGCGCACAACGGGGAAGCTTTGCAAACTTTGAACAAAGTATCTGGAAGACAAAAAAGCATTACAAAACAATGAGGAACGCCACAGTAACCACAATTGCACCCACCGGCACCATCTCCATTATTGCAAACTGTTCCTCTGGAATCGAGCCGCTTTTTGCAGTTTCCTACGTAAGAAACGTGATGGAAAAAACAGAGCTATTTGAGACAAACCAATACTTTGAAGAGATTGCAAAAAGAGAAGGATTTTATTCCAAAAAACTGATGGAAGAGATCTCAAAAAGCGGCACAATTCAGCACATTAACTCAATTCCAAAAAAAATCAGAAAGATCTTTGTGACTGCACACGACATTTCACCGTCTTGGCACATAATGATGCAGGCGGTGTTTCAGAAATACACAGACAACGCAGTAAGTAAGACGATCAACTTGCCGCAAAACGCAACGCAACGCGACGTAAAAGATGCATTCTGGCTTGCCTATAAGCTTCATTGCAAGGGGATCACAGTCTATAGGTATGGTAGCAAGCCAAACCAGGTGCTGTCTTTTGAACAAAAAACAAGGCATGGCACAAAGACTGTGGCAGATTCGGAGTTTTCCGGAGGCTGTATCGGTACAGTATGCCCACACTGATGCTACATAGGATTAATTGTCGTATATTCAAGTCTGATTCGCGGCTATTGCAGTGAATAACTTATTTTCGAAATAACTCATTGATCTTTTCTCTGTACTGGCCAACCAAACTGCCAAACTCTGCAAAATCCTGCTCAGTTGGAGACTGCATCCTCATGGCATATTGGCCCAAAAAGACCGAAAACGCGTTCCCAACAATCAAATTAAAGCATGCATCTGAGAGATTCATGCCTGGAAAGGCAGTCTTTATGAAGGGCTGATACGACTTTGTCTGGTTGAGCAGTAGCTCTAGATGGTTTTGCATAAAATCCATGATCTCTTTTTGCACAAATCGCAAAGCCATTTTTTATTTATAAAAATTTATTCTGATTCTCAAATCTGAATCTGTGATTCAAAACAAGACTTTTCAGTAACTACAAAACAACTCATTTGATGACTACGGTGATTGGTGGACCTGCCTCTGCCGAACTTGCTAAAAAAATTGCAAAAAAACTCGATGCCAAATACTTGGAAGCAAAATTGAGAGTATTCCCAGACGGCGAAAGCAAACTCACAATAAATGGCACGCCGAGCAAGGACAAAATCATCGTAGTACAGTCTACCCCGTCGCCGGTGGACACAAACATGCTACACGCTTTCTCACTGATATCAAAAGCAAAAAAATGGTCAAACCAAGTCATTGCGGCAATCCCATATCTTGGCTACATGAGACAAGACATGGAGTTCCTAAAAGGTGAAGTGGTCACAAGCAGATTGGTGGCAAACCTGCTAGGATCGGTTGGTGCGTCAAAGATCATCACAGTCGACATACACAGCAAGCTGGCATTGAACTACTTTGACGTACCTCTTTTGAATCTAAGTGCAACAGAAAAACTTGCGACCTACATGAAGAGAATTAATCTCCAAAACTCACTGGTCGTTGCACCAGATCTTTTCTGGTTCAATCCGGCCAGAAACCTTGCCAGTTTGCTTGGCACACAATCCATTGCATTAAACAAACAAAGAGATCGCAAGACAGGCAAACTGCGCATCATACCATCAAAAATGCATGATCTGGCAGGAAGAGATGTCATACTGTTTGATGATATGATAAGCACCGGAGGCAGCGTCATGGCGGCCGCATTGTACCTCAAAAATCAAAACTGTGGCCATATTTACGCAGTGTGTACACATGCATTATTGGTGGGCAACGCCGAAAAACGAATCAAAAAAGCTGGAGTCAAAAAAATAATCTCTACAAATACCATCCCATCAAAGACGTCTGTAGTTGACGTCTCCGGTGTTATATCTAGAGCAATCTAACTTATCTTTCCAAGACAAAGCTTCGTTTTAGCTCCGGTATTTCTTTTACCGTGTGAATCACCATATCTGTGTGTTTGCCGATGCCAACTGGCACTATCTCTTCAAGCATCTTTTGTGCCCTGCTCAGCTTGCGGGATTTTTCCGCATGCACGGTAAAAATCACGTCGTCCTTTAGTATGGGATCGCCGATCTTTTTGTAAAGTAGTATTCCTGCACCCTTGTCCTTTGGAGCACCTGCCATCCTTGCAATCTCTACCATGGTGCTATTGCTAATCCACAACAGTCTGCCGTCGCCTTTTGCCTTTACTTTGACTGTCTGCTGTCCTATCTCGATGTCGCTGGGCATCAATGCGGGGTTGCCTCCCTGTACCTTGATTATCTCTCTTAGCTTTGCCTCGGCTCTGCCAGATCGTACTATCTCTCTTGCAAGCAGGTAGCCGTTTTTTTTGCCTGTGATCTCAAAGATCATCCCAGCTATGTTACACGCCTTGTCAAGTAGGTCTGGCACGTTTGCTTCATTCATCAAGACTTGGAGGGCTTCTTTTGCCTCAAGTGCTGGACCTATGGTGTATCCGACTGGCTGCTCGCCGTAGCTGAGGACACAATGTGTGTGGATCTTCAATCTCTTTCCTAACTCAATGAGGTCTTTTGCAAGGTAGTCTGCCTCGTTAATTGTCTTTACCTTTGCGCCCCTGCCGGTAGGTATGTCTATCACAAGATGGGTCGCCCCAGCTGCCTTTTTCTTACTCATAATTGACGGCAAAAGCAAAGGATCTATGTAAAGGGAGTACTCGTTTCTAACAAAAATGTCATCAGCTGGGGCAAGCTCAAGTGAGCCGCCCCATACAATGCAGCCATTTGTCTTTTTTATGACGCTCTTCATTTCCTTACTTGAGAGATTTACAGGCATCAACACTTCAGCTCTATCAGCTGTTCCGCACGCCGAAGTTATTGCCCTTGATGACGTCTTCGGTATGGTGAGGCCTGCAGCCGCAACTATTGGTACAACCAACAATGTTGTCTTGTCGCCTGGCACTCCGCCAATACTGTGCTTGTCTACTATGACTTTATTTTTCAAATTGAGCTGCTTGCCGGTCTCTACCATCGAGATTGACAGACTTGTGGCTTCGTCAAGATCTATTCCCCTGATGTGCAGCGCAGTAACAAAAGACGCAATCTCGCTCTCGTTTAGCGTTCCGTCAACTACCCCCTTCACAATTTCCAGAATCTCTTGTTTTGTGAGTTTTTTTCCATCCAGCTTGTTTCTTATGAATTGCAGAGATCTTGGGAAAGCCGAGATCTCGACGTCTACTGTATGGGGTGCAGCACCAAACAGCTGTCTTATCTCCTCGCTTATTCCCACGTGGCCTTTCTTGACAGTCTTTGTGGAGACGTTGACAATTGCCGTCACCTCCTTTTTAGCCTTGAGGCTGACACGTCCAGATGCAGCAACGCCTATCTCGTCGGCGTCCGCTTTGTTCAAAAACACTATGGGCTTTCCACCAGCATCAATTCCGAGAACATCTACTTTAAGCTGCATATGGTATTACCGGACAGAATGGATTTTACACCTACAACAATTATCAATTTTGATTTTTATCAAGCCGTATTTAATTGAGATTTTCAAAATCACACCATTGAAGACGATCAGAAAAATCTTGGTTCCCCTTGATGGCTCAAAGCACTCCAAAAAGGCTCTGGAACTGGCAATAGGAATCTCAAAGAACCGAGGTATTTCAATCACGGGCTTTCACATCATAATGCTGCCTGTAATATCGGACGGGAAAATAAAGAAGCGATACCAAAGACTTGCAAACATGATGATCGTAGGGGCCGCCAAGATTGCAAAAAAGAACGGCGTGCCGTTTTCTTGGAAACTCAGACGCGACGGTTACGCAGGAAAAGAGATAGTCAGATTCGCCCAAGAGGAAGGATTCGATCTGATAGTGATGGGCTCAAGGGGGCCAAACCCAGTCGCAGAGATGTTTTTGGGCAGCGTTGCAAATTACGTGCTCAACAAATCAAAAGTTCCAGTACTGGTAGTAAAATGAGAGGTTGAGAATGTTGATCCAATGGGAAAACATTGTAGTCGAATCGACGATTCTTGCCACTATAATTTTTGGCGCCGTTTTTGTGGAGAACTGGTCTTACAGAAGAATGCAAAAAAAGGAGGACAACGCAACAAGAAAAAAAATCCTGTTACTTATCAAAGAAGATCTAATTAGAAAGCTGCGCTTCATTAACGATACCATTCAATACAACGACTACAAACCGTTTTTTACAGATGTGTGGAATTCGACAACCCTCTCAGGAAAACAAACTTTGCTGCGGTTTGAAACGATCAAGACCCTTGAGCACACATATTCTTGGATGAAATACTACAACACTGAGCTGCAACAAAAAGGAAGTGTGGGCAACGAACAAACACTCAAAGAACTCCTGGCCGAAATCAAAAAAACAACCGAGTCGTCATTGAACATACTTGATCAGAAATCCTTGTGATGCTTGGAGCTTTCTTCATAGGCAACTGCCTTCTGTCCCAGCCTTTCAAATTCAATGGCATAACGCGGATGTTTTAATCTCCACTTGTTCTTGACTATGGGCTGCAACATGAGCCACATTTCTGCAATGTCGTCGCCGTGCCACTCAAGAACCCTTCTTTGGAGATCCTCGTCATGCTTTATGATGAATCCCAATTTGTCGTAGGCTACAGCAACATATCGTGCTGCCTTTTCTATCTTGTCGTCAAGCGGGGGAAGCGTCGTACCACCTTCAATGTTTAGCTGCTTTAGTGCCTCACTTTCTCTGAGGAGCTCCCTGTACTCTCGAACCGTGTCGTTTCTTATGATGTCTATTATTCTGCTTAATGTAGTTACCATATCTGCTTGAATCTTAACTTTGCTTTCTTTTGTGAACTTGATGATGGAAAGGCCTACTGCAGACAACGAGATGAGAAGAGCTGCAAGTGAAACATAGTCTATTTCCATCATATAAAAAAGCAATTTTCCCAGATAAAACAAATCGTCTTGTTATCAGGAATGGAAATCAGGGACTTTAATTTATGGTCTGGATGATTACTTCATACGATGAAGATAGATGAAAAACCAGACGAGGACTACGAGACAGTTGTAATATCTGAGCTCGGATTGGTAGACCCAATGACAGGCGCCATGGTTCTAAAATCGATTGACGGAAAAGAGTTCCACATGACTGCGTTTTCCTCCGAGGTTGCCCGCTACATTGCAAATTTCATCGAAGGCAAAAGAGAAGAGGTGCCGACAATCTACAACATGTTTGAACAGATGTGTGAGGAAAATGAGATAGTGCTAGTGAAGGTAAAGATCTACGAAACAGGCAAGATATTCAGGGCAAATCTCTACTTTACAGGACGCAAGGAAATAATTCTGAAATACTATCGGGCATCTGATGCTATTGCACTTGCCACATTCTACAACGTGCCAATACTGGTAAGAAAGGATCTCTTAGAAGAACCAAAAAAAGAAACATTACAAAAATAGATCTAAAAATCAAGTCTGAAAATCGAGATCATACCTAATAAAACATGAATCGCGTCACATGTTCAAATGGCAAAAGACGACAAACAAAAATCAACTGAACTTGTACCTGCGTGGCCATTCAACTGGGCAAGCCTTGATAGAGCATTTGAGAACTTTAGAAGAGAGTTTGAAAGATCCTTTGCTCTACTTCCGTCGTTTTCGACCCAAAAAGTGGCGTCTATGTCATGCGATATAGCAGACGAAGGCGACAAGTACACAATCAAAGTCGAAATCCCGGGAGTCAAAAAAGACGAAATAAAACTCAACATCTCCGACAGCACACTTGAGATATCTGCGCAGCACAAAGAAGAGGAAGAAGAAAAGAAAAAGAACTACATAAGAAAGGAGAGAAGCGAAGTCTCATACTACAGGACAATACCGCTGCCAGAAAAGATAGTCTCAGACAAGGCACAGGCAAAGCTCACCGATGGAATCCTAAACATCACTGTACCAAAGGCTGTACCGACACCAAAGCCAAAATCCAACACAATACAAGTCCAGTAAAATTTTCCTTTTTTTAATAATCATGCTCGCTAAAGTCGCTTCCAAGCTCAATTGACGCAATAACCGTCTTTTCTGTTGTCTGGCACTTGAGGTTTTTTTGCGGCAAAAACTCACCAAATATCTCTTTGAGCAGCTGTTCTGTAAACAGAGACCACTTGATTCCAAGATCGTGCTGTATGATGAAATGGTGTATAGAACCTTCGACTCTGTGATCCGAGTTCATTCCTGATGCCCGCATATAGTCCTCCAACGTCTCGATTGCCCGTTTTAAGTCGTACTTTCCTTTCATGAAGAGAACTGACTCTTTGATTATCGGCTTTATTGCGTCGACTATCTGGTTTATTTCACTGCCTTCAAGCTCAACACCAAGAGTCTCAAGAATTTTTTTTGGGACGGGAATTATTCCAATTTTGTCTGCGAATCGATCCCAGCTCAGATACTTTTCGAGAATCTGCCTTACCAGAACATTGTGCGAGATGTTTTTTTGCATCGCTTCGGTCTCTAGCTCCTCGACTACCCTTGCGGGAAGCCTGTACGTGATGCTTCTGGTTGTCTCTTTTTTAGGAGGGTGCTGCTTTCTTCTTGGAATTTCTGTTTCCAATGTTGGTATAATCGTTGTCTGTTATTTATCTGATCAGGTGGGGGCCCTGTACCTTTCCAAGACGTCTTTGTGCACCGGAATGTCGCAAAACGCCCTTACTATGTCGAATTTTGTTATCACTCCTACTAACATGTCATGTGATACCACAGGAATCCCGCTTATCTTGTTTTTTACCATGATCTGGGCTGTACTTGCCAAGTCATAGTCTGGCTCGACTACGATTATCTCTTTTTCAAGCAAGCTGTCGACTGAAAGTGAGTACTTTGACTTTTCAAGTAGGTAGTCTCTTGCAAGACCGTCTGCGCGCTTGAAATACTCGCTGTGTCTAAGAAACGTATTGGTGGTGACTAGGCCCCTTACATGCCCTGCGTTGTCTGTGACGACGAGTCTTGAAACGTTGTTCTTATTGAGGATCTCAAGTGCGTACCTAAGCTGATCGGAGTTTCTACAAGTAACTGTTTTTTCGCTCATGTAATCTCTTACTTTGTATCTTCCTGGGTACTTGGCGGCAAAAATATCTGCAATGTCAGTTTGCGTTACGATTCCTGTAAGATTCCCATTTTCGTCTGTAACTATGATTGAGCCAATCTTAAAGGTCACCATGCGGGCTGCGCACTGGTGCAGAAAATCTTCCAAGTCGGTAACTATTGTGATCAAATCTTTTTTCATCGCTTCTCGAAGCGGTATCTCAGAAAGCGATCTCTTTGTGGTGTCCTGCTCAAGGAACCTGTTGATGTCACGCTCAGTGAGTATCCCAACCGGCCTTTTGTCTCTGACCACTATGATTCTTTTGACAAAATTCGTCTTCATGAGGACAAGCGCATCGTGCATCGAAGCGGATGCAGTCAGAGTCAATACGGGACTAGAGTACAGCTTGTCTTTCATGATGATTCACCACCTGCTGCAGATTTAAGAAGAGGGCATGATTCTCAGAAATAAGTCTCAAAATAGTTGGGTTCCTAATGGGTCTCATTAGGAACGATCTCTACTTCTAGGTTGCCGCCGTTGAACTGTGATGTTATGGCCCTTACCTTGCTCTTGTAAAGAAAGTGTTTTTTTCCCTCTGATGTGATCGAGCCGGAGATGGCAAGCAACTTGTTGTCAAAAAGCAGCTGCAATCTTCGGTAGACGGTGCTGATCGGAATCTGTGTCTCTGCACTTATCTCTATTGCTGCCTTCGGCCCACTCATAGTTGATTCCAGTATGGCGCGGCAGTACTTGTCGGACACGACTCCAAGGAGTGCATCCCTTCTATCATCATCTATTTTTTTTCCTGTTAGTTGAATTTGCATGATAATAAATGGAGTTTTTTTGATATAACGAGTCGGTATGCTTTGCATTGCACTGCAAGCCCGACTCTTATCTTTTAGATTCACAAAAAACGCCACATGATTGAAACACAGTTCCCAAGATTCAGGTGGGGCACAATTTCTGAACAAAACTCGGGCCACACAAAGGACGAATGGGGCTCAAAACAAGCACCAAAAAAAGTCATCACTTACACGGTAATATGGGATAAAAAAAATCTGTAAAGGCTACTTCACTACAAGTACTGGTAGGCCAGACTTGTGCAGAACATAGTTTGAGACGCTTCCAAAGAAGAACTCCTTTACCGCTCCGCGCCCTCTGGCTCCAATTACTATTGCGTCAAACTTTTTGTCTTTTGCGAACCTGACTATCGTATGTGCTGGGTCGCCAAAAGTTATCTTACCCTCAAAAAATATGCCATTTTGTGCACAATGTTTCTTTGCAAACTGGATTGTCCTGTCTGCGTCTTTGAGCAGCGGTTTTTCTGGGTACGACGGTGTTCGAAATGCCGGATGCGGCGGCCTTGGAATAACGTAGATGCCAGTTATCGTTGCCTGACACTGCCTTGCCAGGTATATTGCATGGTTTAGTCCACGAATAGAGTTCTTTGAGCCATCAAGCGGAACCAGTATTTTCTGAAATTTTATCTTTATCATAAATTCAAAAAAAGATTTTGAAATAATTAAACGGCTCGCCAAATTATCAAACC
>JAWAFK010000017.1:0-20888 GCA_038890395.1 Candidatus Nitrosotenuis sp. | reverse complement strand
CAGCTCTTAAAACAATCACCTGAGATGAGAATCTCGCCTCGTCTGACCAGTTTTTCATTGTATTGATTCCACTCAATCATGGTAACTGGTCAGGAGGTACTGATCCAAAGCTTGTCTAGTGCACAAAATTAGATCAGGATGTCAGTAAGAAGAGGAGTTAGTCGACAAAGCATGTAGAAATAGTGCTTATGCGAAAGGGCGGCCCACAGTACCAGTTGGTCTTGGCAAGGCTGGAAAAGTACTATGACTGCAAGATCTTTGACTGCTTTGAGCATCCAGATTACCTCAAGTCCGTACTGCGCGAAGTCTACGGAGGCGAGTACGAAAAGATAGTAGAACAGATCGAGTGGGAGCTTGGAGAGAGCGCATCCGATCCTGGCGTCAAAAAATTCCTTGACATACTAAAGCAAGGCTAGATTTTTAAAAGAAAGCAACTCTTGCAAATTGTGGAAAGGCTGTTCAGGGATGTTGATTATGTAAGCCCCTTTCTTTTTGAGCTGAGTGATTTTGTCGGTAGGCGATGGAACTTCAGGGTGCTCTGGGAGCTGCGAAACCACAAGTCCATGAGGTACGGTGAGCTGCTAGTTGCGCTACAAGAGATCTCACCATCTACGCTTGCAAGCGTACTTAGGAATCTCCAAAATGAAGGTCTCGTAAAACGCACCTCCTACGGTAAAAGCCCTCCTTACCGCGTAGAGTACAAGATAACAAAGAAGGGACTTGAGCTGATAATTGCAAGTTCGTATCTTGTCAAATGGACAATAAAGAAGCGAAAGCGCTAAAGTACAAGTACTGCCATAAACGCAGAAACGAAGACGATTGCCACCGTATTTAGGAGCTTGATTACCGTGTTGAGTGCAGGGCCTGCTGTATCTTTGTATGGATCGCCTATTATGTCACCAACTACTGCCACTTTGTGTTCTTCGCTTCCCTTTCTTCCCTGCATCTCTACTAGCTTTTTGGCATTGTCCCATGCACCGCCTGTGTTTGCAAGGTGGAATGCCAAAAATATTCCAGTCACTACCGCCCCCATCAAGAGTCCTGCTACTGCTGGCGGGCCAAGTAGGATTCCAAGAACGATTGGTGCAGCTATTGCAATGCTTGCAGACTTCCACAGCTCCTTTAATGATGCAAGTGTTGCGATATCCACACATTTTGCATAGTCCGGTTTTGATTTACCTGTAAGTATCTCTGGATCTTGCTTGAACTGTCTGCGTACCTCATCGACCATCTTTGAGGCCGCACGCGATACGCCACTTATGAGCTGGCCAGTTATTATAAACGGAAGAAGTCCTCCCACAAGCAATCCCACGATGATCGTAGGGTTTGTGAGGGTATAGTCGGAAAGCTTGGCAAAGTTTTCAGGAGAAAGATGTGAAAATGAAGTAGTTGCGTGCTCTTCGAGGAACTTTCTTGCCTCATACTGAAATGCCTGGATCATAGCCAAGGCGGCAAGTGCGGCACTTGCGATGGCAAATCCTTTTGTGACCGCTTTTGTGGTGTTTCCTACTGCGTCGATTTGATCTGTCACCTTGCGGTTGTCCTCGCCCATTCCCGTCATCTCGACTATTCCTCCTGCGTTGTCCGCAATTGGGCCAAAT
The DNA here is from genome assembly GCA_038890395.1 of Candidatus Nitrosotenuis sp. Taxonomy (GTDB): domain Archaea; phylum Thermoproteota; class Nitrososphaeria; order Nitrososphaerales; family Nitrosopumilaceae; genus Nitrosotenuis. The sequence continues at coordinate 19,287 of JAWAFK010000017.1, read as the reverse complement.
GCGTCAATTGAGAGCACGATTCCTGCGAGACTCAACATGGCCATCGCAGTAAGTGAGGTTCCGAATATTCCGTAGAGTAACGCTTGTGACGGATCTGGTGCTGCTGCAGCCGAAATCGAAAATGAGACGATTATTGCTGCAACAAGTGCGATCATGAACGGCCCTGTTGACTGCATTCCCTTTATGATTCCCATAAGAGTCAAGGACGCATATCCCCACTTGGCAGATTCGCTAATCTCTCGGACAGGCTTGAATTTGTAGTTTGTATAATAGTCTGTGATTCTCTGAATTACAGGTACCAAGATGACGCCAATTACTGTGCTTGCAAACAATGCATACGAGAGGCGGTCTTGGCCTATGAACAGATAAGTGAATGCAAAGTTGAGTGCGATTGCGATTGCTGCAGATATGTAAAATGATCGGTTGAGTGGTTTCATTACGTCTGCTACGTTTTTTGAGCCGATTGTGGCAGAGCCTATAATTGACGCAATTAGTCCTGATGCTCCAATCAGAATTGGGTAAATCACAATTTTCGGTGCGCCAATCAGCGCTCCAATCAGAATTGATGCAAGTACTGTTACTATGTATGATTCGTAGACATCTGAGCCCATACCTGCTGCATCTCCAACATTGTCTCCTACGTTGTCTGCAATTGTTGCCGGGTTCCTTGGGTCGTCTTCTGGGATGTTTGCTTCGACTTTGCCTACCAAGTCCGCGCCCATGTCGGCTGCCTTTGTAAATATCCCTCCACCAATCCTAATGAACAGTGCAATAAGGCTGGCGCCAATTCCCACGCCGGCTATTGTGATTGGATCTGGGAATGCCAAATACAAAAGCGCAAGTGCCAGAAGTGCCATTGCAGGTACTGCAAGGCCCACCGTTGCTCCTCCACGGAATGCGAGTGCAAACGTTCTTCCAATTCCGCTCCCCGTTGCGTTTGCGGCCCTGACTGCGGCCTTGACTGTGATTTTAAGCGAAATCAGCCCTGCAACTGCAGAAAGTGCTGCACCAACTGCGAATGCGATTCCGTTTGAAAAGCCAATGAAATATCCAATTATTACTGAGAGTCCTATTGCGATTGGGATGATTATCTTCATCTCACGCCTCAAAAACGCCGATGCGCCTATTCTGACTGCGTCTGAGATCTCCATCATTTGTTTTGTACCTGGGTTTTGTCTGCCAACCCAAGTAGCATAACCTGCGGCCACAGCAAAAGATGCAACAGCTGCACCTATTGGAATTATTTGTTGCAGCTCCATTTTACAACTGGTTGCCGATTTGTGGGAAATATAAATGATTGAGGGGATCAGCGTTTTCTTTTTTGGTACGGGGCAAAGGTTTTGCCCTTGAGAACCTGCCTCACCAGTTTGTTGAAACGCCTGCCGTGACTAAGATATGGAAATCTGAGATGAACCAGTTCGTGGACTATTGTGTCATCTAGTGCCTTTTCATCTGGAATTTTTTTTACGTTGATGAAGATCAGGTTGTGTTGCATGTAGGAGACTCCGTAATACTTGTAGGCAGTAGTCCTTCTTCCTGCAGTCATTTCTTTTGGCATTTCTAGAACCTCTTTTGATGTAAGTAGTGTCTTTGGCTCCAGAATTGAGAGACGGTTTGAGTATATTCCGACTTTTTCTAGTATATTTAGACGCAGATCGTCATCAAGATGCATAGAGTAGACTAGAAAGATTTCATATTATGCCATAAAGTCAATTCTTGTACAAAGATTTGTCGAGAATCAATTGCAGTGTAAGGTTTTATGCATCAAAGTTTGTAAAGCACAAGCTTGGCATGCCAAAAATTTGAAGATTCTGATTTTATTCCTCAGATTCGCTGCTTCGCACTTAGCTCCACTGACATACTATAACTTGCTAATAATTTTTGAAAACTTCAAGAAGGGTCAGAGTTTAGTGTGTAATCATTAATCATACAGCCACCGTCTCATCATACCCCTACTTCATTAGATTGAGAATTGCTTTTGTTTTATTTCTAATTTCGTCTGTTACCTGTACTACGACTAGGCCTTCGTTTGGCTGTCCGTAAAAGACGACGGTGTTCGGTGGCGCATACATACACACAGGAATGACAAGCAGGTCCTCTTCACCGTTTACAATTATCTGGTTTGGTGGCGGCAATCCCAGTGCCTTTCTTATTGTCTCGATGCTTTCGTTTGTTATTTCGCCTGCCGGGTTGTTGCAGTATAATTTTTTTGCTGTGCTTTGCGGAGGCTTGCGTTTTTGTCTTTTTTCAGTCCCGTCGACAATCTGCAATGATGGTGTAAAACCAAAGTGGTTCAGCTTATCAGTAGTTGCGTCCCCCACAGTTACAATGTACGCGCTTGCCGGAAGAAAATGCAGAATGCGCGCTCTGCTTACATCGCTTTCTTTTATGAGAGTCCCTATCGGCTTTTTGAGTGCCTGACGTAGATTTTCTGGCAGCTTCAAAGTTATGCCTGTTGTGTGGCTTGCATCTCTTCTCTGAGCTTTGCTGCTAAGATGCTGCACTGGGCCGCTACATTTTTTGCTGCTATGCGGATTGCTTCTGCGCTTTGAGATTTTGGATCAGCTATCATGACTGGCTTGCCCTTGTCTGAGCCTTCCATTATTCCGGAGTTAAGTGGGATTTCTCCGATGAACGGTATGCCGTATTTTTCGCTGATTCTTTTTGCCCCTCCCTGGCCAAATATGTAGTGTCGGTCGGTGCATTTTGGACAAACAAAGTAACTCATATTTTCGATCACACCTATGATGGGAACATTTAGCTTATTGAACATGCCAATTGCTTTTACTGCCACGTTACTTGCAACATCTTGCGGTGTGGTGACAACTAGGATGCCAGTAATTGGAATTGTCTGTGCCAGTGTAAGCGGTATGTCACCTGTGCCAGGTGGCAGATCAACTATTAGATAATCAAGATTGGACCAGTTTGTGTCAACTAGGAACTGTTTTAGAATGCCAGATATGATCGGGCCCCTGTAAATTGCTGCTTGATGCTCCTGCTCTGCAAAGAAACCAAATGACACCACCTTGATTCCATGTGTGTCCACCGGTTGCAGTTTGTTGTTATCTACTTCCATGTAGGCCTTTTGCATCCCAAGCATGAGCGGGATGCTTGGGCCATAAATGTCCGCATCCAAGAGCCCTACTTTGGCACCAGACTGCCCCAACGCAAGAGCAAGGTTAAGCGACACCGTGGATTTTCCCACTCCTCCTTTTCCGCTTGCCACACCGATGATGTTTTTTACAGTGGACATCGCCTCGGCAGGATCAAATGCTCTTCCCTCCATGACTTTGGCAGTCACGTTGAGCTCAAAGTTTTTGATGCCTTCTAGCTGTGACACTGCATTTCGCACGTCCTGCTCTATTTGATCATTGAATGGACATGCCGGCGTAGTAAGCTCCAATGTAAATTTGAGGTTGCCGTCGTTTAGCTCTAGATTTTTTATCATTCCCATAGAGACTATGTCTTTTTTGAGGTCAGGGTCAACTACGGTTGCAAGCTTTGAGAGGATCTGGTCTACGCCAACCATGCAAAAAAAGTTCACATTTACATTATTTAAAGATAGGTTGATTTTCAAAACGTCGAAATTTTTTACACCAAGTTAGGTGCGACTAATCAAAATTCAGAATTTGATATTCACCTTAAATTTAGTTCCGTTTTATTACACAATGCTAAACACACAAGAGTTAGATATTCAAGACCGCTCAAGGTATATCAACATCATAGTGGGCGCAATGATCGGCGCCGCAATAATGTTTCTTGCCCAAGATGTAATCGAGTGGTTTATGGGAGTGGATTTTGAAAATCCTGGTGCGAACAGCAACGTGCCAGCAAGCATAATAGAGCTGCTCGGAAGGATGCTGCCGTTTTCCAAGTGGATTGGTGGAGTTATGGTAGTTTTCGCAATAATTGTTGGGGTTGGAAAGCTAGAACTTCGCCAAGTGCAGACTTGCAAATAATTTGCATGCCCACAAAATCCTTTTTTTATGAACACTGCACGTCTTTTGTCTTTACGACATTGATTGGAACTTATTTTTTCCTCCAACCAAGGCTTGAGCCACTGGTTTCTCTTGCGTTTTTTGTCTTTTGGATGTTTGGTTATTTTTGTGACGCGTGGATCACGATTAAAAACTCGCCATACATACCAAGACATGAAGTCAATGCCATCTTTGCTGCACTGTATTCCAGATTTGGGACAAAGAGCTGTCTTGTGCAGTTCTTAATTGAAGCAGTTTTAGTTGCAATAGTTCCTGTATTTTTTGCCGGAATTCTAGATGTTTCTGCAAGCTCGGTAGTTGCAGCAGTATTTGGTGTATCGCATCTTGTTGCGTTTTACTCCAACAAAAAATTTATGCGTAGAGAGTGAAAAGTGGTTACAAACCACTACTAACAATCCCCATTCTCATAGGCTCCTTTTATCTCAAATAACCATAATTTTTGTGAGAGTCTTTAAGAAAAGGCGAGGCATAATCGATGCAGGAATCATAATACTTGGCGGAATCGTAGTCATAATAGCTGTTATTGCTGCCACACTGGCCTGGAGCGACATCATGCAGCTAACCTATGTGAGCCTCATTACGACGATGCCAAAATTCGAGTACGCCGTAGACGATGGAGCTGAGATTGGAAACAGGAATTTTGAGATATACCTTCTTTTGCGCACAGCTTCGTTTTTGTTGATGGTTTTTGTGCTCATGTTTGCCGGAATGTCGTTTGTGTTTGAGAAGATCAGTGTGGTTCCACCAGAGACTGGCTTTAGGATCATCTCAAAGAGCGTTTACTTTGTCTTCTTTTTCTTTTTCTTTCCCCCGTTATGGGATGTTCTTGCAGCATCAGTTGAGCAGTTCTCTATTTGGATACTAAATCCAGAGGAACCACAATATGCCGCAAAGAATGTAGAGATTCTCCTAAAGAAAATTGCAAGCATCGAGTGCGCAGACCCAAATGATGCAAAGGGTGAGTGTCAGTTCACGCTGGACAGCCTAGTGGCAGGCCTCACCGATCCCTTTGGCGCACTCAAAAATATCTTTCAGACATCTTTTTTGGGGGTCATCAAGGCACTTGCATTTCTTAGTTTCATGTTCATGGCCTTTTTGATTGGCACGATAAGACAGGTGCTCACCGCAATCATCATAATTGGACTGCCGGTACTGTTGATACTTTCTTTGCTTCCGTTTTTCAAGCGAATAGTAAACAAGTTCATCGATGCAATGCTGGGGCTCTTGATTGCGCCGATATTTTCTGCTCTAGTAATAGTTGCCGGCACGGCTTATCTTGGCACACTAATCAGTCCGGATCCCGTAATAGAATGGTTTGCCGCACTAGCAATCATGATACTTGCTACTTTGATTCCTGCCATGTTAGTGCCAATGATGGGCCCAATACTTGGGACGATGCAAGGCGTGATCTCATCAGCTATGATTGGTGGTGCTGCAATCACCAGATTTGCAGGTAGTGGTGCTGCACAAGCTGCAATGGCAACTGGCAACCTTGTTGAGCGAGTCAGGTTTCTTGGTACATCTTCACATCACGATAAAACGAGGCCGTACTCTGCAGGATTTACAAGCGTCATAAAAGACGTCGGCCAGCAACCCGTATTGCAAGTGCCGGCAGCGGTTGCAAAACAAGCACTACAAAAAGACACAACACCACCTACGATCTTTGCTCAAGATGAAATTTCCAAAGAAACTTCGAGGGCATCATTGGGAAATGACATAAAATCATACATGACATCAAATCTTGGCGATGTATCCAAATCTGTGTTTGCGTTACCCAAGTCTCTTTTTGATTCTCTTGAAAAATCAGACGACGATTAAGTTATCTTTGCCGATTTTTTTCCAATTTGATTTTTAGTGCGTCCAGCTCAGAAATAGAGCTTGCATAATCTTTGTTTGTAGAAGAATAAATGGCGTAGACCTCCTTTGCAGAGTCAACACCAAACACATACGCCTTCTTTCCGTGCGGCGTTTCCCATACTAGTTGTAGTTTGTTGCTTTTTTTCACATCATAACTTTGAATCCATTCAAATGATACATCCAAGACAAGCCCGTATTTTTGTGACTCAAACGCAATTCCAAGAGTGGTTATGTACAATATGCCTTTACCGTGTGGGCTTGACTTTACCTCAAAGGCCTTTCTGACTTTTTCATTTGGTTCAAGCGATATCATGCTTGTGGTATTTTCTCAAGTGGGTTTGTCACGGTGATGTTTTGCGGACTTTGCTGCATGATGCCAAGTCTTTGTTGTACAGCAAGGTATGCACGATACGCCTCTTTGTATTTTGTACACAAGATATCCGTCTTGACTGAATTTACAATGAGTTCAAATGTAGAGTTATTTTCTTGCCAGGACAGCCTTGCGGAATGTTTTGTTACTGGGAGGAAGCTTGCTATATCATCGAAAGCCAAGCTTAAGATCATGCCACAACGCCTGCTTTCGACTGAAACGCCAAAGTTGGTAATGTATAGGATGCAGCTTCCAAACTTAGTACCCACAGGAAATTCCGAGACTATTTTTTCTCCTGCAGAAAGCGACTTCATATTTTTCAAATGTTTGATTCTTTTTAAGATTCTATTCGGCTTTGAGGAATCTGGCGTGTGCGTAGTAGGTGTCAAAGGTTGGGCTGTATATTACAAGTATGTTAAAAGTTTCTGTGTCTATTCCGGTCATGTCGTAGTTGTGCGAGCCTTCGGTGGCCTTGAGTCTTCCAAGTTCTATTCCAGATGTCACTGAGCCGTCCTTTGTCAGATAGAGGTACTGGTCCAGCCCTGGCGTGACGGCAAAGTTTTCCAGTCGCAAAAATGTAGAACCGCCTGACACAAAAAGTCCTGCTGTGCCTTGCGCCTCAAAACCTTTGAGCCCCGTAATTGGCGTCAGCTTGATTAGTCGGAGCTCAGCTGATCCTGAATGTTCTTTGATCTTGTCTTTGCTTTCTGTGACAAAGCTTGGGTGGTTTTGTGCTTCTTGCATTATCAGCCTGACAGTCTCGGAAGGTGCAAATCGCACTAGTGAGTAACGCTCTCCTTCTTCAAGTGATGTAAGTTTTTCGTATGTGAGGCCTGCGCTGAGCTTGTCAAGTGCTTTTGCAAGCTCGCTTTGTTGTTCTGGCTGTACGTACGTTGCCTCCACCACATAATACATTCCAATAAGAAACGTACCGATGACTATCGATATTGTGACTACCTTGAGCAAATCAGGCCACCCTTGCTTTCTGAACTATCTTTTTTGATTCTATTTGGACTGCGATGGCAAAAAACGCCCCCATCACTATGCCATATACGACATGCATTTCGATTGCCCCAATCATTATGAGGTTCATGTTTGAGATGAGTGTGTCTGTTGCGATCTGTTTGTTTTCTTGGATTAGCGGCACAATTAGAAAGGTGGTGATTGGTACAAAAAAGGCAAAAAACACTGCCAACCCTGTTGATATTCCTCCAAGTGCACCCTTTTTGATTGAATGGATGTCAAGGATTTTGTGCATTCCCGATCCAAGTCCAAAGACTGTTCCAATGAGTGAGGCAGTGAGCATGTGCGACACCATTCCAAACAATGTAGCTTCAATTCCATCCAGTCCTGCGGCAAATCCGACTACTTTGTAGAAAGCTCCGTGTGCCCCAAGGCCCAGATCAATTACGAATATGCTTACAAAGATGGCAAAACCGCCAGCTAAACCTGCAACGCAGCCAATCTGCGCTCTCTTTGAAAAAGAGAGACGAGAGGTCATGGTCATGTGGATGGCCAGTGCTCACTCTCAAATTTTTTCCAGGATTCCTTTTTTTCCTTTTTTGGTTTTTCTTTCATGTGATATTCCTCATACAACATAATTGAGCTGAACAGTCCCATCACGGCACCATACAGAATATGGAGTATGAGTGAGCCCCACAGAATTTTGTCGTATGTGTGCACCAAGATCTGCGCAACCTTCATGTCATCTTCGGTGGTCAAAAACTGGCCTGATGCTTGCGAGCTGATCATAGGAAACATCACGTATAGTGTAATTGGCATAAAGAAGATGGCATATACTTGGACACCGGTCACGGCACCACCGATTATCCCCTTTGGCACACTTGAGATCTCCAAAAGTTTGTGTAACTTTGAGCAGATGCAGAAGATTGCGCCTATCAGCGAAGCTGTGAGCATGTGTGCAAAAAATCCAAATGCGATGGCCGAAAGGTCGTGCAGGCCTACGACCATTCCGACCTCCTTGTAGAATGTACCAAATGGTACTTCGATCTCGCTGTCTATCCAGAAAAACGAGCTGAAAAGCGCAAAGCCGCCGACCAGCCCAGCAACGCAACCGGTCTTTGCCATTCTGTAGATTTCTGCGCCGCTAATCATTGTGAATCACCGAAAGGACCATCTGGTGCGCAGATGATTTTTGCGCTTTTCATCTATCTTAGTTTGTGTCAAACAAATATAATATGTTTTATGAAAGTTATTAAAATTTGTTAAAATAGATTATCAATCTGAATTAAATTTGTTTAAAAAATAGATCAATTTTCAAAAATAGTAAACAACTGTAAGTCAAACGAAAATAGGATAGTATTGCAAGTAGTGCTATGGAACCAAAGTTCCCTGCCCATCGACCCGGTACGAGCGCATCGACGTTTTCTTACTTGATACTATCCCGACTGATACCTTGCTACGCAAACCAATAAAGCTGATCATCTTTTGTTTAAACATTTGTGAGAATATGAAGACAAAATTGAACAGATGTTGAAATTGTTTAAATTGAATGACGACATTCAGTGTTACAAAGCTGTTTGAAGTGATGAACTCATTTATGGCAGCTTTACTTCAGAAAATCCATGCAATTTACAATTCTTGTAGTGATGAATAATTTCTTTTTCCCATCCTTTTCCAGAATCAAGTTTTAATAATGATTTTTTCAACTCATTTATTTTATTTTGATACATCATATTTCTTTTGATCAGCTCATCAAGAAATGTTGATTCTGCAAGTGAATCGTGTTTACGTAGATTACATTTGCTACAAGCCAACACCAAATTCCAGGATTCATCTTCAAAGATATATGACCAAGGAATAAAATGGTCAACGTGTGTTTCTGAGCTATCAAGTGAGGCATTACAGTAAAAACAACATCTAAAGTCTCTAAATATTTTGACATATCTTTGTAATGTGTGGCGTTTTACTTCGGCTGATTCTATTTTTGCGATCAATCTAGGTAATGTATTAACTCGTTCAAGAAATTTAGCCCACTCTAGGATCACCAATTTTAGTAAAACCGAGTAGTTTTTATGAAAAAATGATAATGCAACAGGTTTAATTTGTATATGAGCATTTTCGTCATCATAATCGTAAAAAAGTTGCATTCTTTTTGTAGAGTTTCCTTCCTTGATGTTTTGAAACCTAGGCACCACTTGAGATGTTTTATTTTTTTCTTTGCCAAAGACTTTTTTCCTTATTTCGAGTTGTGTTTTTTCTATTTGTTGTTCTGGGAGATCTTTGAATTGGGTAGGAACATAGTCTGTTCCAAATACATCACGGATGATTGAGATCACGTGAGGTGGTTTTGCATCATTATAGTTCTGTCTAATCCTGTATTTACATTCTTGATGCCAATAATACATTAAAAACTTGTTAGCTATTTGTTGATAATCTACAATTTCAACTTCGTTGTGTTTTATTTTGTTTTGAATGTATTCGCTATCCAGACCGCTACAATAATCAAGTAGGAATCTAGCCAATGCGAATTTGTATGTGTTATCTTTTCTACCTTTTGTTATAATTTGATTAAACCTAGTTGCAAGTTCTATATCTGTTAAATTAATTGCACATACCTCCTAAAAATGATAATTCGCATTTGTGCACACTCGAAAACGGCTAAACGACGATATTAAATTATTATTCAAAACCAGTTATTTTTTGAAGAGTCCAAATCCAAACTTAAAGGGTGATTTGCTTTGTTTTTTGCCGATGCTGTCTAGGTATTCGTAAGTGATCTGCCTGCCGTGTCCTACCATGTTTGAGGTCTTTAGATCGCGCAACTTGAACCATTTTCCGTTTTCAAGCTTTATCAGAGCGTCGTCTGCGAGCGCAAAACCAGAGCCCTCATCATGGAATACAAGTGAGCCTCCCTCCCTTAGCTCGATTTCGCAGTTGTAGTTTACGGTGGTTCCAAATACTGCTACATGTTTTGCTCGCACTTTGACATTATTGATCAGATTGTTCACTACTACAGTGTCGCCATCAAGCAGGACGGTTTCGCGCGCAGTTCCTACAACTATCTTGCCTTTTGGCGCATGTAGTTCTGTGAAATGCTCCTTTGTGATGTAAATTCCGACTCGGCCATTTGGGTCTTGCATTATTTCTTTTATTCCAATTACGTTTCCAGCTATGATGTCGCCGTTTTTGGCAGTTATCTTTGCTCCGTGCTCTATTGTAAAGTTGTTTTGGAGCGGATCCAGCATTGTAAAGTTGCCGTTCAATACCGTGATGTTCGTCTTTGTTGATTCGTCTTGCGCAAAGTACGGACTTGTTATGCTGCCAGACATGATTATCGTGCCAATGTATGTGAGACTGCCTGCCCAGAACTTGCCTTTGATGAAGAGCTCACCTGTCTGCTTTCTCTCAAATTCTACCTCACCAAGCTCCTTTGAGCCAAAGAGCCTAGAGCCTGCTGCATTGTTTCTCTGCAAGAGTGCAGCCCATTCTTGCGCAATCTTCATCTCTCTTGCAACATCTCCCGATAGAACTAAGTTACGCTTTCTTCTTTCTTCTTCAGAGTCGCCTGTGTAGACTCTGGCCTTTTTGAGGCGCTCATCTTCGGTGTCTGGGTATACTTTGCCTATCTTGAGATCCTCGTACGCCTGGATGATCTTCTTTATCTTTTCTTCGTCTCCACCTCTGTCTGAGTGGTGGTCAAGTACCAGTCTGCGGAAAGCATCACGGATCTCTTTTTGTGTGGCGCCGTATTTTACGCCCAGTATGTCGTAGTTACTCTCCATCCAATAATTTCTACTTGTGTTGGATTATCTAGTTTTTGCGATCTTGGAAGTAGATTTTTCTGTATTCTATGGGTACAAAATTGATCGAGTTGCCGATCCCATACGGATCCGAAAAACCTGAAAAATATAGGCTGAGTTTCTTAATAGAAATTTGTTGCCGTTATTTACATGAGACGACGCGAAGTGAGTCTTTCCGCAGAGGCATTCTGTATTCGCTGCATTGCCACCATAGTCAGAGTATTAAATCAGCAAAAGGAAGGCCAATAACAGAATGAATGTATTCGTAACATACCTAGAATACATATTTCTACGTGTTTCACTTGTCTTTAATTTTGCAAAACCAAAACAAACTCAATGGCGCACCATGTGATGAAGGTTTACTGGCCCGACCCTTCCATGTCATATTCCAGAATTTGGTTCCGCCATAATAAAAATTCAAATCGGTGTGGTGGAAAATACCTCAAGCTCATCTCTGGATGGAACGATCTGTGCGTACAATCTATAGTCCTTTGTAAGAATCAGGCATTGTCCCCTTGAAAGTGACTTGATGAGGTCGCATTCTTCGTCTGAGAGCGACATGGTGGATTTTATCTTGTCTGCTGCCTGCTCTGTGTTTTGCAAAAATATCTTGGTTGCTGCGTTGTCTGCTATTGCGCGGCCATACTCGTTTTCAATTACGTCCTCGGGTCGCTGTGTGACAAACATAAAGACCACGTTGAATTTTCGTCCTACTCGTGCAATCGTGTTTAGGAACCTTCCTGACGCATTTTTCATAAAGAGCATCCAGCCCTCGTCAATGAGAATTATCTTTGGTATTTGCGGCTCAATTGTGTTTATTTTTTTCCAGACCTTTCCAAGTGCAAGAAGTAACAACAAAAAGATCCTGTCTTGGCCGTCGGTGCCACGAAGAGAGATCACTAGCTTGTCTGAGATTTTTGGATCACCTTCCAATACCGCGGATAGTCTGCCGTGTACTAGGTCACTGAGATACTCTTTTGCCTTCTGGTTGACTCGAATGTAGAATTCCTTTATGGATTTGCAGTCGGCTGCCTGTGCCCTAAACTCGGTGCGAATTATTTCGTTTGTGTTTTTTATGTCTGCTAAAATGTCTGCGGCATCAGTTGCATCAAAGAGCTTAAAGGGGTCAAGCCCCAGATTCTGCTCCTGTGTCACTTTGAGCACATTGAGTCCCAAAAGTTTGCCCACTTTTTCGTATTCGCCGTTTGGGTCGATTACAAAGATCTTTGCATCAGGATATCTTTCTGCAAGCCTTTTGAGGAGCGTCTTTGCTGTAACTGATTTGCCTGCGCCAGACGAGGCCAAAAGCAGGATGTTATAATTTTCCCTTCTGGTATAGTCGTATATGATTGGGGCGCCTGTTCCCAGATTTACACCAAGGATTACACCGTTTGGTGCCTCTATCATGTCTGAGCTCACAAAGGGATAAAACACTGCACAGGAAGCAAGATCGAAATAAAGTGTCTTTCCAAGACCGTCAAGTAGCATTTGTTTTTGCATCGCAGACGCAGAATCAAACGAAACCATCATGGTGCGCATTGCGGCCTTGAAGTTCTTGTCTTGAATTTTGAGTGTGTCAAGCGACTTGGATTTTATCATGGATATAACTGAGACTAGAAATAGTTTGGTCTGCTGCTTTGCCAGGCCGTCCAAGACCGCAAGCCCTTTTTCGGTTCGATATCTTAGGTCGTGCGATGTGTTGACGCCTGCAGATACCAAGCTGAGGTAGCGCTGCATTTGCACAACTGCTTTGTGGGCCTCGATCGGTTTTATCCACACTGATACCATTTCAGAGTGGGACAAAATAGAGTTTAGCCATGCAGCCGGAAGAGTCGAGGGCACTTTGAATAACGAATAACACCTTGCAAGTGAATCATCGAGCGTGAGGTAGTTGAGCTGCTCCGACTGTATATTCCACGTAGGCGCCCTTGCCACCAGAGAGTATTCTAGGCCTACCTGTTCCAGAATCTGCTCCAATGGCTCTGTAGATACCAGAAAGGTTCTGGGGAGCGGTAGCAGTTTTTTTCCTTCACCAATCTCTAGCTGGATGTATTCTTTTTGTGTGATAATTCGGATTGATTTTTGGATCGAGGCAAGCAGCCTGTAAAACTTGGTTAGCGCGCTGAGTTTTTTGTCATCAGGTAGTGTTGCAAAGTTTGTCGGTTTGATCTCATATGTGTGTTTAAATTGAGTCACATCATAGAAGAGTCATGTTTCATTTAAGCGGAATTTCTTTTGTGTTAGTTATAGTTGACCGACAATGTGATTTTGAGCAAAGATTCGTCAATCAACAACTTTATAAAGTAAAGTACGGTACCATACGGTATGATAGATGATTTAAGGTTAGACAGCCTTGATGGTGTAGGTCCTGTAACCACCAAGAAGCTAATGGATGCAGGCATACACAGCATAATGGACTTAGTTGTCAGGGGTCCAGTTGACGTATCTGAAGTTACTGGCATGGATAGAGAAACTGCAGAAAAGATCGTGACCAAAGCACGACAAACCCTGATGGAACAAGGTCTCATCACAAAAGACTTTGTTACTGCAACTGAGATCTACAAGCGAAGACAAGACATAGGTAAGATCACTACTGCGACTCAATGTCTAGACCAGTTACTTGACGGAGGAGTCGAGACTCAGGCCCTAACAGAAGTGTATGGCGAGTTCGGATCTGGCAAGACACAGTTTTGTCATACTATTTGCGTGACTGTCCAAAAACCAAAAGAAGAGGGTGGCCTCAACGGTGGAGTGCTATACATCGACACTGAAAACACATTCAGGCCGGAAAGAATAGTTTCCATTGCAAAGGCAAAGGGAATGGATCCTGAAAAGGTCCTTGACAACATCATAGTTGCAAGGGCATACAACAGCGCACACCAGACACTGATTTTAGAAGAAGCTGGACCAATAATTGAACAACATAACATCAAACTCATAATTGCAGACTCGGCAGTCGGCCTCTTCAGATCAGAGTACCTCGGACGGGGAACACTATCTGACAGGCAGCAGAGACTCAACAGGTTCATGCATCTTTTGGTCAGAACTGCAGAGACGTATAATTGTGCAGCAGTTGCGACAAACCAGGTCATGGCATCACCAGATGTGTTCTTTGGTGATCCGACAAAACCCATTGGTGGAAACGTCGTTGCACACACTAGTACCTACAGGATTTACTTCAAAAAGTCCGGCAAAAAGAGGATCGCCAGAATGGTTGACAGTCCGCACCATCCAGAAGAAGAGGTGATTTTTACTGTCACCGAAGCAGGTGTTGCCGATCCTGAAGATGAAACAAAAAAGAAGAAAAAATCCGAAGAATAGATGGTAGTTTAAAATAAGGGCTCAAAACCCTTCTTTTTATGACTACTAAGAAGCCGTCTGGACGCTCTCATGGTTTTAGACACAAGTCTAGGGCGGCCCTAACAAAGGACGCGCCACGCGGAGTGGCATTTCTAATGAGAGAGTACAACGTAGGAGACCAAGCTCTAGTAATCATAGATCCAAGACAGCACAAATCAATTCCTCACAGAAGGTACCACGGAAAGGTGGGAACCATAACATCCGTTGGCAGACGCGCAGTCACAATGGACGTAAAGCTAGGTAACAAGACGAAAACCTTAATCACTAGATTGGACCATATCAAACCATTTGGGGTAAAGTAGATGGAACAAGTAAAGAAAAGCCAGCCAATATCTTTGGCCGAGGTAAAAGAAATTCTGGAAAAAGAAGATCCCGAGAAAATGGATCAGATCCAGAGATGGACTTATGATTATGTTACCAAGTTTGCAAAAATAGATGCAAAAGCTGCAAAAAAGATGAAACAGGAACTCAAAAAAGAGTGCGGCCTGACTGAGGAAGAGGCAGTCGAGATTATAAACATAATGCCAAGCTCGCTTGCAGAGTTGAGGGCATTCACGTTTGGATGGAAAAAACTAATCCTTGCTGAAACGCTAGAAAAAATTCTGCAGATTCTCAAGGGGAACTCTTAACGCAAAAGTGATTTTTCTTGGAAAGGAGTTCTAGTCCACCACGTAAGTATGAAGAGTACGCATATGTGTTAGACTATGTCACGCGCGGAAAATCAACTACGGTACGTGGACGTGAAGGAATTATAATTACTGCAATTGGAGAAGACAGACTCACCCTGCTCGAGGTGCTCGGCATGCCGAACACCACATTTGAGATTGGCGAGCGCATCTACATCGGAAAGGAAGGCCGAACAAAGATAATGTCGGTACTTGGCAAGCTAGACTACAACAGCATCTCTGCTGCGGCCCAAAGTGAGCTTAGAAACATTGTGAATTTGATAGTAAAGAACAACGAAAAAAGATTCATAGACTACATCAACAACGCACAACCCCTTACGCCGAGGATCCACGCATTGGAGCTAATTCCCGGAATTGGCAAGACATACATGAAGACGATACTTGAGGAGCGCGAAAGGCAAAAGTTTGTTGATTTTAATGACCTACAGGCAAGGGTTGGCCTTAAAGAGCCGCAAAAACAAATTGCCGAGCGCATCATGGACGAGATTACAGGTGAAGTGAAAGTAACACTCTTTGTCAAGCGATGAAGAGGCAAAACCTTGGTCAACACTTTCTTTTATCACAAAATATTGCAAAAAAAATAGTGGATTCTGCAGGAATCACAAAAAAAGACACTGTGCTTGAGGTAGGGACTGGACGCGGCATTCTTGTGCCTTATTTGTGTGATGCTGCAAGGTATGTAATCTCTGTGGAAAAAGATGAGCGTTTATACTCTGATGCTGTACTGAAGTTTTCACAGATTCCAAATCTTGAGCTAGTGTACGGCGACGGCTTTGAAATCGATATGGATTTTGATGTCTTTGTGTCAAATCTGCCGTACTCTAGGAGTAGAAATGCAATAGAATGGCTTGCGCAAAAAAAGTGGAAGTATGCTGTGGTGATGGTTCAAGAGGAGTTTGCAGAAAAGCTGTTTTCTGTTGGCAAAAAAATGCGCGCAGTTGCAGTCATTGCAAACCATTCCTTTGAGATGCAAAAGGTGCTCTCGGTAAGCAAAAACAACTTTGAGCCCCCACCAAAGGTGGACTCGGTGGTACTCTTGTTAAAACACAAAAAAAGAGTCACACCAGAAGTTATTGATGCAGTCAACAAACTGTTCTCATATAAGAGAAAAACCGTGGGTAACATACTCAAAAGATTCGGCAAAAAAATGCAATCAGATAAAAGGCTTGAAGAGCTGACAGTAGATGAGATAATCAAACTTGCAAAACAAATTGTCTGAGACTTATGTGCCTGCAGAAGACACATTCTTTTTAGCAGAGCACATCAAAAATGAGAGAGGTCAGACGGCTTTAGAGATTGGCGCAGGATCTGGCTATTTAGCAAGAATTTTAGAGGAAAACTTTGATGTCGTTGTTGCAACCGACATAGATTTTGGATCTCTCAAAGAACAGACACATAAATCTCAGAATATGGTTTGTTGTGATGGTGCATCCGCTCTTGGCGCAAAATTCGAACTGGTGGTCTGCAATTTGCCGTATCTGCCATCAGATAATATAGTTGATAGAACAGTTGATGGCGGTCCAGAAGGACTCGTTATTCCTTACAAAATAATTGAATCTGCCAGTGTGTGCATAAAGCCACATGGTAAAATGTTGTACCTTACTTCGTCGCTTGCAAACTACGAGAAATTAATTTCATACACAGAATCATTTGGTCTTTCGGTGAGAATTTTGGCAAAAAAGAAGTTATTTTTTGAAGAACTAATACTAATTGAAGCAATGAAAGTTAATCGTCATTAGTAACAGAATCTTTTTTTTCAAGTCATTTGCGTAGTTTCGTTTTTGCTATTCTGCAGATTTCGTCAGTCATCTGAGTCGTAGTTGCTGTGCCACCAATGTCAAATGTTACGTATTTTCCTTCGTTGATGACCTGCTCTGTTGCAGAAAATATAGCGTCTTTGATGTGTTTCTCACCTAGGTATTCGACCATCCATGCGCCGGACAATACTGCCGCTGTCGGATTTACCTTGTTTTGTCCTTTAAAGGACGGCGCGCTTCCGTGCGCTGCCTCAAACATTGCGTATCTATCTCCCATGTTTGATGAATACACCAGTCCTATTGAGCCGATTATTCCAGATGCAAGCTCAGATACTATATCCATGAAGAGATTTGTGCTTGCAAGTACTGCACCGTTGAACTGGGACGGATTTACCACAAGCTGCTGCATCATGTTGTCAATGTATAGCTCTTGTACCTCAAGGCCTGGTACTGTGTTTGCTGCTGCTTGCATCTCATCTAGGAAGATTCCGTCGGTGATTTTGAGTATGTTGCGCTTTGTTATTGCCACAAGCTTGTTCATGTTGTATTTTTTTGCCCAAGAGACTGCCGAGTTTGCAAACCTTCTGCAGCCCTGCCTTGTTATTTTTCTGATGGCAATTGCTGCATCAGCTGTTAATTGGACTTCGATTCCTGTGTAGAGGCCTTCCGTTGCCTCCCTAAAGCAGACAAAGTCAAGATCATAATTTGGTGTGAGCCGCTTGTAGGTTTTGATTGGCCGTATGTTGGAATACAGCTCAAATTTTTGGCGCAGTGTGACTGCGACGCTTCTTGGGGCTCCGGGTTTTGGCACAGTGGTGGTTGGTCCTTTAAAGCAAGCATCCGTGCTTTCAAGCAGTTTCATTGTTTTTTCTGGAATGTACGAGGGGTCTTTTTCGCCGTTTTTTTGCCATTGCTCAGAGCCTGCCTCTGCAAGCACGAGCTCGACTTGGGTGTTGCATTCTTTGAGAACCTTTAGCATTGCGTCAACTACTTCGGGGCCGATCCCGTCTCCTTTGATCACGGTTGCTTTTTTGCCCAAGTCAGTGATTTGATTTGAGACTACCTATTTAATTCAATATTGATGGATTTGAACCTCGAATTATGGTGTGTTCCTCATTTTTCAGACTAGTCCAACTTGACTCTGCCATATCGTCACATTTGTGTAAGAAATATGAACTGAAGATAAAGCGAAATAAAAACAAAGATTTCAAAAGTCGATCTCATTGAAAACAAGACTAAATACGGCGAATTTTACAGACAGACCATATGATAATTGTCCAGCTGTCAGATATTCATGTGGGTGCGCAGTTCAGGGAGGAAGTATTTGAGCAGGTGATAAAGGAGGTAAACGCACTAAAACCAGACGCAGTCATAGTGACTGGAGACCTCACAAATGAGGGCCTCACAAAAGAATACGAGAAATGCAAGAAATTACTGTCAAGACTTGAGACAAAAAAGATAATCGCAATATCTGGCAATCACGACTACCGCAACACTGGATATTTGCATTTTAAGAAATATTTTCCGTTTGATACGGTAAACGAGCTTGGAGATGTAGTAGTAGTTACTTTGGGCACTGCAAGGCCTGACAGGGACGAAGGCGAAGTTGGATACCGCCAGAATCTGTGGCTTGAGAGGACGGTCAAAAAATTCAAAGACAAGATAATCATTCTTGCAATGCACCACCACCTAATTGGAATTCCAGATACTGGGTCTGCCCGAGTCGAGGTAATTGATGCAGGCGATGTCTTGCGCACGATTCTTGCAACAAAGGTAAATTTGGTTTTGTGCGGCCACAAGCACAGGCCTTGGATTTGGAATTTTAAGGAATTGTCCATAGTTAACGCAGGTACTGCGTCCTCTGAAAGAATGAGAGGATTTTTTGAAAACACCTACAACATCATCACCATTAAGAACAAGAAGATTCATGTGGATTTGAAAATCGTTGGCGGCAAAAAAATACCGCTGCAAAGCCTAGTGGACAATTACACCAGATCCACCGAAGAGTGAATTTATTTACGGAGCGTCCTTAGCAACCCTTGAGCGGGGGTCGCCTAGCCTGGTAGGGCGTGGGATTGCTAATCCCATGTCCGTAAGGACGCGTGGGTTCAAATCCCATCCCCCGCGCTTTTTGATCGGGATAGTAGTTAGGACAGTAGATTTTGCACTTTTTCACCCTTTAATTATAGACAGGTAAAACCCTCGAATCTTTCTATTTTTATAATAAATAATAGAAATAGCCCTGTAGAAACCATCCCAGAATCACCAAATAATTCCTGGTAATCCTGTAACAATTGTATGCTATTATTCGGTACATCGTCTCTCGGTTCTGTGTAAGGATGTATCTTGACATGACGTACTCTCCAAGCATCCTCTTTATCACACTGAATATGGTCTCTGCCTTGCTTCTGTGGTGATATGTATGCCAGTTAAAATGCCGCTTCATGTTCTTTCTGTGGAATCCCTTTGTCTTCCACACCTGCAGGGATTCGTATC
>JAWAFK010000016.1:0-21544 GCA_038890395.1 Candidatus Nitrosotenuis sp. | reverse complement strand
CCTTTGTTTGTCTACTGCTAACTTTCTCAGCTCATCCCTATTCGTTATGCCTAATTTTTTTGCCTCCTCGAACATGACTGTTCCAAAGCTGTGCACACTAACACTTTTTTTTCGCTGATTTAGTATTTCCACAATTTTTGAGACTAGTGTTGTTTTGCCGACTCCAGCGATTCCTACTATGACAACTTTTTTACTTTCGCCCAAGCAGTGCACCCAGACGAGGCATGACGACTTCGACTTGTTCGCGGATCAGTTGTTGGTAGTAGTTGATCAGAATATCTACCATAAGCAGTATGCCGATGCCGGTTCCAAATACGCCAAGAACATCGGAGATGCCAGCCAGCGCGCCAAGTATGGCCGAGCCAATTATAGTAACAGACGGAATGTACTTTGCAAGGAGCGACTCCACGGGCTGGTTTGATTTTCTAAACCCAGGAATTTGCACGTCTGCGTCTAAGAGACTTTTTGCAGCGCTTTTTGGAGACAGTCCTCCAAGCTCCACCCAAAGCCTTCCAAACACTATGACTATTCCTATCATAAATAGCACGTAGACAACCGCGCGTATGGGATCAAGGGCCGCAAGATCAAGACCTCTTGGGGGTGTAATGTAGTAGACGATGCCACCTATTGGTGTAGAGGGACTGGTAGGATCAAACTGGGCTAAAAAGTTAAAGAATGGATGGTTGTTCCGCGGGTTGACATTTGACCACAACATTTGTCCAATGAATACCGCGTTTGCTGTAAGGGCCGTGGCTAAAATCACTGGGATGTTTGATACGTACATTAGTTTGATTGGATAAGTTGCCGAAAATCCTCTGTATTTTGTAGACACGATTGGGATCTCCACCTTGATTGCTTGAGTATACACCAGAATAAGCAGGATACCTGCAGTGATGAGCAGACCGAACACACTCGGTAGCTGGTTGGACCTAAAGAACACATCGGCAAGCCCTCCTCCCTGTGAAACAGATTGTGCGATAAATGGTACAACACCTATCATACCGCCGTCTCCTGCAGGAAGTGGACTGAAGAGGCTCCACAGGATCTGCTGTGCCACACCCGCCATGATGAACAGACTGATTCCGCTTCCGAGCCCCCATCCTTTCTGAATGAGTTCGTCTAAGAACATGATGATTATGGAGGCAGAGATTAGCTGTCCTATTATCACGTATAGAACTGTTGGGTTTGAAATTCCTGGCCCATACACCGCTATAGCATACACTATTGACTCGATAACTATTACAACGTATGTGACAAGTTTAGTCGCAGTCTGAAATATTCCCCTTTCATCTGGTTTTGTAAAATCAAACTTGAGGATCTCAGAACCCTTGAGAAGCTGCATGAGTAGTCCTGCTGTGACTATCGGACCAATTCCGAGCTCAACTAGAGTGCCTTGCTGCGATGCAAAAATAACTCTTGCAAACTGGAGAAAGTCGAATTCAGGCGCTGTTGCACCAAAAAGCGGCGTTTGCCCCATCACTTGGTAAATTAAGAGTGCGATTCCGCACCAGACGAGCCTAGTCTGTAAAGAGAGCTTCTTTTTTGGTTTTGGGACTTGGACTAGATAGGGTTCGGTTTTTTCCACTATTCTTTTAATAAGTCCAGTTGCGGTGGTTTCACTCAACTGCTAACACCTCTCCCCCGGCCTTTTTGATCTTTTCTTCAGCAGATGTTGTGTATTGTTGTATTTTGACAGAATAGGCAGTTTTTAGTTGCCCTCCGCCAAGAAGTTTATCGTAGCCAAGGCCGTCAAGATCGAGTATTTTTTTTCCTCCCTCCTCTTTGCCGTGTTTTGCAAAGAGGTCGTCTAGATCTCTTACGCTAGCCCACTTTCGAATTATGTTTGGGTGAGGTGGATGAGTAGAATCATGACCAAAGTGATCTGGGTCATACTTGAGTAGTGAGCTATACAGGTGTTTGTGCATTCCTGACTTGCCAAGACCACCCTTGTGACCACTTGCCCTGTGCTGTCCTATTTGTCCCCATCCATGGGTTCTTGAACCCCTGTACTTTCTTGTCTTTCTGAGTCGCGTGGCCAAGCTACATCATGCTCCTTACTAGTTCTGCAAGCTCTTTGTTTTGGCCAAGCACTCCACCTTCACCATAGGTCTTTCTTGTGCTGCGTTTGAATCCATGTTTTGGAGGAGACAGTGCAAACCAAGGTTTGATTGGTTTAATTTTATTCATAGAAACTTTGCCTTCAGAAATAGACGCGGCAAGATCATCAATTGTCTTAAAGCCGAGTTTGGTGAGATCACCGTCTGTAATTTTTTTGTATCCTGATTTTCTTCCTTTTTTGTTTAGAAGCTCCATTGTGATGTCCAAGTTGGCTTCCTGCCAGGATACATAGTGTTTTACTGCATCCAACATGCCGTCGGTGTTGTCTTTTGCTGGAATTATTGTAGCCCTGAACTTTTTTTCTAGTTTTAAGAGATTCAAAGTGTTCTTTGCCCAGTGTGGCACGTTGATTTGTCCTCTCATTCTCACAACAAGATACGCTTTTGCCATCATAAATCAACCTTGACTAAATGTTTGCCTTAGACACTCTAACACTGCTTTGGATGTAGAATTCATTGTAGCAGTGGAGCCTTTTGCAGTGGTCCATGCATCCTTAAGTCCTGCAAGTTTTAGTAGGTTTCTGATTTTTCCTCCAGCCACCAGTCCCAGTCCTCTTGGTGCCGGCACGATTTCTACTACGACACTTCCACCTTTTCCTCTGACTTTGAACGGCACAGAGTGAGCTTGATCACATCTGCACTCCCAGCTTCCACATCCTAGCTTCACCGGACTTACGTTGAGATAAGCATTAGTTGTTGCCTTTTCAATTGCAATTCTCATTTGTTTTGATTTACCCTGTCCGATGCCGAGCCAACCATTTTCGTTGCCTGCTGCAACCATGGCCTTGAATTTTGTTTGCTGGCCGTTTGGTGTCATTTTTTGTACCATGCCTACATCGATCACCTCGGTTTTTAGATCCGGAAGGAGTTTTTTGATGATTCCAGCTTCTTGAATTCTCAGACCGTTAGAGTATATTTCTTCCATCGTTGTGATTTGTCCTGACGCTACCTTCTTGCCAAGCTCGGTTCGAGGGATCCATTCCTCTTCTTCACGTCTGGACGCTCTTCGCTCTCGTGATTTTTGTTCAACTGTTTCGCTCATAGTTACTTGACCTCACTGTCTATTGCCGATTTTATTTTTGCAATATCGTTTTTTATTTTTAGATGATCACCGTTAATACGGTCCTGACTTGGGAATGTTTCTTCGCTTGCTGGGATCTGAAGGCCTGCGTCTATCACACCTTTGAGTGCGGCTGCCATTCTTTGAGTGTATCTTCTTGTGCCGCTGTAAAGGATCGCCTCTTTGGTTCCTTGAATGAGGGCTTTTTTGCCTGCCAAGTAGCCGGTAAGATAGGCTGCCGGGACGTTCTTTCTTGATCCCTTCCAGCCCTTAGATATTAGAAATCTAGAGTGTGCTGATGCTACAACTTTGTCGCCCGTCAACTGTGGTTTGTGAATCTGGACAAGGGTGTTTTCATTTGAGATCTGGACTGTGACAAAGTCGCGCCTACTCATGAGCAATAGCTTACGCTTTTTGTAGTTGGTCTTTTCTTCACGTAAGCGTCGCAATATGGTCGAATATGCCATCGATATTGGAGAAATTTTTTCAATGCTCTTATAAACGTTAGATGGTCATAGACGCAAGCAATGCTTTTTGAGAATGAAGTCTGTTTTCTGCTTCGTCCCATACAGCGGAGTTTGGCCCGTCGATCACAGAAGCAGTCACCTCTTGTCCTCTTTTTGCCGGAAGGCAATGCATAAAGATTGCATCTTTTTTGGCCCTTGAGAAAAGCGTCGAGTTTACTTGGTATTTGGGAAGAAATTTCTTTAGCCTCTTTACATTGTTGTGGATTGAGACAAACGTGTCAGTTGCTATGATGTCTGCATCTTTTACAGCTTTTTGTGGGTCTTGTGTTAGCTCAACGTCTCCAATTTTTTTGCATTCTTTTACTACATGAGAGTCTGGTGCAAACTCCTTTGGAGTGGCAACAGAAATTGAGATCCCGACTTTGGTACAGCCGTAGATCATCGAGTTACACACATTATTACCATCTCCAATCCAAGCAA
This sequence comes from Candidatus Nitrosotenuis sp., assembly GCA_038890395.1. Classification (GTDB taxonomy): domain Archaea; phylum Thermoproteota; class Nitrososphaeria; order Nitrososphaerales; family Nitrosopumilaceae; genus Nitrosotenuis. The sequence goes on along the minus strand of JAWAFK010000016.1, from coordinate 17,420 downwards.
GCTTCAAACCATCAAGTTTTCTCTTTTTTTCTTTGATTGTCATCAGGTCTGCTAGAATTTGGCAAGGGTGAAATGAGTTTGAGAGGCCATTAATTACTGGAACTTTGGAGTTTTTTGCCAATACTTCTACTGTTTCATGTTCATAGACACGTGCCATTATGACGTCTACATATCTTGATAATGTCTTTGCAGTATCCTCAATTGTCTCGCCTCTTGAAAGTTGCAAATCTTGTGCAGAAAGGTGTATTGCATGGCCACCAAGCTGGAACATGCCAGTCTCAAAGCTGACACGTGTACGCGTTGAAGGTTTTTGAAATATCATAGCTAGTGTTTTGTTTTTTAATAGTGGTCGTGAGATGCCTTTTTTGAGATCATTTTTTAGTTTCAATGCAAGATCCAAAACCTGTAGTATCTCTTTTTTGTCTAGTTCTCCTAGTGTCAATATGTCTTTAGTTTTAATCATTTTTTCAACCAACCAAAAAGTCCTTTCTTTGGTTTTTCTTCTTTGCCACCTTTAACTTCTTTTTCTTCCTTGTATTCTTGTGTTTCTTGTGGTTCTTGCTGCTCGAATTTTTGGCCAGGCCTTGGTCGTCCATGTTTTATCCATTCTCTTATTTTCTTTGCCATTGTAAATGCTTCTTCATCACTTTCTGGTGGCGCGACATTATACAATTCTGCAAAAAGCGAAATGTCTTTGTCGCTGATTCCTTCGAAAGGATCCGAACTTTTCTTTTCAGGTTTTAATTCGGGTTTGATTTCTGATTTTACTTCTAGCTTTGGCTCCGGTATTGGCTCTGGTTTTATTTCTGGTTTTATCTCAGATTGGACTTCGATTTTTTTTTCGGATTTGATTTCTAGTTTTATCTCTTGTTTGATTTCTTGTGGCTTTTCAGACACTGGCTCTTTTTGTGATGGTTGTGATGGAATCTGTGTTGGAAAGCCTTGCCCAAATACAGTTTCAAGAAAGAAGTTTTTATCAAACGGTTTAAGATCAGCGTACTCTTGGCCCACACCAACGTACAGAACTGGCTTTGAGGTGATTTTGACTATTGATAATGCTGCACCACCACGAGCGTCTGCATCGCTTTTTGTCAAAATCGCTCCATCGAATCGAGTGTGCTGGTAGAATTCACGAGCTTGATTTACTGTGTCATTTCCTGCAAGCGAATCTCCAACAAAGATCTTAATGTCTGGATTTACGACTTTGGTTATTTTTTCAATTTGCTCCATGAGATTCTTGCTTGTCTGCATCCTTCCAGCAGTATCAATTAGGACACAATCGGTTTTATGCGATTTTGCGTAGAGTACTGCGTCGCGCGCCACTGCTGCAGGGTCTGCGCCGTAATTCTGAGCAATTGTCTTTATGCTTAGCCTGTCTGCGTGTTCCTTGAGCTGTTCGATTGCACCTGCCCTAAACGTGTCCGCTGCTGCAATAACAACTGAGAGTTTGTTTTGTTTTATCAGGTGTGCGAGTTTTGCAAGTGTGGTGGTTTTACCAGTACCATTTATTCCGACAAAAAGTATAACGCACGGCTCACCCATGCTCTTTTTTACTTTGATTTTTTCTAAAACATTGATTGAACCAGCTGCATCAAACAAACTTGAGACGGTTTGAATCAAATTGTTTTTTACGAATTCTTCTATTTGCTTTTTGTCCACTGAGGTTCCAATCAACCTCTTTTTTAGATCTTCTTTGATTGAGTCAATTACTTCCGTTGCGACGTCTGATTCCAAGAGAGCTATCTCAAGTTGAAACAGGATGTCGTCTATGTCGCTTTCGTTTAGTTCCTTTTCACTTAGTGTCTTAGCAACATTCGAAAAAGCATTTCGTAATTTTTCAAACATTAAAATCACTTAGTGTTGCGGGTTTGCGGTTTGTAAAAGGTTGTTCATTTGTTGTTTTAGCTGTTCAAGCCGCATCAAAGCTTCGTGTTTTTGCGTCATTGTGTCGTTGAGGGCTATTTGGAGTTCCTTTATTCTGGATTCCATATAATTGATTGCCGAGTTGTGATCCTTTTCAACTACGATGCCTGCACCTACGTCCACCAACACCTTAGAATCCTCTGACACCTTTGCTTTGATGTACGTTCCAAGCCCCACTGGAATAAGCGAATCTGCCTGTGGGTTTTGTGAGATTCCTTTGATTGAGTCTATCGATGCCATTGCTTCGCGCAAAAAATTCATGATTGCCCCTTCTTTTTGATCCAAATTTGCAGCATATGATTCTAGAACTTGCATCTGGTACAGAAGTTGTTGGGCCTGTTCTTCGCTCATTTAACAGATTAGTGTTTTAGGAGTCTATAAATGCGTTCATTGTTAATCGCATTTAGATGCTCTCAAAAAAATGCGGCAAGTTTGTTAGTCCCAAATCAAAATGGATCCAACCTTACAAAAAAGAACATCCCACAGATAAGCTCAATGTCAAATTGATGTTAAATGAAAAAATTAAAGGGGATAGAATTGTAGGCCTCAAAGCCCTCATAAAAGCTGGTCAAGTACATCAGTTGCACACACATGACAGCGAATACGTCATAGTTTATTCGCTGAGCGGCAAGTGCTCCGTAACAATAGGCAGAACAACCAAAACAATTTTACCGCACATGTTAGTCTTTATTCCTCCACGTGTGCCGCATCGCTTTTACAATAAATTCTCAAGACCGTGGGAGGGTGTCGCGTTTGCTGTTGGCACCAAATCCAAGATAAACAACATCTGGATGGAAAGCTAAACAAAAAAGAAGTGAGTTATTTTGCTTCAGAGAAGCGATTCTCTACTTCGTCCCAGTTGATTACATTCCACCATGCCGTCACATAGTCGGCCCTTCTGTTTTGGTATTTGAGGTAGTATGCGTGTTCCCAAACATCGAGTCCAAGAAGCGGCACTAGACCTTCAGTTCTAGGGCTTGTCTGATTTGGCATTGATTTGTATTCAACACTTTTAGATTTCGGGTTGAAGACCAACCAGCCCCATCCACTACCCTGGATTGCAGTGGTCTTTGTTGAGAACTGTTCTTTGAACGCGTTGAAATCACCAAATGTCTTTTTTATTGCGTCTGCTACGGCGCCTCCTGGTTGGCCGCCGCCATTTGGCTTCATGTTGTTCCAGAATAGTTTGTGGTTATCATAGCCACCTCCATGGAAGTTGATTGCACCACGTACTGCCTCAGGTACTGAGTTTATGTTTGCTAGTACGTCTAAGAGGTCTTTGCGTTGAAGATCGGCTGGAAGTTTGTCCCATGCATCATTGAGACCGTTTGTGTAGGCCTGGTGGTGTTTTGAGTGATGAATCTCCATTGTTTTTGCATCAATGTGTGGTTCTAATGCGTCGTATGCATAGGGGAGTTGAGGAAGTGTGAATTTTCCCATGTGAGTATTGACAAGTGTTCATAATTTAATGATTGTGTCCAAATTTGCACAAAGATTTGAGCAGACATAAAATGTAAATTGAATCACTGAATACCAAGATGGAGTTGCTTGCAAAATTAGCTTTCTGCTTTACTATAGTCATTGTTTGCACACTGTTGGCCTCGCAAAAAATACAACAAGAATCTGATTTGGAGATATTCTTAGACAAGAGCTCAAAGTACGTTGGTGCAACATACCCTCATGGCTTAGGGTACGATGGAAGAGGTATCAAAGTAGCAGTAATTGACACAGGTGTTGACTATACACATCCGGATCTTTTTGGTTTAGGCCCCGACGGTAAAGTGATTGGTGGATTTGATTTTATTGAAAACGACGACTCACCCCTAGATACAAACGGCCACGGCACCGAAGTTGCAGGCATCATTGCCGCAGATGGCAAGATACAAGGGATCGCTCCACAGGCCAAAATTTTTGCGTACCGAGTATCAGACACAGGTGAATCAGTATCATCCGACCTCATAGTAAAAGCAATAGAACGCGCAGTGCAAGACGGTGCAGACATCATCAACATAAGTCTCGGAGTAAATAGGACAAACGACAAGATCGAAGATGCAATCAACTATGCAGTAAATAAGGGAATCATAGTTATTGCTGCCGCAGGTAACAGCGGCCCCGATCCTAAAACAATTGGGAGTCCAGGAAAAGACCCACACGTAATCACAGTCGGTGCTACCTACAACAATCTTACTGCAAGCCTAGTTGCGACACTCCAAATAGATGGTAAACGACTCGAGGTACTTCCCATGGTAGGCACACAACCGCTTTCACAATCAATAGAATCTCAAATTATTTTTGGCAAGTATGGAAGAGAGAGTGACCTAAGAGACATAGATGCAGTAGGCAAGATTCTGTTAATTGAGCGTGGCAGTGACAATAAAGACGAATTAATTTATTTTTCTGAAAAAGAGAAAAACTCTGCCAACGCAGGTGCGAAAGCAATAATTGTGTACAACAACGAGCCCGGAATTTTTCTTGGCGATTTGAAAAACAAACTTGAAGGGCCGGACTACAAGCCAAGAATTCCTGCAGTCTCCATGTCAAAAGAGGATGGCCTGCTACTCAAATCCATGCTTGAAAACAAGACGATTGGGAAGCTAAACATGTTTTATCATCCAGACTTTGTTTCCTTTTTTAGCTCACGTGGTCCAGTTTCTCCGTTTTACATTAAACCTGATCTTGTTGCACCAGGAGTCTTTGTCAACACGACTTCTATTCTAGGAGGATACAACCTCACAAGTGGCACCAGTTTTGCAGCACCTCATGTCTCAGGAGCCGCTGCAATCCTGCTTCAAAAAAACAAGGATTTGACGCCACAAGACATTGCCTCTATAATTTCAACTACTGCTGATCCAATAGCGGACACATTTGGAACCAGATTTACTCAGGAGATGAGTGGTGTTGGAAGACTCAACATAACAAAAGCATTCAATGCAAATATGATCATCCTTCCGCACTTTGCTATTTTTGACTTATCGCCTTTTACTAAAACACAAAGTACAAGCTTTGAGCTAAAGACGATAGATGGTACAAAACCCAAGATCCAAGTAAGCTCTGACTTTGAGCAAGATGTGGCAAGCTTTGTACACAATATAGAAGACAACAAGTTGCACCTAAACGCAACACTTGTAGATTATGTCGTTGGCCAGTACGAAGGCTACCTAGTCATCTCTGATGGCAACACAAATTATCACGTTCCCATCCTGCTTCGAGTCGCGGACGGCTCAATTGACGTAAAGGAAGAAAATGGCAGGTTGGACTTTGTGATAAATTCGCAAAGAGAGTGGTCGTATGCAAAGATTACAATCTTCAATACAGATTCCAGATTCATCAGCAGCATTTCTATGACTCCTCAAAAAAGCACCCCCATTTTCATACGCGATGCTGGCACATATTGGGTGCAGGCAGAGCTGAGATCAGGCCAAGAAACGGTGAATCTCTACAATACGATCGTGGTTGAATCTCCTCAACCCAATCAAAACATCATCGATATTGGACTTCCAATACAACAGATGATTCTCATCTTTGTAGTAGGCATAATTGTTGTTGTAGTTGGTCTGATAATTAGGAGATAATTACGGTTTTGGGCCTGCAGCTATGATTTCTGGTGAGGCGTCTTTGAATTTTTTGAAATTGTCTACGAACATCTGCGCCAGCTTCTTTGCGGACAAGTCGTAAGCGTCTTTGTCCTGCCAAGTTATCTTGGGGTCAAGCACCTCTGACGGAACGCCTGGGCACTCTGTTGGCACATCGAGGTTGAAGAGGTCGTCGTGCCTGTACTTTACTATATCAAGTGCACCGGTGAGGGCGGCAGTAACCATTGCCCTGCTGTGCTTGATGCTTATTCTCTTGCCAACGCCGTAAGGCCCTCCGGACCAACCAGTGTTGATTAGGTACACGATGGTGTTATGGCTCTTTATTTTTTCTCCAAGCAGTTTTGCATAAACAGATGCAGGTCTTGGCATGAAAGGTGCTCCAAAGCATTCTGAGAATGTTGCTTTTGGCTCTTTGATTCCTCTTTCTGTGCCCGCAAGTTTGCTTGTGTAACCAGACATAAAGTGGTACATAGCTCCCTCTTTTGTAAGTCTTGAGAGCGGCGGTAGTACTCCGAGTGCGTCCGCAGTCAAAAATACAATTACTTTTGGGTGTCCGCCAACGCTTGGAAACACTGCAGTTGGAATGTATTCAAGTGGGTATGCAGCCCTTGTGTTTTCCGTAAGCGAGCCGTCATCAAAATTCGGTTTGAGTGTCTGCTTGTCAATCACTACGTTTTCTAGCACTGCACCTGACTTGATTGCGTTCCATATTTGCGGCTCTGATTCTTGGTTTAAGTTGATACATTTTGCATAACATCCTCCTTCAAAGTTAAACACGCCGCTGTCTGACCAGCCGTGCTCATCGTCACCTATGAGCATCCTGTTAGAGTCAGCAGACAGAGTGGTCTTTCCTGTGCCGGAGAGTCCAAAAAATAATGCGGTGTCGCCGTTCTTGCCAATGTTTGCCGAGCAGTGCATCGGAAAGACTCCTTTCTTTGGCAACAAGTAATTCATCACGGAGAACATTGACTTTTTCATCTCTCCTGCATAGCTTGTTCCCCCAATGAGAACTAGTTTTTTTGTCAAATTGATTAGTATGAAAACGTTTGATGCAGTTCCGTCTACTTCGGGTAATGCTTCAAAGTCATTGATGCACATTAGCGTAAATTCTGGTTCGTGCGCTTCAAGCTCTGCTGCAGACGGCCTCACGAAGAGCTGTCTCGCAAAAAGGCTCTGCCAAGCATGATCGTTTATGACCCTTATGGCAAGCCTGTTTTCCTTGCTTGCTCCAACAAAACCATCAAACACAAAGATCTCTTTTCCTTCGACGAATTTTTTCATCTTTTGTAGTATCTTATCGAATCTGTCTATTGGGAATGGGTGGTTTATCTTGCCCCAGTCGACGTTGTCGTGTGTTTCGTCGTCATCTACTATGAAGCGGTCATCGGGGGATCTTCCTGTGTATTTGCCAGTCTTTACGGCAAGTGAGCCGGTGCTTGTTATGATCCCTTCGTTTCTTTGTACTGCTGCCTCGACTAGTTTTTCTGGGCTTAGGTTTCTGTGTATTTTTGATGGTGAAATTCCAAAGGCCTCAATTTGTGAGATAAACCTTGCAGTAAGAGTTGGTTTAGGTTCGGTCATAGTTACACCACGCAATCAAGGAACAATGCGTTCATTGAATACTCAAACCGCCTGAGATTCATTATTATCTTTTACTTTTTTTGTTCTGATTCCTAAGTAACCTATTTATTGTAAAATCTAAGACTCTTTGTGTTGACTATAAATAAGGAAAGACTTGCGCTAAGACAAAAAGTCGCAGAGCGTAGGCCTGATTTTGTCAGACAGGAAAGCTGGAGATACAAGCGGGTCGGCCTTGCATGGCGAAAACCAAAAGGTATCGACAACCACCAGCGAAGGCAAAAGTTTCGAGGAAGGCCAGGCCTAGTCAAGATAGGGTACGGCGGCCCTAAAATCGCTCGCGGTTTGCATCCTTCAGGATTTACAGATAATCTAGTTTACAATTTGGACGATTTGCAAAAACTCAACCCAAGAACCGATGGAGTCAGAATCGCCCATGGTGTAGGAAAAAAGAAACGGGTCGAAATTGTTGCAAAGGCGTTAGAGCAGAAATTCAAAATTTTTAATGCGAGAGTGAGAACGAGTGGTAGTAAATCTTAGATCAAAGAAACGCCTCGTTTCACGAGTAGTCGGCGTAGGACTAAGTAGAATCAAATTCGATCCTGAAAGCTCAGATGACATTGCAGATGCAATCACACGAGCTAACATACGAAGCTTGATCACAGCTGGCGCAATCACGATCAAGCCTGCAAAAGGCACGTCGCGTGGAAGATCTAAATTCAAAAAAATGCAAAAGAAAAAGCGCGGAACAAAACCCGGCTCAAAGAAGGGCCGAAAGGGTGCACGTGTAGGCAAAAAACAAGTTTACGTAAAAAAGGTGCGCGCACTACGGCGCAGACTCAAGGTAGCAAAAGACCGAAAAGAGATAACAAATCCCGAATTTTGGGATCTCTACCGCAAGATAGGCGGAAACACAGTGAGAAACATAGCTCACCTGTTGAGCTTAATTGAGGAAATCAAGGCGCATAGAAAGGCCTAGAATCTAAAGATCGATTTTTCCCAATCCTGAATTTTTCCATCCCGTACCACAATACCTTCAGCTGAAAGCATTCTTGTTTTTACTTCTTGGCCGTAAAAGTATCCGCCAATCTTTCCATCAGACTTGACTACTCGATGACACGGAATTATCACTGGGAATGGGTTCTTGTTCATTATTCGCCCTATTACGCGCTGTCCGTTTTTTAGGCCAACGGCTTTTGCAAGCTCGCCATAGGTAGTCACCTTTCCTTTTGGAACCCTCAAAAGTGTTTTGTAGACTTTGTGCTCAAGCTTGTTCAAAGCTTCACTACCTCAAGATTAGTTGTATTTAGTAAATCAAGTACTTTTTGTTTGTGCGATCCTAGTCCTCCCCAGTCAAGAAGTGCAGTTGTCGCCTCTCTGTTTTGCTCGAGTATGTGCCCAAAGAGCCGCTCATCTAAAAACTCTAGTGCGTGTTTTGGAACTACCGTGCCAAGTGCATATTTTCCTTCTATGAGCTCCTTTGTGAATTTCTCTGGATAGTGCGTACCTCCAAAGCAGATTGCTACTGGCCAGTCTTTGCGCGGCTCACCCATGGTATCTAAGACGATCTGTGCCACTGAGCTGCAAAGAGATTCATTATTCCACTCTTTTTCTGTGGTTCCTATTTCTATGAACAAAGTTGGCTTGGAAAGTGCCGTAGGCCCATGGTGCGTAGCTTCAATTGTGATCTGAAATTCCGCATATTCGTTTCTGTGCTTCCAAAGATTCTGCAGATATGCTTTTTGCAGATGGGGATGTGGCACGGCAACTTGATGCGGCTTGCCACCGAATTGCGCGTCAGCAAAGTTTCCGGTGCTATGACACGTAAGTGCAAGCTCGCCTGATTGGGCTGCGTGTTTTGATAAAAATACAAATCCGTTGTACTGATACTTTTGTTCAAGCCAATCCGCGGAAATGGTAGGAGAGGGGATAATCACTAAATCAAAATTTTTCCCTTTGTATACGTCGCCGTCTTTTTGCATTTGGTGGCTCAGATATTTTGCCATGTTGTAGCCTGCCGGGTCTTTTTCATACGCCACCAAAAGCTCCATGTTGACTCGTCTTGAACATTAGAGATATAAGTACACCTAATCCACTTCCACCAATGGATCTGAAAATCACTCTAAAGAACATGGCAAACACACTCAAGCTTGCCAAAAAGTCTGACAAAGATGACTATATGCAGCACCTCAGATTGGTTCTTTTGGGCGTTGCCTCGATTGGGACGATTGGATTTATAATTCAGTTTGTATTTTCGGTCTTTAGATAGAATGGAATTGTCTCAGGAAATCAAATCACACCTTTTTGCAGTTAGGACCACAGGAGGTCAGGAAAAAGTGGTAATGAACTTACTTCAGAACAAGATAAAGACCAACAAGATCAATATCTTATCAGTACTTTTAGTTGATAACCTCAAAGGCTACATCGTAATTGAGGCAAAGGATGCAAATGCGGCCTTTGATGCGCTCCAGGGAATAAGGCACATCCGCGGCCAGCTCCGAGGCGAACTAGAATTCAAGGACATTGAAGGATACCTAATCACCAAGACGACCGCTCCACAAATAGCTGTGGACAACGTAGTTGAGATCATCGGTGGTCCGTTTAAGGGGATGAAGGCAACTGTAACCAGAGTAGACAACGACAAGCAGGAAGCAACAGTCATACTTCTTGATGCTCCGTACCAACTACCAGTAACCGTAGACACAAACTATCTGAAGATTTCTACTGCTTGAGCAAGGATTAAATCTTCACGTAAGCGAGTCAACCTATGTCCGATACTCAGTCTATTTCTGCACTGGTAACAGGAGGGCAAGCATCAGCTGGTCCACCTTTAGGTCCGGCTCTTGGCCCACTAGGCGTAAACATCATGCAAATAATCAACAACATAAATGAGAAGACAAAAGACTTTGAGGGTATGAAGGTACCAGTTACGGTATCCGTAAACACCAAGACAAAGCAGTGGGAGGTAATTGTAGGAATCCCCTCTGCAGCAGCCTTGCTCCTCAAAGAGGCAGGCATACAAAAGGGCTCTGGCACCTCTGGCTCCACTTGGGTCGGCGACATCAAAGTAGACTCGCTTGTCAAGGTAGCAAAGGCAAAGATGGAGTCTTCCTATGCAAGCTCGATCAAATCTGTAGCAAAGGAAGTAGCTGGCACTTGCGTATCACTTGGAATAAAAATAGAAGGAAAAAACCCAAAAGAATTCACTGCGGAAATCAACGCAGGCAAATGGGATGACAAACTAAAGTAATTACTTGGATACCAGATAAGAGGGCTCTTTGTCTGTTTTTTGCAGCTCTACAAAAGTCTCGGTGCTTTGAATGCCTTCTATTTTGCCTATTTTGTCTATGACGATTGTGTGTAGTTTTTCTAGGTTTTCTGCGTGGACTCCCACCATGATGTCAAACCTGCCAGTGACTTCGGATATTGAGACGATCTCAGGTGTTTGTAATAGCTGTTTGTGGATTTGATCCTTTAGTTTAGGATCACGGTTTATGCCTATTGTTGCCTTGACTCCTATTCCAAGCTGGGCTTCGTCAACGAGTATTGTGAATTTTTTGATAATTTTCTTTTTTGTGAGCCTCTTGATTCTGCTGTACAGCACAGATGCGTTGATGCCCATCTTCTTTGAAAGGTTCGGAACAGAGATGCTGCCGTCACGGGTGAGCTCGTAGAGAAGCTTCATGTCAAGATCGTCCAGCTTGTGCAATGTCTTCGTGATAATGGACTTGAAGTTAATAAATGTAATTTTTGCACTGAGAAATTGCATATACTCTAAAGCCAGCTTGGCAAATTTCAAAAAATTACAATTTTTGCCAAATTTTGTTCTGTGGCCAACAAACGATTTTAAGTAGGCATTCTTGGAATGACTCCATTGATTAGCGAAGCTGAACTAACCAAGATGATCACAGAGGCCAAGTCCACAGACAAAGAACGCAAGTTCAAGCAGTCTGTTGAGCTCTACATTATCCTAAAGGATATAGATGTAAAGAAGGGGTTTGCGCTTAACGACACAATCCAGCTGCCAAAAAGGCTCACCACACCGACTACAGTGTGCGTCATGGCGGGAGGCGATATGGGCCTAAAGGCAAAAAGCGCCAAGGCAGACCGCGTAGTCAGCGCCGATGAGATAAATGCCATTGCCGCAAACAAACGTCAGGCCCGCAAGTTCATCAACAATTATGATTTCTTTTTAGCAGACACTCAGCTCATGACAACCGTAGGTAAAGTCCTAGGACAGCTTCTCGGTCCTCGTGGAAAGATGCCTGTGCCTGTCCCATTCAATGCACCAATAGAGTCATTTTTGGATAGATTCAGATCATCAATTAGAGTAAAGGTAAAGAACTCACTTTCGATTTCTTGCAAAATAGGAGACGAGTCCATGTCTGATGCAGATTTGGCAGCAAACGCACATGCAGTACTAGCTGCGGTGGAAAAGAAGCTGCCAAGCGGAGACAAGAACATCCGAAGGGTAATGATCAAGACATCGATGGGAAAGCCAATCAAAGAAGTACAACAGGTAAGAAAGTAAATGCACGAAAACAGAACCAAATATCCAGCAAAAAAAACACAAATGTATGCACAGCTGCAAGAGCTCCCAAAAAAATACAAAGTGACAGCACTTGTCAAAATGGAAAAGGTAAGATCCTCGCAGCTGTTGCCCCTAAGAAAAAAATTCCTAGGCCAAGTAGAGATAATCAGCATTAAAGACAAGGTAGCAAAGAAGGCACTTGCCACACTCGATGTGCCAGGCATCTCAAAGATGATCGAGTCGTTGAAGGGCCAATGCGTATTGATGTTCACAAACATGTCACCGTTTAAGCTAAACGTGCTTCTTGGAAAAAACAAGATAATGATGTATGCACGAGGAGGCGACATTGCAAGTGTAGACGTCATAGTTCCAGCAAAGAACACCGGTATTGCGCCAGGACCGATGCTCACAGAATTCAAAGAAGCTGGAATTCCAACAAAGATTGACCAAGGCACAATCTGGATTCTCAAAGACTCAACGCCGGTCAAAAAAGGCGGAGTCGTAAGCGAAAAGCTTGCCACGTTGCTGCAAAAACTTGACATAAAGACAGTCGAGGCAGGAATCGCACTAGAGGCTGCACTGGAAGAAGGAACCAAGTACGGCCGTGAAGAGCTCGTAATCGACTTGGAGCAATACAGGAAGCTGTTTGCCCAGGCCCACCAAGAGGCAGTCTCGTTATCAATTGAGGCAGCATACATCACAAAAGACAACATACAACAAATTCTCGCAAAGGCGGCACAGGGATCGCGCTCAGTCGCAATCGAGGCAGGATACCTCACAGACGAGACAAAAGAGCCAATCCTGCAAAAAGCAAATGCACAGGCAACCTCCGTTGCTTCAAAGGCAAAAGGCTACACCCCGCAGTAAGACTATTTCTCTCTGGCCCGTGGAAGATTCCAGTTGTATTTCATTGCCACCAGTCGCAGTGACGTAGTGGCTATTATCCCCAGTATCGATGTTGCGTATAGTGGCATCTGAGCAATAAGCAGGCCGTAAAATATCACCACTCCTACAAAGCTTGCAGTAGCATACAGCTCCTTTACAAAGACGATTGGGACTTCGTTTACAAAGACGTCTCGGAGTATGCCACCTCCTACTGCAGTGAGGATCCCTGCAAAGACGATTGCCAAAAAATTGAGGCCAAATACATGGTAGGCAAATGTGGCCCCAGTTATCGAAAAGACACCTAATCCGATTGCGTCAAATTTCAAAAACAAGTTCCAGTGCTTTTGTAAGTACGGATACAAAAAGAAGAGTGTGACTCCGGATGTAACACAAATTCCGACGTACGTCGGATCTGAAATAGAATTTGGCGGAAACTTGCCTATTATGATGTCACGTATTGTCCCGCCTGCGACGCCTGTGATTATAGACAGAATGATTATTCCTACAATGTCAGATTTGTGCTCGATTGCCTTGAACGCGCCAGTTACTGCAAATGCCATCGTGCCAAAGAGGTCAAAGGCGTAGATGAGAAACACAAACGAGATATCTTGCAACTACAAGTCAGAGTGCGGCATCATAAATAAGAATGGAGGTAAAAATTAGAAAATATGGATTTTCTTATCCGAATAACGAAGAGAGTCCTTCCATTGCTTGCTCTTCTGATTTAGCTGCTGCAGCCTCGTCCTTCTTTGGCTCTGCTGCACCTGCTGCCGGTGCTGCCGCCGCTGCTGGAGCAGCTGCAACTGCAACTGGGGCTGCCTTGATTGCTTCCTCAATGTTTACATCGGCAAGTGCTGAGACGAGCGCCTTTACTTGGGCCTCATTTACGTCGGCGCCGCTTGCCTTGATTATACTACTAATGTTAGCTTCGTTAATCTCCTTTTTGAGTTTGTGCAAAATTAATGCAGCGTAAACATATTCCATTGTATCGAGACTGTTTTTTGAGGACAATATAAAACTATGCCGCTAGTTTAGAATCTTAAGACTGCGACAAACAGAATACAGGTTTTGCTTTAGATTTTTGTCGTACAGAGTTTCCATTCGTTGTTTTAAGATGCGCTTTGCTTGGTCTCGTTCTTGGCCCTCCGGAAGCGACAGTACGTTGTTGAGCAGCTCTGGGAGCGACTCTCTAATCCAGCCATCCAAAACGGAATAAAGTTTTGGCGAGATCTCAATTACCTTGTTTTCATTGAGATCCATTTCTTCGTTGAACGTTTCGTGTTCGGTCCTGTAGATAAATGCCAAAATGCAGTTTTCTGGTGTCGGATTTTTTAGGATCTCAACAGAACGCGGTCCTGCCTTTCCCTGAGAGACTTTGTTTTTGAGTCCAGCTGGGTTGATGATTATTCCGCTGACTCCAATCTTTGATCCCTCAATTCCGGTTACGACACCGATTATGATGTTTTTGTATTCGCCATCGGGTTTTGCTGTAAAGATGTAGCTTCCTTCTTGTAGGCCTTTTTTGCGACCGAACATGAGAAGTTGGCAACCTGTATTGTATTTAATTTTTCATAACGTTATTCCTTAATAGTGGTCAAGCGGAGTCTCAGAAGATGAATAAAGAAGAGATTCTTGCCAAATTTTCATCAGAGCCTGACCGGTATTACAAAGTCAAGCTGTTTTCAGAGCAGGGTTTTATGCGGAAATCGTGCAATGTATGTAAGAGATTTTTTTGGACTCTGGACGCAAACCGGAACTCCTGTCCTGATCACTCAGCCGACACTTATTCATTTATTGGAAACCCACCCACAAGCAAGCGCTTTGATTACACCAAGGCGTGGAAGCAGGTGGAGTCTTTTTTTGTCAAAAACGGCCACGCCTCGATTAGCAGGTACCCAGTTGTCTGCAGGTGGAGGGACGATCTGTATTTCACAATCGCTTCAATAGTCGACTTTCAGAGAGTGATGGGCTCAAAGGTGGTCTTTGAATTTCCTGCAAACCCACTCGTTGTGCCACAGACATGTCTTCGATTCAAAGACATTGAGAATGTTGGAGTGACTGGAAGACATTTTTCCAGCTTTTGCATGATCGGCCAGCACAGCATACCAAACAGTAAAGGTTACTGGAAGGACGAATGTGTTGATCTAGACTTTAGGCTGCTTACCGATGCGTTTGGAATAAACGAAAACGAGATCGTCTTCGTTGAGGACGTGTGGGCAGGTGGAGGCTCCTTTGGGTCTTCACTTGAGTTTTACGTCAAAGGCCTTGAGCTTGGAAACGCCGTGTTTACCGAGTTCCAAGGCGAGCTTGGAAAACACACGGTGCTTGATCAGAAGATAATTGACATGGGGGCAGGACTTGAGAGGTTTGCATGGATTACCATGGGAACTCCTACCGCATACGACTGCTGTTTTGGCCCAATAACTCAGAAACTGTTTGCAAAATCTGGAATAGATGTGGACTCAAAGCTGCTCACCGCTTACTTTACCGAAATAGCAAAGAACCTTGAGAAGCACCCCGATTTGTCTCATGTAAGGAAGGCTGCAGTCAAAGCAGCAGGCCTATCTGAGAACCAGCTCAACAAGATGATCATGCCGCTTGAAGGACTTTACATGATTGCGGACCATCTGCGGACACTCATATTTGCAATATCTGATGGAGCCCTTCCAAGCAATGTTGGTGGAGGATACAACCTTCGAATCATACTGCGCAGAATCATGGCCACAATGGACCGACTCGGCCTCAAGTTGGAACTAGACGAGTTGATTGATTCCCACATAAACTACCTAAAGAAGACATACCCCGAACTGGAGCAGTATCGAGACGAGGTAAAGACGATAATTCGAATCGAAGTAGGTAGGTACCACGAGTCCAAATCCAGAATGGAAAAAATTGCGCAAAACCTCAAGAACCAGAAAAAGAGCCTCAGTGTGGACGACATAATACGCCTCTACGAGTCAGACGGAATAACACCCGATTACCTAAAAGAATACCAAGTAATTTCTGAGATACCAGACAGCTTTTACAGCAAGCTCTCCGAGCTTCATCAGTCAGAAAAGAAAAAGACTGTAGAAGAGTTTGACCTCAATGGAATTGCAGACACGGATCTTTTGTTTTACAAAGACGATCCTCTCAAGTTCGATGCCAAGGTGATCAAAGTACTCAAAAACAAGTTTGTAGTGCTTGATAGGACCTCGTTTTATGCAAGAGGTGGAGGACAAGAACCAGATCACGGTAAAATAAACGGAGTTGATGTAGTAGACGTAACAAAACACGGAAACGTCGTACTGCATGAGATCAAAGGAAGTGCTCCAAAAGAAGGCACGATGGTAAGCTGCGAAGTCGATTCGATACGTCGTCAACGGATCACAAAGCATCATACCAGTACACATGTAATCAACTCGTCTGCAAGAAGCGTTTTGGGTTCATGGGTGTGGCAGCACTCTGCATTCAAAGAACAAGATTATGGAAGGCTTGACATCACACACCACTCAAGTCTCACAGACAGAGAGATTCAAAAGATAGAAAACATAGCAAACTCAGTCATCCAAAAGAACTATCCAGTTACGATAAAAGAGTACGACCGCGGAAGCGCAGAGCAAGAATTTGGTTTTAGGATATATCAAGGAGGAGTTGTGCCAGTCAAGTCCGTAAGAATAGTAAGGATCGAGGACTTTGACGTCGAGGCATGCGGTGGAACCCATGTGAAGAGAACCGGCGAGCTAGGCCTCATCAAGATCACAAAATCAGAGAGAATTCAAGACGGCGTCGTAAGGTTGGAGTTTGTTTCAGGTGACGCTGCAGTTGAATACATACAAAAACAAGAAAGCGATATTTCGGCCATAATCAAGTCACTTGGCTCAAACAGAGAAAAGCTTCTCAAATCTTTTGAGCATGCACTGGAGGATTCTGAAGCTGCAAAGAGAAAGCTAAAGATTCTAATCAAGAGAATCAGTGGGATCGTGGCAAAAGATGTAGTAGATTCTGCAAAGAATTTTGGTCCTGTAAAGTTTTACACTGTCAAAGATGAGGAACTTGACGAAGAATTTCACATAGCTGTGGGAGAAGAAGCAATCAAGCAAAATCCTTTTCTGATTTATTGTGCTTTGCTTGTCAAGGGCTCAGGAATTAAAATAATCGTGTTTGCAGGTCAAGAGGCAACCAAGTTCTTCAAGGCAGGCGACATGGTACGCGAGATATCATCGAAGCTTGGAGGCTCCGGTGGTGGTGACGCAAGGTTCGGGCAAGGCGGTGGTAAGGACGCATCAAAGCTTGCAGAAGCTCTAGCTCACATAGAGATGTTAATTAAAAAGATAGTGAGTTCATGATAGACTGGAACAAAGTAGAGCAAAAGTGGAGGGCCAAGTGGCAGGAATCAAAAGAGTTCGAAATAGATCCAGATGCACGGCCAAAAAAGTTCATCACCGTAGCGTACCCCTATCCTAACTCGCCGCAACACATAGGCCATGGCAGGACATACACTTTGGCAGACGTCCATTCTAGGTTTTGGCGAATGCGTGGATACAATGTGCTTTTTCCCATGGGGTTCCATTATACCGGCACACCGATTCTCGGCATGGCAAAACGCGTCCAAGAAGGCGATCGTGAGCTAATTGAGAATTTTGAAAAACTTTACCATGTACCGCCTGCAAAGATACAAGAGTTTGTAGAGCCGGTCAAGATAGCAGACTATTTTCATGAGGAGATAAAGCAAGGTATGATAGAGATGGTATACTCTATCGACTGGCGTAGAGAGTTCACAACAATCGACCCGGTATACAAAAAATTCATCGAATGGCAGTTCCGAAAGCTCAAGAGCATGAATCTGGTGGTACAGGGATCACACCCTGTGGGGTGGTGCCCAAAGGATCAAAACCCCGTCTCACAACACGACACACTTGGTGATGTGG
>JAWAFK010000015.1:0-24234 GCA_038890395.1 Candidatus Nitrosotenuis sp. | reverse complement strand
GTTCTTTCTGTGGAATCCTCTGGTCTTGTACACCTGCAGGGATTCGTATCTTGGGCGGATTATCGTACATGGTATACCGAGGTTTTTGGTTGCTACGTGATTGCGCTCAGAATCATACCCCCTGTCTGCCACAACCATACCGATTGGTGCCAGCATGCCAGCACGTTGCAGCAACGGAACAAAATCAATCGAATCGTGCCGGATCCTGTGCCGTACCTTGATGCCGCATATCAGCTGATGCCTCATGTCTGCACAGACTGACACCTTGACAAATTTCCTTCGTAATCTGAAGCGTTTAGTGTAGTAATGTAGTGCGTAGCACAGTATGATACCAGTGCCTCTGTGGAAACATATACCTTGCCAGAAAGTTCAATCTTCTCATAAGGCAGATTTGTGATGAACCATTCCTCTTGTTCTATATTAGCGGAGAACGGACTGAGGCCATTCTTTAATACAATTTTGTTGTCTTGCGATACGGAATGACCATAACCCTTGAGAAATTTCACATTGTAGTGGTTTTTTTTCCTTTTATTGTCAAACAATCGTTTGTTGTAAATTACGATCTTAAAGAATTTCCAACAAAACATACTTTTCAAAACTTTCTAAACAGCGTCTGTTTTCATGCCTGCGGGAGGGGCATTCTATTTTTACTGTGGCTCTATGGTGGCAGGAGGCTTGCTTGATATTACGTAGGAAACCCATGTCACTTCATCTATTTCATTTGTTATTCGATTGCTTATCTTTGCAAGTAGGTCGTGCGGCAATCGAGTCCAATCTGCAGTCATCGCGTCTACTGATTCAACAACGCGTATCATCACTATGTTTCCGTATTTTCTCTCATCGCCTACGACGCCTACTGCCTTGTCGTCTCCTACGGTCGCATACGCCTGCCAGACCTTCTCATACCAGCCTGATTCTTCAAGTTCTTCTTCTACTATCTTGCTTGCAAGTCTTGCTATCTTTAATTTCTGCTCAGTCACCTCACCAATTACTCTTACTGCAAGACCGGGGCCGGGGAACGGATGTCTCGTAAGAAGTTTTTTTGGAACACCAAGAATAGCTGCCACCTTGCGGACCTCGTCTTTGTACAGATCTCGAAGTGGTTCAAGTACCTGCAAGTGGAGCCAATCTGGAAGGCCGCCAACGTTGTGGTGTGTTTTAATCACTGCTGCAGGGCCTTTTGAAACACCGCTTTCTATCACATCGGGATAGAGCGTTCCTTGTGCAAGCCACTTGAAGGGACCATTCTTTTGTGCAAACTCTGTAAAGATCCTCACAAATTCTTCTCCAACTATCTTTCTTTTTCTTTCAGGATCTGCTACTCCTCTCAGCTTGTCAAGAAACTGCTTTTTTGCATTAATTGCAGTGAAATTTACTGCAAAGTTGTCTTTGAACATTTTTTCTATTTCATACTCCTCACCAAGACGCAAAAGGCCATTGTCTACAAAAACACACTTGAGTCTGTTGCCTATAGCTTTGTGGATCAAAAGAGCTGCAACCGTTGAATCTATTCCACCACTTACACCACACAGTACATTACCGTCGATTTTTGCAATTTCAGATATGGTCCTTTCAATAAAACTCTCCATTGTCCAATCTTGACTTGCCCCACAAATATTTAGAACAAAATTTTTGAGGATCTGTATGCCGTTTTCTGTGTGAACTACTTCTGGATGAAACTGTATTCCGTAGATCAATTGCTGCTTGTTTGCAATAGCAGCTGCCTGCGATCGCTCGGTGTGGCCTATTATCTCAAATCCAGCTGGAATCTTTTCTGCCTCATCACCATGACTCATCCATGCTCTCACTGAATTTCCAATGCCTCCAAGAAGATCAGCTCCATTATCTATGGTAAGAACAGAGTGGCCATACTCTTTGTTTGCACGTTTGACTCTGCCTCCAAAATTATCAACTATGAGCTGGTGGCCGTAGCAAATCCCAAGTATGGGCAGTTTCATCTCAAAGATCTTTGGATCTGGCCTTGGGGCATCTTTGTTGTAAACACTGGACGGCCCACCGGAAAATATTATCCCCCTTGGATTCATTTCCATTAATTTTTCAAGTGTAATATCATATGGGACAAGCTCTGCAAATACCGAAAATTCTCTTATTCGCCTGCAAATGAGGTGGCTGTACTGAGAGCCAAAATCCAGTACTATGATTTTGTCCATTGCATCACTTGGAGTTCTCTATCATCTTTGATAATGACCATGTTGCGGTGTTAATTATTTCGTTTACTCGTTCCTTTTGACGGTAGTTTTTAATTATTATTTCACGTAACAGTGAACCGTCCTTGTTTATCAAGCAGTTGATTATAGAATCCTCATCCAGAACTCCTTTTTCAAATTCTGCCATATCTTTTCTTTTCATTTCACCAATTATTCTTTCAAGGAAAAATGATTTGAATGGATGAGTGTCTTCTTTTAGCTCTACCCCATTCTCTAAGACGATAGAGACCTCATTTGCAGTAACGTACGCATTTGCAATCAGAGATCCGTCTGTGTTTTTTCGCAAAGGTATTACTTGGTCTTGTTTTGGTGGTTCCTTTGTATCTTTTAGTGTTGATGCCTTTGTGAAGCTTTGTTGTTTTAGGATGGAATTGATTAAGGTGAGATTTTTTTCAAGCATCTCGATTTGTTTTTTGTGTTTTTGAATTTCTGAGCTGATCTGTTCTTTTATTTCCAAGGCATCTTTAATCTGATCCTCTGAGAACTGCATAATTGTTTTGAAGCATTGACGGTATTAAATCCATTCTAGATGGAAACGTTATGTTCTATCTGCTTGTATGTTATCTTTTTGAAACCCCTGATTGGTTTTGATAGAGTAAAAAGCTTGGAATGTGCTTTTGGTGCCATCCATTCCAAAAGCATCTTGGCAAATCTCAATTTTTTCAGCTTGGTTTTTCTGTCGCGTTTTTTTGTCTTTGAGTACCTGCCGATTTTTGGGCCAAAATCCATTCCAAATAAAAAGATCTTGTCTGCTCCGAAATATTCAGCCAAAAATACACATCTGTCGCCGTCCGTAAAACCGCCAAAATTCTCTATCTTGCCAACTCTCTGCGTCTGCGTGCTACCAAGGCAGTTTTTGAAATTCTCTGCAAATCCAAGTTTGAATATGTTATCGCCATGAGCATGAACAACAAATATGGTGTCTGTCTTACTGAGCTTGTCAAGTGTTCCAAGATTGCCGTCAAGATCAGTGACTACTAGATGAGGCCTAATGCCGTTTTCGATCAATGCATCTAGTGCAGTTTCGGCACAAATCTTGACTGTCTTTTTGTGTTTTTTAAGAACCGGTATGGCAGCTTTTAGTGAAGGGCCTGCACCTATCACAAAAACCGCTCTTCCACTGATGAGTTTCCTTAGTTTAAGTGTGGAAAATTGCTTTTTGATAATTAAATTCAGCAAGGCAGCAGAGGCAAGATCTGCTCTTTTGCTATAACCAAATTCCTTTACAATCTGATTATATTTTGAATTCCAACCTTTGATCGCCAACTAACTATAAAATTATCATGGGTTGTCATAAATGATGTGAACAAGTTAGGCCCAGTCCGGGTTGGGAGAACAAATCCGGTCAGAATAATGGGCATTCTTAACACAAGCCCTGAATCATTTTACAAAAAATCAGTCAGACGTGGTAAACAAATAGCACAAGCAGTACAAGAAATGGAACAACAAGGAGCTGATTTCATAGATGTTGGTGGAATGTCAACGGCTCCTTACCTTTCCACCTTAGTATCAGAAAAGGAGGAAACCAGACGCATAGTTGAAGCAATCAAACAAATCCAAAGAGTATCTAATTTGCCCATCTCAATTGATACCTGCAGAGCTAATGTAGCAAAAGAGGCACTAGAATTTGGTGTGGATATCATCAATGATGTATCGGGACTAAAATATGACAAAAAAATGAGTCAAATACTTGCCAAGTACGAACCCTCAGTTGTTGTCTGTGCATACAGTCCGGTACAGATAAGGGGAGATCTAGTCTTGCAGACAAAGTTATTGCTCAAACAAAGCATCTCGATCGCAAAATCTGCTGGAATAGATACAAACAAAATTGTAATAGATCCTGCAATTGGATTTTTCAGAAGTTTCGGCAAAAATCCTTTTTACACAAAAATTCGCGGTGACTGGTTCAAAAGAGATCTACAAATCTTACAAAACCTACGTTCGTTGAAGATAAATCTGCCAATTTTGGTATCGGTATCAAACAAGTCATTCATAGGAAAAATTCTTGATAAAAAAAACCCGGCCGATCGAATTTATGGTTCTCTTGCAGCTGAAGTAATAGCGGTACTAAACGGCGCAAACATAATCCGCACACACAATGTAAAAGAAACCAAAGATGCAATTGCCGTAGCGCAAATATTTTCAAAAAAATCTAAGAAAAGCTTATAACGCATATCAAATCTCCTTTAGAAGGTTTACTTGGAAATAAAAGAAGGATTAACTTTTGATGATGTTCTTCTTGTGCCCAAATACTCTAACATAACTACTAGATCGCAGACAGATCTGAGCACAAAACTCTCAAAAAATATCTCACTTAATATTCCGCTTATCTCTGCAAACATGGACACTGTAACTGAAGCTGCTATGGCAATAGCGATGGCAAGAGAAGGCGGAATAGGCATCATTCACAGATTTCTAACCGTGCAAGAAGAAGTAGAGGAAGTACTCAAAGTAAAGCGCTCAGCAAGCGTCATAATTGAAAACCCCTATCACATTTCACCTGAACAGACAGTCAAAGAGGCAATCGAGTATATGCACGAAAAAGGAGTATCCGGCCTGATTGTGGTCAAGGACTCAAAACTTGCAGGAATTCTAACCGGACGCGACGTCACATTTGAATCAGATCCAAGCAAGCTTGTCAAGGATGTGATGACAAAAGACGTCATTACTGCCAAACCTGGGATCTCACTGGATGAAGCAAAAGAGATTCTGCGACAACACAGAATTGAAAAATTACCGCTGGTTGACGAAAATGGCACAGTAAAGGGGCTCATAACTAGTAAAGATATTACACACAATGAGAATTATCCTAATGCATCAAAGGACAAAAAGGGAAGGCCACTTGTGGGTGCTGCAGTGGGTGTCAAAGGTGACTTTATGGAAAGAACCGAGGCCCTTCTTGAAGCCGATGCAGATGTGATTGTTGTAGATATAGCCCACGGGCACAGCGAAAATGCAATCAATACCATACGTCATATCAAAAAGGCATTTCCAAGCTGTGAGCTCATAGCAGGAAACGTTGCAACAGCAAGAGGGACAGAAGATCTCATCAAAGCAGGTGTAGATGCAGTAAAGGTAGGTGTAGGCTCTGGCTCTATATGCATAACGCGAGTCATTACGGGTTCTGGTGTGCCTCAGCTTACTGCAGTTTATGACTGCGCACAAATAGGAAGAAAATACGGCATTCCAATAATTTCTGATGGTGGCACAAGGACATCAGGTGATGTGACAAAGGCTCTGGCAGCAGGTGCGTCTACTGTGATGATTGGGAGTCTGTTTGGCGGCACCGATGAAAGCCCAGGCTCTTTTGTGATGAAAAATGGTAAAAGATACAAAATTTACAGGGGAATGGCTTCATTTTATGCAGCTCTTGGTAGAAAATCAAAAGAGACTGGCACTGTTGCAATCAACGAAGACCTCAATGATTACGTGGCAGAAGGTGTTGAAGCAATGGTTCCATACAAAGGAACAGTTACAGACATTATCAAACAACTTGCAGGAGGCGTGCGCTCAGGACTGAGTTATTGCGGTGCTCAAACAATACAACAAATGCAACAAAACGCAGAATTCATCAAAATGTCTCGGGCAGGATTTGCCGAAAGCCAGCCTCACGACGTAGACTTGATGTAAGTTTTTTATTGTGCAATGTGAGGTGAATCTCGTGCTCACTAAAACTACTGCAATTGGAATTGCCGTTGGTGCTGCAATTATTGCGATAGGGCTGTATGCACTTGTCACCTCAATTGGACTTCAGAAAATCAATTTTGAAGAAAAAATCCCTGTTGGAGATTCTATAACATACCAGTTTGTCGCACCAAAAAGCGCACACCAATACTTTAACGTGACAGGCGAATCATTCCACATCAAGCTCAAAACTCCTGCAGACGGCATCCAGGCAGATGAGGATTTCAAAAAACAGATCTCTTTTGACTGGTACGTCTTAGAAGAAGGCACCAACAGGATCGAAATACAAAACACAGGACAATCAGAGCTTTTTGTTCGTGGCGCCTTTGAAAAAAACACAGACCCGATACTGTTTACTTACCACATCATGGTGCTTACTGCAGGTGTGGTGATAATCGGATTTAGTGCAGGCTTTAGTGTACGCAAGCCAAAGGGTTTCTAGGGAAGTTTTGCTTTTTTGTAAGTACCAAGAACTTTTAGGAAGAGCGAGCTTTTTTTGATCTTTTTTAATAGTTCTGCGATTTTTTGATCTTGTTGTGATCCATCAAAATCCACGTAAAAGTTGTATTCCCACGGGGTGCTTTTGTTAGGCCTTGATTCTATCTTTGTGAGATTTATTTTGTATTCGTTGAATTCTTTGAGTATGTTAAATAGCGTTCCAGCTTCGTGTTTTACGGAGAATATAATTGACGTCTTGTCTCCTTGTGATGCTTTTGTCTTTGAGAGAACTAGGAATCGGGTGTAGTTGTTTGTGTTATCTTCTATCCCTTCTATGATTGTGGGGACACCATAAATCTCAGATGCTCTCTTGCTTGCAATGCAACTTATGTTTTTCTTATTGAGTTCTTTTATTATTTTGACACTACCTGCAGTATCATAAGCAGGAACCATTTTTAGCTTGTATCTTTGGATGAATTTTCTGCACTGTCCTAGCGCTTGTGGGTGAGAATATACCGTGTCTATGTTCTGAATTTTATCAAAACCAATAAGGCAGTGTCTCACCCTATAGTATATCTCGCCTACCACATTGAGAGTGGTTGTGAGGAGCAAATCATAGCTTTCACCAACGCTTCCTTCCAGCGAATTCTCAACAGGCAATACGGAATAATCGGTTTTTCCACTTTCAGTTGTCTCTACAACTTCTGTGAAAGTAGACAATGGAACGGTTTCTATTGTATTACCAAAAAACGAAATTGCGGCATCCTCGCTATACGCACCTCGTTCTCCTTGGAACGATACTTTTTGCATTTTAATCGCGCAGTTTTATGAAATCGGCTTTTTCGTAGTTAATTGAAAGCTTTCGGTCTTCAACAAATCCACAGTTTGGGCATTTCACCCTGTCTCGCATCGGGACAACATTTCCACCACAAATATTGCATTTTGTAAACAACACACCCAGTTCCGGCTCGTCTATGGTTGCATGAATTGCACCGTTTTTGTGTGCCTCTACTTTGAGTGCGATGATGTCGTTTACTCTTGCGATGACTCGCCTTCTGTCTGGGTTTTGGCATATGCATTCTACACCAGAAGAGTTTGGTTTTCCATTGAGGTAATGAATGGAAACTGCAATCATTGAGGAAAGAACTGCTGAAACCGTACCGATAACAATGTCGCCTTTCTTTGGAATGGACAACTGCTTTCCATTTCTGACGTCCACTATTCTATTTTTTTTGTCCACGTTTGCAATTCCAATCGTAGCCGATCGTATTGTGTCTCCGTCATCAAAAGTGTTATCCCCTGCCTCCATTTCTTCAATAAATCCAAGCCTGTCTCCAGGCATCACAAATTCACTCATTTCTCTTCGTGTTGACTAGTATCTGGCCAAATAAAACACTTCAGATCTCAGAATCGCAGACTGGCATGTCTTTGAGGATGTCTTTGCCGTCCTCGTCAACAATAGAGGGGGCCACAAGGCAAATCTTTCCATTCTTTCTTTTACAGTAAACCTCGGATTCGTTGTTTTCCTTGTCTCTTGCCCAAAATGAATGTGTCTGAGAAAAGTTGGGACTTTGACCACTTTTTTCATAAATCTCTTCTGCAGTCCATACCTGGTCGCGCACAACAGAGCTGCTTCCAAGCTTCAGGCCTTTGATTGCAATAACGTCTCCGTCCTCGTCTTTTATTACACAACTAACATGAATCCTGGCTTTCGGGTATCTGATAAAATTCTTTTTTGCGTGTGAAAAATTGTTCTTGCGTGCCATCTAAATCAATTATGAAGAACGAAAAACGGTTTTTGATATCAAGTTACTTTCCTTGTCAAATTTCAATTCTGATTGTTCAATATTAAGATTTTTGTCTTCTGGTGTCATAGCCAGTGAGAAATCTGCAGATATCCTTCTGGATTCTGACCCCGCATCACCCTTAGTAATGCATTTGCTTGTGGTGTGGAGAGTACTGGCTTGTCGAACTGGTTGTCAGTTGAGATACGTGGGCAAGCTACTTGGATGAATGCATCAATGCCTTTCAAATTGCGCAGGCGGTCGTTTGTGATGTCAGTTAATGCAAACAACTGAACCGCCTTGCCTTCCTTTTCCAATTCACGCTTGAATTTTAGCGCGGTAGTCTTTGATATTTGGCCTTCCTTTAAACCTACTATGATTCCAAATGTTTTTGCTTCGGCTGCCTTGTAGATGGCAAGTGTTGCTTTTTTTTGCAGTTTCTGGGCAAACTCGGTTACCTCTCTTACCTCATTAAAATATGGATCCAAGATGTATGTTGGCTTGTCAGTAGCAAGCGCAAGGCCTGCAGCATGGAAATTGCTTTGACCCATGAAGACATTTGCATCAACATGATCTTTTGTGTCTATTGCAGGATAAAACTCGCAACCAAAGACTTGGCCGTCATTTAGCTGACCTGCTCCTCTGCCTACCTTTACAGTAACACCATTTAGCTCAAAGATTTTTCTTACCGATTCAATTTGATTTAGATGCTGACTGTCAGTGACAAGTGATACTGTTTTGCCTTGCAAAATTTTGGCACATTTTTCCGCCACACCATCGAATCTAACATCATCAAACGCATCCACAAATATGACATTGCCCATGGATTGCATGCTGATTGTGTGGCCTATGTTGAACAAAATCTCTGCAGAAAGAACTTTGGCGCCATTTGAGTTTAGATCACAAGAGCCCCAAGTTGTGTCGGCAAGCACATAAGCTGGAATCCCAAATCTGTTCATTATTCTTACAGCAGTTTCCTGCACATATGGCAAAATCCCATCAGGACCGTTCAATGCGACAGAAACAGGCCTTCGTTTTTCAATCACTTCGAAGATCCTTTTTTCGTCTATTCTTATCAACGTGCAACTCTTCTTCTGTATTTTCAATTTAAATCCAGCTGATGCGTCGTAAATCACAAATTGCCGCTTCGTTTCTGATGGGTATGAGCAAAATACTGAATGTGGGCTTTGATGATACTGATTCACCAAAAGGAATGTGTACTACGTATCTTGCATACAAGCTGGTCGATTCGTTAAGAAAAGAAGATGTCAAGTTTTTGGACTATCCGCGATTGATACGGTTCAACCCGAACATACCTTGGAAAACGCGTGGGAACGGAGCAGTCTCATTCAAAATTGAAACACCAACTCCTGATAAAATTAAAAAAATGATAATCAAATTTGTGACCAAGTTCTCAGATCTCAAAAATGGTGCAAATCCGGGCGTGGTGTTCTTTGAAAACGAGACAATTCCAAAACACTTTGTTGAATTTAGCAAAGCAGCTCTTTGGAAGCTAATAAGCAGAAAAGACGCAAAAAAATTCATTGCCAACAATAAATTAGAGTCGTTTTTCATTGGCAACGGCCAAGGACTCATTGGTGCAATAGGTGCAATCGGGTATCAATTCAATGACCATACATTTGAGCTTCTGACATATAGGAGAAAATCGCAATTCGGCAAGAAAAGAAACATTGTGAGCTCAAGTGTCAAACAAATGCAGGATCTTACATACCCGCATACCTTTAACAGCTACGACGCAAAAAAACACAGAGTTCTTTTCGCACCACACGGCCCCGATCCAGTATTTTTTGGAATTAGAGGCGAAAATACGGACGCACTTGTCTACGCTACAAAACTAATCAAGTCTAATGAAAAACCCATAGGCCATCTAATCTTCAAATCAAACCAAGGAACAGGCGATCACCTCAAAAACGAGCTCGACGTATTTTCATTGAGGCCGTATCTTTCTGGTACAATAACAGGAACTGTTTGTGAAGAACCACAAATGCAAAAGGGGGGGCACGTCAATTTCTGTGTAACAAAAGACGGCATCAAAGTGAACTGTTACGTCTACAGACCTACCGGAATAACAAAACAAGCAATGGCTTTGAGCCGTGGGGATTTAATCAGAGTAGGTGGTGGAATTAGAAGGTTTTCGCCAAAATATGGAAGGACATTCAATGTAGAGTTCTTTGAGGTTCTCAAACTACAACCAAAGTTAGTCAAAATCAACCCTTTATGCAAAACATGCAACAAAAGAATGAAGTCAAAGGGACGGGGGCAGGGATATGAATGCGTCAAGTGTGGTAAAAAAGCTGCCAAAAAATTAATCTTACAAATTCCAAGACAACTCAAAAAACAGCTATACATTCCAGAGTTATCAGCACACAGACACCTGACTAGACCATATCAGAGAATTGGCGTAACCAACAAAAATTTAGAGTTTGATGCAACAAACTGGTTTTCCCAATACAAAAACTAGCGGGGGGTGGATTTTCAGGAGTTATGCTCCACTTGAACCACCGATCTGCGGGTTTCACATCAAGATGATTATGAGCCCGCCGGGATGACTTAGTCCACAAAGACTGACTTCCCCACCCCGCTGATCAAAGATTGAATACAGGTGATATATACGCTCTTGGATCTGCAAATAATTAATTAACATTTCAAAATTTTCTTCAGTGTGAACAAAAAATTCAGAATAGCTGGAATCGTTGCCGCATTAGCTGTATCTGCAATAATTCTGAGCTCACCATCACAACCGCCGCCACTACCGCCGCCAACAATGCAACAAAACGAGGCAATCAAGATACTTGCAACCAATCTACAAAGGCCGTGGGCTATTGCCTTTGCACAGGACAAGATCTTTGTCACAGAAAAACAAGGCCAGATCCGCGTCATAGAATCAGATGCACTACTTGAGGAACCACTTGCTACTCTACGCGTTGCCAAGGTATTTGGTGGAGGACTCTTGGGGATAACGACGCATCCTGACTTTGAAAATAATCACTTTTTGTATGTGTACTATACTTATTCTGAAAATGGTACACTCTGGAACAAAGTTCTTCGCATCACCGAGTCAAACAACAAGATCGCAGATGCTGTGACCATCGTTGATGGGATTCCAGGATCACAGTTCTATAATGGAGGCGTCATTAAATTCGGTCCGGATGGAAAACTCTACGTAGCAACCGGATTGTCTTCAGAGTTTTCGCACAACGCACAAGACATAAGCTCACTTGAAGGAAAGATCCTCAGGCTAAACGACGACGGCACGATACCATCTGACAATCCTTTTGCCGGCTCTCCGGTATTTTCTTTGGGCCACAGGGATCCACAGGGTATGGCATGGGACAAAAATGGAAACCTCTTTGTTACTGAATTTGGCCCAACAAAAAATGACGAAATCAATCTAGTCAAAGCAGGACAAAACTATGGGTGGCCTGAACAAGAGTGTGGGGGAAAGTTTACAGCCCCAATTATGTGCTATGACCCAAGCATCGAGCCTGGAGGAGTTGTGTTTTATAGTGGTGATAAGCTAGGATACACGGACAGCTTGATCATGGCTACTTTGCGTGGGTCTAATCTCTACAAATTAGATGTCTCTGAAGATGGCGTTATTTCACAAAAGAGCATACTTAGCGGCCTTGGCAGAATAAGAGACACAAATCAGGGACCTGACGGTTATCTTTATGTCATTACCTCAAATACAGATGGAAAGGGATTTCCTGACAAGACAGACGACAAGCTCATAAGAATTCTGAAGTAAGTTGAAAGATTCTGCAATCTCGGGTTTTTTTGAAAAAAACAGGAAGGAACGACTAGACATTATAGCCAAATTTGCCAATCTTACACAAGAGGAAAGAAAAATCATCGAAGATGCAGGCGGCATCGGCTTTGAAGAAGCAGACAGAATGGTTGAAAATGCAGTTGGAACATTCTCGTTCCCGCTTGGAATTGCAACTAATTTTGTCATCAATAAAAAACAATACTTGGTACCGATGGTAATTGAAGAACCTTCGGTAATTGCGGCTGCATCAAAGGCAGCCAAAATTGCAAGGGTTCATGGTGGATTCACAATGAAAAATGATGAATCATACAGCATAGGGCAGATACAAGTAGTAAATGTAGATATCAACTCTGCCATCCCAAAAATCATCAAATCATCAAATGAGATACTTGAGGTGGCAAACTCGAAAAGCTCTACCCTATCCAAGATGGGGAAGGGTGCAAAGGAAGTTTCTTGCAGAGAAATAAAAACAGATTTTGGCCCCATGTTGATTGTAGAGATTTTAATCGATGTAGGTGACGCAATGGGCGCAAATGTAACAAATACCATGTGTGAGGCAGTTGCACCGTTAATTGAAAAAATTACTGGAGGCAAAGTGATTCTCAGAATACTCTCAAATTATTCTACACGAAGACTTGTGCGCGGCACAGCAATATTTGACAAAGACCAAATAGGGGGAAAAGAAATAGTAAACAACATCGTGTTGGCGTATCAGTTTGCAGCACACGACGAATACAGAGCAGTCACTCACAACAAAGGCATCATGAACGGAATAATTGCAGTTGCCAATGCCACGGGGCAAGACACAAGAGCAATAGAAGCAGCAGCTCATGCGTACGCTGCAAGAAACGGAAGATATGGCTCACTTACAGAATGGAGCAAAGACAAGGACGGCAACTTGGTAGGCAAAATAGAAATGCCAATTTCTGTTGGGGTGATAGGCGGAATCATCAACACGCACCCAATGGCCAAAGTCTGCACCAAAATCTTGGGAGTCAAGTCCGCAGCCGAGCTTGCGTGCGTAATCTGCGCTACTGGGCTTGCACAAAACTTTGGCGCATTGCGTGCTTTAGCCTCGGAAGGAATTCAGAAAGGCCACATGAGGCTGCACGCAAGAAAGCAGGCAAAATAAAACTCGTTACACTAGTTTTTTCCAATAGCTACTTGTAAACCTCTTTTCTATGTTCAAATCTTAGTAAGTACAAAACAGTTCCTTGATACGAATAGATGAGTCTGTAGGGTCGGATGTAAACTGTTCTTTCACCTTTGAGATCATATCTTAATGGTTTTCCCAACTCTGGAGATTCTATTATATTCAGTATTTGTTTTCGCAGTTTTTCTTTTATCTTATTATCTTTGATTTTTGTTACTTCTTTTTTGAATTTATCAGACCAAACTACCTGTGAGATCACCATTTGGCAAATTCCACTAAGAACTTTGATACGGTGGATTTTCCGCCTTTGCCACTTTCTATTTCCTTCCAAGCATCGTTAATTGATTTAAGAGTCTCTATGTCGTCATGAGTAAGCTGCTGATTTATCTTTTTTAAGACAATTAGTCCTTTTTTTTCTGTGACTGCAAATACATTGCCATCTTTTATGTCAAGTTTTTTTCTGACCTTGTTTGGTATGACTATCTGACCCTTGCTACTAATAGTAGCAAACATTGTTTCATTTGACATAATGTAAGATTGTCTTACTTATTATTAAGGATATTTTTTAGCAATATGCAATGGCCATGCTGCCCAATATTTTGTATGAATCTGTCCATTCTAGTGTTTTCGTCATTTTGGTAGTACAAACACAGGTGAGTACGTCATGAGCATGTACAAAGAACTTCTGGGCAGATCCTCATCGCCAAAAATAATAGAGGTAGGTATCTTCACAATCCTATGACCAGAATAAAATTTGCCATCCCAAAAGGGAGCCTTGAAGAGGCAGTCTTTGGCATATTGGAAAAATCTTGGACCAAAGTGCAAAGAAAAAGCCGTACGTACCGAGTTTCCCTGGATGATCCTGATATTTCGGTCAAAATGCTAAGACCGCAAGAGATTCCTACCTTTGTCTCAGATGGGATTTACGATGTAGGAATTACCGGCAAAGACTGGATCGCAGAAACCAACTCCGACGTTGAGGCTCTTTTAGATCTAGAAATTGGAAAAATAAAACTGGTGGTTGCAATACCTGATAATTACAAGTACAAATCGCTTGATGAGATGATTATGGCATATTCTAAACAAAAAAAGATCCTTCGCATTTCGTCAGAATATCTTACAACTGCATCAAAATACATCAAGCAGCTGAAATCTTACAAAAAACTCTATGGAACAAAAGATCCGCAGATTGTCACACCTTGGCTTAGAATTGGTGCAAACAAAAATGTGCAAATTCATCTCTCATTTGGTGCAACAGAAGCCAAACCACCTGATGCCGTAGATGCAATAATGGATGTCACAGAAACCGGCACAACACTTGGTCAAAACCAGCTCAAAATAGTAGATATTGTCATGGAGTCCAGCGCACATTTGATTGCAAACAAAAACTCCCTACGTGATAAATCAAAAAGAGAAAAGATCTTCGATATTCTGACTGTGATAAGAGGTGCAGTACAGGGAAGAAAGTACCTACACATCTATCTTAATGTGGAAGAAAAAAACATGCAAAAATTACTCAGTAGTTTGCCATCGTTGAAAAGGCCTACAATAAGTCCTCTTAGCGTCAAGGGCTGGTACGGCGTAAACACCGTAGTGCCAAAATCAGAGTTTCACAAAATGATTCCAAAACTGCGTAAAATAGCTCAAGGATTGGTAGTACACGAACCAAGACAGATACTGGAGCTTGAGGAGATAAAGCGTGATGAAGAAAATTGATGCGAATCATACCAGTCAAAAATGTAAATGCATTTGCCATACCTACGGTGCGCAAATACAACAAAAAACTAGTTGAAAAAATCATATCTGAAGTAGAAAAAAAAGGCGACTCTGCACTTAAACGATTTGAAAAGAGATTCAACAACGTAAATGTAAAGACACTTACTGTTTCAAAAAAAGAAATTGCTAACGCCTACAAGACAGTAACAAAAGAACAACTTGATGCAATAAGGCTGGCAAGAGCCAGACTAGAAAAGACGGAACTTGCGGTAAAAAAACAACTCAAGAAAATCACAATTACTTCAAACGGAATAAAAATCACAAAGTCATTTGTACCGCTTCAAAGCGTGGGCTGTTACGTACCTGGCGGACTTGCCCGTTATCCAAGCTCTGCAGTTATGTCTATTGTCCCAGCAAAAGTTGCAGGTGTAAAAAATATCACAGTGGTTACCCCACCGAACAAACAAGGTTCAGTTGATCCGCTAATCTTGGTTGCAGCAGATATTTGCGGCGCTGATATGATCTTCAAAGTAGGTGGGGCACATGCTATTGCAGCATTAGCCATTGGCACAGAATCAATTCCACAGGTGGACAAAATTGTAGGCCCTGGAGGCTCGTTTGTTACGGCAGCAAAATATCTTGTCAGTGATAACACCTCAATTGACATGCTTGCAGGCCCCACAGAGCTTGCAGTACTTGCAGATGATTCATCAGATCCAAAAACTATAGCACTGGACCTGATCTCACAGGCAGAGCACAGCTCAGATACACAATGTTGCTTGATAACCACCTCAAAAAAGCTTGCAGATGGAGTACTGGGCGAAATAAGCAAAATAATTCCCAATATACAAAGAAAGGAATTTGTAAAATCCAGCCTGCAAAAAAATGGTTTTGTGGTGCTTTGCAATAAAATCTCGGACGCAATAATTGTAGCAAACAAACTTGCACCAGAGCACTTGGAAATACTGACAAAAGATCCAAACAATACCTCAAAAAAGATCTATTCTGCGGGCTTGATCCTGCTTGGCAAAGACACTCCGTCTGCAGCAAGCGACTATCTTCTTGGCACAAATCACATCCTTCCAACCAACAGGCTTGGCCGCTCCCGGGGCTCACTTTCTGTATTGGACTATCTCAAAATTCAAACTACGGTACAGGCATCAAAGCAAGCACTGCAAAAAATAACAAAGCCGCTCAAGACACTAACCAGCTCTGAAAACCTGCCAAACCACTACAACGCTGTAAGGAGTAGAATATGAGACAGTGGTACGACAAAAGGCTAGCAGAGCTCGCAAAGCTTCAAGGTTACCAAAAACCAGAATACCACGATGGGGTGCTCAAACTAGATTCTAACGAAAACTTTGTCATCAACAAGCAACTCCAGCAAGAACTGATCGATCTTGCCAAAAAAAATTCCGATGTACGGGAATACCCACTTGGGAAAGCAGAAAAACTAATAGATTCACTATCTAGTTACCTCCAAATTCCCACTTCGATGATAGGAATTGGCAACGGCTCCGATCAAATCTTGGACTTGTTTTTGTCAAACTTTGCATCAAAGAATACCAAGATCCTAACTTCGAATCCGACTTTTGGATTTTTTGAGGAGAGATGCAAGCTATATTCTATACCGACAATAAAGGTTCCATTTTCAAAAAACATGACACTAAGTGTTGATGACTTTGCGTCGAGGGCAAAAAATGCAGCCATTCTGTATCTTGACTCGCC
The DNA here is from genome assembly GCA_038890395.1 of Candidatus Nitrosotenuis sp. Lineage (GTDB taxonomy): Archaea > Thermoproteota > Nitrososphaeria > Nitrososphaerales > Nitrosopumilaceae > Nitrosotenuis. Next base: position 7,713 of record JAWAFK010000015.1, on the reverse strand, counting down.
AAACAATCCAACCGGCTTCCAATTCAAAAAAGAGGAAATTCTGGAACTGATAAAAAAATTTCAGGGTGTGGTGGTAGTAGACGAAGCGTATGGTGAGTTTTCGGATTATTCTGTGGCAAATTTTACGAAAAAATTCGACAATCTCATCGTAGTTAGAACGTTCTCAAAGACATTTGGCTTGGCAGGCCTCAGGATTGGATATGTGGTGGCAAGCGACAAATTCATCGATGTGTTTTCACGCGTACTGCAATATCCATACCCGCTCAATACTTTGGCAATTGAAGCAGGCATTCTTGTTTTGCAAAGAACAAAGCAGATCCAAGAAACAATAAAGATAATCAAAGAAGAGCGCGCCAGAATCATAAAGAAGCTGCGTGAAAGCGGCGCATTTGACGTATTTGACTCCAAAGCAAACTTTGTGTTATTTGATGCAAGGGGTGCAGACAAGAGAATCTATACTGCATTGCTTGAGCAAGGAATATCTATTCGTAAACTAGGAAAAATAGGCAAACACGAAGGCTGCCTGAGGGTTACGGTGGGCACCAAGGAAATGAACTCCAAGTTTTTGCTTGCAATACGTGATCTTTTAAAGTAAATTAACAACTTATATGCTATGTGACATATATGCCAACAAGCATATATGTCGGTTTTCATACAAGAATGCCATGATGATCGGAAAACCTACAGAAAACATCATAGACAGAAAAGACGAAGTCGAAAAAATCGTCAACGCGATGATAAAACCAAAAACAAACGTAAACTATGCTCTCATAGGCCATCGTCGAATAGGCAAATCCACAATAATTTTAGAAGCAAAACGAAAGCTAGAAAAACATAAAATCATTGTAGCGTACATAGATTTTGGCCAATACAGTTATTCGCCAGTTGATTTCGCAGAAGCACTAACCGAAAGGCTCACTGATGCATACGCAAAGACATTACCACGATCATCAAAAATACTATCTAAGATCAGTGCCTCGCTCATTCAACTAAAGGAGATAAAAAGACTCAGGGCAAGGTTTATCACAAGCATAGATGGAGAGGGCAAACCCGTAATTGAAATTGATCCCTTCATCAAAGACCGAAACGAAAATTATGCAAAAGCACTAACAAACGCATTTGAATACGCAAACAAACTCTCAAAGGTTTCCAAAAAACGAGTAGTAATAATGATCGACGAATTTCAACATGTCATAGACTATAAAAGATTCAAAGAGCTACAAAAAATACTCGATATATTCAAAACCATACTAGAACAGAGAGCAAATGTCTCATTTGTGGTGAGCGGATCAAAAATCCATTACATGAAAAACATACTGGCTGAAGGACAAAGTCCATTATTTGGTCATTTTGTAATAATTGATGTAAAACCATTAGAAAAAAAGTATGCCATAGAATTGTATGAAACACTGAGCCACAAAAGAACCACTAGTGATGCAAATGAAGCATATGAACTTGTGGGCGGTCATCCATACTATCTGACCATGCTTGCTGAGGCAAAAGGCAAAGAGACGGTAAAAGATACCTATGTCAGACTGCTTACTTTGCCAACCGGTGCATTATACCTGTATGTTAACTATGTCTTAACAGAGGATCTTGGTTCAAATTATAAGGACACAAACTACCCAAAAATACTGCTAGCATTGGCAGGAGGAGAAAAAACAATATCTCAAATCTCAAAGGAAACATCAGTGAGATTGACTGATTTACCTAAATTACTGACCACACTAATCGAATATGATATTGTAAACAAAGTGGAAGGTAAATATTCAATAACAGACAAGATAGTCCGCGACTTTTTTTACTTTAATTACCTGAAGTGAATTAAATGAAATACATAAGCAAAGGAAAGGGTATCTACATAACCAAAAATGCCACAAAACTGCTTGATAAAATAGACGGAATGATATTTGATTGCGACGGCGTACTAGTTGATGTATCAAAATCGTACGATCTTGCAATCAGGCAGACTGTTGCATTTGTCTTGAAAAAATTTGCAAACATAGAATCAATTCCAATTACGAGCCAGATAATTTGCGGCTTTAAGGCAACAGGCGGCTTTAATGACGAGGTGGATGTAACATACGCATCGATCCTTTCTTTAGTGGCAGCAAAAAAAATTGGAGCTGAGCCAAAAAAATTCATCAAAAAAGTACTAAAAAACGCAGATGAAACAGGGATCAGCTCAGTAGAAAAGTTCCTTGAAAAATCAAAAATCGATCTTCGGCAAATAAAAGAAAAACTTGACTATCCAGGCCCGCACTCAACTAATCCACTGTACAAGATCTTTGATCAGATCTTCTATGGGCCAACATTGTACAAAAAAATATTTCACAAAAAATCACAGTTTGCAGAAAGTGGCCTAATTGAAAACGACAAAGTGCTACTAACAAAACACTTGCTTGATATTCTGGCAAAAAAATACAGGCGCCGACTCGCGATAGTGACAGGCCGTGGAAAAAAGTCAACTAGTTACTCGCTTGCGGGCCTTTTAAAAAAATTCAATCTAAAACACTCAATCTTTTTAGAGGACGAGCCAAGAAAGATGGCAAAGCCAAACCCAAAATCGCTTGTTGTGTCTTTTGACGGTCTTGGCACAAAGTGCTGCCTGTATGTGGGCGATTCCATGGAAGATCTGATCATGGCAAAAAGGGCAAACAGTCTTGGTCGCAAAATAGTGTTCTGCGGAATATATGGGACAGCAGATGATCCTCTTGCCAAAAAGAAATTCTTCAAACAAAATCATGCCCCACTGATCCTAGAATCCATAAAGTTGCTTCCAAAGGCATTAAATTTAGTGGGCAAGACTTGAGATCTGTGGCAAGAACAGGCACAGTAAAAAGGCAAACAAAGGAAACCTCCATCACAGTATCTGTAAATATTGATGGAACAGGCAAGATCTCAGTTGGCACAGGAATAGATTTTTTTGATCACCTTATTAGCTCATTTGGCAAGCACGCAATGCTTGATCTTACAGTAAAGGCAAAATCAAATGACAAAATCATGCACCACCTCATCGAAGACACAGCAATTACAATAGGTGCAGCAATAGACAAAGCGCTTGCAAACAGAGCCGGCATAACTAGATTCAGCTACGCATCGGTGCCAATGGACGAATCACTTGCAGAAGCATCAGTAGACCTTGTAAGGAGGCCATACAACAAAATCAACTTGGAAATAAAGAGAACACAAATCGAGGGCATATCAAAAGAAGACATTGAACATTTTTTTTCATCGCTTGCGCAAAACATCAATAGCTGCATACACATAAACGTCAGATATGGAGAAAACGACCACCACAAAATCGAGGCCGCAATTAAATCGCTTGCGGTTGCATTGAGAATTGCAGCAAGCAAAGATACAAAACAGAAAGGAATTCCAAGTACGAAAGGTTCCATGTAGATGAAGGTAGCAATTTTCGATTACGGCGCAGGAAACATATTCAGCCTCAAAGTCGCACTTGAAAAACAGGGCGCCCAAGTAGATGTGATAACAAACTTTGATGCAGCAAACAACTACTCGGGGCTTTTACTGCCAGGCGTTGGAAACTTTGATCCGGCAATTCGAAGTATCAGGGACTATTCCAGCAAATCATTTACTGATTACGTCAAAGACACAATGCCCGTACTTGGAATCTGCCTTGGAATGGAGATGTTCTTTGAAAAAAGCGAAGAAGGAAAAGAAAAGGGACTTGCAGTAATGGAGGGCGAAGTTGTCCTTTTGCCAAACAAATTCAAAATTCCACACATGGGCTGGAACAGCCTTAAGATCAAAAAATCAAATCCATTACTGGAGGGAGTGCCGGACTCATCGTGGGTTTATTTTGTTCACTCTTATAGAGTAAAGCCAAAAAATCCAGACATCATAGTTGCAGACTCTGATTATGACATTGCAGTTCCGGCAGTGGTCAACAAGGGAAATCTCTTTGGAACACAGTTTCACCCAGAAAAATCAGGCAAAGTAGGATCTTTGATGCTCAAAAACTTTCTGCGAGAGTGCAAAAAGTGAAAGTAATTGCAGCAATTGATTTGATGGAAGGCCAAGTGGTAAGACTGGTACGGGGAAAACCTGAAAACAAAACAGTCTACAGCAACAAGCCTGAGGAAATTGCAAAAAGGTGGGAAAAAGACGGCGCAGACATGTTACACATAGTGGATCTAGATGCCACACTGCAAAGAGGCTCCAACTTTGAGCTGATACGAAAAATCACTAAAGAAATATCCATTCCTATTCAGGTGGCAGGCGGATTGCGAACAGAGGCTCTCATAAATGATGCACTAGAGTTTGCAGACAGGGCAGTAATTGGAACTATTGCGTTCAAAAACGAAGATCTTGCCAAATCACTGATGAGAAAATTCGGAAGCAATAGAATTGTGATATCTGTGGATCACAGCGATGGAATAATTGTAATAAATGGCTGGCAGCAACAAACTACAACAAAACTGCTTGATGCAATTTCCGAGTTTGCTGAAAAAGACTTTACAGAGTTTTTAGTAACAAACGTCTCCCGTGACGGAACGCTCTTGGGCCCAGACACAAAAAATCTTGCTGAGGCATGCAAAGTAGGACAAAATGTAATTGCAAGCGGTGGTATATCTGGGCCACAAGATATCAGCAAAGTAAAAGAATGCAACGCCTATGGTGTCATACTGGGTAAGGCACTATACGATGGAAAGATATCAATCCAGGAGGCAAAAAAGCTGGCTTGACTCTCACAAAAAGAATTATTCCATGTCTTGATGTTGCAAACGGGCGGGTGGTAAAGGGGCTCCACTTTGAGTCAATCAAGGATGCAGGAGACCCAGTCCTTTTGGCAAAAAAATACAGCGAGGAGGGAGCAGACGAGCTTGTATTTTTGGACATTACTGCATCTGAAGAACAAAGAGAAACAATTCGCTCATTGGTATCAAAAGTTGCCCAAGTAATTGACATCCCCTTTACGGTAGGTGGAGGAGTCAAGATACTGCAGCATGCGCGAGACATCTTGCTTTGTGGCGCCGACAAGGTGGCAATCAACACTGGCGCAGTAAAAAATCCACAGATAATTACCGAATTAATGGAACTGTTTGGCAAACAATGCGTAGTGGTTGCAATCGACGCAAAGCGAAACTACAACACATCTGCAGGAAAAAACATCTTTTCAGAAGGCGGCAAAAGCTTTTGGTTTGAGGTGTTTGTGTACGGAGGCAAAAAGGGAACGGGACTTGATGCCATAGAGTGGGCAAAAAAGGTTCAACAATTGGGTGCAGGCGAAATCCTCCTTACGAGCATAGACAAAGATGGCACAAAGGATGGCTATGATCTGATTTTGACAAAATCTGTAGTTGATGCAGTACGTATACCAGTCATTGCCTCTGGCGGATGCGGTGAGCCAAAACACATGCTTGATGTATTTAAGAAAACTGATGTTGACGCAGCCTTGGCTGCCTCAATATTCCATTATGAATCTCATTCTGTGGACAGGGTCAAAGAATATCTCAAAGAAAACAGCGTCGATGTAAGATTAGGTTCTGTTGCATCAGTGGGGGCTGACCTCTAGCAACTTGCTTCCATCGACTTTGAGGATTAGCGGTTCCTGATAAATATCAAGAACCACGTTCCCCTTCATTGTTTCATCTGAAAGCCCTCTGGGATGGCAAAACCTACTCCACCCCTTGTATGTAATGTTCAGAGATGCCACGACATCTCTGTCCATTAATTTCATACAATTACTGCACCACAATTTCCGTCGGTTCTGCCTGTCCTCTTGGAGAATCCCTCCGCATATCGGACAGAGCATATGCTGGTGCGTCTTGGATCTATGAATTTGACAGGTATGCCTTCCCAAGCTGCTTTGTACTCTACCTGTCTTTGAAATTCGTAGAATGACCATGAATTTAGTTTTCTTCTGAATTTGTTTCCCTGACCGTTCCCTTTTCTGTACAACTTTCTGATTCCTTTCAGATCTTCAAAAACTATAATTGATCTGGATTTTTTTGCCTCTTCCACAACATGTTTTGATATTTTGTGCAGATATTGGTTTACTCTTCTTGTCTGTCTGCTTCTGTGTTTTGTGAAAAATCGATTCTTTACACGTACATCAAATCTCCTAAAGGATGCCCTGACATGCTGTGAGTTTTCCTTGATTGAGAGGATTTTTTCCGTGCGGTACATTATGGTTTTTTCTGGTGTTGATATGGTTACGTTTCTTAGGTTCCTGTCTATGCCCATGACTGACTCTGGCTTTATTTCTGCAACTTGCTTCCTTATGGAGATTGAAAGTGAGTCTGGCGTAATCGTAAATGACCTTGCTTCAACTCCTTTGAGTTCTGATACAGTGTGTTCATTTAGTAGAATGTTTGCAAATTCGTGATTTTTGACTGGGAATGATAGCAGCATGCCGTTGATTTTAAAGCCGTAACAGGAAGTGAGGTACGGCCTTCTAACAAAAGGTGATTTAACTTGTCTGCCCTTTCTGATGTCTTTTTTCATCTGTGACAGCCTGCCTGCTGCCTGAGAGATCGCATTCAGTTTGTAATATGATTGAATCTGGTAATTTGCCAGAGAATGATATGAAAGAAGCGAGAGTTTCTTTAGTGTGGAACAGTTGTTTTCCAGTCCAATTCTTATGCAGTGGTTTACCATCTCTTTGAAGGTATTCATCATGTTTTGTAGATCTTGATTTGGGGTAAAAGGTTGCCTGACTGATTTTATTGCAAACATGTACCATTTCACACATCAAACTATTTAATTTTTGGAGTCGTCCTCGTTGACGCACCAGAACCCAAAATCTTATCAGTTATAAGGAAAATCCTATTCAAAAAAACATGAAAAAAACACTTGATGATGTGGATTTTGCAAAGGGTGGCGGCCTTGTACCAGTCATAGTCCAAGACATTAACACAAAAGAAGTTCTTACTTTGGCGTACGCAAACAAAGAATCATTGGAACTTACGCAAAAAACTGGCAACTCGTGGTTTTGGTCCCGCTCAAGAAACAAATTGTGGATGAAAGGAGAGGAATCTGGAAACACGCAAAAAGTCAAAGAGATACTAGTTGATTGTGACTCTGATGCGATCATATATCTGGTAGAGCCTTCAGGTCCTGCATGTCACACAGGAGAGCGGGTCTGCTTTCACAACAAACTCTAGCAAACTCGCTGGAAGAGAGTCTCATCACCTGGAATGGTTTGATTAATGATTCTAAATTTTAGTGGAGTATAACTAGTTCCTTTGAACACGACTGTCCATTCTCCAACTAGATCATCAACACTACATATATTGCGTGCTTTGGATATTGAAGGCTTGAAATACTGATTAAAGCCGGGCTTTGCAGTGGCATCAAACGGTATTGAAATGTATGTTCTGGTGGCATTTGGCATCAGAAAAACCATGCTCCCAATATCTCCTGGCTTGAGGTCATCAATCACTATGAAGATATTTTCGCCAAGCTTGTACTCGTGTTTGTTTATAGCAAACGGCCCAGATCTGTTCCAATTTTTAAATTCGTCTACTTGCTCTTTGGGTCTTGCAACATCGATCGGCCCAACAAAAAGTATTGCTGCTATTACTGCGACAGAAATCACTCCTATAAGTGAAATACCTATTATCTTGGCTTTCATCCGGTTTTGTTCTCACTTGAAAAAAGATAAAAAACCTTGTGCAAAATTGAGTTGTATGTGGGCTTGAATCCTAGTTAACTATTATTAAATTTTTAGCCTCAAAAATTAAGTAA
>JAWAFK010000014.1:0-26108 GCA_038890395.1 Candidatus Nitrosotenuis sp. | reverse complement strand
TATTCAACTCAACATTGATCCAACAGACGAAGACTCTTGGACATTTGGAACCAAATCTACGAACGCAACAACCTTCTACCAAGTCTTCAATGAAGACGGTCAGAAGGCCGGTGATGGCAAACTATCAAGAGCATTGACAGGTAACCTCACAAGTCTGATGTTCGAAGATAATGGTGTCCTCAAGCTTAACAAAGACGCACAGAATTCAGGCAAAGATATTGTTCTGATTCAAGACAACGCCGATACCGATATTGGCGGATCTGGCGATGTAGATACCGCGGCAACTTCATCAGTTACTGCCGGTTCTCAGCCAGTCACAATTACCGAATCTGCACCAAACACTGGCATTTTCGGTACTTATGACGAATCCGACGTCTCAGTACTGGAAATTACAAGCGATGCCCCAAGAGGCAAATCCGCAACAATCAACTACAACAATATCGGCAAGACCATCCTTGTAGGGTTCGGATTTGCAACTATCGACATCAAGCCAACCGATGCAGAATGGACTTCTGGTGAAGAAATCCCAGTCGTAATCACTGACTCTGATGCAAACAAAAACAGCAGAGCAGACGAGGACTTGGATCTCAACAACCCAGACGTTGATCTAATTCCATCACTGAGAATTGGAAATCCATTCACACTTGGCGCTAACGGAACCGAAGTTGACGTGAATAGTAAACGATACTCGACAATTCTTGCCAAAACCTTTACTGATTATGAGGTAGGACGAGTGGGTCAAGGAACTAATGGTAACTTCACCGATGTCTACATGAATGGCGCCATTGCATTCCACGATGTCAATGTCAACAAGTTTAGTGACAGAGCCATAATCAACATTGATACCAGTAACAACAAGGGTAGACAGGATGTCCAAGGACTCTTGATCACCTATGGCAAAAAAGTTTCTGACCTGAAGAAGGTTGTTTTCTCAACAAACTCGACTCCAGGTACTGGTGTCAAGAGATTACATGGCATTGATCTCTTTAACTATGATATCAGAGGATTGTCAAATAGCACTATAACTGGCGTCAATGGTTCTCTGGCAATTGTTCAAACAGGTGCTACCAGAATGATCACAACTGATAATACAGCAGATAGATTCTGGGCAGTAAGCATGTTCAATGGATCCTCCTCACAAGGACTGATCAACTTGAACAAGACTGTTGGAACAAACACCAGAGTTATCGACAGACTGTATGGTCTAAATGATAACACCATAGTCGGTGCATTCTTTGCATTCAATAATGCAGATTTCCATGTGGATCAAGATGCACCAATAGTTGCAGACTTCTTCTCATTTGGTTACTTCAATGATGGATTAGTCAAAGCAGACCGAGTCAACAACGCCATCTACAGAATTGAGGCTGAAGAAACAGGTGACAACACCTCAGTCTTTGAGGGCTCACTTGAATTCGTCATGCTCAACCAACTCAACATCCTTGATGAATCAACATACACCGGACTCAGAACAATTGCTGATGATCCAATATTTGTTGTGCACCAAGACCTAGATGATGAGGAATCACCAAGAGTCAACTACAATGACTTGGGTGCAGATGGTGTGGTAACTCAGGTTTCAGACCAGCAGGCAGCACCAACACACTCTGGTGTAGTATCATTTGACAAGCCAACATACAAGATTGCAGACACCGTTGTAGTTACATTGGAAGACCAAGACCTAAATGTCGACTCTGATCTGATTGATATCTACACAGTCGTAAACAAAACTGGTGATCCAGCAGACAACCTAGTCGGCAAGGCAGGACTTCCAACATTATCTAACGGTGATTTGTTAGGTAGATTACTGGATATCACATTTGATGACAGAACCTGGGTTGACAACAACGATGCATGCGTAACCTCACTGAGGAATCAAGGCATCGATGCCAGCTTGGGTGCAACAGGATTCACACTAATTGAAACTGGTGTGGAGACTGGCATCTTCACAGGTGACTTCCAAGTTCCATCCAAAGTATGTAGACCTGACGATGCCCAAACAGGAAAATCAAAGGATACATCACCTGTAAATACACAGGGCTTTGACATGGAAGTAAACTACCTAGACTTTAGAGACGCATCTGGACAGATGGTCGAAGTCGGAGACGGTGCAGGCATTAGAGCCAACACCGGTTCGGTCAGCTTAGACAGAACCGTGTACCCAGTTCCATGGGGTAGCACCGACGACTTTGCATCTTCTTCAGCAAATGATGCAGCAGGCAGATCCATCTTCCCGATTCATTTGAGTGGTATCGGCACAAATGGTATTCAATCAGATGAGACACTCGGAGACGGAGTTCTGACCATTCACGTACAAGTGAATGACCCAGACTTTGACACCTCCGCAAGTGGTGAAGACAAGATTGCACAAATTGTTGCAGGTTCTGATGCAGATAATGATGGCATTGGTCGTGGCCCTGTTAAGATCACCGTATCAAGGGGTCAAAGCAGTGTAATCCTTGGCTATGCTGGTGGTGACACCGTAAGAAACGGTGTGATCATCATAGGCAACAACGCAACATCCAATGCAGGCATCGAAGGTGCTAGAGACATAGGTCCAATTACAGAGACTGCTCCATCAAGCGGAATCTTTGAATTCGACTTTGATATCCAATACACCGACGGCCCAGCATCATCGCAATGTCCAGATACTGAAACATATGACTCTACACAAAATCCTGGTACAAGAAGCAGTTCGGTATTCCAGAGATTCAATACAGCTGTGCCTTCCGGCTCAACTGACTATTGTATCCTGCAAGGTGATATAATCACCGTAGAATACACCGATCCAGCAGATGCATCAGGCGATGTAAATACTGTAACAGACTCGGCAACCTTTGACCTAAGAAACGGAGCACTCCAATCTGACAAGTCCGTATACATCATAGGCGCAGACATGATCCTGACTCTAATCGAGCCGGACTTTGACCTAGATAACGACTTGGCAGAGACATACGACTTGGACCTCATCGAATGGGACTCTGATGCTGCAACCACCACAATGGGCAACAAAGGAGTATCAGGCGCATTTGCCGCATTCGACCCAGAGCCATCTGATCTCAGAGAGACAGGTGACAGCACTGGCATCTTCCAGGTAGTCATTGAGATACCCAAAGTTCTCAACAACGACAACTTGGAGAGAGGCGAAGAGATCGTACTGGAATACACCGACTGGGGTCCATCCGGTGCCGACTATGTAGGCCAAGAAGATGAGGACATCAACTTGACCATCTTTACATCAAACTTTGGTGCAACTGTAGAGCTTGACCAAAAAGTATACACATGGACTGACAAAGTCTACATCACAATTGTCGCACCTGATCACAACTTTGATAGCAACCTAATTGACCAAATCGGTGAAACAACCTCCGATCCAATCAAGGTAGCTACCAGAGGTCACGACATCAACAGGTACAAGCTTGTTGAGACAGGTACTGACACTGGCATCTTCACAGGTGAAGTAATCCTAACTGGATTCAAACACGATGTCGACGGTGATGGCGAGCCTGATGCAGGTCTAATCGCAGACAGCAAGGACGGATCCGGCCCAACGGACGGATTCCTAGGTGCTGACGACGATGACGGTCTGACAGTCTCCTTCGAATTCTCCGAAGATGAGACCGTTGTAGGATCGGCATTGATACGATGGAACATCGGCGAAGTCACATGGCTTGAGGCAAGCTACCCAGCTAGCGGTACAGGCGTAGTAAGAGTCATTGATCCAGATATGAACCTAAACCCAGAAGCGGTGGACAACTTCAATGTCGATGTCTGGTCTGATTCAGACGCAGGCGGCATTGATCTAACTGTAACTGAGACTAATGAGGCAACCGGAATCTTTGAAGGTACTGTGTTCTTCACAACTACCGACTCATCATCCGGTCACAGACTCAGAGTCGCAGAAGGTGACACTGTCACTGCAGAATACCGTGACGAAACCCTACCGGATCCATACACCACAGCAGATGAGCTCGACATAACTGGCACTGCGTTCATCGGAACTGTAGTACCACCTCTTGAGAGAGCACCAGCTTCTAACGCAAGAGTAGTTGATGCCTTCGGCAACACCCTAGACGAGGTGTCCGTAGACCAACAGGTACAAATCACAGCCGACCTGACCAACGGCCAGGACAGAGAGCAACCATTTGCATACTTGGTACAGATCCAAGATGAGGACGGAGTCACAGTCTCACTAGCATGGATCACAGGTTCACTCTCAGCAGGTCAATCTTTCAGCCCAGCGCTATCTTGGACTCCAACAGCAGCCGGAACATACACTGCAACAGTGTTTGTCTGGGAGTCTGTTGACAATCCAACTGCGTTGAGCCCACCTGTCGAAGTCACAATAGACGTCAGCTAAGACTAGAAAAATCAAACTATCCCTTTTTCTTTTTTATTTTTGACAAAACCCAGCGGATGCTATGAGTCTGTCGGGTTATCAAGGCCTAACCGATAATCATAAGTAGTTTGATTTGTGAATGAGCTCCGGTTAACATGTTTGCAATAAGATCAATTAGACAATCATTTTCACCAAACCAAGACCTGCAAAACATGATGAATACCTTCAAAGACATGGTAAACCGCTGCATAAGAATCGGTCTTGAACATAATTGCTCAACATTAAAGAAACTCTCACTACTATCATACCATCAACTGTCGGGGTACGATATCCAGTCATATTACAAACTGACTGCAATATCTCAGGCAGCAGGCAGGCTGGCCCAGATGAAAAAAGACATCAAAAAAGGCAGACATGTCAGGTCACCTTTTGTTAGAAAACCGTACCTTGTCTCCTGTTATGGCTTTAAAATCAACGGCATGCTGCTATCATTCCCAATCAAAAATCACGAGTTTGCAAATATTCTACTAAATGATTACACAGTATCAAAACTCAAAGATGTTGAACCAAGGTCGTTTACAATCACACCGAATTCATTGTCAATTTCTGTAAGAAAAGAAGTGCAGGAAATCAAACCAGAATTGGTAATCGGCATAGATAGGAACCTAAGAAACGTAACCATATCAACACCAGAAAAAACCATAATGTATCGTACAGAAAAAATACTCTCAATGAAGGAAAACTCAATGCATGTTAGAGCATCTTTCAGACGAAACGACAGACTAGTAAAGAACAGGTTCTACATGCAACACAGAAACAGACAAACCAGACGTGTCAATCAATACCTACACAAGATCTCAAAACACATCGTAGCAGAAGCAAAAAAATCCAGATCTATGATAGTCTTTGAAGACCTCAAAGGCATCAGAAAACTCTACAAAAAAGGCAACGGTCAGGGTAATAACTACAGACGAAAACTAAACTCTTGGTCATTTTACGAACTCCAAAGGCAGGTAGAGTACAAGGCAGCATGGGAAGGTATACCTGTCAAGTTCATAGACCCAAAACGCACCAGCAAGCTCTGTCCAGTATGCGGAGGCTCACTCCAAGAGGACAGGCAGAACCGACGAAAACTGTGGTGCAGTAATTGTGGCAAATACATGGATCGTGACGTTGTCGCATCCATGAATATTGCTTACAAGGGGTGGAGTAGGTTTTGCCATCCTGGAGGGCTCACAGTTGAAGCAATGAAGGGAAATGTGAGCCTGATTACGCAAGGGACACTAATCCTGCGAGTCGATGGGAGCAAGTTGGTTGTCGAGTCTATAAGGTCTTGATAACCCGACAGAACCACCAATCTTTCATAGTCGGTATGAAGATACTTGCAGTCTCCATTCTGATGTTAGGATTTCTGCCAGTATTTGCAGAACAGCTTGACCTAAACACGGACAGCCTCATCTATACTTCAGGAAAACCCATCTTCGTATATGGAAAAGGCCTGCCAAACGAGGACATCATACTGAGAATGTTCAGCCCAGATGACAACATCATTACATTTACCCAGATCAAGGCAGACAAGGACGGCAGATTCCAAACAGATCTGTTTGTGTGGCCTCAAGTCTCCACGGCATTTCCATACGGCACATACAAAGTAGAGGCAATAAGCACCACACAGAACGGCCTCTCAAGATCAATTGACATCAAATTCGCAGAGACTACGGGGCTTGAAAATGTGCCAATAACTAGAACCCTGACTACGCTTGTTTTTGCCCCAGAAACTGCAGCAATAAATCAGCCATTTCGGATCTTTGTGCAGACAACAAGTGACGGCCTGCTGGTGGGCGGAAGCCCTGAGAAATTACTGGGCACAACACACATACACCTGCCAGACGGCCAAGTGGTGAACCTGTCTACATCGTTTAAGACCTTGCACCAAGGATTGTACTATGCTGAATACACACCAGTCATGGAGGGCACACACGTATTCCATGTTGTAGCGTTCTCGCAGGGCACCATATCTCACGGCTCTGCAGCAACCATGGTTCTAAAGCAGGACATCGGAGGCATATCAAAGCAGATACTTGAGCTAAACGCAGTGCTTGGGGACACATCAAAGGAGCTTGCGAATCTAAAGACAGAAATTGGCGGATTCGGCTCCACACTCAACGAGGCAAGCCAGGACATAGACAAAAGCGTAGACGCCATCTCAAGTTCGGTCAAAAACATGGAAGAAGCATCGCTGCAGCTAAACTCGCTTTTGTTTCCAATCGTTGCATCCATTGCCATAATCGTTGCGCTCCAGATAGTCATTTTGGCAAGGCGACGCTAATCTTTTTATAATTTGTATTACATGTATTACATATGAAAAAGGAGATACTGACAGTTCGCGATGTGGACGAAGAGACATTAAATATGTTCAAAGTAAAAGCTGCAGAGCATAAAATGAAGATGGGTAAAGCGTTAACTGAGGCAATGCAAAACTGGATGCAGTCTAAAAAACACCCAAAAAAAAGCCGCAGTCTATTTGCAAAATCAAAGCCGTTTGATTGGGGAAAAAACACCGAGAAATTAAGCACCAAAATAGATGATATCCTATATGCTGATGCTTGATACAAGCTTTGTAATAGCATATTTTAACACAAGAGATCAAAATCACAGACTGGCTACAAAGATTGCAAAAACAATAACTGCACAAAAAATGGAACTGTATGTTACCGACTATGTCTTTGGAGAGATAGTCACAATCAGCTTTCTAAAGCTCAAAGACCTAAAAAAAGCACTAAACATAGGAAAACAAATTCTAGAGTCTTGCAATGTCGTAAATACAAACAAAGATGTATTTACAGATGCATGGGAAATATTCTCTGGACAAAAATTGCGCCTAAGTTTTGTGGATTGTGCCACCATTGCAACAATGTCAGATCTCAAAATACAAAAAATTGCTACTTTTGATCATGACTTTCTCAAAGTCAAGGGACTCCAAGTACTCAATAAGTAATTTTTGCAGGTAAAATACAGCACATGCAAAGTCCGATAAGTTAACAAAACCGCAAAAGACACACAAGCTATTGAAAAAAACGATCGCAGTCATATTTTGCGTATTGTTGACATCATCTGTATTTTCCAGCTCAGCTGGGTATCTTGAAAATTTTGACAACAAAATAGTATCAAAACCGCAGATAATCCAAGTTCCAGAAATAGTCCAAATACCGCAAGAGGTAACACAGGACCACAAACTCTCAAGGTATCTGGTGTTCGGCCAAGGCCCACGACCTGATGTTCCGGGGCTTGTCTCTGGCGTTTCAAGTGACAACGGATTTTTTTCTATTGTGGTAATGCCAGAGCAATCCATTGCAGCTTTGGGCCAAAAAGGATACCACATCATCAAGGACTTTCCACTAGAGTTCCATGCAAACCAGACACTATTTTCACAAATGGACCAGATAAGAGAGGCAACAGGTGCTGAGCTTGCCCAAATAAAATACAACTATACCGGAGCAGGAATCACGATTGCCATCGTAGACACTGGAGTTGATTTTTCAAATCCAGACGTGCGGCACTCACTTGCACGAGACAAAAACAATTTCCCAATAATGCTTGACCCAGACGGCCAGGGCCTAGTAATTACGAACGCTACCTTTATTGCAAAAATAAACAAGTTCGGCCAGCTGGAAAACACAACAAAACAGTTTGTTAAAGAAAAAACCAAATCACTTTCAAAAAACGCAACCTCTGTCGTATATGTGACCAAAAACGGCGCATTTTTGAACCTAAAGCAAAATGGCAAGGGCACACAGGTGCTCATGTACAATTCTTTTTTTCCGGCAACTGGGCCGCAGCCCACATTCAACGGCACAATACTTGATGACTATAAAATAGGAAAAAGCAACCGTGATTTCATCAAGTCGGCAAGCGGCGTGTACCGTTTTGGTGTGATTTACCAGGGTGCGACGCAGGGCCCATTTGCAAGCGTGCAGGCAGTGCCGGTTCTTGTGGTGGACTCTGTTACGCCAGGCGTATACGATACCATAATTGCGGACCTGAGCACCTCGTGGGAGGACTATACCAGATTCGATCTAAAAAAGGGACAAAAGCCCAAGTACGATTTTGACTTTACAGATGAAACTCCAATAAAGCTTGGGGGCGGCAACGAGTTCCTCGTATATGACTCAAACAAGGACGGCAAGCCCGACTATAGTGCAGGAACTGTTGGCGCCCAAGTACTTGATGTGCACGGCGTCATCTCAAAAAGCAAGCCGACAGTGGACAAGGTCCTCAAGGCAACAAACGGCACGCTGCTTGCACCACTTGATCCTGCAGGGACTTATTTTGGGGTGATGAGCGACTTTGTTGGCCACGGAACGGCAGCAGCAGCATCAATTACAGCAAAAGGAAAGGAGAAATTCGACATATACAACAACACAAAAAAATACACACTTCCAGGTGTGGCAACAAATGCAAAGATCATTCCTGTAAAGACACTGTGGTTTGGCGACACCGTATATGGGTGGCTGTGGGCCGCAGGATTTGACAACACAAACGGCACCTGGAAGTTCTCAGGAAAGCCAAGAGCAGACATCATATCGAACAGCTGGGGCATCTCTACATTTCCATCGCTAAAGAGTGCACCAGGAATAGATGTGCTGTCACTAATTGCAAGCATTCTTGCAGTGCCACACTCAGTAGACGAGCGGTATCCCGGAGTCACCGTAATATCAAGCTCAGGCAACGCAGGGCCTGGCTACGGCACGCTGGGCCTGCCAAACGCGTCGCCTCTTGGCATCACAGTTGGCGCAACCACAAACAACGTGTACGTCGGATATGGCAGCTTCAAGGGCCAGCCACGGTTTGGCAACACCACCACATATGCAAACGAAATAACAGATTTCTCAAGCAGGGGCCCAAGTATAATAGGCGACCCAAAGCCTGAGCTTGTGGCAACTGGCGCATACGGCTTTGTCCCATCAAACGTCCTCAAGGCAAAAAAAGACTCCAAGCAGGAATCATTTGTGATGTTTGGCGGCACCAGCATGGCAGCACCACTTGTTGCAGGCTCTGCTGCCATCCTAATGGAGTCACTCAAAGAAAAAAACGAGGACTATGATCCATTCAAGATAAAAAACATCCTCATGTCTACTGCAACAGATCTTGACAACGACCCATTTACACAGGGGGCAGGCCTTGTCAACGCATACAAGGCGGCAAGCTTTGTGCGCGGAAAAAACGGAGTCTTTGCTGTATATAACGACCAGTCATACCACAACCTAAAGCAAATACTTGATGTACCAATTGCCAAGCTGAACGCAACGACACTCGGTCTATCCAAACTTGAGCTCCCTGATGGCAACTACCAGCAGACAAGCTGGTTTGCAGGAAGGCTAGAGCCCGGCCAGAAAAGCTCCACGTACTATACTGTGGAAAATCCAAACAACTACACCATCACAGTACAGATCACACCACAAAAAATGAACCTCATGCAAAAGACCGAGTTCAACCACACCACAAAACTATTGCTCAAAGACCCATTATACAACAAGACCGGAGTCTTTAGGCCGGACTACATCAAGCTTGAGGATGTAAAAAAGTATGACTCGCTTTTGTCGTTTTACGAAAATGTCACAATGCCAAAAGACTCGGAGTTACTTGTGCTCAACCTCAACTTTGCGTTTTCAGATTTTATGAACAAGACAGAAAAGATGTATGCGGGGGACACCAAGATCGCCTCTTTGTACCTGTACGACTGGAACGACAAAAACAAAGACGGCAAGGTCTCAAGCGCAGAACTGTCAATGGTAAACAGGGGGGGCTCGTGGGGCACAGTCCAGGAGCTTCGAATATCAGAACCTGCTTCAAAATTCAAAAACACGCCACTTGTGGGCGTATACCCAGTCCCTACAAGATACTCGTACTGGCTTGGCGACACAAAGAAAAACGCAACCGAGATGCCCTATACCATTTCTGCCAGCTACTACAAAAAAGAACCATGGCAGGACGTCTGGCTTGACTCCTCGCTACTTAAAATAAAGCCGCACAGCTCGGCCCAAGTCTTGGCGACCATAACTGTGACAGACCAAAAGCCAGGAATATACCAAGGTTTCATCACATTTAGATCAGAAAACCACACAGTCAATGCACCGGTTTCATACGCAGTAGAATCAGCTGTCACCAATAAAGAAACGCTGACTGTAATTGCGGCAAACCAGAATCAAGAGATTTTGTACGGCAATGGTTACTTCAAAGGAGCCTTTGATATGGTAAACAGGTACAACGCAGGTGACTGGAGGCAATACTATTTTGACATCAAGGATTCCACAATTAATGCCGCATCAATTGACATTTCATGGAGAGACGATGACACCAACCTCTCTGTCTTTGTAATCGATCCGCAAGGAAGGATCGTGCAGACAAACATGCCGTCTGGTGTCTTTGGCCACTTTCTTGACTGGCCTACCTCGGACTGGCTTGGCACCACATTGTTTAGCGAGGGGGGAGGGTTCTTTCCAGTCAAAAACAAGGACGCCATATCTACTGTTTTGTTTGCACCAATAAACCAGACAGGAACATACAGCCTGCTTTTGCACTCTACTTTGTTTGGAGGCAAAAAAGCTACAGAGCCGTTCACAGTTGTTGCAAAATTCTCCACAATTCTTGCAGACAACACACCGCCGCAGATAAGCTGGCCCATACCACAGTTTGTAAGAAGCTTTGAGGTTCTGCCGCAGGTAACAGACGAAAGTGCAGTTTCGACTCGATACTATCTTGATGGTGCAGAAATATTTTTTGAAAATGATACACTCAATCTTATTTCAGAAGGCCCACACACAATGAGAATAGATGCACAGGACAGCTCAGCAAACGCGGCAACTGCAGTCTACTCGTTTGTAGTGGACAGAACACCGCCGCAGATACTGGTACGCTCCCCACAAGATAACTCTAAAATTTCAGGAGAGCTGATAATCGACTTTACCATACAGGATGACAACCCAGACAACGAAAAGACGGCCATATTGTTATCAGACATGCTTGTGCAAAACAAGACATACCTCAAAATAGACACGACAAACTATGCCCCAGGCAAGCACAGAATAGTGATATCAGCTGAGGACAAGGCGCAAAACAAGGCCCAAAAGATCGTCACATTTGAAGTAGGTGCCGCAAGCGCCCCATCCCAAATCACATCTGTGAGCTCAAACAAGACCGATTACAGTCTCATTCTAATTGGAATAGCTGGCGCAGTTGCGATCGGAGTGGCTGCGTTTATTGCATTTTCTACAAGGTCGAAAAAATCTGCAAAATACTAAAAAATCAGGTCTTGACTCGGTAACTTTATAAGAAAATCTCCGACCATTCAGCTTGAATGTCGCAAACTGGTGCTCCAAGTACACTATCTAGACGAGATTTTCTAAAACTAATGGGCGCTGCAGGAACGGCACTCACCTTTGCACCATTTGTTCCGTGGGGCAAATTCATGCCAAACCCAGACAGCGCAAAAATAGAAAAGGTGCCAGTAATTCTGCCAGACGGCGGACAAGCAAACGTTAACACTTTTCCAGTAAATCACGCCGAAGTAGTCACCTACCCAAGGACAGGCGACCCAGTCTTGGACGAAGAGGCCTTCAGAAAGTGGCAGTTCATCAGGCTGCCAGAAGAACTGGGCGGCTCAAAAAATGACGTCTCAGCATTTAGAGTATACAGCATGGTGTGTCTGCATCTATGGTGTTTGTGGAAGTACTGGCCACAAGAGGGAAGAAAGAGGGGCGAGTGCCCATGCCACGGAAGCATGTACAATCCTTTGACAGGCACTGCATTTGCGGGCCCAGCTTCGCTTCAGGCGCCGCCATCAAACACACTTGCAAAGCTGGACTTGGAAGCAGACTCAAAAGGTGATCTGTGGATCTTGCCTGCCAAGTGGGGACCAAACGACAATGGAGTAGTAGGGTATGGCCGTTTCATTAAGTAGGCGCACAGGCGCAGTCAACTTTTTCTACTGGCTGTGGGACGGCCTTGAGAGGACCATATTCACCGGAGTCAAGTTCTCGTTCCCATCAAGATTTGTTAGCCCGTTTGGTTTTCTTGGGATGCTCACATTTATCGTATTTGTCATACTTGGAATATCTGGAGCGTTGCTCATGTTCTATTATTTTCCGATTCTTGACAGAGCATGGGACAGCGTACAGAAAATCAACGACGTAGTTCCGTTCGGATTCCACATACGCAACATCCATTATCATGGCTCAAACGCAATGGTGCTCTTGGCCATACTGCACATGTACTACCAGTATTTTTCTGGAAGATACAAGATAAGAAACGAGGTGCTCTGGGTGACAGGTGTCATACTGGGCACTGTCACCATCCTTGAGGCGTTCACAGGGTACGACATCATCTTCTCAGAAAGGGCCGAGCTTGCAATCAGCATTGCGGCATCTCTCACAAACTCCATTCCAATAGTTGGGCCCACCATACGCGACGCAATGTTCGGATCCGGCTTTACTGACTTTGTACTTAGATTCTATGCGCAGCATGTCTTCATTTTGCCGCTGGTGATGCTAGGCCTTATGGCAGTCCATTTCCCAAGATTCCTGGTGTTTGATGTGCCAATGGTCATGGCAATATCTGGTGCCATCCTCATTACCGGAGGGGTCTTCCCAATAGACATGGGCTTCAAGTTTGAGCCCACCGTGCCGCCTGGCATTACCGTGCCGGAGTGGTACCTCACAGGACTGTACGCATTTTTGAGGACCCAGTACGACAAGTTCGTAACGGGAGTACTGTGGCCTGGCTTGTTCATAGGAGCACTGCTTCTTACTCCGTTTATCGACAGGTACAAAAAGTTCTCCTGGAAGGACAGGCCGATAATTACAGCATTTGGAATAACTGGAATTGCGCAGATAATGGTGACAACATACTGGGGATTCTACATCCCCCCAGATACCACAATTCCGCTTGTGCAGAGGCTTGTAATCGATCCAATCTTCTTTTATTTGGTCATGATACTGCTTGTGCCGCTTGGGTTTGGCTTTAGCTACATGATGATCAAAATGGCACAGGAAGCAGAACGCAAGGCAAAGCTCAGAAAGGAAAAAGGACCAAAGAAGGTAGCCGAGATAAAGCTCTCACAAAAATGGCTCAACTGGGTCATAGTGGGGCTGATCGCATTCCAGATCTACCTCAACATTGCAGCATACAACGCAGCAATAACAGGCCTCAACAATCTATCACTGTTCTTGACAGGCCTCATACTGATCGTGTTTGCAGGGTTGTTCCATGTTTACAGGTACGCACTAAGTGAGGCAAAGAGGCCCCCACCACCCCCACCAGCACAGGAGCCCCAAGTCGAGGCGCCCCAGACTGCTGAGGTCAAAGAGGAGGCACCAAAAGAGCTGCCTGCTGAAGCAAAGGCAGAGACTAGCTGAATTTAGCAAACAAGACGTCGCTTTCCACTTCTTTGTGCTGTTCAATTATTGAAGCGCGAAACTTTACATCGTGTTTTTGCTGCGGCTCAAATGTGATCATGGCGGTAAATTCGGCAGTATTTTGAGGCATGGCCTCCTTTGAAATAAAAAGCCTTGAGCTGCGGTTGTTGAGTTTTTTGCCGTTACACGAAGTAAACAGCATCAGCTCGTTTGAGTTTAGTATCTGTGTATTTAGGACCACGCTGTCGTACCTTCCTGCGTAATTGACCCGTATTGCGCCTTTGAATTCGGTGTTTGGTTTTATTTCGTTGCTTTGCAGCGTGATCTCGATGTCCTTCAATGTGGATTGCAATAGGTTCAGATGATAAATAATTTTTGAAACGAAATCACAGGACATGAACAGATAAAGCGGGCCAGAAGGGCTTCGATCCCTTGACCACTGGATTAGAAGTCCAGCACTCTATCCATGCTGAGCTACCGGCCCAACATCTGCAAAAATATTTGGCATTTTAAAGGTTCGTCAGCTACCATTTCTTATTGTTGGATTCTCTGATCAGCTTAAAGAGATACTGCTGGCAATAGCCGGCGTACCTTCCAAAATAATTCACAAGGTCGCAGTGCAGCTGCTTGTATTTTTTATCAGTCAAAGTCTTTCCCTCAAACACAAATCTTTGTCCGTAATATTGTTGCAAGCTTCTGAGAATCCATCTGTCAAGTGGAAAAGCTTCAAGTTTTTCAAGTGAGAACAACAAGATGCAATCTGCCACTTTGTTTCCTATTCCGTCTATTTGCAGCAAGGCAGATTTTGCAGAGTCATAGTCTGCTTTTTTGAGCTCCTCAAAGTCGATCTGATTTTCTTTTACTGCAAGCGAGGCAGACTTTACAAACTTTGCCCTGTACCCAAGGCCACAAGAGAGAAGCTCCGAATCTGATGCAACCGCAAGTTTTTTTGGCTCTGGGAAAAGGTAGAATCCTTTTTTCTCAAATGAAACCTTTTTTCCAAATTTTTTTGAAATCCTCTGCAAAGTCAGCCTGATGTTTTGTATGTTAGAGTTTGCAGACACAATAAAAGAAATGTAGCACTGAAAAGGGTCTTGGCGCATCAGCCGGAGCCCAGCAAATCTGCGTGCCGCCTCCCTTACCGTTTTGTCCCTTGAGATCTCCTTTCTTATTCTATCAAAATTGTCACCAATCCTGAATAAGTCATACCCAGCCCCAGAAAAGGTGCGTACTATCTCTGGATCGTTGTCATCTACTGCAAAAACGTCGCCCCCGTTTACACCGTACCACGTATTTTCAAACCTCTGCCACAAAAAGACCTGGCCTGAGTTGATTGTCTGCCCCAGATCTATCTTAGATGGTGATGCTTTCTCCAATTTCTGGTGCATGGGCATCAAATCCAAACTTTTGGTGTATTTCCTGTGCAAATTTAGTGCATGATTCTCCGTCGCCATGTACTGCCAAGACCTTGGGGTTTCCTTTGATTCTTTTTATAAGCTCAAAGAGACCGTTTCTGTCCGCATGTCCTGAAAACTCAAACTGCCTTACCTGTGCCTCTGCTTTTTGCTCGCGACCCTGAATTGAGACCTTGCCTGTCTCCAGCAGCTTTCTTCCTGGCGTGCCCTCGCCCTGGTAGGAGACTAGGGCAATTCCATTTTTTTTGTTAAACGCCAGCTCCTGCAGATAAAACACGGCATTTCCGCCAACTAACATGCCTGCAGGAGATATGATCACACACGGTTCTGTGAGTGCCTGCTTTCTTTCTTTGTGGTTTCTAATCCATGTGGTGTTTTCTATTGCGTCAACAAATACATCATAATCACGCAGATAATCTGGATGCTGCAACAAAATCTCATTTACACTCAGTGCCATGCCGTCCATGATTATTCTGTGCTTGAATTTTGCATTTTTTAGCACGCACGCAATTTCTTGTGAGCGTTCGACTGAAAAAGCCGGAACAAACAAGCTTCCTTTTTGATCTAGAATCTCGTTTGCGTACTCGATGAACTTTTGCTCTGCCTCCTGCCTTGGCATCTGCTCAGTCTGCGAATACGTGCTCTCTGTGATTAGAAGATCAATCTCTCCAATATCCAAGTCAGCTTCGCGGATCATCCTTGAGCCGCGCACATTGATGTCTCCTGTGTAAAACAGTTTTTTTCCCTCGGATTCCACAAGTACGGTGCTGCCGCCTACCACGTGGCCGGATTCACGCAGCTCAAAAGTAGAGTTGCCTCGCCTCACTTTTTCTTTAAATCCGAGCGTCTTTGCAAACTTGTACATCTTGCTGACTTCGGGCAATCCAAATGGGTGTATGTCGCGTTCAATCTTCAACATGTCCTCAATTAACAGTCTGCTCAGATCGAATGTAGGCGATGTCGCAAAGACGTCTGCATTACCGCTGACATACATCAGCGGCACATACCCAGAATGGTCCAGATGCGCATGTGAAATCACTATAGTGTCCACCTCTTTTGGCATCACATGGAGTGGTCCTTGCGGGTTTTTGCCCAGATTGACTCCGTAATCCAAAAGATAGTTTGCCCCGTCACAGTTTACCAAAAATCCAGATCGCCCGACTTCTTTTCCGGCCCCTAAAACTTTTACTCTCAAGGATTCAACTTGAATCCGGTCTACGTTAAAAGGTTATTACCGATCGCAGATTCATTCCGTAATTATTGCAATCTTCAAAAGCTTTAATTAGTCAAACCTAAGATCCCCACATATGGGTAGAACTTTTGACCAATGGTGGAATTCAATTCCGGCTGACCTACGCAACAAAGTTCGCGCAGGGGACGAAGGAAACAAACCACTGTTAAACCAAATTAATTGGGTTTGGGTAAAAAATCTGATGGACAAAAGGGCTGACTTGAATCCAACTGCAGCAGAATTGCTGGACTGGGTAACAAGTGGTCAAATCGATGCAATGCGAAAGTAAGCGCACCATCAAGTTACCTTTTTTATCTTTTGCAAATTTCTCTTACATTTGATCAAACCGATCTAAAAATTCTATAACACTGTTAATTTTTTTGATCATGGTTTAAATAGTTACTTTGACTGATCAATTTCAGTGAAATAAATGCCAATAGCAATACTTCCAGACGTTGACGAACAAAGATGTATCGGCTGCGCTCTATGCGTAGAAATCTGTACATCTCTTGGCCCAGACGTACTTCGTGTCAAGCCAGTTGAAGGCTGGAAGAGAGGTAAAGCATTTGTATTTTATCCAGAAAGATGCATCTCCGACGGAGCATGCATCGGAGTTTGCCCAACAAAGGCAATCTTTTGGATGAGACCAATGAATTACACCGCTGGTCAACCAGTGCCTCTTCACAAGAACGGAGTATTTGTAAAAGGCTGGGCAGAAGACGCAGGTCTCTAAAAGACCGAACTAGTCTTTTTTCTTTTTATTATTTTTACCCTAAATTTTGGTAGCTGCTCTTTGAAAAATTCCGCAAACTCGTTTTCCACGTAGATCTTTTTGAATTTGTTTTTTGTCAGAAATGCTCTGACAGTCTTTGCA
Organism: Candidatus Nitrosotenuis sp.; assembly: GCA_038890395.1. Lineage (GTDB taxonomy): Archaea > Thermoproteota > Nitrososphaeria > Nitrososphaerales > Nitrosopumilaceae > Nitrosotenuis. The sequence goes on along the minus strand of JAWAFK010000014.1, from coordinate 8,836 downwards.
AGCTTCTCGGATTTTGGTGCTACTGTGTCGGCCATTACATAGTGCGCTGCAGGGTAAATGTCGGAGATCTCAAGTGGGATCAAACCTAGGATGGGGTTGAGCTGGCAGAACTGGACCTTGGAGTCATCGAATCTTTTTCTGAGCAGAGCGTAGCTTTTGGACAGATAGAACGGCTTGTCCTGCGAGTCAGATACTATGACAAGCTCCTTTTTGTCGGATTTGAAGGACTTGACAATTCCCTGGTATGACAAGACCTCGGGCCTAAACATGTCTTCTGGGCCGTACAAGAACATAGCCCTTTCTTTGAATTTGGGGGTGGTCTTGGCAAGCCACGCCGAGTTTTTAGTAAACACCTCAAGTGTTTCGAAGAGCTTTGGGTGCGCTCTCAGCTTTTTTATCACATATTCCCACAGCCTGCCCTCGTAGATTGCCTCCTTTGTGCGGTAGACTTCGGCCTTGATCGCATATAGGTTGTGCAGTGCCAGGGCCTGCATCTTTTGGTCTTGTGGCATCTCAAGGAGTGACTTGGGGGTGTTCTTTGAACATATTTCACAACTGCATGCAAAATACTGCATCTGAGGCAAATGGCTGGTTCTGTCTTCAGAGATGTACCTGTCATGCTTTGCATACAGCATGTACGAGGCAGAATCAAAAGTATCGCAGCCAAGAGCTATGGCAACCGGTATTGTGAGGGGGTGCCCTGCGCCAAAGAGGTGGAGCGGCACGGAATCAGGCATCAGTTTTTTTGCTTCAACTACCATCTTTGCAAGCAGCCTGTACTCGTATGCCTCCATCACCTCGACTGGGCTGCCAAAGGCAAGCATCTGGTATCCGTACTTTAGAAGCTCTGTAGTGGATTTTTTCACTAAATCGTGGTGTTCTGCTCCCTGGATCGGCCCAACCCAGATCTGGCCGTTGTCTTTTTTGTTTTGTATCGTCTCCTTTGAGACTTGGAGTGTGTGTTCAACATAGCTTTGGGCCTTTTTCTTTGGTAGGCCGTACCCTGTAGGTCTATCAAGCGGAATGGCAAAGTCTGTCATTATCTTTTGCTCAAAGTCGGCCATTTTTTGGTGCTCGACATTTACCTTGCCGTATTCAAGAACTTGGTATCCGCCAGAGTCTGTCATGACGGCGCCATCAAACTTGATGATGTCGTGTATTCCGCGTCTTATTGCATCCTCGCCATATCTGTTCATTGTGATGTACGCGTTTGTAATGACAAGATCGAATCCCATCTGTTTGATCTTGCTTGCAGGGATACTCTGGTTTACTGGGTGGACCACCGGCACAAATGCAGGGGTCTCTACTTTACCATGGTTGGTGTGTATGTACCCGATTCTACCTGCAAGATCGGTCTTAAGAATCTCAAACATATGATCACTTAGGAAAGAATCTGGCCAGATCGCCTTTTTTTGAAATCAGGCCAAGCCAGTCTACATCGTCTTGTTTTTTTGTTTTCATGGCACGAAGGATCTTTTTGAATAGTTTTGAAACAGACAGGCCTGTCGCATCCACCTGCAGTGCCTTTTTGCCAAATTTTGATCTGGCGTCGTACGCAATGACACCTAAAACCTCACTTCCTATATTCTCATAGAGTTTTTTTTGTGAGTATTTTCTTTTTTTGTAAATTGGAATCAACATGTATGGGTTTTTTCTGAGTATTATGGCAAATTTAACCTGTGATCTTGGCACAACATATGGCGCCAAATGTCCGACTACAACCATGTTCGGCCTGATCATCTTTTTGATTATTTTCTCGAGTTTGCCTGTGTCCACATCCAGAGTCGAGCCGATTTTTTGGTAGACACGATTCTTTATGGCTATTTGGTTTATGTCCAATACATCGTAGCCAAGCTTTTCGGCAAGAATCTTTGAAATTGTGTGTTTTCCAACACCGGGGTTCCCTGTTATGACTAACACAAAATCAATCAAAAGACTCGCTAAATGAAGATTTCATTTCTGAATCCTAATATGATGTGAAAAATTTCCAGACTTTGAATGCAAATAGGGTTACTGGGAAAAGCAAACGTAGGCAAGTCCACCTTTTTTTCCGCAGCTACAGAGACTTTGGTGCCAATTGGGAACTATCCATTTACCACGATAGAGCCAAACGTCGGAATCACCTATGTTAGGACAAAGTGCGCCTGCAAGCATTTTGGAATATCCCACCAAAACCCATTGTGCATTGACGGCACAAGGCTTGTGCCGGTAAAGATAATCGATGTAGCAGGCCTCGTCCCAGGAGCACACGAAGGGAAAGGCCTTGGCAACAAGTTCCTAGACGACGCACGACAGGCAGAAGTGCTGATTCACGTAGTGGATGTAGCAGGAACCACAGATATTCAGGGCCAACCGGTACCACCAGGAACCCACAACCCGCTTGAAGATGTGGAGTTTGTTGAAAACGAGTTTGACCAGTGGTTCAAGCAGATACTTGGGCGCGAGTGGGAAAAACTATTACGAGAAATAACACAGAAAACAACCACGCTGGTAGAAGGAATCACAAAAAGATTCAGCGGCCTTGGAATCAAGGACTATATCATAGCTGATGTCATAAAAGAGATGCACCTTGACGCAAAAAAGCCTGCCGAGTGGACCGACTCTGACATCTTTGAGTTTGTCAAAAAGATTCGAAAAAAGACAAAACCGCTTTTAATTGCAGCAAACAAGGCAGACCTCTGCAAGGATCTCACCATAATAGATGAGATGAAAAAGAAAAACCACGTAATCGTATGCAGTGCAGAATCGGAGCTGTTGCTGCGCAAGGCAACAAAAGCCGGCCTCACAAAATATGTGCCGGGAGACCAATCATTTGAGATGGTAAATCCTGCAGGCCTAAACCCGCAACAAAAACAGGCACTAGATCTGGTAAAGACAGTACTTGCAAAAATCCACACTACTGGAGTACAGCAGGCGCTAAACTACGCAGTGTTCGATCTACTCAAATTCATCACAGTATACCCAGTAGAAGACGAAACCAAGCTCACAAACAAAGACGGGGTCGTGTTGCCTGATGCCAAGCTCCTGCCTACAGGCTCCACCGCAAAAGACTTGGCTACAACAATTCACGCAGACTTGGCAAAGGGATTTTTGTTTGCAGTCGACGCAAAATCAAAGCAACGAATAAGTGCAGACCACACACTCAAAGACGGAGACGTAATCAAGATAGTGTCGAGCATGAGCCGTGGATGAAATGATCTGCCTTGGCTTTGAGAGCACAGCACACACATTTGCGTGCGCCCTAGTGGAAAAAAGAGCAAACAAAGGAAAAATCCTCTCCGATGTGAGAAAGATCTACAGGCCGCCAGAAGGACAGGGAATCCATCCAAGGGAAGCATCAAGACACCACATCGAGGCAAGCTCCGAAGTCTTAGCAGAATGTCTCAGAAAAGCAAAGCTGCGAATCTCTGATGTGGATATCATATCGTATGCCGCAGGACCAGGCCTTGGGCCATGTTTGCGTGTTGCAGGCGTGATTGCGCGCACTCTGGCATCGTATCACAAAATCCCAATATATCCTGTGAATCACGCAATAGGACACATCGAGCTTGGCAAGCTACTTACTGGTGCCAAAGACCCACTCGTCTTACTGGTATCAGGCGGCCACACAATGCTTGCAGCGTTTAAGCAAAAAAAATGGCGTGTATTTGGGGAAACTTTGGATATCACACTTGGGCAACTTCTTGATCAGTTTGGACGCTCCCTTGGGTTTGCATCGCCATGTGGCAAGATGATAGAGCAGCTTGCGCACAAGTCAGAAAAATACGTCGCACTCCCATACGTAGTAAAGGGAAATGATGTCTCATTTTCTGGATTGTTGTCTGCCGCAAAAAAACTCTCAAAAAACAAAGAAGATACATGCTTTTCGTTACAAGAAACCGCATTTGCGATGATTGCCGAAGTTACGGAAAGGGCGCTTTCGTTTACACAAAAAAGAGAGCTGATGATAGTTGGAGGTGTTGCAGCAAACAGACGATTATCAAAAATGCTGCAGCTTGTCTGCAAAAGACAGGGTGCCAAGTTTTTTGTCTCGCCAATTGAATACGCTGGAGATTGTGGATCCCAGATTGCATGGACAGGACTTCTTGAGGCCACAGTCAAAAAAGGAGCAAAGCTTTCAGACACATTTGTCAGGCAGTCATGGAGACTGGATACAGTAGAAGTCAGTTACTAAGCTTTGAAGCGTCTATTGCCTTTTTGATGTCTTTTTCCCAGCTTCCTGTATTGAAGACGCCAAACTTGTAGGTTTTTTCGCCTTCCTGAGTCTTTGCAGTAAAACATGCCTTTTTGATAAATAGGCCCTCCTTCCAGACCTTGGTGACATCAGACAGCGGAACATCAAGCAAAGTCTCGCCGAATTTTTTTGAGAAATCGGCAATTCTTCCTCGAGTTTTCTCAAAGACTAGTCGCTTGTTGGTAAGTGTGAGTATTCCGGGGCCAAGTGTATCCTCGTTGCAATCCTCCTGCTTGAGGCGTTTTTCTTCGTCTTCCATTGATACATTTGGTTAATTGTACGCGGTTATAATTTAATTGAAAAGCAGCAAAGAGAATTCTTGCCAAGGCTAAATTTCACCATCTAGTCTTTACTCAAAAATCCGTGCCTAATCATCTGCCCTAATATTTTCTAGCCATGTCGTAATTTTGCTGTATTAATACAGTATGATAACAATCTTGAATGTCACGTAGAAATACAACATATGTTGGAAAAATACAACATCACAAACGACCTTAAAAGTGGGAATCTTTGTGATATGATTTAACAAATGAAACTCAATAATTACTTCAAATTGTATTACATCTCAAAGGAAAAAGATTGGAGATGAAACTGTAGTGAAATTACTCAAAAGAGGTGCCGAAGGGGACCTTTATCTGACAAAATACGACGGAAATGATGCCATCCTCAAGACGCGCAAGAAAAAATCCTACAGAAACGCAGACCTCGATGAAAAAATAAGAAGACAAAGGACCATTCGTGAGGCAACCATACTCTCACAGATCAAGTCGTTTGGAGTTCTATCGCCGCTTGTCTACCAAGTGGACATCAATGAATGCACTATCTTGATGCAGCATCTAAAGGGCCTTCCCGTGTGGGAGCTCAAAGGAAAGAAACTGATTTCTGCATGCAAGCAGATCGGCAAAATCACCGGAGTATTGCACAAAAACGGAATAATGCATGGCGACCTTACCACCTCCAACTTTATCGCACAAAACGGAAAGATCTACGCACTCGACTTTGGCCTTGCGCAAAGAACCTCAAGAATCGAGGATCACGCAGTAGACCTCAGACTGTTCAAAGAGATCCTAAACAGCGCCCACGTAGAGCTTATGAAACGACTCTGGTCTAGCTTTTTGGCAGGATACAAATCCGCGGTTGGCTCTGAGAGATTCAACAAGGTGATCTCTTATGTTTCGGTAATAGAGGGACGGGGAAGGTATGCCACAGTCGTCTGAGCTGTTCTTTGCTTCATCAAATCGGCACAAATATGAGGAGGCAAAGGAGATCCTGTCTTATTATGGCATCAGGCTGAGGTTCCTAAAATTCGAGGCAGTTGAGATCCAGTCGGATTCTCTTTTTGAGATTGCCAGAAAAAAGGCACTTGATGCATATTCTAAATGCAAAAAACCAATAATAGTTGAAGATGATGGCCTTTTCATAAACTCGCTTGGCGGCTTTCCAGGCCCATACTCGTCATACGTCCTTAAAACAATTGGAAACTCTGGCGTCATCAAACTAGTCAAAAAAGACAGAAGGGCCGAGTTTTGTGCCATGATATCGTACTGCGACAAAACGAAACGGCCAACACAATTTCAAGGTGTGACAAAAGGCACCATCTCAAAAAAACCTCGTGGAAGAGGATGGGGATATGACCCAATATTTGTTCCAAGGGGAAAAACAAAAACCTATGGAGAGATGACGGAAAAAAATACCATATCACACAGGTATCGTGCCTTGAAAAAATTTGCTACTTGGTATCAAAATAGGCCGAAATCCAGCGGTCAATGAACCTTTTTTGGTTCTGCAAAACTATGATCCTAGACACATAGCTCTCATCCATGATTTCATACATGCCGCTTTGCCTTGCAAGCTCTGAGGCAAACTGCTTTACCTCGTCAAACTCCAGCATGTCGTCGCGCTCAAGCCTGTTGATTGAACGCCCAATGTGCATGTAAGATTTTACCTCGATAAAATGTGCGTTGCCTTTTTTGAACAATTCGACAAAACCTGGGATGTATTTGGGCGAGTCGTTGTGGCCGCGAATCAAAGTCATTCTCAGCACAGTCCTTGTATTCATCTTTGAGAGCAGCTCAAGCGATTGGTTCCACCGCTCCCAAGAATCCTTGTACTTTGGCTTGTTTATTTTGATAAAGGAATCGTAGTCTGATGCATTAGTTGACAAATATACCTGAGTTGGCAGTGCGTCCTCATCTTGGAGTTTTTGCAACATCTCCGGTTCTTGGCCGTTTGTCACCAAAAAGATGGATTTTGTCGCATGAAGTGTTTTGAGATATTTTATCAGCTGTGGAAGCTTTGGGTACATGGTGGGCTCACCTGAAAGAGATATTGCATAATGCGCCGGAAGAAGTGATTCGTCGAGCTTTTCTGGTATGGATTTTGGATCACCATAGTGGCCCATGATGAGCTTTCTTCTTTCCTCCATCAGCTTTGCCATCATTTCTTCTGGCTCGGCAACTTTGCTTTCGTCCATTTTAAGAGAATCATAGAACTCCATTGGGCGCCAGCAGTACACACATCTATTTTCGCAGTGCATTCCGGCAGGCGAAAACTCCATGCACTGGTGTGTGGAGATACCATAGAACTTGTGCTTGTAGCAGCTCTCGTCTCCCTTGAAGGACTTTTTTGTCCAGTGGCACAGTTCGACTGTTGCGTGATCTGCAACACCGTACTTTGCCTTTTTTAGCTGCTTGAGGATGCCAGGCTTTATCTGGATGAGATCGTTTTCTTCAAACATTTCGCCTGAACAGCTCATAGATTCGAGTTAATGCCACCAAATATGAAATTTTTTGCATCCAGCTCGGTGCCAGAAATTCAATATATACTAAATTTTGTAAAAATTCAAACTAATTCTTAAATACAAAAATTTCCTATAATGTACAATGCGAAAGGACATCAGTCCTACCAAATAAACCCGCGTGGCCTAGTAGAACAAACTGGGGCCCATCAACGCTTAGGCGTCAGGATGGCACAAGAGGTGTTCTCTCAACGTTCTACGGTTGCGGCCACGCCCCCATTGTTCTGATGTGCTGAAAATTACGTAATTAGTGCAAAGTTTGTTCGCAATACAATAATCAAAATATAAATTTCTAATTAAAGGCCAATGGTTGAGTTGAAAAAAGAGACCATAATCTCCAGACTTCCACACCTTCGAAGGCAACCAAGGCCGGACGAGGTAATTCAAAGCAAAGTGGAAACTATACAAGGAAACGGTTTTTCGTGGATCGACATTCAAAATCCGGTTCGCGAGGAAATAGACAAGCTTGGCCAAATGTACAATTTTAACTCGCTAAACTTGGATGATTCGATATCAAAGATACAGCTTGCAAAAATCGACAACTACGACGACCACTCTTTTATCATCTTGCACTTTCCACCCATGGTTCTCAAGCGAGGCATGTCAAAATTCAACCAACTGGCTGTATTCATTGGAAAAGAGTTCCTAGTAACAATACACAACGGCGATCTCAAACCTCTAGTCGACATGGTGACACACTGCAAGGAAAACACACAGTACAGAAACGAGCTGCTCGGAAAATCACCTGGATTTCTGCTCTACAAAATAATCGACGCACTAGTCGATGACTTGTTGCACACACTGCGAAGAATAGTGGCAAATCTAGATGAAATAGAAGACGACGTCTTTGATGAGAACAAGTCCACTCCAAAAAAGATCTCACTTCTCAGACGCGAAATCACAATCTTGCGAAGAATCGTGCACCCTCTGCGCAAAATCGTACTGGAAACATCAAAGAACACGCAGAGATTCTCAAACCCAGACGAAGACTTGGTGCTTCACTTTGACGACGTAATTGACCACATCGACAAGGTAGCCGAGACATTAGATGAAGCAAAAGAGACAATGGAAATCTACAAAGACACGGACTTTATGCTCTCAACTGAGAAATCAAACAAAATTCTTGCAGTTCTGACTATAATATTCACGCTGACTATTCCACCAGCGGTGGTGGCTGCCATATATGGTATGAACATAAATCTGCCAGGCGGGATACAAACAGGGAGCTGGACATTCTGGGGCGAGTATACCACATTCATAATTATGATGATATTTTCATTCGTACCCTCGGTTCTAATGTATGTCTATTTCTACAGGAAAAAATGGCTAGTCGACTAATTTTGCTAATGGTACCACGGAAATAGGTAGTTTGCTCCCCACCAGACCAAAGCTGTAGTTATTGCCATTGCGATAAACCAGCGTGCACCTTGCATGTTTTGGGGTTTTTTGATGACGATAATAAACCTTCAAATCCCAATGGTTAGGTTAATAGTGTATTTGATGTCATGATTTTTTGTCGGCCTTCGTAGTACAGTGGCTAGTATAGGGGACTGTGGATCCCCGGACAGGGGTTCGATTCCCCTCGAGGGCCTTCACCTTTCTGTTTAATACCCTCACTTACACATTATTTGGCTATGCAAGAATTCCAAATCCGAGACTACGACCGAAGAATGGAAAGGAACTTTCAGAGGGCTGAAAGGGAGCTATCAAAAGAAAATCTAGAACTGATCCAAAAATATGATGCAGAAATGGCTACTTTGGGTCTGAAAAAGTCAACTCGTGCAAAACAGATCTCAGTTATCGTA
>JAWAFK010000013.1:0-42923 GCA_038890395.1 Candidatus Nitrosotenuis sp. | reverse complement strand
CGTATTTTGTCTTTAACATCGTCACCCAACTTAGAGACTCCTTGTTACTACGAAATCCAAAAGTGAGACCAGCTCTGACTTGGCAGGGCCGCGATACAAAGACAATGATTTTTTTGCCTTTTGGGCGTACGCAAGAGCTTCCTGCCTGACATCCTCTTCAATATCTAAAGACCTCATCGCTTCCACTGCCGCAACGATGTCTTTTTTTGCAGCCTTGGAATTGCCAAAGACTCGAAGAATGGCCTTTCTTCTTTTTGGGTCGGCTTTTCGCATTGCTAACAATATGGGAAGTGACTTTTTGCCCTCACGCAGGTCGTTTCCAACCGGCTTTTTTGTCACCAGGGGGTCGCCAAGAACACCAATGTAATCGTCTGTAATCTGAAACGCAACGCCCAAGTTTCTTCCAAAGGATGCCAGATTTGCTACGTCTTTTGTTCCTGCACCAGCACAGATCGCCCCCATCGCACAAGAGACCTCAAAGAGAGCAGACGTCTTTTTCTCAATCATCTTGATGTAGTCTGCTTTTGATGGGATCTTTTTTCCTTCTGCCATCCTGATGTCTAAAACTTGGCCTTCGCAGACGTCGACGCAAGCCTCTGCAAGCTTTGCGACCAACTTTGAAGATACCTTGTTGTTTGAAACGTTGTTAATTGAAACAGTCTCAAACGCCTTGGAAAACAAGACGTCACCTGCCAAAATAGCAAGCGGCATGCCAAACTTTGTGTGCACAGTAGGCACACCATGCCTCATCTCGTCGTTATCCATGATGTCGTCGTGTACCAAAGTAAAGTTGTGAATCATTTCGATTGCAGCTGCTGCTGGCATTGCTTGTTTGATAGAGCCGCCAAACATCTGGCAGCTTTTGATTACAAGGTATGGCCGTAGTCTCTTGCCGCCGTTTACGATCAGGTGTACTGATGCGCGGTATAACTCACTTGGTTTTCCTGAAAGCTTGACTCCAAGATACTTGTTTACAAGTTTAGCATTTTTTGGGAGAGTATCAGTCATTAGTTTAAGAGCCTCCAGTTGTTTGTAGGAAAGTGGTATTGAAGTGATTTCTGCAAAACATTTTTGAATTCATCTTTTATCCATTTATCGAAGATCCTCTTGTGTTTTTGAATCATGTTCTTGTCAGAATCTGAAAGTAGATACAACGCAACAATCATCCAAGGGCAATAAATCTGAGGGTTATTGCGCATATCGGAAAATAATTCGTCTGCACTTGCCCACTTGGCTTCACTGATTTCGTCTTTGACAAGCTTTAGCTCAAATGGTTCCGTAACTTCTCCGATGAGAGTTCCGCATACCTCGTTTTCGGAACCGACGTCCTTGTAAGGCACATGGTACTCGAACTTGAATAAATAATCAAGCTTGCAGCCAGAGCCAAGCTCTTCAGGCAGCCTGCGTTCAGCTGAAGACACATATGTTTCCGTCTTTCTTGGATGGCTTGCCACGGTTCCGTCCCAGTCACCTGGCCACAACATCTTGCTTTGGCTCCGTCTTGTGAGGAGCAGCTTGCCGTCTTTGTTGAACAAAAGCACGGTAAAGGCCCTGTGGAGCTTACCGTTTGGAAGATGACATTTTACTTTTTCCTCAAATCCAATGGGATTGTCGTTGCTGTCGACCAGAATTAACAGTTCTTCCATCTATCTTCCTCTAAACAAGGTGCCTTCAAACTTTGCCTTTTGCACCGCATCGATTATTCTCTCGGGCTTGTTTCCATTCACAAAAAACACGTCAAGTCCCATCTTTGAAATGGTAGTGGCTTCTTGTATTTTGCGCTTCATTCCACCCGTTACGTCCATTGGTATGTCGTCTACTGATACTTCGTCGCCACTCATTTCGTAAATCAAGTCCTTTGTCTTCAAATTAGAATACAACCCATCCACATTTAAGACAAAGACACAAAGCCTCGGCCTTAGAACTTTAGCAAACAGGCTCATTATCTTGTCGCCAGAAAGTATGTATGATTTTTTTCCACCACACCATAACGCATCACCAAAAGTTACTGGAACGAGACCGGCCTGGGCAATCTTTCTGACCTGCTTTATCTTGGTAGAAATTGGTTTGTTGCCTGACATAAAGTCTGTAGGTGGAAGGCAGTAGGGGTTTAGCCTTGCCTTTTCAAGGCGGTCAAGTATTATCTTGTTTAGCTCAATCATCGAGTTTTTGACAACAGATACTCCGTGGAGATCATAGTTTGCAGGTTTGGTGTGCATGTCATATTTTACGGACCAATAATGGCCAAAGGAGCCGCCACCATGTACTATTGTGAATGGTTCTTTGATTTTTTTTAGCTGTCTAGCTATATTTTGTACAGTTACAACCCTTGGGGAAAGCGGCCTTTCTTTGTTAGTAATGATTGAACCACCAAGCTTAATGAGGATCATAAAATCCATCCAAAAATAGAGAGTTAAAAAGTATCTGCACCAAAAAAACAGATCTAAGATGAGTGCCTAGCTTTGGACCCCAACAGTATCTATTTCTGCAGAAAAACAATCGTATTTTGAGTCCAACACGGAGAGTGTCTTGTCTAGGTTTTTTCCATTGACTAAAGCTATGACACATCCTCCGTCTCCTGCACCGGTTATCTTGGCACCATAAGCTACACCGTTTAGCAGACTTACCATGGAATTCAATGTTTGATTTGACACGCCAATCTTTTCTAGATGCGCTTGGTTTACCCGCATCTTTATGCCAAGTGACACAACATCGTTTCGCTTTAGATCCTCTAGTGCTTCCTCAATTAACGATGATTCATTGTCACACAGAGTAGAAAATACATCTGGGTGATCCTCTTTGAATTTTTTTACCTTGGCAACAACTTGGCTTGTCGAGTGCGCCATCTTGGAGTTTGCAACTACAATCTTAAAGCTAGGATTCAGATCCATCTTCTTAATTCCATCTTTGGAGTATTCCATTATACCGCCATAGGTACATACGTTGGTGTCTGCACCAGAGGTGCGCTCAAAGATAGTTTTTTCTGCCTCTATTGCATTTTTGAGAATCTCTTCTTTTGATGGTCTTGCAAAGAGACCAAAAATGGAGCTCGCAGCAGCAACGCAGCAGGCAGACGAAGAACCAAGACCAACACCAGACGGAATCTCTGATCTCACAGATACCTTGATTCCAGAATTTGAACTGAATTGTCTGAGTGCCTTTTGGGCAAGAAAGATAATTGGCCTAAATACAGAGTCCACCGATTCAATCCGTGAGTTTACTGGAGTCTCAAGTGAGCCAAGAGCCGAGCTTACAATGATTTTGTCTCCTGTAATCTCAGACTCGACAAAGATGCGCCTGTTAATTGAGCAAAGGACAGCCTTTCCCCCGTACACAACAAAGTGTTCTCCAAACAAGATCACCTTGGCAGGAGCCGATGAAACAGACTTCAACTAAACACTATTGACGCGTAGCCAACAACGGAACTCTTGTCTCCAGTTATGTCGCCGCTTGTGGCATATTGCAAAAGTCTGCCTTTTTTTGCACCAAGCTTTTTGCATGCAACCATGGTTGAAGCAATTGCTCCGTATCCGCACGCAGTCACCCTCCTCTCACATAGTATTTTGTAGAATTTGTCCACATCCATCTCCAAGATAGGCTCTATCAAAGCTTTATCCTGGCTATGTGCATATTCGTTTTCTTCATAATGAGTAAAATCCGAAGAGCCAATTATGATTGATTTTCTTTCTTGTGCAAGCTTGGCTACTGCTTTGCCCACCTCCAAGGCAAACTCGTATTCTTGATTGTTTAGCGCAATAGGCAATATCTTAAACTGTTTTTTGTAAAAATATTGGAGCATGGGAACCTGCACTTCTATGCTATGCTCTCGCATGTGTGAGAAAAAATCAATCTCGATTAGCTTTGATATCTCGTTTATTTTTCTTGCAGCATCGGAATCTACTTCGACATTGCCAAGCGGGCTCTCCCACTGGCAGTCCTTCATGGTAGCTATCTCGCAGCCCATTCCCCAGTGATTTGGCCCCAAGATGATTGCAAGCTCAAAGTCTTGGTTTGCAATTGCCGAAAAAGAATGAGTCGCAACAGGACCGGAATACATGTATCCTGCATGGGGACACACGGTCCCGAAGATTTTTTCCTTATGTTCTTTGTCACCTACCCCAAAATCACTTAAAATAGAATCCTCAATTGATTGGATGAGTTGGTTTCTTTCTCTTGGGTAGAACATGCCAGCGACAGCCGCAGTTCTAACCTTCATTAATCAATTTCCTCGTCTGTTATCTTTGTTTCAAAGTCGTCGATTTCGTACTTCATAGGGTCATTTTCTCCAAGCTGGCCCTTCTGGATGAGTATCTCTCTTGCAAGCAGCCAAAATACTGTCGCAAGTGACTTTCTTCCTCGGTTGTTTGCTGGAATCACTACGTCGATCTTTGATGTTACATTATCGGTATTTGAAACGCCAATCACAGGGATGCCTGCGTTTGTCGCCTCAACTATTGCCTGTGAATCAACCTGTGGATCGGAAATTATGACAAGCTTTGGTTCTGTATAGTACGGCAAAGACGGATTAGTAAGTGTGCCTGGCATGAATCTGCCAAGCATCTTTTTTGCCCCAGTCATCTCGCAGAATTTCTCAATGGGGGTAGTTGCATATTCTCTTCCAGAGCAGACAAGAATCTTGTCAGAATCTATTCTGTTTGCAAACTTGGCAGCCGTCTTTATTCTGGAGAGCGTCTTATCCAAGTCAATCATGTAGAGTCCTTCAGGGCTTGCCTTTGTGATGAATGGTTGCATGAAGGTGGTCTTGACAGTAGTTCCTACTCTAATTCCAGTAGAGAGGATCTTCTTTTTAATGTCTTGACTTTCTGTCTGTTGACTCATTTATGATTTTAAACCTCAGCCATGCCGGATAATAAATCATGCTCTGATAGTCTGATTAACTCGTTTAGTTTTGCTATACGTTCGCCTCCAACTACACCCACTTTGAGCATTTTAGAACCAGTTGCGATACCAATGTGAGTAATTTGATGATCCGTAGATTCGCCAGATCTGTGGGACGTAATCAGCTTGATTTTGTTTTTGTTGGCTACTTGTGCGAACTCTAGCGCATCAACAAGACTTCCAGCCTGGTTCACTTTTAAAATGGCAGCATTACACGACTTTTTTGCAATGGCTTTTCTGAGGATCTTTGCGTTTGTAACAGTCAAGTCATCACCGGTGATCAAAACCTTTGGGAATTTTTTTGCAAGCTTCGACATGTCTGAAAAGGCTTCTTCGTGTACTGCATCTTCTGCATAGATAAGCTTGTACTTTTCAATAATCCCAGCTGCAAAATCTATTTGTTCTTCTGGTGTGTTCTCAAAGCCTGCCCTGTCGTAAACGTACTTTTTCTTTTTCTCATCCCATTGTGTGGAAGACGCAAAATCTACACCGAGTGCTACTTCTCTGCCAAGAGTGTAACCAAGGCTTTCTATTGCTTTGGCTGAAATCTCTAGTGCCTCGTCATTTGTCATTTGCGGTGCCCAACCACCCTCGTCACCCCTTCCGTTTGTAAAGCGTGAATCTGATTCTCGCAAGAGCTTACCTAGCTCGCTGTGTACTGCAAAATTCATCTCAATTGCTTCTCTTGGGGACTTGGCGCCAATTGAACAAACAAGGATCTCCTGGATGTCAGGAGTTCCTGGGCCTGCATGTGCACCTCCACCCAAAATGTTTCCTAGTGGAAACGGAAATCTGGCCTTTTTTGTTTGAGATATTATCTTATACATTTGTTGGCCTAATGCTTTTGCAGCAGAATCTATTGATGCTATAGTGAGGGCGTATGCCACTGCGCCTCCTATCACAGAGTAATTAGAGGTTTTGTCTATTTTGCGCAACTCACGTTGAATGGATTTCAGATCGTCTGAGTTCAACCCGATAAATCTTTTTAGATTCTTGTTGAAGACTTGGAGACTTTTTTCAGGCTTGTTGTCTGCAAAGCTCCGTGCCTCGTATTTTCCCACACTAGCTCCGGATGGAGCACACGCCCGTCCCAAATACCTGTTGTCAGAAACTACGTCAATTTCGATAGTCTTGCTGCCACGGCTATTGTATACTAGTCTGCCTCTTACCGATGTGATCTGCGGCAAGCTACTCTAACTCAGATTGAACTTCTAGGTACCTTCTTTGGATTGCTTCGTAAAACGGAATGATTTGTTGTATCGTCTCTACCGATGTCATCATCATTCTTCTACAGCAATATCTTTTCAAACCAAGTGAATCTAAAACTTTGGATGGCTCTTCGCCTGACTTGATCCTGTTTTGATACTCTTCATATCTGTCGGCAATCAGATTTCCACAAGTAAAACATCTTACTGGAATTAGCACGAGCTCAAACGGTAAGTAAGGTTATAAAAACCATCCATGGAATTTTGCTGCGGGAGTTGCCAAGCCTGGCCAACGGCGCTAGCTTGAGGGGCTAGTATCTTAGGATTTCGTGGGTTCAAATCCCACTTCCCGCATACACTTTTTCATCCTTAGGTATGCAAAAACACCACCATGGAAGAATTGAGAAAAAACTGAATTGCATCATATTTCTTAGATAACTTCTGAAGCCAATATGGAAACAGCAAGAAAATACGCCGAACGCAAAGCAAGCCAACACTACAAAAGAACTTTCAAAAACTATACAAAAAACACATACTTCCAAAGTTACTTTTTAGACTTCATGCTCTTGATTAGCTCAGAACGTCTGATTTCCTCAGTTATCGCTATTCTGGTTTCCTCAACTAAGATCCGTGCAACATCGAGCTTTTTTCTTACATCCTTTACTATTTTATCAAAATACGCAAAAGGATACAACACCAAATACATTTCTTCCATGACATCAAACATCTTCTTTGCGTCATCTGTATGGCCTAGTCTTATTTTGTCATAGACATTTCTTCTCAGCTCACCAATACAGTCAAGCATCCCAAGCAAATACGACTCTTCTTTTACCCTGAGTGATTCTGCAGTAGGAATATGCCCTCTCTGCAAAATTGACAAAAGTGATGCTGCTTCAACGAACTCCTGCTCTGGAATCAAAAGATATTTGTAAAGATCTACGTTAGTCTTTTTGCGGTATTGCTCAAGTAGCTTCCTTGCCTTTTGGATCTTTTTTGCGGCCTCTTTGAAGTCATTTTTGTGGCAATCTATTATGGATTCGCTGCACAAGATCACTATCTGCCTTGTACCTTTAATCAAGGCCTCCCGTTTCTCAAGCGTTGCTTCAAGCGATTTTGAGATCTTTTCAAGTGATCTCTTCGTCGAGTCTAGCATGGTATCACCACAAAAAACCAAGATAAGTTGTTTTTCCTCTTAAAACTTATTTTACTATCCAAAGTTGCTCTTTACATGGAAATCACAGTAAAACAAATGTATCAAATTGAGGAAAACGGTCACCAGATGGGTTTTTCACGTCAACTCATGATGGAAAACGCCGGCGCCTCGATGATAAAGCACATCATTGCAGAATTTCCAGACATATCATCAAAAAAGGTCCTCGTTTTTGCAGGCCTTGGCAACAACGGAGGCGACGCATTGGTTGTCGCAAGGCACCTTGCAGGATACGGCGCCAAAGTCGTAGTAGTTTTGCTTGGCAACCCACAAGACATCAAGACAGTAGAGTGCAGGACAAACTGGCAAATACTTGAGAAGATGAAGTCTGTTCAGCTTGGATTTTCCCCAGATGATGTATCGAACTTCCAAGTCGATGTCATAGTTGACGGCATTCTTGGCACAGGAATTACTGGTGCCATCAAAGAGCCACAGGCATCAGCAATTGACCTCATCAACAAAACAAAGGCCTTCAAAATAGCAGTGGACGTGCCGACCGGCCTCAACCCAGATACCGGCGAAACTGCAGACAAGTACGTAAAAGCAGACATGACTGTGACCTTTCACAAAATGAAACGTGGCATACCAAAAAGAAAGGATCTTTGCGGAACGATATTTGTAGAAAAAATAGGAATCCCACCAGAAGCCGAGATTGGAGTGTTATGAGAGTACATCAACTCGAAGTAGGCAACATGCAGAACTTTACCTACATCGTAGAAGACGAAGATACAAACGAGGCAATACTTATTGATCCGTCGTGGGATCTCGACGAAGTAACACGGATCATTGAGAAAAACAATCTCAAGATAAAATACATTGTAAACACACACTACCATTTTGACCACACTTTGGGAAATGAGACCATGTCAAAGCAGACAGGCGCCCCAATAATCCAGTACAAGACATCTACCATAAAGCACGACATTGCAGTATCGGATGGAGATAAGATCAAGTTCGGCAACTCAGAACTTGCAGTAATTCATACTCCAGGCCACTCAAAAGACAGCATGTGTCTCATCGGCGACGGTAAGATCTTCTCAGGCGACACACTCTTTGTTGGTACCTGCGGCCGAGTCGACCTGCCGGGTGGAGACGCAAGGGAGCTTTACAACAGCCTAGTCAACGTGCTAAGAAAACTCGACGATGATCTAGTAATGTATCCGGGCCACAACTATGGCCCATCGCCTACAGCAACACTTGGGAACCAAAAAAAGACCAATCTTGTAATGCAGCCAAGAACTGAGCAGGAATTTTTGGAACTAATGGGACTGGCATAATTGCTCAAAGACGTCGAAATTTTTGTAGATCAAAGCTGTGGTGTAAAATTCCTAGAATCATTGCAAAACAAGCGATTCCTCTTCTCGCTTGTGATATCGTACACAGATACCTGCACCATTCCTGGAATCACAATAGCAGGAAAAAATACAGCACTACTCCAGTATACACCTCCTGCAGATGCAGAGTTTTTGAATTTTGGGTACTGCAAGTGCATAAACGTAATACCTATGACCCCTGACGGCAAGCCGACTCCTGCACTACTTACAAAGACTGCACTCGAGTCAGCAAGTATACCAAATGTTGTAATCAATGCTGGTAGCAAAATCTCGCCAAAGATGCCATATTTTGAGACAGGTCTTCCTTTTGGCAAAAACATTGCAGTGGAACCTGCAATGTCCCTAGATGACGTCACACACGCAGTAGAATACGGAAGGATGCTTGGTAGGTGTCTTGGCTCGACCACTGACTGTCTTGTGATTGGTGAGAGCATCCCAGGGGGCACTACCACAGCCAAAGCAGTACTCGCGTCACTTGGAATCGACGGACAGGTCAGTAGTAGCATGCCAGATAATCCCGTACTGCTAAAATCAGAAATAGCTTCCAAGGTGGTGCAAAGAAACACATCAAGGAATCCATTCGATGTTTTGGCAAACGCAGGAGACCCAATGATTGCAACCGTTGCAGGGATAATCAGCACCGCCTCGGATCAAACTAAGGTCATTTTGGCAGGAGGTACCCAGATGGCAGCAGTACTTGCCGTAGGCAAGCTTACGGGATACAACAAAGACAACTTGGCAATTGCAACCACCTCATACATCATAGACGACAAGACGGCAAACCTAGTGGAAACCGTAGATCAAATTGACCAAATCCCAATCATTTCAACTAAGCTTGCACTAAAAGACTCCAAGATAGAGGGATTAAAGGCCTTTGCAAACGGTTTTGTAAAAGAAGGTGTAGGTGCAGGAGGTGCCTCGCTTGCCGCGATGCTAAAGGTCGGAATTGATTCTCAACAGCTGCTCGAACTTACAGAAAAACAATACGATGAAACTATTTCACAGTAACTGATTTTGCCAAGTTCCTTGGGTAATCCGGATCTGTGTTCTTTTCTATTGCGGAATAATACGACAACAGCTGAATTGGTATTATCTCAATTAGAGGATAGAAAGCTTCGTCTATTTGTGGGATCTCTATCCAGTAGTCGTAGACATCGCTTGGCTTGTCTGAGATGCCGATTATCTTGGCACCTCTTGCTTTTATCTCACGCGCACTAGTTAGCGTGTCAGAATAAGTAAAGTCATCTGGATTTATGATGATGACATACACACTAGAGTCCATCAACGCAAGTGGGCCGTGCTTTAGCTCGCCACCAGGAATTCCTTCTGCATGGATGTAGGCAAGCTCCTTTAGCTTGAGTGCGGATTCGGTTGCAATGGGATAATGCACGGCGCGTCCAAGTATGTAGATGTCTTGGACGTCTTTAAGCTTCCTTGCAATTTCTTTTATCTTGGTGTGATCTGAGAGTACTTTGCTTACTGCTTGCGAGATCTTGTCTCCGTCAAGCTTGATGCAGCCGCCACACAATTTTTCTGCAATCTTGTAAATGATGCTAAGCTGCGCAGTAAAACTCTTAGTTGCCGCAACGCCGATCTCTGGGCCACAGTTCATCCCCATAACCAAAGATGACTCTTGTGCAAGCGACGACGTAAGTATGTTAACAATGGAGAGGATCTTTGCGCTTGCTTTTTTTGCAATGTTCACTGCTTCTAGTACGTCTGCACTCTCACCACTCTGAGATATGGCAATCAAAATAGAGTTTGGTTCTATGGCGTCAGGGGAAAATGCAACCTCACTTGAGATGATCGGCTCCACCTTTATCTTTGCGTGCTTTTGCCACAAGTACTTGGCAACAAGTGCCGCATTGTAGCTTGTGCCGCTTCCAGTAATGTAGATGTTCTTTGAGATCTTGATGAAATCTGCAGCACTTGATATCGCATCCTTTGAGTTTTCGCCTGCTTGAATTATCGTGTCTGGCTGCTCTGATATCTCCTTTAGAGTAAAGTGTGCATAGTCTCCTTTGTACACATCGGCAAATTCCTTTGATACCTTGGTAACTTGGTGCTTGACCGGACTACCTTCAAAATCATAAATCTGAATTCCTACCTTGTCCAGCAGTACGAACTCGCCGTTGTCAAGGTATATCGCATCGTCTGTTTTTTCTATGAATCCCAAAACATCGCTTGACAAAAAGAAACCGTTTTTACCAATTCCAATTATGAGCGGTTCATGAAACCTTGCAGCTGCGAGTGTGCCGCTCTCAAACATTGCGACAAAAGCATAGTGGCCCTTCAGCTTTGATACTGTATTGAGCATGGCCTTTTTGATGTCGCGACTCTGATCAAAATTAAACTGGAGTAGATTTGCAATAACTTCGCTGTCTGTCTGGCTCCTAAAGTTGTAGCCTTTTTTTTGCAGCTCTGACTTGAGCTCATCATAGTTTTCTATGATGCCGTTGTGCACTATGGCAAGCTTGCCTGAGCTGCTCGGATGCGGGTGCGCATTTACGTCCGTTACGTTGCCATGCGTTGCCCACCTTGTGTGGCCTATACCGATGCTGCCTGGAAGTGAGTCTAGTCGTAATGAGTTGTTGACTTCGGAGACTTTGCCAACTCCTTTTTTTACTAGGATGTCTTGTTGGCTTTTTGTAGCTACCCCAACACTATCGTATCCACGGTACTCCATTCTTTTTAGGCCGCGAACCAAAATTGGCGCTGCAGGGCCGTCACCATAATATCCTATGATAGAGCACATTTGGAATAATTTACAAAAACCGTCTATTTAGATGTGGCTCAACTTTTGGTCTCTGCTTCTGCTTGCTCTGGTGCAGCTTCTGCAGATTCAGTTTTTTGTGACTCCGAAGGTGCGCTTATTTGGTACCTTGGGGAGATCTGAATCGTAGGTTCCTCTTTTATGTTTACGATGTATGATGGTATTGTGATTATCCTATCTCCAATTGAGATATGGCCGTGAACTATTGCCTGTCTTGCTTGATATGGTGTTTTAAATGAGAATTTTCTTTGGACAATTGTTTGCAGTCTTCGTGCAAGAAAGTCATTGATATCGAGATTTAGGACGTCATCAAGTGTTGCGTTTTCTTTGACGAGTCCGATTCTTACAAGTGAATGCATTAGGACTGGTTCTTTTTGGGCCCGTTCTTCTTGCCTGAGTGCCAAAAGTGATCTTGCTTGGTGCCTTACTCTTGATAACTCGGTTCTTGCCTTCCACAGCTCTCTTTTGTTTTTGAGGCCATAGGTACCAAGAGTATTGAGATCCTCCATCATAAAATCATAGTTAAGAGGACGCTTTGGTTTCTTCCAGACTCGGCTTGGATAACGTGGATCTCCCATTCACTTCCACCTATTTCTTTGCCTTTGCATCGCCAGCTGGCTTTGCAGCTCCTGCTGGTGCAGCCGGTTTTGCAGCTGCTGGCTTTGCTCCTGCCGCCGGTGCAGCTGCCGCAGCTGGCGCAGCTCCTGCCGCCGGTGCAGCTGCCGCAGCTCCTTCAGCCGGTGCAGCTCCGGCAGGTAATACCTTGCCTCCCTTTCTGACTCCAACTGAGGCTCCTTTACGTCCCGTGGTTCGAGTCCTTTGGCCTCTGACCTTTAAGCCATAAGTGTGACGAAAACCTCTCCAACTGTTTGAGAGTTTTTCTCTTTCAATATCGTTTCTTACTGTAAAAGCAATATCAGACGTGATAAGGTGCATTGTTTTCCCAGTCTCTACATCCTTTCTTCTGTTGAGTATCCAGCTTGGGAAATTCATAGACGATGGATCCTTTAGTGCCTTTTCAATATCTGCAACTTGAGACTCTGTTAGAAAACCAATGTTTGTATTTGGATTCAATCCAAGTGCACTCACTAGGGCATTGGCAAAGTTATGACCAATTCCTTTTATGTGTGTGAGGCCCACCGAAAGCTTTTTGTCACCTGGGATATCCTTTCCCACAATTCTAACAATGTGCCTATAGTCTTGTACGGACAAGTATTGGGAAATCAATTCGGCCCGGATAAAAACCCTACTTCCAAATCAAAGCAGCATAATATTTTAAGAAAGAATTGACCATAATAGAAGCAATTGAGTGAGGTTCAACAACTGGTCAAAAACGCGTACGAGACGGAACCAAAGTACACCGAAATAAAAGCGGGCTTGCCAGAAGACTATGCCGAGATCAGGACAATCAGGGATCTTTTGGAAATTCATTACAAACCAATTGAGGCAAAAGAACAACTCAGAAGAAATCTTATCATGCTGATCAAGTCAGACAATGTCAAATATCCGCAGATTTTAGGATATGATGATGTAGTTCCTGCTCTCGATAGGGCTATTCTCTCATGCCATGACATATTCTTGATAGGTCAAATAGGTCAGGCAAAGACAAAGCTCGTAGAAACCATTGCAACAAATCTACTCTCTCCTATACCGGTAATCGAAGGTAGCATCACAAATGACAGCCCAATGGATCTTCCAGCAGACGAGCTTGCAACTCTCCTTGAAGGCAAGGAAACAGAAAATATCTCACCCAAATTCCACATAAGCCCGGAAAGCACACAAAAGATTCTTAACAACAAACTCGACACAAAGATAAACTGGATTGATGGCCATAGCCGATTCAAGTACGTGCTTGCGACACCGGATATCTCTGTAAAAGATCTTGTGGGGTACATAGACGCAATTAAGGTGGCAAAAAAAGGAGTGGAAATGTACAAGATAGATTCATACTCACCAGGACAGCTGATGCAAGCAAAGCACGGAATATTCTGCATCGACGAGCTCCCAGTATTGGATCCAAGAAAACAAGTCGCACTACTCTCGGTTTTGCAGGAAGGAAGGTACACAACTGGTTCGTATCCAGTCATATTTGAGCCAAAGACTGTTTTTTTTGCTACAGCTAATCCGATTGACTACACTCACTCTGGTAAGATAATTGAACCACTCTATGACAGACTAAAGAGCCACATACACACCCACTACCCAAAAACAATTGAAGATGAAATGCTCATTATATCTCAAGAAGCAAAAATCACAAATTGTTTTGTACCTATTTTCGTACTAAAAACACTTGCACGACTTGTACAAAATGCGCGTAATAACTCAGAAATAAACCAAGCAAAGGGAGTCAGCGTTAGATTCGGAATACATGGCCTCGAATTGCTGATCGGAGAATCCGAAAGAATGCGTGCAATAACCAACAAAGGTGTGCCAGTCCCAAGACATTCAGACATGTACTGTCTTTCACAGATTGCAAAATTTGAGCTCTCGGAAATAGATGACACCATTGAAAACAGACACAAGGTATTCTATGACATTCTGAATAATGCAATAAGGGAGACATGCCTTGAATACATACAAGGAGTATCACAGGAAGCGCTTGAATCAATCAAACAAGAATTTTCAGGAAAAACATTCCAAACATCACAAAAAATGCTCTGGGAGAACGGACAGGCTTCCTACAAGAATCAATTGCAAAGCTTTGCCAGTCTTGCCTCACTAATCGACTCAAAAATAGAGAAGGCAAGACAAGACCAAGCAGATTTTGAGAAAAAATTACAATCACATAAGATCCAAAGCAAGAACCTGCAGCTAAACGACAACACAGCAGCGGAGCTAAAGGCAGCATTCTTGGAAGTAGTACTCGACGGCCTGTGTTTTATAACACCTAAGATAATAGACAAAAAAGAAGCAGGTTATGTCGCCGCGTAACTTTACAAACTTTGTTTACCACGCTGCGACTGAGCAAAAGCAGGAAGGACAAAAGTCAGAAAGGCTCGACGAAAAAACACTAGACAAGATACTAAACGCTCTTGCAAATCAGTCCATGAAAGATAAAACCCCGACACTTGAAGAACTGGAAGGCATACTTGAAGGCAGCATGGCAGCTCAAAGCCAAGACTCTTTAACACATAGAGAATCTACAGAAAGTCCAAAAAGCGACGACACCAAATCAATTACAAAATATCTAATCGAGCACGGATATCTCAAAGACGACAAGAAATGGTTGACAAAAAAGGGCTTCTTTGCAGCAGGGAATCACATCCTTCGAGACATAATGAACGAGCTAAAGTCAGGAGAATTCGGTCTGCACGAAACAAAGTCGGTCGGAACTGGAACTACAATTCTTGATACAACAAAGAAATTCGAGCTTGGGGGCGATCTCAAGTTACTCAACGTCCCAGTCACACTAATCAACACAATAAGCCGAATCACAAAAAATCAGATGGCCTTCAAATTCCCTCTGGATGTGGATGTCGACGACTTTGAAGAGTTTGAAACGCTCGAAGATGTGCGAGCCACAGTGGTATATTGCATTGACTTGAGCTCAACTATGAGATCGTCGCTGAACAGCTCCGGCATGAGCAGAATTGAGGCAGCAAAAAGGGCCCTGTGGAGCCTATACGTTCTAAACAGAAGATTCTTTCCAAACGACTCGATCTCAATTGTGGGGTTTGCATCTATGGCCTCAGTAGTAAATCCCTACGACATTCCATTTTTAAAAACATACGACGCAAATGACGAATTCCTACACTATACAAACTATCAGGCAGCATTCAGATTGGCAAAAAAGATTCTACAAAAACATTCTTCAAAAAACAAGCGCATTGTGATGATAACGGACGGCCAACCAAGCGCATGCTTTGTAGACAACGAATCACAAAAAAATTCTATACTCTCAGAAAAGCCGTACTCTAACTTTTATGTGCCAAATTCTTCACTGATCTCCAAAATAAATTATGAACGGAATATGAAAATAGATCCGACAAAAGGGAGCATGGTTTACCTCTGCTACAGATACAAAAAAGTCGACCCCAAAGTAGACGAACGTACCATTATGGAGGCAAAAAAATGCTTACGTGAAAACATACACATAGACTCCATCGTGGTAAGCGAAGAATCCGAGCTTTTAGAATACGTACAACAACTGGAAAAACAACTGCAGGGAAGAACATATCACATCAACCAAAACAACATGGACAGGGTACTCGTAATCGACTACCTCTACAATACCAAGAAGATATTAAACTAGACAAGATGATCTGATGCATGGAAGACAAAGCCAAAATAGCTGAGAATCTCTTCAATCCAGACGTTTCTGTAATAATGACTGAGCTTGAGGACGGTGCAAAAGAATCCACGTATCTTGAGAAAAAACTCAGAGTGACTCAAGATGAGATAAAAACTCGACTCGCATATCTAATCGAAACCGGCTTTGTCACCGTCACAGACTCGCCAATTACGTACAGCGTAAATCATGACAAACTTGCAAAATTCATGGAAAACGACGAAAACTACAAAGGAGTAGTCGACGGCCTCACCGAGCTTGACAGCTACCTAAACTGACTTTTTTCTACCGATTATTATATACAACAAAGCAATGCCGAGGCCAACAAAGCCAGATATTATGATGCCCTGACCAAGAATATTTAACAAAAGAACAGATTTTTGTGGCATGTGTGTAACTCCAATGATTGCTGACACAGCAGCACCAGAGTTTTCCACGACCAGTTTGTAGTCTCCTCTCTTTTCTATTTGAAAGGTAGACTCGGTTGATTTTTGTTTGATCTCTTGTGATGCAATTTGGTTTCCCAGAGGATCAAAAACGGTTGCATGCAAGCTGCCCTGATCGAAGTTTTCTGCTTGTACGACAAAGACACCGGTATTGGTTATAGTAGGGTCAAGCTCCTTTGTTATTTCCAACGATGAACCTACAGACACCTGCCCTTCAGCTACTTCCATGTCTTGGGTGGTGAGCTTGGAGCCATAAAATGAGATGACCATGCCTGCGGCAACGAGTGCGCCACCAAGGAACAAAATAAGGTGCGATCTCTTCATCACAGATCCCAAATGTTGCCTCTATATTGGTATTAAGTCACCATCAAAAAAGTTAGACACGGCTAATAAATTTAGCCTAGACTAACTTTTAAATAAACAAAACTTGTCATATTTGTATACCTTGAAAGTATTTTCGAAGATGCTATTGGTTCTAGTAGTAACTGCGATCGTAGCTACACTTTACTTTATTTATCCAAATGTCTCTGATGCCAAGAACGAAGAAAAAAGATTCATTACGCATACGGGGGCAGTCATAAAAACAACAGGTGATATACTTGATCCAGTTTACACTGCGCAGCAAGTCGAGTTTGATCCTGACAAATACCTCAGGGAATTCAGCTATGGGAGGATCTCTACACTACAAGATGGAACGACGTTGCGCGAATTTACAATAATTGCAAATGACGACAAAATGATGGAGATCTCGCCAGGTGTCTTTTACAACGCGTGGACATTCAATGGAACAGTACCAGGCCCCACAATTCGCGCAACCGAAGGTGATCTCGTACGCGTAAAGTTCATCAATGAGGGTTCCAAGCCACATACAATTCACTTCCACGGAATACATGCAGCAGAAATGGACGGTGTCTTTGAGCCAGTTGGTGGAGGAGGTGGCCAATTCACATACGAGTTCGTTGCAGGCCCAGCTGGTGTGCATCCATATCACTGCCATGTAATGCCTCTTGAGGAACACATAGCACACGGACTCTATGGTGTCTACATCGTAGACCCAAAGACGTCTCGACCACCAGCTGACGAGATGGTGATGGTTCTCAATGGATTTGACACCGATTTTGATACTGAAAACAATTTCTATGCAGCAAACACGATTCCATTTTACTATCAACATCATCCAATACAGATAGATGCAAACAAGCTGATCAGAATATACGTTGTAAACATATTAGAGTTTGATCAGATAAACAACTTCCACCTGCACGGCAACCTCTACAACTACTATCCAAGTGGAACATACAGTGTGCCGAGCCAATACACAGACATGATAACACTTTCACAAGGAGAGCGTGGAATAATGGAGTTTACGTACACGTATCCGGGAAAGTACCTTTTCCATGCGCACAAAACAGAGTTTGCAGAAAAAGGTTGGACGGGTCTCTTTGTTGTAAGTGGACAAGACGAGGTGTCAAGCTAGATGCAGACAAAAAAGATCTCAAAAGCCAAGGTAATCTTGGCAGGAGTAATCCCGATCATCTTGCTTGCAGCAATGGTTGCATATCTTTTCGGCCCAGGCGCAGAACTTTTGAACTTTGGAATCTCACTACCTGAGCTTACAATCGAGCAGATTCGCTTTGTAGATTCTGAAATTCAAGTGATTGTGAGAAATACCGGCCCAATCGATGTCTCAATCGCACAAGCTGACGTAAACGACAGAATCCAGCCAGCTGCAATCGAACCGGACAGACATCTTGCAAGATTCGAAACAGCATTGGTTCGAATACCGTTTGATTGGAACGAAGCAGAGCCATATGAGATAGGTCTGACTGTGGATGACGGAACACGATTTGCAAAATCAGTTGCCGCAGCAGCCCCAGCAATGAAGCCAAGCACCGAGCTTGTATCTTACTTTGCAGTAATTGGGACATATGTAGGCATCATACCTGTGATGATAGGCCTTTTGTGGTTCCCATTCATTGCAAGACTCAGTCAAGCAAAATACAAGTTCTTTTTGGCAGTTACAGTAGGGCTTCTTTTGTTTTTGGGAATAGATGCAATCGAAGAGGGTCTTGAAGTCTCTTCAGAAAGACTTGCCGGCGCATTCAACGGCCAACTACTTGTCGTAACGGTGGTGGTCTGCTCATTTATTGGGCTATATTATACCTCTGAAAAACTCGTAAGCAGAACAAGTGGAACAATCACAAAATCGGTGGCAATCGCACTGATGGTCTCAATTGGTATCGGCTTGCACAACCTAGGAGAGGGTCTGGCAATCGGGGCCGCAATAGGGCTTGGTGAAGTCGCATTAAGCACTTTTCTGATAATCGGCTTTACCATACATAACACGACTGAAGGTCTTGCAATCGCAGCTCCGATGGCAAGACAAAAGCCGATGATTGCCAAATTAGCTGCAATGGGTATGATAGCAGGCGCACCGGCCATCTTTGGGGCTTGGATTGGCGGCTTTGAATACTCGCCATTTGCAGCAATAATATTTCTGTCAATTGGAGCAGGCGCAATCTTTCAAGTGGTGGCATCAATAATGAGTTGGATCAGGCAGGACGAAAAGTCATGGATTTCTGCTCCAATCACAGCTGGAATAGCAGTAGGGATGATTGTAATGTATGCCACAAGCATCCTCGTCTAGGCCGGCTCTGGGTGAATGGTAATTACCGAGTTTGCAAAGTCGCTTCTGATGCTGTGTTCTATTTGCGAAGTCAAGTCGTGTACCTTTTCTATTGAGAGATCTTTGTCAAACGAACAACTGATGTCGATTTTGACTATTTCACCAAAGTTCAAAGTCACAATACTTCCTATCTTTTTCACTTCGGGCCTCTCCTTTAGCAGTCGAATTATCTTCTCATCTGTCGTCTTGTATTCGGTTTTCTGATCTTTTGGTATGGCAATGTATGGCTCCAGATGGATTGTGATGTTCTCAATTTCGGGCAACGCCTTGTGGATTCTCTCCTCGATTAGCTCAGATATGCGGTGCGCTTCCTCCAAATTCATGTTCCTATCTACCATAACATGCAGACTCACGTAGCTGACACCGTCTATCTGATGGTGATTTACATTGTGAACTCCTTTTACACCAGCCACACCTATTGCTATTTCCGATATTCTAGAATCGCTTGGCACATCCTTCCAAGTGGGCTCAAAGTGTACTGTGATCTCAGAGTTTGTAATTACCTTTTTGATGTTGTTTTCCACTCTACTGCTTATTTCATGTGCGTGGTCAAAGCTTGCATCGGCACGAAGCGATATTGTAACATCTGCAAAAATTACATCACCTGACTTTCGCATGAGGACTGGGCCTACATCGACTACATCATCCGTAGAACGCACTATCTGCCTTACCTTGTTGACAAGCTCAGGTGATATCACATCGGTGAGATCTTGAGCGGTTTTATAGATCAGCTTTATGCTGAGTATTGAAAGCAAGACTCCTAGGATGAGTGCTGCAACAAAGTCACCATGTTCAAATCCAATTGTGACTAGGATGATGCCTGCCACCACAACCAATGTGGACCCAAAATCCAAAAATGCATGGTAAAAGTCAGCCTTGAGTGTACTGCCTCCAGTTTTGCTTATTGCTTTTTTCAGCAAAACAATTCTGAAGATATCTGTACAGATCGTGTATGCTGCCGCAATCAACGCAAGCGTACTTGTGAGCTGTGGATGTGCAGGGCTTTGGATTCTCACAATGGATTCAAAAATAAAAAAACATGCAATCAGAAATATCGCAATGCCACCAATTAGGCCGCCAAGGGATTCTATTTTGCCATGGCCGTAAGTGTGTTCAGCATCTGGTGGTTTTATTGCGAACCTTGCAGCAAGCAAAAGAATCACTGTCACCACGCTGTCAAGTAGAGCGTGTATGCTGTCGGTGAGCAGGGCCAAACTGTTTGAAATTAACCCAAATACAAACTCAACTACAAACGCAGACAAAATCGCAATTAAAGAGATCTTCAGTGGTCCAGTCCTTGTCACAAATATCTTCTGCATTGAAATCATGTTTTCTGATCTCGCTTAACAGCTAATGTACGAATAAATCATGCGGAAATGTTATTTTCAATGAGTGTCAATTCACCATAAATTGAACAAACTGGTACTTGGTGCACTTGGGCTACTACTAATTCCACTTTTTGTAGATGCAACTGCTGCCACAAATCCAAACCTGTACGTATCTGCAGAAAACCCCTATTATGATAACCATTTTGCAGGCTCGATGGTAATTGAGGTGGTAATCAACGATCCTGGACTTTCCGACACGGACGAAGGAAAAGGTGAACCTGATGTCACAATAAACGGCAAGGATCTTAGGATGGTGCAAGCAAGTGACGGAAAATGGTATGCTTACTTTGCAAATCTGGAAAAGGCAAAGGCAGCAGACCAAATCGCCTTTGAGACAGGCGTGCCAGGAGTTGGGCTCGACTTTGGAGTTTTCTGCGGCAAAGACACTACGGCATTTGGGCCGTCGTTTTCAGACTCGGACGGAATCGCAATTCCGCGTTCAACTGGAGTAACTGGCTTCTCAAACGGAAACTCTGGCTTTTCCACCTGTACTGGAACTCCATCTGGTTCTGTCATCAATAATGTGGTACGTAACCCGAGATCGATTAACCAAAATCCTGCAGTACCCACCGGCCAGATAGGGCTCAATGCAAACGCATGGCCGATAATCCAACTTTACTCATTTAGCAACGATGTGGTGATACGCTACAACGCAGCTGGAGGAACACAGCAAGTCGCCTTACAGTACGATGAAATTCCAAACATACTGATGAGTCTTGACAGGGCAAGCTATCCACCAGGTTCCGAAGTCTTTGTGACCATAAACGACATGCAGCTCAACCAAGATCCGACAGCTAGGGACTCATGGACCTTCAGTGTAGGATCGCCGCAAGGCGTCTTTTATGGTGCGTTTACGGAGACTGGCTCCAACGCGGCAAACGGTGGAACAGGACTTGCAAACCTGATTTCAAAACTGTCAGTACTTGATTTTGAGAAAAATGGCATAGTATCAATGTCGCTTGGACAAGTAGCTCAACTAGAATCAAACGGGTACCAGGCAACCACCGCAAGCGATGGAACTACCACTTATACTCAAATTGTGACTTTTGTGGAATCGCAGCCAAATTCTGCCATCTTTGAGAATTTTGACTTTGGAGACGATTCTAACATCAAGGTAAAATCTACTGCGCCACGAGGCCAATCGGCTACGATATCTTATAACTCAAAATCACTTTCAATCGTTTCCGGCCTAAGCACAGCAAGCGTGAGTCTGGGCTCAACACAACCAACATCTGGACAAAAAATTCCTCTTACCGTAAGAGATCCAGATCAAAACATAAACTCTGGGGCAAGAGACAAGCTCGAAGTGTTTAGGAGTACTGCGATAATTCCTTCTCTTACAATTGGAAACCCAGCCACTCTGCAAAATGCAGGAAGCGTCAAAATATACACTGCATCGACTGACGCACTCACAGGCGGAACATCAATTCCTTCTTCGGTTAACGACACAAATTCTGATCTACTTGTCTTGAATACAAAACCACCTGTGGCAAACCAAAACTTTGAAAAAATATCTATCAACCTTGGAATATCTGCGACAACCCTGCAAAATCTGTTGATCGACACAAACGACGGTGACAGCGGAACAAACTGGATTAATTATGACTTTAGATCACTACAAAATCAGCTTGGAATTACGGACTTCTCAGACACTACATTGTCGTTGTATTTTGGACTCACAGATCCCACGCCAGTCATGCTAGCTAGTGCAGGTGAGCTTACAGGTTCAAAGGGATTAATACAGATTGACGATGCTTCAGTAAACGCAATAGACAGTGAATCAGGAACTGCATTTTTGGTAATCAATTTTGATTCATCAAACAATTCTGTACCGCAAGGAACCATCTCCACTGAAACTGACAAACAACGAATTGCATTTGATCTGTTCTCGTTTGGTCAGCAAAATGGCAAAGACGTAAACAATGCAATTTACAGATTTGAGCTACAAGAGACATCTGCCAACTCGGCAACATTTACAGGCACAGTAGAGTATGCAATCGCAAATCAGCTAAATCAATTTGATGCAAGCTTTATTGCAAGTATGCTCAAGCCGATAGACCGTGACGTCAAATTCTTTGTGAACCAGAGACTCATCGATGAAAAAGGAATCAACATAGCATATTCAGATATCGCAGATGTGGGACTCGTGATAGGAACCTCCTCAAAGACCGACATTAGGACACACTCTGGTACAGTCTCACTTAAATCAAAGGTAATTCGATTCGGACATCCAGTCACGATCGTACTCAATGATCCAGACCTAAATGTAAATCATGACGCAATAGACATCTATTCCGTAATCGATGATCCTGCATCACCAAACGTTGATACCGTGGGCACTACCGGCGGGGGCATACTGCTTGAGGTGTTAATCAAAGACATCCGCTTCAAGAGGTGCACAATAAACGGCGTGGAGCACGGCGGTCTTGCAGCAACTGGATTCAGCCTAATTGAAACAGGACCTGACACCGGAAGGTTCGAGGGTGTCTTTAAGATGCCGTCTCAGATTTGCAACAAAGATGGTACAAAGCTCATCTCGCCTGCAGGTGGCATAGTCGACCTCAAGTATCATGACTTTAGGGATTCGTCAGGCCAGCCAAACATATTTGGCCTCAAGACCACATCTACCTCAAAGCTTACAAAATCAGAGAGCTCTAATATTGCAAAAATCAACTCAAAGACATATACTCTGCCAGAACCTGGCAAATCTACACACGTTGTACTTACAGGCAAGATCCCCAATTACAAGCCTGGCACAAAAATCAAATTCACAGTTACCGATCCCACCGACAAACAGCATGTCTTTTACGCTTTTGCAACAAAACAAGGCAACTACAAGAGCCTTCTCACGCTAAAACACAATTCACCTGCAGGAGATTACTCTGTAGACATCGAATACCAAAAATCCAACATAGGTAAACATACATTCACAGCTATAAAGTCTAAATCCATCAAAAAGTAAAACGATTTTTTAAAAAAACTACAAAAATCATGAGGTCAAAAAAGGTTCAAGAAAAGGATGTGAAAGTCAAATTTTCTTTCATAGAATACATAAATACCCTTAGTCCTTGTATGTGCCTAGAAATGAGCGGAGCTGGAAGACCGGTAGTATTATTTTTATCACTTATCGTTTTAACACTGGGTTTTACAAGTGCTTTTGCACAAGTGGGTTCCAGCCAAATAGCACCACTATCAGTAAAAACTGAACTCCCGTTATATGATGAGGGAGACACAGTCATATTTAGTGGTTTCATAAAGAATCCTGACGTAAACAACCTAATCGATGTCACAGTCAGAGTTTTAGGTCCGCTTGTGGATGGAACATCAAATAATATAGTTCAAGTAAAACAGATCAAGCCGCGACTTGACGGCTCATTTGAAGGTGAATTTATCGTAGCTGGCCCACTTTGGATCAAAAAAGGTGATTACAAAATTATAGTTAATTATGGCCCGCAAAAGGCAGAAACGACCTTCTTTTACAATGGAGGAACAGGTCAGGCACCACCAGACACAAAACCACCACCACCACAATGTGCACCAGGACAGATCATAGTGGGCGGCAAGTGTGTAGACGAACAGATAACCAAACCGCCACCACAATGTGGAGTGGGAACTGTATATGATGAAGCGACAGGCACATGCATTGTGGCACCACCCGTGAAATGCCCACCAGGCCAAGTCCTAGTTAACGGCCAATGTGTGGATAAAGAACCAGAAGAACAGCCAGTTTGTGGTCCGGGCACAGTTCTAAAAGATGGTATCTGTGTTCCTGAAAAGCAGACTAAACCAGGCGGTGGATGCCTTATTGCGACTGCAGCCTTTGGAAGCGAGCTTGCACCCCAAGTCCAGCTGCTCAGAGAAGTTAGAGACAACGTAGTCTTTAGTACGGGTGCAGGAACCACATTCATGACAGCATTCAACGACGCATACTACTCATTCAGTCCTGTAGTTGCAGACTGGGAAAGACAAAACCCGGCATTCAAGGAGCTAGTCAAGACTGCAATCACTCCAATGCTTTCGACTCTGTCAATTCTCAACTATGTTGACATTGACTCTGAGCAAGAAATGCTCGGATATGGCATCGGCATAATACTGCTCAACATCGGCATGTACTTTGTCGCACCGGCACTAGCCATAGTCAAAATTAGAGACGTAATAGCCAAAAGACGCCTCTAAGATTATATCCTCTTTTATCAGAGCAGACTCATGCACGTAGAGTTTGAAGAGTTCGAATCAGTACAAGACATCTTTGCGTACATGGCGTCAGTCATGCCGCCGATGAAAAACACAATGCCGATCAACTCTTACAAAGGCTACATTTTTGCATTCATACCGCTGACGCATAGCAACGGAGATATCTATTTGATGATATACACCAAAGGAAAGCTCGATGGAAGAATACTGGAGTACGACATCAATGCAAATACATACCGCAAAGTCAACGCAATAGAGAGAGCAGACAAGACATACTTTATTGTGATTACTCCAAAGAGAAACACTATTGCAGATGAAGCAATAAAGAAAGTTTAGAATTTATCTTGTATAAGTAGGAGCAGCGACTGATCTGCTTCTTGCATATTTTTCTACTATGTCTTCTGGCAGCTTACCGTTGAAGAGATCTTTGCACAATCCTCGAAGATACCTCATGATTGCCCAAGTTCCTGCCTTTATCAAACCGTACATGAAGATCTTCATTGGTGGGCCATATGTCTTGTTTCTAAGTATGATCGGAACTATGTCATTTATGACGCGCAGGTTGTTTTCCCAGCACCTCCAGAAAAGTGTGAACTGGGCCTCGTTGAGGTTTCCAAAATGCATCGAGTTTTTCTCAGAAAAGTCCTGGTACAATAATGGCGCTACAAGGCCCCTAAAGTTTGTCTTTCTAAAATCCTCAATCAGATCAATTGTATACTGTGTTTCATCAGGAGTTTCGTCAGGCCAGCCGATTATGAGAGTCGCTGCTGGGAACCAATGGTTCTCATTCATTACTCTTGCACCCTCTCTTACGACCCAACCCCACTCGTCAGTCGAAAACGGCTTTGTCTTTACCCCAAGATGCTTTTTGACCATTCTTGGAGCAACTGTCTCGATTCCAAGGTTTGTCGCAAGCCACCTGCCGGAGGTATGCATGTTGTTAATCTCCGACATTTGTTTTAGCAGTAACGGATCTGCTGCAACAGCAGAAAATGTCATATGTGTGGTTCCAACAAAGTTTGCGCCAAGACCTTTGAGCCCTTTCCACAATTCAGTTATTGCATCGCGGTTTGGTTGAAAGTCTTTACTTTCACATCCATACAAAAGCATCTCGTCTGAATGCAACCAAATAGAGTCAAATCCGTAATCTAGGTTTATCTTTGCCTCGTGCTGAAGTCTCTCAAGAGGCAGGTCTTTTTTGGATCTTTTGTTTACATCACAAAAGTCGCATCCTCTTCCGCATCCACGCATTGCCTCAATGAGTGAGTTAACAGTTGGACCCTCAATAATTGGAATGTTTTGTATGTTCTTTACAAAGCAGTGCATGAGCTCGGGGGCATCGCCGTTTTCCAAGTCCTTGAACAAATCCAGTGCAAGCTCGTCTGCCTCACCCACTACAACTGTGTCGATTCCATGGATCTTCATTCTGTCTGATTTTGCAAGCTCCCATGCACCGTTTCCACCAACAACTACGTGGAAATTGTATTTTTTCTTTAGCTGAATTATCTTTGCACACATGCGCTTGAATTTCATTGCCACATAGGACAACTTTTCAGGAGACATGGTGGTAGTGACTGGTGCCATGCCGAGTGGATCCATAACATTGATTCCTACGACCTTGGTGTCAGAACCTATTGATTTTTCCAAGTAATCCGGATTTGCGACAAACACTTCATCTCTTCTGTAACCCTGTAGCAGGGCACTTTCGACTCGCCTCAGTCCAACTTGGGCTACTTTGGCTTCCCCCGTGGCAGGATCGGTTTCGACTGCAGGACAGAACACTTTGTCAAAGACCCATTCGGGGAGAAGTTCGTAAGGGCCACAAGCTATAAAGCCATAAAGAAAATTACCGCGATAGTTGGTCATTAAACTGCGGTCTGCAGTAAGAACTATTCTTTTGCCAGCCAACGAAGTTTAAACTTACCATATAGTATAAAATACTTACTGGGTCGTTTTCTCAAGCTTAAATTATCCAAGATTCTAGTTTACAAAAATGAAGGAAATATCGGAACCTAGGCACACAGAGCCACACTTGTCTGAGTCTAGTGGGATCAGAGATTTTGTATTTGGATTTGGGGACGGCATAAACACCTCCCTTGGTATAGCCGCAGGAGTGGGTGGAGCAGATGTCTCATCAAGCATCATAATTTTAGCTGCACTAGTTGGCATGTTCACTGGTGCAAAGGCAATGGCGGTGCAAAACTATCTTGCAGTCAAGGCGCACCGCGAACTGCTCAAATCAGAAATAGCAAGAGAAGAATGGGAAATAGAAAACAAGCCGGAGCTTGAACGAAAGGAAATAGAAGACATTTACAAAGCAAAAGGATTTTCTGGCAAAGACTTGGAGATGATAGTCAGCAAGATAACTTCGGACAAAAAAATCTGGCTTGATACAATGCTCACAGAGGAGCTGAAACTCAATGTCGAAGTAGTGGGCAGTCCGCTAAAGAGCGCATTTAGGATGTTTGGCGCGTTTTTGGTTGGAGGAATCCTCCCTATCATGCCATTCTTCTTTTTGCATGGTTATGTTCCACTTGCAATAGCAGTAGGAATAAGTCTGAGTGCCTCGTTCATAGTGGGCGCAATAAAATCAAGACTTGCACAAACAAACATCATCAAGGGCGGCCTCGAGATGGCAGGACTTGGAACCGGAATAGCCCTTGTTGGATTTGGGATTGGAACCGAGCTGTCTAATTTGGGAATTATCGACGTCTAGCTTTGTTCGCAATGTTTGCAGCTACTGCACCTGCTCCAATACCATTGTCGATATTTACCACAGAAAGCCCAAGTGAACAACTCTGCAGCATCGACGCAAGAGCGGCAACTCCTTTTTCGCCGTAGCCGTAGCCGACAGAGGTGGGCACTCCAATTACTGGCACATCTACCAAAGAAGAAACAACCGACGCAAGTGCGCCTTCCATTCCTGCAGCAACTATGATTACATCGACGTCTTCTTGGACGAATCTCTTTACAATCGGAAATAATCTGTGAAGACCTGCAATGCCGACATCATAACTGCACACACACATACAATTCATCGCCTCACAAGCAAGTCTTGCTTCTTCTGCAACACCAATGTCCGAGGTGCCAGCAGTTACTATGCCTACTTTGCCACCAAGACCCTTTGGCTCTTTTTTGTACAGCAAAAGCGTGGTTGTATTTTTTCCATCTCTGATTTTGATCTTGTTCTTTTTTGCAAAGCTGATTACTTTGGGGTAGTCATGCGGCTGTATTCTTGAAACCAAAACAGAATCTGACTTTGCAAGTATCTTTTGAATTATTTTTTTGATTTCTTCAAGCTTTTTTCTTTCAGCAAAAATCACTTCAGGTATTCCCTTTCTGTATCTTCGCCCCATATCGATTTGTGCAAAATCCTCAATTTTTTCAATAGAGTACAAAGATAACAGCTTCTTTGCCTTTGCCACGCTTATCTTGCCAGCCTTTAATGATTCCAAGACATCCCGTGTGTCCAACGTAGTCTGTTTATCGGAATTGGTTAAAAAAACTGATCAGATTCCTGCAAGGGCAGACTTGACACTCTGTACACCCTTGTCAAACCAGTCCTTTTCCTGTTGGTTCAAATCTATTTGAATTATCTTTTCGACTCCGTTTCTACCAATTACTGCAGGAACACCAATTGAGACATCTGAATGGCCGTACTCTCCGTCAAGTGGTGTTGCAACCGGAATGACCTTTTTTTGGTCTTTGAGGATCGCGCCGACTATGGTTGATATTGCATTGCCAGGTGCGTGCACTGTAGCTCCTTTCAGATCAATTACTTTGGCAGCTACCTGTCTTGTGTCCGTGACTATCTGATCGAGTTTTTCTTTTGGTAGAACGGTTGAAAGTGGAATGCCAGAAACGGTGGAAAATCTTGGCAGTGGGAGCATGTTTTCTCCATGCTCGCCTATTACAAGTGCGCGAATCGAGTCACGTGAATGTCCAGTAGCTTCATGTATGAACTGAATGAATCTTGAAAGATCAAGTAGATTGCCCATGCCTACTATCCTGCTTCGATCAAACCCTGATGTCTTGTAAGTTATGTGCACCATGGGATCGAGGGGGTTTGTCACTGGAACGATGATGGAATCCTTTGCATGTCTTTTGATATTCTCTACTACGTCCTTTACAATTCCTGCGTTTATCTTGAGAAGATCCATGCGAGTCATTCCAGGCTTTCTGCCGGAGCCAGCTACTACAACTATTACGTCGGAGCCTTTCATGTCTGCATAATCATTTGAGCCGCGAATGTCTACGTCGATTCCCTGCTCAGAGAGCATGTGGTTTAGGTCCATTGCCTCTCCCTGTGGGAGGCCCTTGACGACATCAAGCAACAAGATCTTTCTGTCTAACTTTTTGAGTGCGCAAAACAGTGCTGCGTCTCCACCTACTTTGCCAGAACCAATAATTGTAATCATATTTTGCGACGACTTTGCACAATAATTAAATCTATTGAAGCATTTGCGGCAAGATCGACAACTGTTAAATGCACTAAGGAACATTATGTCGCATAGCAAAGAAATTCGCTTGCGATGATGTAGTCAACGGTTGGGGCTGGTCCGAGACAGCAAACGATGAAACTGAGATGCTCAAAAAAATTGTCGAGCATGCAAAAAAAGATCATAACATGTCTGACATTTCAGACGTGACAATCCAAAAGGTACGCTCAAAAGTAAGGGATGTCTGAGATTTAAGACTCATCAAAAATGACAATTTATATGCATTTTTGCATTTTGCAATTCCATGGTTTTAGTAATTGATCCACAAATAGCTGGGATCTCAGGGGATATGATGCTGTCATCACTTGTGCACCTTGGAGCAAAAAAATCAAAGATAATCGACGGCGTAAGCACTTCACAAGACTACATGCGTGGATCCTCAATTAAAAAAATTGATTTCAAAAAGGTGAACAAACACGGAATCAACGCCACCTTACTTGTTCTAAAATTGGATGAATACCATCATGAAAGAAAAGGGATCGAGATTCAAAACTGTATATCAAAGACTGCACAAAAGATAGGACTCTCAGACAAGGCAGTCAAATTTGCAAAAGACAGCATCGGGACTTTGATATCAGCTGAATCAAAAATACATGGCGTTCCAAAAGACTCGGTGCATTTCCACGAAGCAGCAAGCATTGATACTGTAATAGATATAGTTGGAACTGCAGTAGCACTTGATGACCTTGGATGCTTTGATGAAGAGATCCTTACCATGCCTGTCGGTGTGGGAAGCGGCAC
The DNA here is from genome assembly GCA_038890395.1 of Candidatus Nitrosotenuis sp. Classification (GTDB taxonomy): domain Archaea; phylum Thermoproteota; class Nitrososphaeria; order Nitrososphaerales; family Nitrosopumilaceae; genus Nitrosotenuis. Next base: position 13,260 of record JAWAFK010000013.1, on the reverse strand, counting down.
AGTAAGCTTTTCTCACGGGACGGTCTCAAATCCAGCAGGCGCAATACTTGGCATATTTGAAAAATCAGATATACTGATCAGAGGAAGCAAAGTAAAAGACGAGCTCACAACTCCGACTGGAGCAAGCATGCTCTCAAGTCTTGCTGATAGGTGTGTCGAATATTACCCTCAAATGAAAGTTAGCGCAGTAGGGTACGGTGCTGGCCAAAAAAATTTTGAAAGCTTTTCAAATGTACTCAAAGTAGTACGCGGAAACACCTCAAGCACTTTCCAATCAGATTCTATTGCCATCCTTGAGACAAATGTTGATGACATTACAGGTGAGGTGCTGTCTTATGTCACAGACAAAATAATGTCCAGTGGTGCAAAAGACATCACAATCATACCTACAACTACGAAAAAAGGAAGACCTGGATACATGATCTCAGTTATCTGCGACCACGATGCAGTAAATCCGATTCTAGACTTGCTGGTTTCAGAAACCGGAACACTTGGAGTTCGGATAAGATCCTCTGAGAGATTCATAGTACCGCGCCAAATTCTGAAGATGAAGGTGCGCCTCCACAACAAGGACTTTACTGTTCGCTGTAAGGTGTCTGCAAAAAAGCAATTCAAAGTAGAATATGACGATATCGAATCAATTGCGCAAAAACTATCCATGACGTTTAAACAGACCGAAGAATTAATCAAATCTCAGGTAAAAAACCAACTAAAATGACAAAGCTCAAGCAACTCCAAGACTGGTTTTCGGACAAAAAGGGAGTCATAGTGGCCCTCTCAGGCGGAGTCGACAGCGCCCTTGTAGCATACGCTGCACACACGACTCTTGGCACTGCGGCTCTTGCAGTTACCGCAGACTACAAAACCTTGGCACAAGAAGAACTCGAATCTGCAAAGACAATCTGCAGGGAGATAGGTATCAGACACCTCATAATAGAATACGATGAACTGCAAAACGAAGATTTTGTCAAAAATGACAAAAGCCGTTGCTTCCATTGCAGAGCCGAACTTTCAAAATACTTACTAGAGGTTGCAAAAAAAGAAGACATCCAACTCATAGTTGACGGAACAAATGTGGACGATCTTAGAGATTACAGGCCAGGAATAGTCGCACTGAAAAACAACGGCGTGCGCAGCCCACTGGTTGAGACAAATTTCACAAAGCAAGAGATACGCAATGTAGCAAAACATGTTGGCCTCTCAGTATATGACAGGCCATCAAATGCGTGCCTTGCATCAAGGATCCCGTGGGGGCAACGCGTCACGGCTCAAAAGCTTGCAAGAATCGAGATAGGCGAGATCTTTGTAAAACAGCTCTTTGGCGCAAAACAAGTACGAGTCAGAGACATCAACGGGATGGCAAAAATCGAAGTCGGCGTCGACGAGCTCCATCTACTTCAAAAAGAAAAGCTCGACGAGCTTGAGACGAAACTAAAATCGATTGGCTTTGATTCCATGACAGTCGACGAAGAAGGATACAGACCTGGAAAACTAAACGTGATTGTAGATTGATCTATTTAGACAACGCCGCATCAACCCAAATTTCTGATGATGTGCTCCAAGAAATGCTACCGTATCTGAAAGAAAATTATGGTAATCCATCATCGATTCACAGATTCGGAAGGGTAGCAACAAAGGCAGTAGAAACTGCAAGAAAAAGTGTTGCAGATCTAATAGGAGCTCAGCCAAGTGAAATCCTCTTTACATCAGGTGGAACCGAGTCGAATAACACCGCACTCTTTGGAATTGTAAATGCAAAGAAGGGCCAAGTAATCACATCTTCAGTTGAACACGATGCAATACTTGAGCCCTGCAAAAAACTAGAGTCACAAGGTTACAATGTAGTCTATCTTCCAGTCGACAACACGGCAACAGTCAACGTTGAAAAATTAAAAGATGTAATATCAAATGAGACTTTGCTTGTAAGCATAATGTATGCAAACAACGAAGTAGGCACAATTCAGCCAATCAAAGAGATAGCGCAAATCTGCAAGCAATACGAAGTACCATTTCACACAGATGCAGTACAAGCAGTAGGCAAAGTACCAATAAACGTAAAGGAACTCGGAGTAGATCTAATGTCGATTTCCTCTCACAAAATAAACGGTCCAAAAGGAGCAGGCGCGCTTTACATAAGAAGTGGCCTCAAAATTGATCCGTATTTGCTGGGTGGAGGACAAGAAGGCGGTCTGCGTTCAGGCACCGAAAACGTCGCAAACATAGTGGGCTTTGGAAAGGCATGCCAGCTTGCAAAAGAAAATCTGGACAGAAACACAGCGTACCTCAAAAACCTAAGAGATACACTTGTCGACAAGGTGACAAAACAAGTACCATACGTGACGCTCAACGGACACAAAGAAAACCGCCTTCCAAACAACGCACACTTTACATTTCTTGGGGTAAACGGCGAGGATCTGATCATCAAGCTTGACGAAAACGGAATTGCAGCTTCAACTGGTTCTGCATGCTCTGTAAAAACGCAAAAGGCGTCCCATGTCTTGGCAGCAATGGGATTCTCACACGAGCAGATAACTGGCTCCCTCAGGCTCACAGTAGGCCTTACAAACACACCTCAAGAAATAGAACATACTGTAAACACACTCAAAAAAATAGTCTCAGAGCTACGTGCAGTATCGCCATTTAAGGCAAAGTATGGGTTTGCTAACTGATTCGGATCGATAGCTTTCTTGAAAACACTATTACTGACGTGACTGCTACAACTAGGACTGTCACGACTAGCGATCCAAACTCCGGCACAACAAAAGTCCCAATTATCTCTATGTCAGAGTCACCTGCTTGGAACTGTATTGTAACTAGCCGTGAGTCTGCGTCGGTTGTCTCTTGGTACGGAACTTCGAGGCCGTCAATTAGAATTATGTAAGTATCATCGCTGCCGTCACTTTTTTTCGCATCGATCCACCTTCTTTCAAGATCCATAGTGAGTGTGCCATCTTTTTCTGCATCAATGGTCACTACAAGTCCCAATATGTCGGGATCTACTAGTATGTTCTTTATGGTGCCACCTCGTATTGTGTAAGGAATATCGAATGTTCCGTACTGGCCTGCATTTACCTCAAAGATGTTTGTCGTAGTGCCAGCAGATTCTTTTGTCTGGTAATCAAACGTAGTCTCGTAAACGTTACCTGCTACCCCGTACGATGCTTGAATGGTGTATTTTCCATCAGTTTTAAAGTAAGGGCCATCAGCTATAAGCGTGTAAGTGTAGCTACCATCTTGGGAGACTTCGACTTGAGCGATGTGCGCTCGATTATTTTCTCTAAACACTTGGATGATGAGTGGTGTGTCTGGTAGGACTACGTCGAATCGGCCAGAAATGATTACTACGTCTCCTTGCTCGTAAAACTGTTTTGCGACACAAAGCTGTTTGCATTCTTGCGCATTTGCAAACGTCACAAAAGAAAATGATACCATTACAATGATCAGAAGCGCAAATTTTTTCACAATCAAGCTGTGGAATAATCGTATATTTCCTTTTCTAGGAATTCATACTAAAAAATGAAAAAAGTAGTTGGCCTTAGTATCTTGGTAAGATGCTAAGTCGTGTTCTAGCGGAAACAGCAATTATTGATACAATTGCTACTGCTAGAATTATTGCTGCCATTGTGCCAAATTCTGGAACTGCATAAGTACCTATGATTTCGATCTCTGTAGCTCCTTCTGAGAATGTGATGTCAAGTGTCCTTGTTGCATCATCACTATCTATCTCCTCAAAGTCAGCCTCTTCACCGTCGACGAGGACGATAAAGTCGGTGTCTTTGTTACCTGATGTGGAATCCAAAACGTTTCTTGGAATCATCAGCGAGATAGAACCATCACTTTCTGCATCGATCATCAATACAATCGAAGTTGTAGCACTGCTGACTGTAGCCTTTTTGACTACCGCACCAGATACCTCATACGGCACACAATAGACTTTGCTTCCACCTTTTACAGCAATCTCGTCTGCACTGCATGCCATTCCTCTTTCAGTTGGAGTCTCACCTACAAGCTCAATTGTGACTTTGTTGTTGATTTCTTGTGGTCCGTACTGGACTCGGATGGTGTAGACACCATTTTGTTTGAAGAGGGCACCCGCGGTACTAAACGAGGTCTCAAATGTGTTGTCCTCTGAAACTTCGACTTGTCTGACAGTCACGAGGTTGTTTTGTGGACCATACACTGTGACTGTGACTGGAGCATCTCCTCTAAGATTTGCAACAACGCCGCTCAACACAATTTGGGACTGGTGGTCGTAGACTCTTTGGTCGGTCCACACAGAGATTGGCAAGTTATTTTGTCTTGCCAAGTTTGCTTTTGTGTAGATGTCGCTGCTGCCACATCCTGGGCATGCTTCCTCATCGAATGTAGATGCAAAAGTTGGTACTACTGCTAAAGTGCCTGCTGCAGCCATTATGGCAATTAGCACAGATAGTCCATAACTATTCATCTTAATTGGCGAATAGAATACTGACTATTTATGTATATTTAAAAAATGAAAAAAGTTGAAGATCTAGTACTTTGGCAGTACAAGTCGGCTCTTAGCGGAAACAGCAATTATTGATACAATTGCTACTGCTAGAATTATTGCTGCCATTGTGCCAAATTCTGGAACTGCATAAGTACCTATGATTTCGATCTCTGTAGTACCTTCTGGAACCATTATCTCTAATGTCCTTGTAAAGTCGTCTGTATCTATCTCCTCAAAGTCTGCATCTTCACCGTCGACGAGGACGATAAAGTCGGTGTCTTTGTCACCTGATGTGGAATCCAAAACGTTTCTTGGAATCATCAGTGTTATTACGCCATCCTCTTTAGTGTTAACCTTTAATGTGATCGAAGATAGCTCGCTGCTGACTGTGGCTTTTGTGACTGATAGTCCAAACGCACTGTATGGCACACAATATGTATCTGTAGTACTCTTTACCGCAATCTCGTCTGCAGCACATGTTGTAACAGCTGCCTCTTCACCAATAATCTCGACTGTCATTTTGTCGTTGATTTCTTGTGGTCCGTACTGGACTCGGATGGTGTAGACACCATTTTGCTTGAAGAGTGAACCTGCTGTGCTTATCGTTGTCTTAAACGTTCTGTCAGAGGCTACATCGACTTGATCAACTCTGACCAAGTTGCCAGTTGGGTTTATGACTCGTATTGTTATCGGCATGTCTTGCTTTATATTTGCAACAACACCTTGCACGACGATCTCAGATGCATGATCATAGAGTTTTTTGTCTGTCCATGCTCTTATTGGGACTTCGGCATATCGTGCATTTCTGTCGTTCTCATAGAAATCAAACGCACAATCCGGGCATGCCTCTTCGTCGTACGAAGATGCCAAGGCAGGAACTGTTGTAATGACTGCTGTTAAAACGGAAATTGCGATTAGCACGTGTGTATAGGCGTTCATCTTAATTGGCGAATAGAATACTGACTATTTATGTATATTTAAAAAATGAAAAAAGTTGAAGATCTAGTACTTTGGCAGTACAAGTCGGCTCTTAGCGGAAACAGCAATTATTGATACAATTGCTACTGCTAGAATTATTGCTGCCATTGTGCCAAATTCTGGGATTACGAAGGTACCGATGATCTCAATCTCGGTTGCTCCGTCCTCGAATGGTATGGTCAAGGTGCGATCGGATGACGTGGTTGTCTCCTCAAAGTCTACCTCGGCGCCGTCCACTAGGACAAAGAAGCTGTCGTCTTCACCGGATCGTCCATCTGGACCTAATCTCGCATCGATTAGTCCTCTTGGCAAGGTTATGGTCAATTCTCCATCACTTGTGGTCTCTATCTGGATTATCAGTGACTTGTCAGGTATGCTTGGGGTAATGCTGATTACCCTACCGCCCTTAATTGAGTAGTTCACCAAGAAATCAGTACCTGTGACTGCGATTGACTTGACACCTGTAGTTGATCCGCCTGCAGATCCGCTGAACTCAAAGGTCGTCTCTGCGGTTCTCGATTCGGTTCCATACAATACCTTGATTGTATATGTTCCGGCCGATCTCCACAGTGCTCCTCCGGCAGTGATCTCGACTCCATAGGTGTTCGCGCTAGATACATCTAGTTGTTGCACAGTAACCAAGTTTCCATTTGCTGCAAATACCTGCAAAGTTACAGGATAACCAGAAAGTCTCTCTCTAACTGTACCTGTTACCAGTATGGTTTCTCCATCTTCGTAGGCGTCTTTGTCTGTAGATACTGTGATTGCATCCACCAACTGAGCATAAACTGGTACCGTGGTTACACCCGTGGCCAGAATTGTAAACAATGCTATTGCTGTGTACAGAGTACGCATCTTGCTTTATTCGTGCTACAAATACTATTTAAGGTTAAGAAAAAAATCATTGACTAAAAACAAAAAATATTGATTTCTAAACGGATCTTGCTTAACTATATATAAACCACTTCTGGAGATTTCTTAGTTTGTTTGGCAATTTTGCATATTTAGCTTATGCTATCCAAGGTGGCATCCAAAGTGGCAACTAAAAAATCTCACATTCTAGTTCCAGATCACATTTATGTGCCAAAGCATGAGATCATGACAAAAAAAGAAGCAGAAGAGGTTCTAAAGAAATTCAACTGCAAGCCGACTGAAATGCCATTGATATTCTCAAACGATCCTGCAATAATTGGACTTGGTGTAAAACCAGGAGACATGATAAAGATAACAAGAAAGAGTCCCACTGCAGGCGAGAGCATTTACTACAGATATGTGGTGGAAGTCTAAATGCCAGACTCATCAAACAAGCGTTGGCCTATAGTACAAGACCTTCTAAAAAGAGAAGGAATTGCAAGACAGCACCTCAACTCCTTTGACGAGTTTTTGGAGCGCGGCCTACAAAGCATCATAGACGAAGTAGCACAAATCGAAATTGAAAATGCCGAGTATCCATACAAGATTCAGCTAGGCAAAGTCAAACTGCAGCAACCAAGGATGATGGAACTTGACGGCTCTATAACACACATCACGCCGGCGGAGGCGCGACTCAGAAATGTTTCATATTCTGCTCCAATCATGATGGAGGCAAGCGTAGTCGAAGACGGCAAGATATTGGAATCAAGATTCGTCCATATTGGAGACATACCGGTAATGGTAAGATCAAATGCATGTATTCTGCACAACTTTTCTACTCAGAAACTAATTGAGCACGGTGAGGATCCAAACGACCCTGGTGGCTACTTTATCATCAACGGCTCCGAGCGAGTCATCGTGGGACTAGAAGATCTCTCATACAACAAAATAATTGTAGACAAAGAAAAGATTGGAGGCAACGATGTCTACAAAGCCAAAGTATACTCCTCAATTGTAGGTTATCGTGCAAAGCTTGAGCTTGTCATGAAAAATGACGGCCTTATCGTCGCAAGGATTCCGGGATCTCCTGTTGACATTCCAGTGGTAACACTGATGAGGGCTCTAGGCCTTGAAGCTGACAGAGAAATTGCAGCTGCAGTATCGCTTGTGGACGCAATTCAAAATGAGCTTGAAGCTTCGTTTGAAAAGGCAGGCGAAGTCCAGACAACAAAGGACGCAATAGTATACATCAGCAAGAGAATCGCACCTGGCATGCTCGAAGAGTTCCAGATAAAGAGAGCAGAGACTCTCCTAGATTGGGGTCTTTTGCCACACCTAGGCAAGCATCAAGAAAACAGAAGAGAAAAAGCACAGTTCTTAGGCGAGGCCGCATGCAAGCTAATCGAGTTAAAACTTGGTTGGATCTCACCTGACGACAAAGACCATTACGGTAACAAAGTAATCAAATTCGCAGGCCAAATGCTTGCGGATCTTTTCAGGACTGCATTTAGAAACCTTGTCCGCGACATGAAATACCAGCTTGAAAGGTCAGGACAAAAACGCGGAATCAACGCAGTCGCGGCAGCAATCAGGCCAGGCATAGTTTCAGACAAGCTCAACAACGCAATTGCAACAGGAAACTGGGGCCGCGGCCGAGTTGGCGTAACACAGCTCCTAGACAGGACAAACTATCTTTCCACAATTAGTCATCTTAGAAGAATCCAGTCTCCACTATCTAGAACTCAGCCAAACTTTGAGGCAAGAGATCTGCACCCAACACACTTTGGAAGAATCTGTCCGTCAGAGACACCAGAGGGCTCTAACTGTGGGCTTGTAAAAAACCTCGCATTATCTGCAATAATTTCAGTCAACGTATCGCCAGAAGAGATAATCGAAAAACTGTATGACCTTGGCACCGTACACTTTACAGATGCAAAAGAGGATCTCAAGCGGGACGGAACTAGAGTCTTCGTAGATGGCAGACTGGTGGGCTATTACAAAGACGGAGAAAAACTAGTCGAGTCACTACGCGATTTGAGACGAAACTCCAAAATACACCCACACGTAGGAATCTCATTTTTCAAGCCAAGCACAGAGGGCGCAACAAAGCGTCTGTATGTGAACTGCAACGCAGGACGCGTCTTGCGACCACTCATTGTAATAAAGGACGGAAAACCACTCCTCACACAGGAGCTCATCGAAAAGATCTCAAAGAAACTCATGTCTTGGAACGACCTTCTGAGAATGGGAATAATTGAGCTGGTTGACGCAAATGAGGAAGAAAACTGTTACATTACAATAGATGACAAAGACACAAAAAAGTACACTCACCTTGAAATCTTCCCGTCTGCAATCTTGGGTGCAGGTGCATCAATCATCCCATACCCAGAACACAACCAGTCTCCAAGAAACACGTACGAATCCGCTATGGCAAAACAAAGCCTCGGATTTTCAACACCGATGATGAATACAAGTACCTATGTAAGACAGCACTTTATGTGGTACCCGCAGACTCCTATAGTGACTACAAAAGCAATGAACTTGCTTGGACTCGAAGATAGGCCTGCAGGACAAAACTGTGTCGTCGCAGTGCTTCCATTTGATGGATACAATATAGAGGACGCAATTGTGATAAGCAAAGCTGCCGTGGACAGGGGCCTTGGCAGGACATTCTTTTACAGAATCTACGAGGCAGAGGCAAAGCAGTATCCTGGAGGAATGAGAGACAACTTTGAGATTCCAAATGCAGAAGACAACATCCGCGGATACAAAGGAGAAAAAGCTTACAGATTGCTGGAAGAAGACGGAGTAATTGCGACGGAGTCAAACGCAACAGGAGGGGACATTCTGATTGGAAAAACAAGCCCACCAAGATTCATGGAAGAATATAGAGAATTTGAATCAAAAGGACCATACAGAAGAGACACCTCGATAGGTGTTAGGCCGTCAGAGACGGGTGTCGTCGACACCGTAGTGATGACACAGTCAAACGAAGGCGGCAAGATGTACAAGATTAGAGTAAGAGACATGAGAATTCCAGAAATTGGAGACAAGTTTGCATCAAGGCACGGCCAAAAAGGTGTGGTAGGAATTCTAGCAAGATACGAGGATTTGCCGTACACTGCAGACGGAATAATTCCAGATGTTTTGATTAATCCACACGCATTTCCGTCACGTATGACTGTAGGAATGTTCATGGAATCAATTTCAGGCAAGGCAGCGGCAGTGAGGGGAACAAAGTTTGATGGTTCTGCATTTGTAGGAGAAAAGACAGAAGAGATCAAAGCAGCACTGGAGGGAAGCGGCCTCAAATATTCTGGAAAAGAAATAATGTATGATGGGAGAACCGGCAAGCCGTTCCCAGTTGAAGTGTTCATTGGAGTTGTGTATTACCAAAAACTTCACCACATGGTCGCAGACAAGATTCATGCAAGAGCAAGGGGCCAAGTCCAGATGCTCACAAAGCAACCGACCGAGGGACGTGCAAGGGGTGGAGGTCTAAGGTTCGGTGAAATGGAAAGAGACTGTCTTATCGCTTACGGCGCATCGATGATTCTCAAAGATAGACTGCTCGACGAGTCAGACAAATCAGAGATTTATGTTTGTGAAAGATGCGGTCTTGTTGCATACCATGATGTTAAACAAAGAAAGTACGTATGTCGTGTATGTGGTGACAAAGCAAAGGTGTCTTCTGTCTCAGTAGCATACGCATTCAAATTACTACTTCAAGAAATGCAGAGTCTCAACGTGGCGCCAAGGCTCATGATAAAGGAGAGAGTGTAAATGTCAGTTCAAACAGTCAAATCGATTGATGGAATCAAGTTCTCTGTGTGGTCTCCAACGGAGATTAGAAAGTATTCTGTTGCAGAGATAACTGCACCTGAGACATACGACGAAGACGGCATGGCAGTACAAGGCGGACTCATGGATGGACGACTGGGCACACTAGAGCCGGGACAAAAATGCCTCACATGCGGAAACACCGCTGCAAGATGCCCAGGACATTTTGGACACATTGAGCTTGCAGAGCCGGTACTACACATTGCATTTATCGACAACATCCACAAGCTTTTGCTTGCTACCTGCAGGTCTTGCTCAAGGTTAAAGCTCCCACAAGAAGAGCTAGACTATTACGCACAGATCCTCAAAAAAGAGGCAGCTTACACCATAATCTCCCAAAAACGAATCCCAGAAGAGATTCTTGACAAGGCAAAGAAAGCAAAGGAATGCCCGCACTGCGGCAAGCCACAATACGATCTCATATTCACCAAGCCGACAATATTTATCGAAAAAACCGAGATAGGCGAACATAGATTATTGCCAATTACAATCAGAGAGAGATTCACTCAGATCAAAGATGAAGACCTGAGACTTTTAGGATACGATCCAAACACGGCAAGACCAGAATGGTTCATACTCCAAGTGTTGCCTGTCCCACCAGTCACAGTGCGCCCTTCAATTATCTTGGAGACTGGAATCAGATCAGAAGACGACCTCACACACAAAATGGTGGATATCATCCGTGTCAATCAGAGACTCAAAGAAAGCAAGGATGCAGGAACACCGCCACTGATCGTACAAGACCTAGTCGATTTGTTACAGTATCACACCACAACGTACTTTGACAATGAAGTATCTGGAATCCCACAGGCCCACCACCGCTCAGGTAGGCCTCTAAAAACACTCACACAGAGACTCAAAGGAAAAGAAGGAAGGTTTAGAGGATCACTTTCTGGAAAAAGAGTCGACTTTTCAAGCAGGACTGTAATTTCGCCCGACCCAAGCTTGGATCTCTCTGAAGTAGGAGTCCCAGAATCTGTAGCAAAGAAACTTACAATTCCAGAAATCGTAACAGAGTGGAACATTGAGAGGATGCGAGAGCTCGTCATCAACGGACCAGACAAGTTTCCAGGGGTCAACTATATTGTAAGGCCAGATGGAGTAAAAATCAGACTGGACTTTGTCGAAGACCGCTCAACAATTGCTCAAAATCTCGAAGTAGGATATCTTGTCGAAAGACACTTGGCAGACGGCGACATTGTCATGTTCAACAGACAGCCATCACTGCACCAGATGTCGATTATGGCTCATTATGTAAGGGTACTTCCAGGCAAGACCTTCAGGTTGCACCCGTCTGTATGTCCGCCATACAACGCAGACTTTGATGGGGACGAGATGAACCTGCACGTGCCACAAAGTGAAGAGGCAAGAGCAGAGGCAATCTTGCTCATGAGGGTCCAAGACCAGCTAATCTCACCAAGGTACGGCGGCCCAATCATCGGAGGGCTAAGGGACTTTATCACGGGCTCTTACCTTTTGACAAGAGACGAGACACTGCTTACACCACAAGAGTTTGCAAACTATGCAATGCTTGGAGGCTACGAAGGTGCATTCCCAGAACCAGCAGCAAAAGGAAAGGACGGACCGATGTATACAGGAAAACAGCTCTTCTCGCTGTTTTTACCAAAAGACTTTAACTTTGTAATTACCTCCAAGTGGTCCAAAGGAACAAAGGGGACGCAAAAGGATGTTGTCATCAAGAACGGCCAGCTGATAAGCGGAGTCATCGACAAGGCATCAATTGGCGCAGAGGAACCAGAAAGCGTGCTGCACAGAATTGCAAAAGACTATGGAAACGAAACAGCAAAGAAATTCCTCAACTCTGTATTGATTGTTGCAAAACAGTTCATTACTCACTATGGGTTCAGCTATGGCTATGCGGACTTGGAACTTCCAGACAAAGTAAAAGAGGAGATCAAATCAGGAATCGAAGAATCATACAATACTGTTTACGATCTAATTTCTCAAGCAAAGAAGGGCACACTCAAGCTCACAAGAGGTCTCTCTGCAGAAGAGGCACTCGAAGCTTACATTGTAAATGAACTATCAAAGGCAAGAGACAAAGCAGGAAACACAGCAGACCAACAACTTGAAAAAAATAACGCGGCAAGAATCATGGCAACAACTGGTGCAAGAGGTTCGTCACTTAACATCGGTCAGATGGCGGGTGCACTAGGACAGCAGTCAATTCGTGGAAACAGACTCAACAAAGGATACAACAACCGCGCATTGCCGCACTTTAAAGAAAATGACGATAACCCAGACGCACACGGCTTTGTAAAATCAAACTATAGGGACGGCCTCTCTACAATAGAGTTCTTCTTCCACGCAATGGGTGGGCGAGAAGGACTAGTGGACACTGCAGTCAGGACCCAGCAAAGTGGGTACATGCAGAGAAGGCTGGTCAATGCACTTGAACACATCAAACTCGAGTATGACGGCACAGTCAGAGACCCACACGGCCACATCATACAGTTCCTGTATGGTGAGGATGGAATAGATGTTGCAAAGTCGGATCATGGTGAGGCATTCAACATCAACAGGCTCGTCGAATCTGAAACCATTGTTGATTCTGGCAAAAAGGCAACAAAAGAGGAAGCAGAGGAGCTGCTCAAAAAATACACCAAGACATTCAATCCTAGGCTGACAAAGCTAGTCGAGGACGGAATCTTACATTCAAAGCTCAGCAGGGAGGGAATCGAAAAGGTTCTCAAAAAAGCATTAGACCTTTACAATAAGGCAAAGGCAGAACCAGGACAAGCTGTGGGAATCGTTACTGCACAGTCCATTGGCGAGCCGGGAACCCAGATGACACTAAGAACATTCCACTTTGCAGGAATCAGGGAAAGAAACGTGACATTAGGCCTTCCAAGACTCATTGAGCTTGTGGACGCAAGAAAGAAACCAGTCACACCGACAATGGACATTTACTTGGAAGAAAAGTACAAAAAATCAAGAGAAAAGGCAATTGAAGTGGCTAGGAACACTTTGCAGACAAAGGTGAATGCGCTTGTTGCAAATGTAGAAACAGATTATGCAACTCAGATAACACTTGAGCTCAGCTCAGGTGCGCTCTCCCAAAGGGGATGCACAGTAGAAGAGGTGGAGGCTGCACTTGCATC
>JAWAFK010000012.1:0-53219 GCA_038890395.1 Candidatus Nitrosotenuis sp. | reverse complement strand
TACACGCAAATACAACATCACACATGCAGTTAATTTTACTGGAATCAAGCTAACTAATCGTGGTGAATGGTTGACACAAAAATGGCAAAAGAAAAGGAGGGAATTTTTTTGAATATAATCAAACCAGAAAGATATTGACCAAAATATTCTGCTAAGCTCAAACCGTATGACTTTCTTCGTGTAGCTACCTTCTTGTAACGTCACTGATTCAAGTTTTCAAAATTACTATTTGAGAAATTTCCAACAAATCATACCGTACGACATTATCTAGTGCATGTCGAAATCTAGCACAAAATCACGCACAAAGAGGGGGGATACTATTTTTATAGACAAAGAGTAAAAATAGTAACCCCCCTTTTACAAACAAAATTGTGCTACACTAGATAATTATTCATGTTATAATTTGTTGGAAATCATTTAAATCAATACTTGAGTTCTAGTACTATGCGATACATTGCATTATTTTTGATCTCGATTCTATTCTTAGCAACGACAAATTTTGTATTTGCACACAAAGATGGATGTCACAGTAAACATAGTTGCCCTTTAGATTCTGGAACTTATGAATGTGGAGATAAAGGATACTGTTCACACTGTCCTGATAATCTGTATTGCAGGGTTGGACAACCAAGAACCCAGGAATTAAACTATGAAAAGCAGTCATATCCAGAACCTGTAAAATCATATCAAGAACATCAAAAAAAGACCACGACTCCAAAACCGCCAACTACACAAGAAAAAACAAAACCTCTCACAAATATCAAAGCGGTTGCCTGTAGTGGTACGGCTTTGTGTATATCGGGCAAGGTAATCAAAATAGTAGACGGGGATACAATTTACGTAAAAAATTACAAGATTCGTCTGTCTCTTACCAACACTCCTGAAAATGGTAAGGCTGGATTCAACGAGGCAAAGTCATTTACTGCTAAAATATGTCCTGTTGGTTCTGTTGTTATGGTAGATCAAGATGATAAACAGCCATATGACAAATACCAAAGAGTAGTTGGCAAAGTCATTTGTTCTGGTAAAGTACTAAACTCTGAATTGCTAGATAATGGTCATGCCAACATCCTAACCAAATATTGCAAGAAAAGTGAGTTTGCTTCAGAATCTTGGGCAAAAAGATATGGTTGTTAATCCTTGACGTTGTAAGTAGACAAAACCACTATGATGTAAAATTTCCCAACGGTTACGTCACTCGTCCAGCTAAAAAATAATAAAATCATACTAAAGAACGGTTTCTCGGAAACACAGGAATCTGCTATGCTGTAAGTCTTTTCAATCATTGGAATAAAATTGTTCGTCTTTTATCAGAGTTTACCTGCAAAGAATTAGAATTCCACTTTTGATATGTGTCGCATAGGCAGTCTTGTCATCAACACAAAAATCACAATGACTGACGCTAAAACGATTCCAACTTGTAGGCCAAACTCTGGCACTATCTGTATTTTCATTGTACTTCCTACAGGACCAGTCCAGTTTTGTGGTTTATCTGGTGATCCTATCCCAAGTATGGTGAGGCTGATGTCTGCTGGTCGATCAGACTGTATAATCTCTGTTGCATGTTTTGCGTTTCCGTCATTTGAATGGAGATTCTGCCTTGAAAATATTACTTGGTCGCCTTGTGTTACGGATATGTCGTAATTGACCTTTTCAACTAGGTTTCCTTCTTGATCGGTAAATTGAATCATGACTAACATTCGTCGATTTTGTTCTGGTGTAGTGACAAGTACGCTTGCATTTAATGCGCCATCAGCCGTTGATGTGTTGATTAGTGCACCATTTTCAATTCGTTCTGGATGAAAGTCTGTTTCAATACGTGTATCATTAATAATTGCAACTACATGGACTACAGGGTAGCCGTCATGGGCTGGAGTGTATTCTAAATAATACTGCCCTGGATCTTCTTTGTCTTCTATGATTACAAGGTCTGTCTTTTGATTGTTTACCGTAATTGACACGTCGAGATCTTGCTCAAGATTTGTTACCCCTCTTCCATAGAATTGCGGCAAAACTTTGCCAGAGTCTTGCTCTTTTTCTTCTGGAAAGGCGTATGTGATCTTGAGTGTTATTTTGTTGTCGATGTTTACCAGCGGTGGTTCTTTATCCCATCCAACTTCGATCTTATAGTCGCCAAAAACTTCGGATTTGTGTGCACTTACACCATGCACCATCCCAATAGACAAAATCAGCACTATCAACATGAGAAAAACTTTGTTCACAATCGAGCCTTTGAATCTTGGTTTTTTAATAATTTGGCAGAATCGCAAAAGCCGAAATGATTTCTATATGTGTCTAGATGCCAAGTTTTTCATCTATTATAGATTGAAAAATAGAGTATGGCTGGGCACCACTGATCTGAGTCTGAGAGCCGTCTGGCCCAATTATGATGAATGTGGGAGTAGATCGCGCTCCATTTTTCACTGCAAGATTCTTGTTATCCCTGACTCTATTTTCATATTTTCCAGAGTCAAGACACTCGTTGAATTTCTGTGTGTCGAGGCCGGTAAGTTTGGAGGCAAGTCCTTTGAGGTTCTCTGGCTTTGCCCACCCGTCATTTTCATGCCCCTGATTTTTGTACAGAAGATCGTGATACTGCCAGTACAGACCTTGTTCTGAGGCACAATAACTAGATGCGTGCGCCTTTAGCGAATCAATTCCAACTATGGGCAAATCGATGTAGATTAGTTTGACTCTTCCAGAATTGATGTAATTTTGCTCAATTAATGGCTTTGTTTGCAGATTCCACCTCTGGCAGAAAGGACACTGGTAATCACCAAACTCTATTATTGTTACTGGTGCAGATTCTGAACCCAATATGGGTGAGCCATTGCTAGTGTCAATGGTAGTTTTTGTCGGGCCAGGATCAATTCCGCCAATTGCCACCATAACGCCAATTATGACAGCTATTGCTGCAATTATTCCGATTCCTATGAATTTTGCCTTTGATTTACTGGTAGGATTTTCTTTTTTGTTTTTTCCCAACAAAAAAGTCATCATATGTGTTGTCTAAAAAACATTGAGATTCGGTCGATCTGCTTTCTCCCAGCTGACAGAGCCATTTATCATGGTGTATTGTGACACATTGTTAGCGGTGTTTGATTGTTTTCAATTTTGATTTTTGAAAAACTAGAATTATCTTATAGTTTTTGTCTTAATTTTATAATAATTATTGCTGGGGCAACAAAATAAATTCCTACATTAAGCAAGATTATACCAATTCCATATCCCAACATTTCGTACTCGGAATCAACATGTGCATAATTTAGAAGCAAAAGACTGGAGAGCATAGGTGTAATTGATATCTTGACTAACTCCCTAAATGCGGGATTCTGTCTTTCCCAATCTGCAACAGTTGGTGAAAATACATAATACACATCGTTAAAGCCGCTCAAAAATACCGTTCCTGCATCTGTGGCAAGTAGTGTGTTCTGTCTTATCTCCCTTAAGTGTTGTACCTGTGGTGCAAGCTCAGTTCCGTATGTGGCAGTAGCAACAAGGCATCCGCCACCAAGCAATCCTTTTTTCTGTTCTTTGTCTAAGACACACATTCCATTTTCAAGATGCGTGCCAGGTCCACACTGTGATTTCTTTGGTTTAGGCTCTGGTTCAGGTTCGGGCTCCGGCTCTGCAACGCCGACTATTTTGTATATTGTTTGGTGTGGGAAGTTTGCATCAAACCATTCTCTGAATGCCGAGTCGCTAGTGTATCTGTTGATGTAGTATTGTGGTTCTCTTTTTGGATCAGGAAATCCTGGAATGTGTGTTTGCATGTATCTGCTAGTTGGTTTGGGCTCCGGCTCTGGTTTTGCGTCCACTACACATACTCCGTCTTTGAGTATGGTTCCAGGGCCACACTGTGATTCTTCAGGTTCCGGCTCTTCGACTTGTTGTGGGCTGTTGTCTATTGAGACTTCGTTTGATGGCGGACTGGCGCCAGCAGAATTTACAGCATACACTCTGTACGAGTATGTATTTGCCAGCAATCCTGTGTGGGAGTAAGTAGTGTCGGTTGTCTTACTCACAAGCGTGCGGTATGGATCTGAGCCTATCTTGTATTCTATTTTGTAATTTGTGACGTCGTCACTTGGAGGTGACCAAGAAAGATTAGCTTGAGTTGATGTGACCAGCTTTACAACAAGTCCTATTGGCGCAGCGGGTGGTTTGGATGTGGGAGGAGGTGGAGTAGATGTGGCTTTGGGTGTGGCAGAAGCTTCTGCCGATGCGACACTTAATCCTGCGGAATTAATTGCGTAAACTCTGTAGTAATAAGTGACATCGGTCTTCAAATTAGTATGAGTATATTTTGTGGTTGCGTTTTGCGTACTTGAGACAAGCGTTTGATAAGTAGTTCCGTTCTTTACCTCGATTTTGTATCCTACGACGGGTGAGCCACCATTATTTGATGGAGCATTCCATGACAGGTTGATTGAAGTTGCAGACGCAGCTGTGGCAGAAAGGCCTGTTGGTGCGCTAGGTGGGTTTGCAGTTGGCTGCGACGGTGGTGGGGCAGTCGATGTGGTAAGTGGTGTAGCAGATGCTTCATTTGACGTGGGGCTTGCACCCAATGTAAACAAAGCAGAGACCACATATGTGTAGGTCTTACCTGTGGTCAGGCCAGTCATCGTATATGTGGTCGAAGGCGAATTTGAGTTGTCTACTAGGGTCCTAAAATCGTCTTGGCCTATCTTTTCTTCTATTCTATAACCTACGATGTTCTGCTTGTATGTCTGTGAAGGAGGAACCCATGAAAGTATAATTGATGTGGGAGACACGGCAGTTGCGGTAAGTGCAGGACTAGTTGTCTCTTTTGGTGTGGCCGACGAATCGCTTGCTGGGCCTATGCCAACGGAATTAATTGCATACACACGATAATAATAGGTGGTACCAGTAGTCAGACCAGTGTGCGAAAATGATGTGCTGGTGCTTTGAGTATTTGATATCAGAGTCTCATACGAGCCGGCTCCTTTCTTTACTTCAATTTTGTAACCTGTTATTGCAGCACCGCCTGTGTTTGATGGGGGGCTCCAAGACAAATTAATCTGAGTTGGGCCTGCAGAAGTGGCAATAAAGCTCGCAGGAGCACCAGGTACACTAATACCCGATGATGACGAGCTGGCAGTAGCCTCAGAAGAGGCAGCACTTGTGCCAATCGAGTTTATGGCATATACTCGGTAAACGTATGCCTGTCCAGATGTGATCCCAGTGTGCGAGTAAGTAGTAGAAGCACTTGCCGTATTTTGGATCAAGACAATGTAAGAGCCAGAGCCCACCTTGTACTCTATCTTGTAGCCGGTTACTGGGTAGCCTCCAGTGCTTGTTGGCGCACTCCAAGACAAGTTGATCTGATTTGTTGATACTGTGGCAACCAAATTAGTTGGCGCTCCAGGAACTGCAGGGGCAGACGAAGATATCGGCGTTGCAGATGCCTCAGGTGAAGTACTTCCTGCACCGGCAGAGTTGACTGCTGAAACCTTGTAGGTGTACGTGGTTCCGGTTGCGAGACCCGTGTGCTGGTATGTGGTTGATGTAGTTCCCGTGTTTGATGTAAGCGTGCTGTAAGAGCCAGAGCCTAATTTTACTTCTATTTTGTAACCAGTAATCGGTGAGCTACCTATGTTTGATGGTGCATTCCATATCAAATTAACCTGTGTTGGCGAGACTGCAGTAGCTGATAGATTGGTTGGCGCACCAGGTGCAGTTGCACTGGATGAAGACGTGGGTTGTGCCAACGCTTCTGCTGACGCTTCTTGACTTGTGCCAAATGATGTAATAGCATATACTCGATAAATGTAGACTTGGTTTGTTGTTAATCCTTGGTGAAAATAACTAGTAGCAGTGCTTGCGGTGTTTGAGACAAGTGTGCTGTAAGAGCCAGAGCCGACTCTGAACTCTATTTTGTAGCCGCTAATTGGATATCCGCCATTGTTGGATGGTACATTCCAATACAAGTTGACTTGTGTTGGAGAAACTGCTGTGGCAATTAGGCCTGTTGGCGCACCTGGGTATGTCCCAGTCGACGACGAAGTCGGAGTTGCAGACACCTCAGATGACGCAATGCTTGTTCCAGCAGAGTTGATTGCGTAAATCTTGTAAGTATATGATTGACCGGTGGTCAAAGTCGTATGAGAGTAAGTGGTGTTTGTAGTGCTTTGAATCAAATTAGTGTAGCTTCCAGAGCCGATTTTGTAGTCGATTTTGTAGCTTGTTATTGCGGCTCCCCCATCATATGCCGGAGCAGACCAAAAAAGGTTGATCTGAGTTGGAGAAACGGCCACCGCACTTGGATTTGCGGGAGGGTCTGGCGCAGTTGCCGCACTTGCAAAATTCTGCATTGTACCAAAAATCAGAATGACTCCTAGCAATAACGAAAGCCGCATAATGCTTAAATCCAAGAAAACATTGCTCATAAAGACTTGGATTAAATTATTAGCGATGTAGGTGAAAATCAATTTCACATATTTTGGGCTACAGTTTATCCAAAAAAACAAAAGGAAGTTATCTTAGGAAAGAAAATCAAATGACTGTGAGACTAGAACTTTTTGCGATATCTGCGGTGGTGGTTTTTGTTATTTGCATGCCTGTTGTTTATGCAGAAACTTTCAAGATTTATGTACAAAAAATGCCGCCACACTGGCAAAAAAATTTTGGAGACGTACTTGACAGTGCAATCCAATACTGGGAAAACAGAATGCCAGGAATACAATTTGTCAAAGTTGCACACGTAGAACAAGCAGACTTTGTTCTGGAATGGGCAAGCCAGTACGATTCTGGCAAACTTGGGTACTATTCTACAAACACCATAAACGAGTACGGAAAGCCCAAGGTAACAATTACACTTGGCTATTTTAAGAACAAAAAGTGGAACCTGGTCTCAGGAGATTATGCACTGGAAATAACAAAGCACGAGCTTGGCCACGCAATCGGTTTTGGGCACAGCGCAGATCCAAACGACATCATGTATCCAACAATTGAGAGCTATGAATCTTGGCTCAGCTCAAAACAGAAACCGATAGCACAAGCAACAAAACAGATTAACTGGAAGGAAAGATCTGCAAAATACCAGACACTCTCTGATCAAAAACTCTACGAAGCTCAGCTCGCACTCATAAAAGCCGAAAATTCGCTCAAAAATACTACTGCTACAAACAAGGCCTCCAAAGTAGAGCTTGAGAGAGCTTGGAATGCGTTTTGGGCTGCAAAAAAATATCTTAACGACGCAAAAATAATTCAAAATAACGCAGATAATGCGTTTTATTCTCAAGACTACAAGGATTCGTACGCAAAATACCTTTCTTCATACAGTACGGCAAAAAAGGTCGATTCGGCACTTACACAGCTTAAAGGATTTCTCAAAAAGGCAACAAAACTACAGTAGTTACTTTGCTCTTGAATCAAAATACGCTTTACATCCGTACTTTTCATATTTGCCCTGAATTTTTTGCACTCCTTGTGGGTCTGTCAGGTGTATGGCAATGTCCTTAAGCTCCGGATTTATCGAGGACTCTGTCATTATCGAAGTCACCAAAACATCGCTGAATTCTTGCGGCAATGGTTCACTAAGAAACGCCTTGCGCGTTTCGTTGTTATCTAGGATGTTTTTCCATGGCTCAAAGTCTGGATATTTTTTGGTCAGCTCTGCAAGCACAATAGGTGGAATTTTCTGATTGTCTGGGTACACGCCAAATGCAAAACCGTAAATCAATTCACATTCTGTGTTGATCTTGTATGTTTGCGCGAGTGGCTTGGTTGGAATTTCTTGTATTTCATCAGCTTTGATCGGAGCCTTACTTTCTGGCATTCCTTGGTAGGTGACAAGAACAGCTGTTATGATTGCGGCTGCAGCAATACCAGCCATGATGGGAATCTGTTTTTGTGTTAACAAGTACATGATTCAAAGGAGGTTCACTAAAAAACCTGTTGTTTTTTCATGAACAATGTAGCAAAATTCTAAATATTTTACAAAAGAACATCGACCACCGTGAAAAAATCGGAGCTAAAAAAACTCGTCAAAGAAACAACTTTTCAAGTCAAAAAATCTACCAAATACAACAAAAACAGAAAAAAGACTACAAATCACCCAGAGATACTTTCATGAAACAGGACATCGCTGGAGTCAGATTTGAAATGAACATGAAAATAACAACAACTTTCAAAAACCTCTCCGATTCCCAGCTTAATACATGCGACCGTTGTACATAATTTGTCTTATGATAATTGGAATTGCGGTTAGTTACTATGTCGCAAGTGCGTTCATACTCCAACAACAAGCAATAAACAAACAGTCAGTGTACGTCCACCTTCAACAAGAATGGAAGAGTTACCCAAGAAACATTGTATATGATATCACGAACGTGTGGAGCCAGACAGAAAACAAGCAGCTAAGCACCCAAGCAAGGCTTCAGATAACAAAGGAAACCAATGTCGATGAGCTCCGGTATGTCCACGGCAAATCCTACATCTTGGTACAACATGACAACACAAACTGCCACGATGTCTGGGAACCACACTATGCCAGATTTGGTGCAGACGTAATCCGACACCAAATAGAATACCTGACAGGACTACAACAAAGCCCTGACCCAAACATCACTATGTATACTCCCATACCTAGCAAGCAGAACCAAAAAGAACACGAATTCCAAATCAGGACAGGATACTCTCAATTCATTCCTATTTGCACAGACAAAGATACTGCTGATTTTGATTACGCAGTAAGGATAAACGATGACACAGTTGGCTTTGATGTGTATTTTGTGCCATCATCTGAAGAACAAAAAAACTATGATGAGGGAAGGGATTTTACTTTCTATGATGGTTGCTTTGGTACAAACTATGCAAGTTTTTCAGGCACTTGCAACAATGTAAGCAAAAAAGCAGGGCTTTTGATCGTCGTGCCAGATAACCTAAGCGTGCCACTAACAAAATTTGATGTCTGGCTATATGAAAAATAATTCATAAAAACTTCAATAAAAAATTGGATTGTATTCTGGATGTATACCATGAGCTGCAGTCGGAGTCTATGGGGAGTACAGTGCAACAGCAAAACCAACTAGGAAACCCACCACGGCTGCCGACATGACAAACATGGCTATTCTATCCAGCTTCCTTTGCTTGATCTGAATGCTCATATTCTTAATCCTTGTTTAAAAAATATAATATTAATTTTCAAAATTCTAAAAATCTATTCAGTCTCAAAATTCAGCAACCTGACAAATTTTTAGATTGACTAAATACAAACGAACGCCGGCCTGCCAAGATCAAACAAATTTTCAATTAGCCGCTAATTTTGATGTCATCTCTACCTGCAACCACGTCAACATGAGGAATTTGAACAAGTGGTCTTTCTATGCCTAGCTCAAGTTCTGTCTTGACTCTCTCACCTACAACATATCCAAGAATGCCAAAACCTCCAAGAATCAAGATGCCAATTATGATGTATTCGGACTTTTTCAACGCATAGACAAACTCATACTCATATTTATTTGGTAAAGAGTTGGAAAATCGTTTTTAATTCGAGCATCTTAAATCACACTATGAAGGCCACATTTGGAGCAGGCTGCTTTTGGTGCGTAGAAGATGTATTTCGCAGAACAAAAGGTGTGATCAATACCACGGTTGGCTACAGTGGCGGCTGGATGAAAAACCCAACATACGAGGATGTCTGCACAGACACTACGGGGCACGCAGAAGTGGTCCAAGTAGAATATGATCCAAAACTGATTTCATACGAGGAACTACTTGATGTGTTTTGGGGTTCTCATGATCCTACGCAGCTGAACAGACAAGGTCCTGACATCGGAGTACAATACCGCTCGGTAATATTTTGTCATGATGAACAACAAGAAAAAATAGCAAAAGAATCAAAAGAAAGACTGGAAAAGTCAGGCAGATTCAAAAAACCTATAGTGACTCAGATCCAACACGCCAAAGAATTCTTCAAAGCAGAGGAATACCACCAGCAGTACTATGCAAAATGCGGCATTTCTAGGTACTAGATAATTCATACGTCCGACTTTTATACAAAATCCAGCTCAGTAAAGTCAGTAGATGGGATTAATGCCGGGATCTGGCAAAACCATTTGCCAGCCATCTACAAAAACAGTTTCCAGTTTTGGTATTTGGTCGCAAATTTATTATTAAAAAAGGCAAGCCTGAGCGTTGTTGAAGTGCAAAAATTGTGGAAAACCATTCAGAAACAGAGCATCTAATTATTGCTCTACAGAATGTGCCCTACAATACATGGAAAAACATCACACACTGGAAAGCTAATAATTTATTGAATACCTAACAAAAATCAAATCATGCTCGTGCTTGTTTCGTTTATTGCCCTGCTCGTAGTTGGGGCGGCTTTTGCAGAATCGCCAATCCAAATAAGCAACACCCCTGCCAAGACAGTTAAAGTCGGAAAACAAATCCAGATAGCCGCAGACCTCACCAATAATCAGGATGTTGAGCAGGATTTTGCATACATAGTCCAGATTCAAAATGAGGAGGGAGTGACTGTATCTTTGGCATGGCTTACAGGAACACTAACTCCAGCACAATCGTTTTCGCCTGCTATATCGTGGACGCCGCAACAGACAGGCACATTTGAGGCTACAATTTTTGTCTGGGAAAGCATCGATAATCCATCTGCTCTATCTCCAACACTGTCACTTAAAATCCACGTAGGGCCGCCAATATAATTTTGGAGACAAAAATGGAATTAAAATTCGAAAAACAAGCAACTGACGCAAGAGGGACAATTATCTTTTTGAGACATGGTGATAAAAAACTCAACATCGTAGAAATTAAAAAAGGATTCTCAAGGGGCGGCCACTACCACACATTTCAGACAAGACATTTTCTTCTTGCGGGAACGATTGAGTACCGTGAAACCAATCTGAAAACAGGCCAAGAAAAAATAGAGATTATCTCGGCGCCTTACATAATCACCGTCCCTCCAATGGCGGCACACCTTTTGACTGCACAAGAAGACACAGTATTTGCCGAAGAGTTTACACAGGATTATTCTGCAACCGAGTACCCACAATATCGAAAGATTGTCGCACAAAAGCTATGATATATTCTGTATGGCTTGAGCCTACCATAAAAGACACCAAATATCTCTCAAAGATAATCAAACAACTTGGTAGAAAATACAATGCACCACTCTTTAAGCCACATATTACCGTGTACAGCAACATTGCAAAATACACACAAGCGAGTAGCGCAGTGGCTGAATGTGTAGGCCTCTCAAAAATCCGCGTTACTTGCACTAAAATAAGATACACTGATTACCTGTGGAAAACACTCTATCTTGAAATAAAAAAAGACAAAAGATTGCAACTGATCAACACCACACTCGGATCAAAGCTTGCAAACAGATACAAATTTGCACCGCACATCAGTCTGATCTACAAAAAGCTTGACGTCAATACAAAAAAACATCTCATCAAGAACTTAAAACTAAAGCGTATTTACTCATTTGATAAGATCACAATAATTAGATCCTCAAAAAATGTCTTAAAATGGAAAAAAATGAAAACAATACGGCTAAAAAATTAATAAAAATCCATGACTTGTTAAAATATTAGTACTTTTACAGAAATGACAGAGCATGGCGACTCTAACCAATGAAGAAACCAAGGCTTTTATCGAAAAACTCATCGCCTCGGGAAACGGTGATGTGGGAAGACTAAATCACATCTCTTCTATGTTGCAACAAGGACGCTCACTCTATGCATCGGATAAGAAATACCTTGACTCCAAACTTGCCCAGGTGATAGGTCTTGGGCAAAAAATCCAACCAGATGAAGGTATCGCGACCCAAGTACAAAGATTAATTGATTCTGGCAATGGTGACATAGGTCGCCTGCAATTTATCTTAGAATCGCTAAAACAGGGAAAGCAGCTGTATAAATCGGATCAACAGTATCTTGATGCAAAGCTTGGACGAAAAGTCGATTATCAGAGCTTGGTAAAAAAACCAGATTCGGCAAAGACAATCGAGTCACTTAAGTCACAGATCCAATCAGCAAATGAAAAAATCACACACCTTGAATCAGTACTCCACCTCAAAGTCCAACAACTTGACAACCTGCAGACTTTGGAACCACCAAAAGCTGTGATTCGAAGAGGTGTGATGCCAAAGGGCTGGACTCAAAACCAAGATGAAAATATTGCAGACATCCAACAACAAATCAAAGTAGAGCAAACAAAGCTAGATAAAGAAAAGACAGAAGCAGAACGACTCAAAATAGAACAATCAAAATTGATGCAAATAATTCTGGACAGACAAGAATTTGAAAAGCAAGTCAAAATAGAGCAAGAACGACTACAGCAACAAATTGAGAGAGAAAGACAGACGGTCTTGGAGCAATCAAAGCTAATAGAGCAGATAAAGTCAAAAGAAGCAGAGCTTGAAAAAGCAAGAAAGGAACGCGACGCCATAATCGCCGAGCTTCAAGAAGAACAATTGCGCCTAACAAGTCATATCTCAGCTGAGCGTTCTGCACTCTCAGAAGCAAAGAACCAGTTTGAGAAAATAAACCACGAAATAAAGCATGAAGAAGAAGAAATAGCAAAACAAGTAGAGCAACAACGCACAAAGCTTGCAGAGCAAGCAAGACTAGCTCAAAAAATCAAACAAGAAAAAGAGCAGCTGGATGCCATTCGAGCTGAACATGAAAGACTCATACAGGAAACCAAATCGCAGGAATCAAAACTCGAAGAAGAAGTAAAAAAAGAAAAAGCAAGACTTGAACAGCAAGAAAAGCTGTTAAAAACAATCTCAAATTATGAAAAATATCTTGCCACTTCAAAACAAAAGCAATCACTGCTAACCGCAAAGATACAGGAGCAAAAGACAACATTGCAGAATACTTCACTATCTATCTCTCAAGTCAACAAGGAACAAGAGCTGCTTGACAAAATAATCGAAGAACGCACTCAGCTAGAGCAGCAAATAAAGTTGGCAGAGTCTGAACTAAAATCAATAAAAAAAGAAAAGATAGAGCTAGAAAGACAGATCAGAGCAAAAAAGAAAACGGTCATGACGGCAAAGAAAAAAGAAACAGCAAAAGTAAAGCAACTCAAACAAAAAAAGAAGATCTTAGAAAAAGAAGTAAAAACCGAAGCCACCAAAATAAAAAAGATGGCAAAAGAGCTGAATTGACTATTTTATTCTAATTGTAATCTCTTCACCATTGCCAAACGGCAGAGTAGCTGTGCGAACATTTGATTTTTTTGCAATATGCCTAGAGTATTCATACATGAGCTTGCGATATTTTTGGGGATATAGCATGTTGTCAGTTGCAATGATTCCGCCTATCTTGGTCATGGGGAGAACAAGATCAAAATACTTTTTGGCGTTTTCTTTATCTGCATCAATTAGCACAAAATCAAATCGCGGTTTTTTTGGCATACTTTTTAACACATCGAGTATTTTTCCATCCCTTATGCGAATCATTTTGGCAACACCAGCACGTATAAAATTCCTCTTTGCCCTTTCAATTTTTTGAGGGTTTTGCTCTATTGTGATTATTATTGATTTTTTGTGGTTTTGAGCTAGAGCAGCGGCAAACCACAGTGTGGAGTATCCGACTGACGTGCCAAGCTCTAGAACTTGGCTTGCTTTAATGCTTACAAGCAACTTGTGAAAAAACATCCCAGTTTCCTTTGTAATTGCAAGCATTCTTTGGTCTTTATCCACATCTACCTTTCTTAATTTTTCAAGATGTGAGCGTTTTTCAAGATTTCTTAGAACGGTGCTGATTGTATTTTGCAATTGTTACTGATCCGTAGTACAATTATAATTCTGTATCTTATTTTGGCAAATTCATAAAAAATCTACACTGATCATTGTTTTGATTCAGCTAAACGAATTATATTTGGCACTGTTGAAGTCACAGAAAGTTGAACGCATACAAACATGCATCTCTTCTTGAGATTGTAGAAGACATCATCAACATAGATGCTGGAATGAGATTTGCAGCTGTAATAGATCTAAAAGGTAACATCCTTGAATCTATAATGAAAAAAGGCAAGACCTCCCTAAAATCCCAAAAAGAAGAAGAGCATTTTTGCAAACAGGTAGCACAGCGACGAAAAATGAGGCAAGAATTCAACAAAAGTCTTGGTAAAGTCAGATACGTCCACGTAGAGCGTGAAAAAGTGACACAAATAGTGGTGTATCCAAGAAGAAAGACGGTTTATTTTACGATGGAGCCTGAGATGAGCATAGCCAAAAAGATGTCGATAATAAATAAAGTCAAAAAAATTACGCTCCATCTGTAATATCTGATTTGTTTGAATCAAACACGCTAAAACATTAGAAAACAAAGACCAGAAATTACAATGTGGACACACATCATCTTGTATACATACTTGGAACACTTGTGGCGCTTTCGGTGTTTATACCGTTAATTGTTGGATATTTGGGCATACTCTAAAATTAAATAGATAACATGTCAGAGGCTGTACGTTGAAGGTACTAGTCGATGAAATGGATGATGGATGGGATGAAAGGCTCAGAAGTTTGGGCTATGAAGCTTACTCCGTCAAAAAACTCCTCAATGAAGGCAAAAAGCTACGCACTGATTATTCCGTAATAAACTACGCAAAAGAAAACGACATGATCCTAATTACTCGAGACACAGAATCAGGAAAAGCATGCCTAGAAAATGGCCTCCCATGCATCCTTTTGGATAACGACGAAATATTCAAGATAGTAGTCGAGAAGCTAAAGTCGTTCTAAACTAGAATTTTTATGAGACGTAGTTTGTAACATACCATGGAAAGTTGTGATGTCAGAACACGCGCATATAAAAACGGCAAGACCTTTGAACAATGTAAACAGATGGCAGAAGCAATAAACCCTGAGCTCAAAGACGTAATTGAAAAACAGGGCAAGGTGACATGGTCTGAAATCTTGCTCAAAGTGGATCACGACGAACTTGTTTACAAACTCACCCTAAAGTATCTAAGACGTGACGGATATGATATAGGCAACTGGCAGAAACCCGAAGTCAAAAAAATCTAAGACTCTATTTTACAACTCCACCCGCTATTTTTGATCTTTTTTACCATGATGATTGGAGTGAAAATAAGCAACGGTATAGATATTGCAATAAACAGTGTTTGAAGCTGAGTGACTGCCAAAGTAAACACAACTGCACCAGAAGTAGAAACAAACAGTGAGACAAACGTTCCAGCACAAGTAGGGCACGCAATAAATAGTCCAGTTGCGGCAGCAACACTTCCCATTCCTGCCCCTTTTTTTAGAATGGTAAATGCATTGGCAGCAATTGCTGCGTTTAGTCCAACCAAATACGATACGGCAATCTGCAACACTAGGTTTATTGGAATTATCTGCATACCTAGGTGTTCAGTAATGTAAAAGATGAACTTTGGAACATACCCCACCTCGCCACAACAGGGTGCAATCTGTGCAGAAGGTACTTTGACGTTATAATGATAAGAAAAAGTCACATCAGGTTGGTATATCAGTATGCCTGAAGTTAGAGCAAAAAATACTCCGTAGCTTACTGTCGTTACAGCAAAGATCTTTTTTGATTTTTTATTCCACGTGATCTGTGCTATGATAGACCAATTGTCGTCTTTTGCTGCTTGGACTTTGTGTTTGTGGTACAAGTAAAAGCCATATGATACTGCACCAAGTGCCAAAACCATCATCACATAAAATGCAATACCTAGTCTCTCAATCGAAGAGAGTGCAGCTGGTGTTACTTCAGCATTTCCTATCCTTGCATATATGAGAAACAAAATTGCGATGCTGACTAAACCCAATGCGATTAGAGTTCTACCATCACGGCCATCCATTTTATATTAGCACAAAATATCTAGAATTAAATCGTTATCTCGTTCACTTAAGATTTTACAGTAATTGTATAAAATCTGCAATTATGAAGCATTTGATAAAGTTTGTTCAATTCTAACAAACTAGGTCATATCTACTATAATAAATCAATCGTAGATATTGAAGAAACGACACTTGGAAAAGATCGGTAACAATATCTCCGATGATCCAATGGATGCATATCGAAGCGTCATTCTCAGATCCGGCAAAATAGAACAGGAACAAAAGGACATCGAAGAAACGGTTGCTGAGGCAGGTCATGAAACAAGGAGCGTAAACCAAGTCGTAAAGCTTGTGAACCTACATCTAAGTGAAAAAGTAAAACGACTAAACGAAATCAAAGCTGCATCTAAGCGTTTTGATGATGAATTAAACATGTTCACAAATCCGATTACTCAAGAAATATCCCGATCATCAGAATTGCAGATAAATCCCACTCCACAGGAACCAAGCAAAACCCTCCCAACAAATCCAACTATTGAATCCCAACCAGTGTACAACGATCTTTTGGACTTAATAAACAAATATGGATTTAAACAATTATCACAAGCCCTTGATGCTATATTATCAAAAAACTAAAGCACACATGATCGTTCGTACTAATATGCTCTACTACTTGATTTAATCAAGTGTGAATATATGCAAGATGTTTGAATAAAACAAACAGCCTTCTATACATATCTTCAAACTTTGGTTATACGTTATGGATCGTAAGTATATTCACAAGAATACTCAGTTAAACGAAACTGATGATCCATTATCGGCCACACAAAGAAAAATCAAATTTCAAAGGCGGCCAGCAGATGGGTCTTCGGAAACATCTGAACAAAAACTGCCGGAAAACACTCCAAAACCAGCTGGGTTTGAACCTGCGACCAGGTGTGATATTGACGACCACAAAGTTGCAGAACTAAGAACAATTCAACTGAAAAACAAACTCAAATTTATCCAAGGCGAAGAGGAGTTTTCCGCTCCACAAAGAGAAATTGATATCCTTGGAAATGAATTTGAAGCAGACAAGATAGGCCAAGAAGTCAGCGGACTTTTATTTCAATACGAAAAACAAAAAATGATTATGGCACAAAGACAAATACAGGAAGAAAGGGCACTTGTTCAAGAACTCAACCAAAAAGTAGAGCAAAACATATCGAAATTTATCAGCCTTGAAGCACGACTCAAAGAAAAACAGGCTCAACTAGAAGACGAAGTCCGTATTAAATCAAAAGCCCTCATCGAATCTGAAAAACTTGCAGCCATTGGAAATCTTTCATCAAGACTTGCACACGATCTAAAGAATCCATTGTCCGCACTCAAGGTAATTACCGAGCTTCTCAAGGTGGCAACAAAAGATCAATCTGATCCTACTTTTCAAAGTAAGCTGGAGGCTGCAAATGCCGCGATATTTAGGATGACTCACCAAATAGACAATGTTTTAGATTTCGTAAAAGAAGCAGATATGCAAATAGAACCTACAAGCATCTACGAAATACTAAGGCTTGCAATGAACAAGATCCCAGAAAAAAGTGATGTAATTTTGGACATACAGCAAAACGACATGACTCTCAAATGTGACAAACAAAAGATGGCAGTGGTCTTCTCAAACATCATGCTTAACTCTATTCAAGCAATGAATAATGGAGGGAAGATCACAATTAGATTCTATCAAACTCCAAAAGACACAATCATAGACTTTGAGGATACAGGCCCTGGGATCCCACAAAATATCATCCACAAGATATTTGATCCACTTTTCACCACAAAACAGCAAGGCACAGGACTTGGTCTTGCAACCTGCAAAAACATAATTCAGCATCACGGTGGAAACATCACTGTATCCAACAATCCGACCAAGTTCACGGTCACAATACCTAGGTGATTGAGCTGAAGTGTTATGTTACAAATATCACTATGATCCGCGGAGGACTCGTAAAATGAGCAAAATCATAACTGCACTAGTAGTAGATGATGATATTTACAACGTAGATCTCTTTTGCGAATATCTTGAGCTACTAAAAGTAAAGGTTGTAGGGCGTGGATATAACGGGCACGAAGCAGTGGAATTGTACGTTCAGCACAAACCGGACGTAATATTTCTGGATATTCTAATGCCAGATTATGATGGGATTTACGCGCTAGAAAACATACGAAAGATAGATCCTAACGCATATGTAGTAATTGTTACTGCCATCGTAGATAATGCCAGCAAGAACAAAATCGTGATGCTGAATCCAAACTACATAGTCACAAAGCCGTTTGAGCCAGAATTAATTGCCGAGATTATAGAAAACATAAACAAGCTAAAAACGTGCATACCATAAACAGTCAGAATTAAAAAAGAAAAACACTTGCCGTTACGCACAGCAAAGTGATTTTTTGAAGTCTTCTACGTTTCTGGTGTATTTGCACTCCTTGCATACATGCCAAGCTCTGCTTTTCAACACACGTAGTGGTGTGTCATATGAGGCAGAATACATTTTTCCGCCACAATCTGGACACGGTAATGGTATGTCAATTTTCATGACATCACTTGGCGTGTTTTGGATTTAAGAGCCGCGTAGGACTGATAAGTTATCCATACTACGTGCAACCGATCATCCTCACTCTTTATATGAAATCAAATCCATACAAAATACAGGCATTGAATATCAATCAAAAGGAGGAGCCAGACTATTCTACTGCAAAAATAATCTATGTTGGTTTCATTGATCCGTATGCCCTAGAAGGAATCATCGTCTTACAATCTGATGACAAAAAAGAATTCCACATGAGGGCGTTTTCAGGCGAGGTTGCCCGCCACATCAAAAGCTTTGTCGAAGGAAAACGTGACATACTGCCTACAATTTACAACATGATTGAGCAGCTTTGCGAAGAAAACGAATTATTCTTGGTCAAAGTTAAAGTCTATGAAAGCGGCAGTGTGTTGCGAGCAAACCTGTACTTTACCGGCAAAAAAGATGTCGTACTTCGTAACTATAGGGCATCCGATGCCGTAGCTCTTGCTGCATTCTACAACATACCGATTCTAGTCAGAAAGACACTTCTAAAGGAGCGAGTGGAAGCCTAAGTTAGAATTTGGGCAAGACTGCCGTCTCGGTGGGCTCGCTTAAGCTCCATTGCGATTCTCCTGCCTACTCCAAAGGTTTCACCATATTGATATTTTGTGTAGGGTGAGGTTGTCGCGACAATAGGGTTACCCGGAACGCGAAGCGAGACATCGTACACTACAAGCTCTAAATCTTTTGTAATTACACTTTGAAGAGAAAATGGGCCTATTACGCCTGGCGGGTAGATTCTTTTGACACCTGCAACAAAACGGTCTCCAATATCGATTACCTTTTCGAGCAATGATTCCCGAATGCTTGCAGGGGTGTGACCGACTTCGATGTTTTGAATGTCGATTTCTATGTCCAACTGCTGCTTTGCAGGAATTGCGTTATAATCGTGGAGGTTTGTCTGAAGTCTCCTTTCGATTCCAATGAAATCTACTTGCTCTGAGACCGGCGTGTAGAAATAGTTAAAATTCATGTACGTGCCAATTACTAATTCTTCGATGCTTGCCTTTCGTAGATCTTCTGTACTGATGATTCCTTTTTTGAGTCGGTACTGAGATTTTTTCTCATAATCTTCGTAGGAAGACGCAGTAAAGAAGGCGCGTTCAAGCTTTCTTGATTTTTCTTGCACTTTGACTATTACAGGCCTGTTTATTTTGTGTGGATTTTTGAAAAGTTTTGGGTGTCTAATACGCGATTTTTCAAGTAAGTGGTACTGATTTTTTGAAAAGCTGCGCTCTTCTGCTTGAAATAGTGACCTATTGCCAAATATCGGTACTTTAAACTTGTTTTCAATGGTGTCGTATCCCAGATACGCAGTAAGTGCTCTGTGTGGAACTATGATTGTGTTTGTTTCTATGAACATTTTTTGCATTTTTGCAGACGCCATATCCTTGAAGCTATTCACAACAATGATTTCGTCCGCAATTCTTTTGAATCGCCTGTATGGAACATCTCTCCCTTTCTGGCAAATAACTACGGTTTGAAGCCCTTCGTCTTTTGCACCATCCATTATTTCCAATGCCGAATGACTTCCAAGGACGCCGATTCTAAAATCAGAATAGTTTTGAACTATCTTCTGAATCTCGGCACGCTTGATCATCATTTGATTTGACTGTGAATCAAGGCTATATAATCAAACTCGTTTTTCAATACCTCGCATCACCTTACACTGAAATAATCACCTTATCCATTACAGTTCATGCGGCTGGTGATTGGGATGACTGGTAGTACTGGAATCATTTATGGCGTAAGGGCCTTGGAAGTACTCAGAGAGCACAAAGTAGAAACCCATCTTGTAATTACTGAATGGGCAAAAAAATGCCTCGCAATTGAGACAGACTATTCCATAGAGTACGTAAAAAAACTAGCAACGACTTACTCTGATGACTCTAACTTGGCGGCCTCAATATCAAGTGGTACTTACAAGACAGATGGCATGATAATCATTCCATGTTCGATGAAGACACTTTCCAGCATTGCGAATGGCTACGATGAAACTCTAGTCGCAAGGTCTGCTGGTGTCACACTAAAAGAATCACGAAAATTGGTTCTTGTCCCTCGGGAGACTCCGCTAACTGCAATAAACCTAGAAAACATGCTCAAGCTTGCAAGGCTTGGTGTTGTCATATTGCCACCAGTTCCAGGATTTTACACAAAACCAAAATCAATTGAGCAAATTATCGACCACACAGTAGGAAAGTGCCTAGACCAGTTCAACATCGAACACGATCTATACAAACGATGGGGAACTTGACTGATGCCAAAGTTCCACCTAGAAAAACTGATCAAAGCAGAGAGGCAAGTAGTCTTTGACATAGTTGCAAATTATGAGAACTATCAAAATATTCTACCACAATACTTTCCATCCATTCGTGTTCGCTCAATTAGGGACAACGTAGCCGTCGTGGAAGAACACCTCAAGCTTGGCGAGCGTGAATTGGTGATGACTACAAAACACGTAACAAAATATCCGGAGCTTCACGAAATATTTGTACTTGGGGGTGACGCCAAGGGAAGCCATATTGTAGAAAAATATGAAAAAACCGAGCAGGGGACTAGACTCACAGTTGACGCAAACATTAAGCTAAGTGGAGTAAAAGCTATTGGTGTTATTTTGGCAAAGAAAAAAATATCATCGGATTTTGACAAAATAATTGACGACTTTGCGAAAATTGCTGAAAAGTCCTAGTCTTTTTTTTCTTTGAGGTCTTTGAATTCACGCTCTGCCTCAAGTTTGCCTTTCTCGTATTCCATTCTTGATTTGCCCAATGTCCTTGCAAGCTCTGGGATCTTCTTTGCACCAAAAATCAGTATACCTGCTATGATGATAATGAAGATCCATTCTTGTCCTGCAATGAAGCTGGCAATATTTCCAAGCATTTGATTTTCAATAGTCAAACTTAGGATTTAAGTGTTCTAACTTTACGCTCGCGTCTCTCAAGGATTATCATGCCTGCTAGGTACAGTGCAATCATTGGACCTGAGATGAACCACATGGTGACGCCGCTTCCATCTGGAGTTACTGCGGCGCCAACTATGACCAAAGCAACTATGGCATATCTTATGTTGTTGCGCCAAAACTTGACATCAGTCAGACCAGATACCGTTGCGGCATACATGATTAATGGAAGCTGAAATGCTATTCCAAACGCAAGCAAAAACTGTAACACAAAAGTCACAAAATCAACTACGTTAAGAAACGTCACAAGACCTGCAGATTCGCCATACTGGTACAAAAAGTCAAGTATGAACGGTATGAATACAACATAAGAAAACACTACTCCTGTGACAAACAAACCCAAAGCAGGTACCGCGATTGAGCGAACAGCATGCACCTCTGTGTCTTTTAGGGCCGGCCTGATAAATGCAGTAAGCTCACGCACCATTATCGGCATTGATACCACGATTCCAATCAGTGCAGCGACATAGACTTGAGCATAAAACGCCTGACCAGGTGCAGTTTGGATGAGCTGCACTTGGGACGGTACCAGTGTTTCTTTCATGTAATCTGTTATCTGAGCTGCAAAATTGTGCAGTGGATCTGGCAGAGGATAGTATAGCATAACGCCTTCGACCAGTATGGGCTCTGCACGAAAAGTCAAGACAAAGGCGATTATGATGCCAGCACAAATTACAATTCTTACTAGTCTACTGCGCAGCTCCGCTAAATGTGCATAAATCCCCTGAAGCTCAGACATTTCTAATATACCTACGACGTAAATCTCTATTTAGGTTGCGAAAATACAACCTAATGTTTGCCTGGAATAGGAAGGAGTTTTGCGTCCGCAAGACCTGACTTTTTTCGCTCTTCATCTGTGATGTCCTGGAACTCAATTGATATGATTGCCTTTAGCTTGAACTTGGATTCCATTTCCTTTGCAAGCTTGCCAATTTCTTCACCAGAGTAAATCTCCTTCGATCCTTCCAAAAACACTCTGCTACCTTTTTCTTTTGGGTCTCCGCCAAATTTACCTTTGAGGAATTTGGTTACTTCATCCACTTCGGATTTTTCTACATTGTTGTGGTAAAACACAATTCCTTTGATTGGCGTATAATCCATGGGTGTTCCATGTCTATACAAAAATACACCAATGAATCTTGCTTGATTCTCTGGCTCTTTAACTCCTTTTATCTCCCAATTGAGAACTTTATTCTGATCGTATGATGCCTTTGAAATCTCATCGACTGTGATCTTCCAGTACCTATGTCTGCTCAATTCAGCTTCTGATTGTAGTTGTACTATAAATTCAATTCGAATCATTTTCGAATATTCTGTGAATTGAAGATTATATTAGAGAAAAATATCGTGTAAACATGCCACTTTTTGAGGTGCAAGTCATAATCGAAAACAAACCAAACATGAGTGACCCTGAGGGCCAGACCATCCTAAACGATTTAGTGCTAAAAGGCAGCTACTCCTCAGTAAAAAAAATCCGTTCAGCAAAGATGCTAAAATTTCAAATCGATGCTACGACAAAACAAAAAGCGCAAGAAACAGTCAAAAAACTATGTGATGACTTGCGTATCTACAATCCGATGGTAAGCAAGGTAACATTATCTGTGGTCTAGTCTTCGCTTCCAATGGACTTGACGGTCTCATCTATTAGCAGTTTGCTTCGCAGGTATGCTGCTAGGTCTGTTTGTGTAATCACGCCGACAAGTTTTTGATTTTCAAGTACTATGAGCCTTCGTATGTTGTTGTTTAGCATCTTTTGAACTGCATCCTCGATTGTGGTTGTGGGCTCAACCCACCTGAACTTTGGAGACATTATATCATTGACTTTAAGCTCAGATGCGATCTTGTCGGCAGCCACAAGCTTTCTCACAAAGTCGGCCTCTGTGATTATTCCTACTGGGTTTTCCCCCTCCATGACCACTAGGAAGCTGATGTCCTTATCTTTGAGTAGCGTTGCCGCTTCAAGGCAACTCTTGTCTTTTGATATTGTGATTACGTGCTTGTTCATGATGTCTCTTACATGTCCCATGGTTTGAATGGCTTTTTTACAGATAAAAAAGATTTGTTGTGGAGATCCTCAATGCACTTTTTCCGATTTGATTTAATAATCTCATTATTCAATTTTACATGTGAAGGTTGGCATCATCGTATTTCCAGGCAGCAACTGCGATCGAGACATGTATCATGTCCTGCAAGATGTATTCAAGCTTGATGTCAAGTATCTCTGGCACGAAGAAAAGCTTCCAAAGGATCTTGACGCAGTAGTCCTGCCAGGGGGATTTTCTTATGGTGATCGTTTGAGGGCAGGAGTGATTGCTGCACACAGCCCAGTAATAGCGGACGTAAAGAAAATGGCAGACAGAGGAATGCCAATTCTTGGTGTCTGCAACGGTTTTCAGATTCTAGTTGAGGCGCAACTTTTGCCAGGAGTCTTGCTCAAAAACACCTCGCTTGCATTCATGTGCCGCTGGACTGAGCTCATAGTCGAAAACAACAAGACGCCATTTACAAAAAAATTTAAACTCAAACAAAGAATTCCAATCCCGATCGCAAACGGCGAAGGAAGATACTACGTAGACAAGCCCACACTTGAGAATCTAAAGAAGAACAACCAGATAGTGTTCCGTTATGGAGAAAACATAAACGATTCTGTATTTGACATCGCAGGAATCTGCAACAAGGAAGGAAACATAGTGGGAATGATGCCGCATCCAGAACGCGCAGTAGAACCAGAGATAAACCCGCGCGACTCCAAGCCGTCATCGCTTATTTTTGAATCTCTCATTGCAACGGTTGGAGCAAGAAGATGAGTCTGCAACCACAAGAACTCCAATATCTTTCAAAAAAAATAGGTCGCAAACCAAACGAGACCGAGCTCCACATCGTGGCAGCAGAATGGTCAGAACACTGCTCATACAAGTCATCAAAAAAACACCTCAAAATGCTTCCCACATCTGGCCCACGCGTAATCCATGAGAAAGGATTTGATTCTGGAGTGCTAGACGTGGGGGATGGATACGTAGTTACAGTACACATTGAAAGCCACAACCACCCCTCCGCTGTTGAGCCATATGGCGGAGCAGCCACTGGTGTGGGAGGGGTCATTAGAGATATCTTGTCTGCTGGCACACGTCCGATTGCAATACTGGACGGCCTGAGATTTGGTGATGTTGAAAAAGACCAACACGCTAGGTGGCTTTTCAAAAACGCCGTAACTGGAATTGCGGACTATGGTAACTGTCTTGGCATTCCGACAGTTGGCGGCGAAGTTGAGTTTGATAAATGCTATACAAACTATGCACTAGTAGATGTAGCTTCAATCGGATTTGGAAAAAAAGAAAAGCTGATCAAAAACAACGCACAAGAAGGTGACCTCGTGGTGCTGATTGGTGGCTCTACTGGACGCGACGGAATTGGAGGCTCCCAGTTTGCATCCGATTCGTTGGAATCTGAAGACCGCTCAGCAGTGCAAATCCCAGATCCATTCATTGAAAAACTGATAATTGAGGCCACCCTTGAGGCGCGAAACGAAGGTTGCATCAAGGCAGTAAAAGACCTAGGCGGTGGTGGTCTTTCATGTGCAATTTCCGAAACTGCAGACGCACTTGGAGTAGGAATAGAGCTTGATGTGACCAAAGTCCATACAAGGGAGCCAAACATGAATCCGACCGAGATAATGACTTCGGAATCACAAGAAAGAATGCTCATAATCACAGACAAACAAAAACTCAAAAAACTCAAGACAATTTGTGCCAAATTCCATGTCAGCTGCTCAGTAATCGGCAAGGTAACATCAGACAAGATGATGAAAGTCAAAAACAACAGCACAGTTATTGCTAACATGCTAGCGGAGATCGTTGCAAACGCACCCCTCATTGATAGGCCGGCAAAAGAACCATCATACCTAAAACAATTACAAAAAAAACCTGAGCCGAAATCGACTTCTGATCTCTCAAAAACAATATTGAAAATGCTTGCAAATCCAAACATCGCAAGCAAGATCTGGGTGTATGGACAGTACGACCATGAAGTAGGAATCCGCACAACAGTAAAGCCTGGCTCAGATGCAGCCGTACTCAGACTGGATAATGGAAAATACCTAAGCGCAAAAATTGATGGGAACCCAAAGCACTGCTATTTGGATCCAAAACAAGGCTCAATGGGCTGCTTTGAGGAGGCGTGCAGAAACGTAGTGTGTACTGGTGCAATACCAATTGGGATGGTAGATCACCTCCAATTTGGCAATCCGGAAGATCCAGAAATATTTTGGACATTTCTGGAGTCTCTAAAAGGAATAACCGCGTTTTCAAAGTTCTTTAACATCCCGTGCGTTGGCGGCAAAGTCAGCTTCTATAACGAAACACCGCAAGGGCCAATCAAGCCAACGCCATTAATTGGGGTATTGGGACTAATTGACAAAAAACCGCTTAAGCCGCAAAAAATCATCGACGGAGACCTAATAATAATAATTGGTAAGACAAAGAACGAGCTAGGTGGATCTGAATACTATGAATACATTCATGATTATATTGGTGGCAAATGTCCACAAGTCAATTTAACAGAATCAAAGAAAAACATGGATTCTGTTCTATCTTTAATTCAAAGTGAAAAGATAAAAATCGCTCACGACTGCTCAAAAGGCGGCATAGCAGTGGCAATATGTGAGCTTGCAATGAGTAGTGGTATTGGCTGTACAGTTGCACTCGAAAACATACCACAAGAAAACATGCCGGACGACAAAGTCTTGTTCTCTGAGAGTCATTCTAGATATGTTCTGGTAATAGAAAAATCTCATCTGGACTCTGTGATAAGCATGTTAAAGAAAAACCAAGTAGAGTTTGGTCTTATTGGAAAATTCCATAGAAACAGCATCGTATTTACAAATAACAACAAACAAATCGCAAAACTAAGGATTGATAAGGCACATGACAAGTGGTCTAATTCGCTAAGGGATCTGGTGTTGCATGGTTAAAGAAAACTGTGGAGTAGTCGGTATCTATAGCAAAGACGGCTCCAACGTAATACCTATGATAATTGATTCACTTAGGGCTCTTCAACATAGAGGACAAGAGGCGTGGGGATTGGCAATTCCAAAAAAAGCTCCACTCAAGAGACTTGGACTGGTTTCTGCAGCCTCGTCCGAATTTGATAAAATAACAGAAGAATACGCATCGCCTGCTGCAATAGGCCACGTCAGGTATTCGACTGTAGGTAGGAGCAATCTTGACAACGCACAACCACTCAAAGTCAAGGATCTTTGCATTGCACACAACGGCACAATAGCAAATGTAGCAGAGCTTGCAAACATGGTTGGTGGCTGCACATTTACCCCTCAGAATTCAAGCGACACACTTGTTGCAGCCCAGCGACTGGTTTCTTTGATGTCTACAAACGGAAAGCTTGGAAGCGCACTGTCGATTCTCAAAAATGAGATGGCTGGTTCGTATTGTTTTACATTTGTCTCAGACGATAACGCAGTTTATGCAGCACGCGACCCGCGAGGGTTTAGGCCGATGGTGCTTGGCTCAAAAGAAGACGGACAAGTTACAATTGTTGCATCGGAGTCGTCCGCACTTGCGGCAATTGGGGCAAAGCTTGTTCGAGATGTCCTCCCAGGCGAGCTTTTGAAGTTTAGCAGTAACGGAATAGAATCAGAGATGTTTTCTGAAGAAAAAAAGCACGCACACTGTTCATTTGAGTTTACATATTTTGCGCACCCAACAAGTAGGATGGAGGGAACAAACATCTACGTGGCAAGAAAGAGAATAGGTCAATTCCTTGCAAAAAAATTTCCAATAAAGGACGCAGACTTGGTGATTCCTGTGCCAGACTCTGCAAGACCTGCGGCACTTGGATATGCGCAGGAGCTCGGTCTTCAATTCGACGAAGGACTGCTCAAAGACAGGTACAGCAAGAAAGGTCCACTCCGTAGCTTCATTGAACCGCACCAAAGTGACCGTGTGGAAATAAACCGCTGGATAATCCCAATTACAGAAATAATTTCAGGCAAGCACATCGTAGTAATCGACGACAGCTTGGTGAGAGGCACCAGCTCAAAGGCAATAATTAAGGCACTAAAGCGCGCAGGAGCAAGAAAAATCAGCATGCTAATCACATACCCACCAATCAAATACCCTTGCTATGCCGGAATCGACTTTCCATCACAAGATGAGCTTGCCACGGGCGCAAATCACTCTGGAAACGACGATGAAATAATTGAAAAAATTCGAAGTGATATTGGAGCAGACTTTTTGGGGTACAATGATGCGCAAAACCTTGCAAACGCAGTTGGAATCCCACTGGACTCATTGTGCTTTACGTGCACTACTGGAGATTACAGCACACTTGGGATAAAACCAACATTCAAAACACGTGAGGAAATGAAGGGTGAGTAGAATGGAAATTGCATTTGTCTTAGTTAAATGTGAAGTAGGTCACGAAATGGATGTGATGCGTGATCTCCTAAAAATAGAAAATGTAAAGGAAACACATGGCACCTACGGAATGTATGACATCTTTGTCAAAGTGGTAGGCCAAACACACAAGGACGTGGCAGACACAGTGACCAAAAAAATTAGAAAGCTACCAAACGTGGTATCTACAACAACACTTTCTACCATTCCAGAACAAGGCGGCAAGTAATCTGAAATTTTAATACCTAGATTCGCATTATTTTAGCAATGGCTGCGTACAAGTTCCTGATAATCACAGGAGTTGCCGTCATTGCAGCAGTAGGTGGTGTGACTGCGTTTTCTTTATCAAAAGGTTCCTTTGCAACAAATGACTATGAAATCGATGTTGACCCCTTCAAAGACCCACAAAACCTTTTCGTTACGGCGCGAGTCATGATACAAAATACTGGTGGAAAAACACTTACAAATGTTGAAGTTGATTATGGTGACGGCGATACCCTGAAACTTGGAACGCTAACTCCAGGCCAAAAAGTCATCTTGTCTCCCCCACACGATAATCCACTTCAATTTGTCACAGTGAGTGCAGATAACGGGATAATGGTCACAAAACAGTACAGAATCCCACCTAAGATGCCTGGAATGATGGGTTCTTAAGTCCACGCTTTTTTGTCTTTTTTTGCGATCCTTACATCATCGACATAAACGTGATCTTCGAAATCAAAAACTGTATGCCATCTTTTGTCGTGAGGAAGCATGGTATCTAGTTCCTTTACCCTTTTTTGTGTGGGGTATTTGTTTAGCAAGGCACCCCACTTCATGTTAGGGATCTTTGGCATGATCTCATTTATGTCGCGCATACTTTGTATCAAAAAATTCCGTTGATAAGTTTTTGTCTTTGGATATCAAAAATCATTGGTTTCTTATTTAGTGTTTAAATCAGCGGTTCAGGATCCACTTAGCATAATTGTTATAATTGAAATAACACCACCAAAACCTGAGATTGAAGTTTCTCGGCTCAGGCAAGGTAAAGGACGTGTACGATCTCGAAGATGGAACATTACTCTTCAAATTCAGCGACAGAGTGTCTGCATATGATGTTAAATTTCACGACCCGATTCCGCATAAAGGTGAGGTGCTCTGCAAATTTGCAGAATTCTGGTTCAACAAACTCCCAATACCAAACCATTTTGTGAAATCCGTCTCAAAAAACGAAATTGTTGTAAAGAGAATGCAGATGATTCCAATAGAATGTGTTGTACGCGGTTATTTCTATGGCAGTCTGATCTCTAGGTGGAAAGAAGGTCAAGTTAGAATCCCTTCTGGCACAAAAACCGAGATTGCAGCAAAGCTACCATCTCCAATCTTTGATCCTACCACAAAGGCGGAGCATGATGAACCAATCAATAAAGAACTCGCAATCAAACGTGGACTTGTCACAGAACATGAATTTGAATGGCTCAAATCAAAATCAATTGAGATCTACAATCTAATGTCAAAAACGGTAGATGAAGCAGGATTCATCTTGGCAGACCTTAAATTAGAATTCGGAAAATTTGACGGCAAGATCCTACTTGGTGACTCGATAGGACCTGACGAATATCGAATGTGGCTAAAAGAATCCTATGAAGTAGGCAAAATACAAGAAGCATACGACAAGCAAATATTGCGGGACTGGCTGACTGCCAACGGTTACCAAAAGCAGTTTGATGATGCAAGAAAGCAAGGAAAGGAACCAGTTGCACCGTCAATACCGCAAGACATCGTAAACAAGATGTCACAACGCTACATTATTTCCTACGAAAAGATTACTGGCAAGACTCTTTGAGCCCAATTTTCTAGTTTCAACTCGAATTTCACTTTTTCAGAATCTTGTTTTTTTGGTGTTTTTACACCTGTATGGGGGCCCAGCTGCCGGATCCGCCAAATTTTCAAAATTTTCAATATTAGTTGTACTAGTACTAATTATTCAATTATAATACAATAATTATTCGATTGGAACTAATATTTTAGTAACAACTGAACTAAATTTGAAATCGGTTCAAAAATTATTGGAACATAAAAAAATTAATGCGAATAGACAAAAAAAGATGATGTAACGATCTTTTAGCTCAATTCAGAATCTGCAATTATCATGTCAACACTACTCGAAAAACAAATCAAAATCAACAGAGTCATGACGATTTCTGTCGAACAA
The DNA here is from genome assembly GCA_038890395.1 of Candidatus Nitrosotenuis sp. Classification (GTDB taxonomy): domain Archaea; phylum Thermoproteota; class Nitrososphaeria; order Nitrososphaerales; family Nitrosopumilaceae; genus Nitrosotenuis. Next base: position 23,242 of record JAWAFK010000012.1, on the reverse strand, counting down.
GCTCGCGCACTAGAAGATCCAGCAAGAACAAAAATCGTGGAGGCGCTGTATCACAAACAGCTCACCACAGAACAAATTGCAAAGGAGCTTCAGAAAATCGGTTACAACAAAGCACTCACAACAATTCGACATCACCTAGATATTCTAAAAGAAGCTGGACTGATAGAAATTGTCAAAATCGAAGAAGTAAGAGGTGCTGTTGCAAAATTCTATGGCACATCAATAAAGCTAATTGCGAATCATTCGCCAAAAGACTTCGATTCAAAATATTCTTCGATGATAAAAACAACGTCAGCAAAAATCGAAAAAATTCTTGAAAACATTGCAAAAAAACCAGCCCTTCAAAAAAAGTCAGAAACTGCATACAACGAATTTGTCTTGACAGAAATAGTCAATAGAGCAGTTGCAAATGTACTTGAAAACAAAGACTTTGCAGTTTACAAAAAACTCAAGTAACCTCGATTACAAACAATCCTTTTGTTTTTGAATCCTGTAACATTTTTACAAACTGTCTTGGCATGTCATCACAGGCTTTGTCACAACCTACCGCCAAAGTCCTAGGACACAAAAAATTGCTTTTTCTAATCACAATGTCGTGAGGATTCTCAAGTACTAGATCTTCGTGCCCCTTTCCGACGATCTGAAACGATTTTCCATTTACCTGAATCGTGATCTTAATGTTTGAGTCAGATCGCCTAATCTTTTTTTTCATCCTCTCTGGTATTCCTTTGCAGCCGCATTCTGCGCCTACGCCAATTATGCAGTCTCCTTGCAAAGTAAGATTAGGCTCAGTTGTGATCTCGATCGTCCTTGGATGATGCGCCCTCACATTTTTGTGACCGTAAAACGGAATCTCAAATCGCACGATCGACGCACAACTAGACTTAAATTAAACTTTCAAAACATGAAAATCAGAATTGCTTCCTTCTCAACAAGGTTATGATAGGGCTATCACTATATTTTCGCCGGATGGCAGACTGTATCAAGTAGAGTATGCAATCGAAACAGTCAGACGTGGCGCCATAGCAGTAGGAATCAAAAGCAAAGATGGTGTAGTTATTGCAGTAGAAGAAAAGCCACGAAAATTACAAATCTCAGAATCAGCACACAAAATATTTCAAATCGATGAACACATAGGATTTGCGGCAGCAGGATACATTCCTGATGCGCGAAGCCAAGCCGACGCTGCACGATTTTTTGCACAAAGCAACAGAATCGTGTATGATGAACCAGTCGATGTGGAGGCAGTAGCAAAACACCTTGCAGATCAATGCCAACAATACACACAGTTTGGCGGTGCAAGGCCTTTTGGCGTCGCGCTAATCATCGGCGGTGTGGATTCACAAAATTCACTATTTCTGACTGATCCAAGTGGAACATACATTGCATATGATGCAGTAGCAATTGGCGCTGGCTCTGATCAAGCAAACGACTTTTTAGAAAAAAATTACAAACACGACATGTCGCTTGAAGATGCATCAGCACTTGCAACAGCATGTATCTATCTGGCAAGTGAACAAAAAGAAGGAACGGATCACATCAAGATGTCACACATAAAAACATCTACAAAACAATTTGAAAAAGTGAGTCAGGATCAAATTACCAACTATGCAAAAATAGGCAAGCAAAAATTCCCGATTCCGAACAGCTAAGTTTTCAACATTGAATCTCTCAGTTGCAATACCTGATTCTTGTCTTAAGGATGAGGCAACCAAACTAGACAAGTCACGTAAAGTCTCCCTCATTGCAAGGACTTGTGCTATATTTGGGATTCGCACCATTTACATTTATGAAGAAAGCGGTGGTTCCAACTCTGACCGGTTTCTTTTGTCCACCATTCTGCGATATTTAGAGACACCACAATATCTACGCAGAGAACTGTTTCCAAAAATCGACGAGCTCAAATACGCAGGAATATTGCACCCATTACAAATCCCTCATCACTCATTGTCGTCAAACCCAAAAGAACTCAAAGAAGGCGACATAAGAGAAGGTGCGATTGTTTACTACAAAGGAAAAAAATTCGTAGACATTGGAATACACCATATGATTCCATATTTTGGAAAAGAACGCGACAAAAAACGCATCACAGTACAAATCAAAACCGTAACTCCAAACATCACAATCAAAGAAATATCTGAAGATCAGATAAAACAGTACTGGGGCTACAAAGTCAAAGAAAGATCGAATCTCATAAAACTACTCGAAGAGTGGAATGGTTCTATCATAATGACATCAAGAAAAGGAAAACCTGCGACTTTGGATCAGATAAATCATTACGTACACACCGACAAACCATTACTCATCGTATTTGGTGCACCAGATCGAGGCCTTTACGAGATACTCGGCACAAGAATAAACATCAAAGGAGCAAAATCCCTTAACTTTTTCCCTAATCAAGCAACTGAGACAGTGCGCCTTGAGGAGGCCATGCTTGGCATTCTTGCGATTCTCAACTTTGTAAACTCAAATTAAACCTGATTTTACTTCAATGTGTGATATCACAAAAAAAGTTTCTTGCACTTGCAATAATTGTAGGTGTTGTCGGCGTAATAATTGGCGGAATTACAATCTTTTTTTCACTCACTAAAGTGGTGACTCCATAACTTTCGTTATCCCTAGGTATATAATGGGGTTAACAAATGTTTTCGATTATCCATGGGTCATAGAAAACACAGTCAACCACGCCGTGGTAGTCTTGCATACCTTCCTAGAGGACGTGCCAAAAGCATGGAGGCTCGAATCAGAACTTGGCCATCACTCTCATCTGAGCAACCAAAGCTGTCGGGATATGCGGGATTCAAAGTTGGCTGCATTCAAATCGTAAGCATCGACGATAGAGAAAAAACACCAAACCATGGAAAACAACTCGTAAGTCTTGGAACAGTTGTTGCAACTCCTCCAATCTCAATAATCGGCATTAGAGGATATCGTAACGACATTTACGGCTCACATGCATACTTTGATGTTTACAGTTCAGACATGCCAAAAGAAATCTCTCGACTTGTAACAATAAAACCAAAAGAAGGTAGTTTGGAGAGAGCAGAAAAACTTCTCAATGCGATAAATGAGCTTTATGCCGTAGTCGCAGTTTTTCCAAATAATGCAGGTCTCGCACAAAAGAAACCATACGTATTTGAGGTTGCAGTACAAGGCGGTGATATCAAAAAACAATTTGAATTTCTAAAAGGACTATTTGGCAAACAAGTCAAAGTAGAAGATGTCTTTGAACTTGGTGCGAACGTAGATGTTGCATCAATTACAAAAGGCAAAGGATGGGAAGGTCCAATCACAAGATGGGGTGTCAAGAAAAAGCAACACAAATCAAGAAAGAGCGTGAGAGCACTTGGAACCCTTGGGCCAATCTCGCCATCTAGCATCATGTACACAGTACCTCGTGCAGGGCAACGTGGTTTTCATCAAAGAGTCGAGTATAATAAACGAATTATGATCATAAGTAACACTGAGAAAAACGAATACAAGATCAATCCAGCAGGTGGATACAAGCATTATGGTTTTGTAAATGGCGACTATGTAGTTTTGAAAGGCTCAGTTCCTGGAACTTATAGACGACTCGTCAAATTCAGAACACAAATCAGAAACATTCCATCGAAGATCCTCAAACCAAACATATTGGAGATTGTAGTATGAAAACACAAATACTTTCGTTAACTGGAACAAAACAAGAAGAAATTGAATTACCTCAAGTATTCCAGACACCGTTCCGTGAGGATCTGATTCATCGTGCTTATGTGAACTTGGATTCTCATCACTATCAAAGACAAGGTAGACACCTTACTGCAGGTATGGATGTGGTGGCAATGTCTAATGATCCACCAACAGGTCACGGCCAAGCAAGAGTAGCAAGAATTCGTGGTGGCGGCCCAAGACGTGGCCAAGCAGCAGGTGTGGCAATGGTGCGAGGCGGACGACAAGCACACCCACCACTATCAGAAAAAGTCATCTACAAAAAACTAAACAAAAAAGAAAAACGACTAGCTCTTTGTTCAGCTATAGCAGCAACTGCGTCAAAGGACTTGGTTGCGTCACGTGGTCACTCTATAAATAAAATAGAATCTTTCCCAATCGTGGTCTCAGATGACCTTGAAAAGATTTCAAAAGCAAAAGAGATCTCCAAAATCTTTGACGCACTGAATCTGACTGCAGACATCGAAAGGCTCATGTCACGTAAAGCCCGTTCTGGCAGATCTGTAATCAGAGGCAGAAAAACAAAAACTGGAAAAAGCGTTCTGTTTGTTACCAAAGACCCAAAATCGCTTGCAAAAGCATGCGGTTCATTTTTGGGAGTGGATGTAAAGGCCGCAAGAGACCTGTCCGTTCTTGATCTTGCTCCTGGGTCTCAACCAATTAGATTGACAGTTTACACAAAGGCTGCATTAGATGAGCTTGCGAACATCAAATCACCACATTTGAAACTAATGGAGGCACTACATTGAACACAACCCAAGCAACAAAAATAATTCTAAGACCATACGTCACAGAAAAGACATTTGCACTTATCGAAAAAGACAGCAGGATCTGTTTTATTGTCGACTCTAGAGCAAACAAATCACAAATCAAAGAAGCAATAAAGACACTATATGAGGAAAATGTTACTGATATAAACACAGCAAAAACGATTTCTGGCAAAAAGGCGTTTGTCAAATTTGAGTCCGTCGAAAAAGCCAGGGACCTAGCCACAAAGATAGGAATGCTATAATATGGAACCTCAAACTTCAACTCTACAGGTGTCAAAGAATGGTTAAGGAATTTGATTATCGGGGAGTTCCGCTGGAACAACTCCAGAACATGTCGCTAGAGAAACTCTTCGAGATCTTCCCAGCAAGAGCAAGGAGATCGCTTACCCGTGGTATTACAGACGGTAAAAGAAAACTCATAGAGGAAATAAAGCTCGAAAAAGCTGGCAAATCAAAAAACCCAATCAAGACACACATTCGCGACTTGATTATTCTTCCTTACATGGTTGGTGTTACGATTAATGTATTCTCTGGAAAAGAGTTCGTGCCGGTCACAATCACGCCACAAATGATTGGACATTACATCGGTGAATATGTTAGAACAAACAAGAGAGTTGTTCATGGTGCACCAGGCGTCGGTGCATCTAGATCAAGTCTGTATGTACCATTGAAGTGAATATTATGCCTAATTTTGGTTACGCTTTTGCAAATTTTGATTCTACAAAACATGTTCGCGCAGCATTCAGAGAAAAAGACATTTCTCCAAAACACGCACGTGAGATAGCTAAAGCGATCAAAGGACTCTCAATAGAAAAAGCACGCGACTATCTGCAGGAAGTAATCGCACTAAAACGAGCAGTTCCATTTAGAAGATACAAAAACGAGGTGGGTCACAGATCCGACACGGGAGTAATGTCGGGCAGGTATCCACAAAAGGCAGCAAAAGAATTCATCAAACTCTTGGATAACTTGGAAGCGAATGCGGAATACAAGGGTATGGATCTTGACAGACTCAAAATAATTTCTGCAGTATCTCACAGAGGTGTAGTCATCAAAAGGTTTACACCACGTGCAATGGGCAGAGCCACTCCAAAGAACAACACACTAACACATATTGAGCTGGTGGCTCAGGAGGCATAGCATTGTCATCAATCAAAAACGTAATCAAAGATAACTACAATATGATGCTACTCAAAGACTATTTGAGATCTGCAATTAAAGAAGCAGGATTCTCACACGCAGAGATCTCAAAAACACCAACTGGAACGAGGGTGGTTCTTCATGTAACAAGACCTGGGATCGTAATAGGAAGAAAGGGAACTGGAATCAGGGAACTTACAGAAAAACTGGAAAAAGACTTTGGCCTGAAAAACCCGCAAATTGCAGTCAACGAAATAACACAACCTGAGCTTACTGCAAGCGTGATGTGCAATAGACTTGCATCGCTAATTGAGCGCGGAACTGCGTTTAGAAGAGCCACAATGTGGTCACTACAACAAATAATGAACGCCGGCGCAATGGGCGTACAAATCACAGTATCTGGTAAATTAAGAGGGGACAGATCCTCATTTGAAAAACACTCTGCAGGAATTCTTCCTCGTGCAGGACACCATGCACGAATGGTAGTAGACGAAGATATTGCACACGTGCCTACTCCAATGGGTTACATAGGAGTGAGAATCCGAATCGCAAGAAAGGAAAAACACATACCAGAATTTGAGCTAAAAGGAATCAAAGAAGAAAAGGCAGAAAGAGAGGAACGAGAGAGACTGAGATTAGAAAAAGAAGAAGAGGAAAGAAAAGCCAGAACAGAAAGTGAAGAAGTCAAGCTAATTGCACAAAAAATCGAGAATATGGACCTGATGGAAGAAGTGGAGGAGAAACTAAAGTAAAATGGCCCAATTAAAAATGAAGTCAATTCGGGAATTAAACGAACTTGATCTTAAACAAAGACTTGAACAAGCCAGAATAGAGCTTGCAAAGCTTAGAACTGATGCTGCAAAAGGAACCCTTCGCAAGGAAAGCGGAAAGATCCGCGCAATGCGAAAGGAAGTTGCGCGCATGCTCACGAGATTAAACGAGTTGAAGCAAAAATGACAAGTCATACGGCGAATCACGAATTAATAGGATTGCAGACGCAAGTAGTAAATTCGACAAACAAAACCATTGTGGGTCTAACAGGCAAGATAGTAGATGAAACAAAGTTTATGTTCACACTACAAACCATACATGGCCTCAAAATGATTCCAAAACAACACAGCATTTGGAAATTTACACTAAATGAACAAGAGCTATTAATTGATGGTGACATCATAGCAAAAAGACCAGAAGACAGATTGAAGGTGAAAGTATGAAAGACTCAGAACAAAAACAAGTATACAAAGGTATTGTAATGGACAACGGCAAACCGCTCAGTATCAGAGGCAAACTCTTTGAAGGAAAAGTGGTCAGTGCAAAAAACAAAAACACAGTTGTAATTCAACGTGAAAACCCCTTATACATTACAAAAACAAAAAGATACGCAAGAAGCAAAAGCACCATTCATGCTTACAAATCATCAAAACTTGAGATCAAAGAAGGCGCGGTAGTCGTTGCAGCAGAATGTAGGCCAATTGCCAAATCAGTCTCATTCGTTGTAGTGGAGGTCAAATCATAAAATGTCCGCAGGAAAAAGTCGTGCAGTATCCGCAAAGGGAGTACAGGAATTCAGACCATATGTAACAAGAGCACTGCCTGTTGGAGCACGAATCAATTGTGCAGACAACACAGGTGCAAAAATTCTTGAGATAATCATGGTAAAACACACAAAAACACGAACCTCTAGATATCCAGCTGCAGCAGTGGGAGACTTTGTGAACGTTGTAGTAAAAAAAGGACCTGCGGAACTAAGAAAACAGATCTTTGGCGCAGTGATAATTAGGCAAAAGTATCCGATTCGTAGGTTAAATGGAGTTCGTGTATCTTTTGAAGACAACGCTGCTGTTCTTGTAACGCCTGAAGGGGAAATCAAAGGTACCGATATCAAAGGACCAGTAGCAGCAGAAGCTTCAGAAAAATGGCCAAGAGTAGCTAACTTGGCATCAATGGTGGTATAAAATGAAGCCAACTACTATACGAAACAGAACAATTTACAACGCTTCACTTTTCACACGAAGCAAGCAGATGTGTAGTCACCTATCAAAGGAACTCCAACAAAAATACAACAAACGTAGCATCAGAGTCACAGAAGGCGATACCGTGCGCGTAATGCGCGGCGAATTCAAAGGAGTCACAGGCAAAATCACCAAAGTCTCCACAGAGAAAAACGGAGCAGCAGTTGAAGGAATAAAGAAAGAAAAACTCAAAGGTGGAAACTTGGACGTTTTTATTCACACATCAAATCTTTTGGTAACCGATATCAACACCAATGACAAATGGCGACAAAACAGACTCGAAGGCAAAAACCCCAAACCTCAAAAGGAAGCAAAGCCAAAAGAGGAAAAACCAAAGGAGGAAAAGCCAAAAGAAGCAAAACCGGAAGCGAGACCTGAACCAAAACCACAACCAAAACCACAACCAAATCAAGAAAAACCAAAATCAATCAAAAAAGAGACAACACCATCAAAAGAAAAATCGCAAAAATCAAAAAAAGTAATGAAAAAAGACACGGCTAAATCAAAAAAGAGGGATAAGTAATGCCGAGGATAGCAGGAAGCAAGAAACTCAAAAGACAAATGGCACCAATGTTTTGGGGCATCTCAAGAAAGAAGCCGAGATTCGTCACGACGGTAAGGCCTGGTCCGCACTCAAAGCACTATTCTATTCCATCACTTGTGTTTTTGAGAGACACACTCAAACTAGTTACAACTGCACGTGAGGCAGAATATGCAATTTACAATGGCAAGGTCAAAGTTGATGGTATCACAAGAAAGTCAATTCATCATGGCATTGGGCTAATGGATGTAGTTGAACTGGATGGTGTATCTGATGTTTACAGACTCGTTCCAAAATCCGGTCACATCTTGGAACCAATCAAAATTAAAAACAATGAAAAATCTGTTAAACTAGTCAAAGTCACAAGCAAAACTACCATTAAAAACAAAAAGACACAGCTTGGATTTCACGATGGTCGTTCACTTATATCTGATATGGACATAAATGTAGGCGATTCATGTCTCATGCAAGTTCCGGAACAAAAAATTAACGAAGTTCTCAAACTGGAAAACGGTGCTAAGGTGCTAGTTACAAAAGGAATAAACGCAGGACAAATCGCCGAAGTCAAAGAAATTAGAAAGGGTACATTCGTTCTTCCAAAACGTGCACTACTTTCATTTGGCCAACGTGAAATCGAAATTCCAACAGATCTAGTAATGGTGGTAGGCAAAAATGAGCCAATTATTCAAATAGCGTGATATTATGTCCGAAAATCCAATGAAACAAATCAGATTAGAAAAAGTCGTCCTTAACATGGGCGTAGGAAAATCTGGCGAAGCAATCGAGATTGCAAAAAAAGCACTTGATCAAATTACTGGAAAAAAATCATGCGCACGTGACGCAAAGGCAACACAACGAGACTGGGGTGTAAGAAAAGGAGAGCCTATAGGTGTTGCAGTAACTGTGAGAGGCCAAGACGCAGCTACTCTACTTAAGCGATTATTCGATGCTGTAGGAAACAAAATCAAAGGTAAATCATTTGATAATTTTGGAAACGTCTCATTTGGAATAAAAGAACACATTGACATACCGGGAATCAAATATGATCCCCAAATTGGAATCTTGGGACTTGAGGCAGCAGTCACACTTACAAGGCCTGGATTTAGTATCCGGGTCCGTAGTAGACACAAAGCAAGCGTCGGAAAACATCACAGGATCTCAAAAGACGAAGCAATTGAGTTTTTAACTAGGGAGTTTGGGGTGGCAATAGTATAATGAAAGACAGAACATACCAACACACAGGAAGAAAAGAACACAAATTCGGAAAAGGCTCAAGATGGTGTAAAAGATGTGGCGATTACACAGCGGTAATTCAAAAATACAATCTCATGATATGCAGACGCTGCTTCAGAGAAGTAGCAGACTCGCTAGGATTTGCAAAATATAGGTGAGAAAAATGCCGGCAACAAACATCATCTCAAATCTTTTCAACACTTTGTATAACAACGAGGCACGAAGGAGAACCGAGTGCGTAATACTTCCTACATCAAAGCTTGCAGTGGAAGTGCTAAAAACACTACAAAAACACGGCTATATCGGTGAATTTGAACACATCGAAGACAACCGTGGGGGTAAATTCAAGATTCAACTGCTTGCACACATTACAAAGTGTGGTGCGGTTACCCCAAGATTCAAGGTAAAGAAAAACGAGTTTAACGACTGGGAACAACAATATCTACCTGCATACAATCGCGGCATGCTAGTGGTGACTACAAACCAAGGCGTAATGTCGCACCACGAGGCAGAAAACAAAGGAATTGGAGGCTTTTTGCTAGGGTATGTCTACTAAACAAGTCGAAATTTTTGAGGCCACATTCGACGTCCCTCAAAAAGTCAAAATCTCACTAAACAAACACATGTTATACGTGGAAGGACCACTGGGAAAGACCTACAAGAACTTTAAGAAAATACCAGTGAATCTTGAAGTAAAAGACAACAAAGTCACAATAAGGGCACTAAACGAACGCAAAAAATACCACGCAATAGCAAATACGGCACTTTCAATAATTAGAAACCTATGCGAAGGTGTAGTTGAAGGCTACACAGTAAAAATGAAGATAGTCTATGCTCACTTTCCAATAACCGTAAAAACCAAGGACAACCTAGTCTTAATTGAGAACTTTCAAGGCGAGCGTGCTCCTCGTGTTGCAAAGATTCATGGCGCAACCAAGGTCGTGGCAAAAGGCGACGATATCACGATCACAGGCCCTGTGCTAAACGATGTCACACAAACTGCTGCTGAGATCCAGTCTGTGACCAAAGTAAAAAACAAAGACCATCGCGTCTTTTTGGACGGTATCTACCAGTACCACAAGGCAAAGGGCATCGAAAAATAATTCTCTTTTGAGTTTTTGCTAACTAGTAAGGATTAAATCGCATACATCAAGGTACAAACGTGTTGCCACCCTAGCTCAGCGTGGTAGAGCGCCTGACTGTTAATCAGGGGGTCGTCAGTTCAAGTCTGACGGGTGGCGCATAATCTTTCAAAATTCGAATTTAGAAAGATTATGTTTTGAACCATTGGTATCGTTCGCTGCTGAATTCGCTTCAAATTTTTAATTATTTCTAAATTCGAATTTTGAAATATTGATCGTTACAACCATTTGGTTTATTCTGTTAGACCATTGCGATCTAATATCTGATCGAATATACACATCATGCAGGAGGTTTACATTGGCCAGAACTAGAAGGGCCAATCGTTATTGTATTGACTGTGGAGGCCGGCTGACTTACTACCCACGTCTTTCTAACCCAAAGGCGCCAAATGAACACCGAGTCCTAGTGTATGCATGTCCTGACTGTACTGTAGACTTTGAAAAACCAAAGTTACTCTCAATTAGAAGAAATCAGGTAGAAGATCCACTTGAGACCGTCGAAATTGAAATAATTGAACCAAGGCAAAAAATATCACTGTCTAATTAATCGACTTTATTCTATTCGCTTTGACTATGTTGAACTGACTCAAAAACTATGCGGGGAATCTGTTAAAAGTTGGGGAAGCAGGTTCATAATATCTGCAATTGTTTAGGGTGGAATTATCACTTTTTTGGCACTACAAGGTATTTTACCAAAGATATCAATATGATCCAATTTTTGTCATTGTTGTCGTTTGAGGGACCAGCAAAATGGTGTTCTTTATTGGTCTAATGCTGTACCTGACTCTCACAGTCGCAATAGCGGTTACAGCTGTATTTTACAACCACTTGGAAATCAACCTAAAGAAGAGAATGTCTGGCAAAATTAAGATTCTTGTTTGGATACATCTTTTGGGCATGAACATTGGTGGTATTGGCACTACACTTTCCATGACATCTGCAGGACTCGGCTCTGACGACTCACTACTCACAGAGGGTAAAATAGGCCCAAAAAACATACAATAATGGATCGTACATTCCACAAATTGCATCGTTTATCGAGATTTTGGATGGCGTTTTGTGTGGCGGCCTACATACATCGTAGTTTACATAAATAAATCATACACCATTATTGAGTAAAATATTCAGTTTGAAGGGGGTTTAGCTTTTATTCGTAGCCAAAATAGTTTTGGTGTCTTTAGCTGGGCAATGGGGGTGTTTTGAGGGTTGCCTGTAATAATTACGAACAAATGTTAAACCCCCTGTAAAAATGATTGTTTTTGAAAAAATCACGTTGTTCGTAAACGGCGATCCAAAGGGAGGGGGTTTAACATTTACGAATAAAGATATAATCAAGGCAAAAATGATGGGCCGTGGCACTCATGTGGTTTTTAGCCAAAAAATGATTTAATTTATCTATATCTAGATTACAAAGACGATGAAGATTAGAAAAGCTCCAAAGGCTGCTTACGATGATTTTAGAAAATACTTTGCATTTTCGTGTGTTGATTTGATAATTTTTAGTGGGAATTCTGTTCTTCTGACTAGGCGTACTAGGTTCCCATACAAAGGATACTGGCATCTTCCTGGTAGCATGATTCACAAAGGAGAGAAGATACCTGACGCAGTACGCAGATCAGCAAAAGAAGAACTAAACTTGGAAGTAAAAATCAAAAAATTCGTAGGTGTCTACGAAAGTCTAGACAGTTATAGACACGATATATCTCACGGATATGTAGTCGATATCAAAGCAGGCAATCTCGAAACCGACTATCAAAGCAGCGAACACAAATTCTTTAACCGACTTCCACAAAATATAATCCCGCACCACAAATTGATGATTCGTGACGCTCGTCAAAGTCGTCATGCATAAAAAATCACTTATTTCAGAATTCGAATTTAGAAATATTGCTCATGGATCAGTTAATTAAGTAGAAATAAAAGATCAGAATCATGGCTGGCAAAATCCTTGGGCTTATGGCAATCACAGTGTTGCTATCAACCATACTAATAATGGCCTTGTCCTATGACCAATACGCAGAAGCCAAACCTGCAAATAAGTCGCCAAAACACAAGTACAGTAAATGGCACTCAAACAAAGTTTGCGGTGACAAGCTCTGTGAAGGAAAATCTTTCTATGAAGTTCCAACCAAGATAGGCCGTAGCTCTCCAAATAGATAACAGGCCATCTCCTTTAACTTTTTGTTTACATGAGACTCAAATTAGAAATATTTCTAAATTCGAATTTTGAAATATATCAGAATGAATTGAATTAATTATTATTGGTAAGCAACATTATGCTAAAGATCGCAGCATTGTTGATGGTTAGCGTACTATCCGTAGTATTGATTACTGCTATCGAAGCAGGCAGTTAGCTGAGGCAAAAAAGCAATGGTCAAACAACAACGACCCAAATATTCTTATTGGGTAGGAAACAAAGTTTGTGGCGACCAGCTTTGTGATGGTTCCTCATACCAAAAATGGAACTTAAAATACAGAATATACGTCTCCATACGACACATATGCACACAGAATTATTGAAGGTCAAAACGAAAGCATCCAAATAAATTAAAAAATTAGGGTTTTCCTATTTCGAAAGTCCCCTGATGGTAGCTTCGCCCTTTCTTAAGCCAATTGAAGTATCGTTGATTGAGCAGAGTTGTTCACCACATATCTTAGATGGGGTTCTATTCTTCTTCCAAGTGCCGACGTCTTTGAGGTATTTGCCCTTGGATTTTATGGCTTCTGCTTCTGGCATTAGGTCGATTGCAGATGCAATACTTCCCAGCAGTAATATTACAGCGGAAAATATTGCGACAGACATAAGTTTGTTCATGATTAGAATACGTCGTATCTGGATTATTAAACTAATCTAAGAAATCGTAGCTCTGGTAAGATTTGTCGGCTCACGCTTCGTTTCTCCAAACAGTGGGCAGTTTTTCGATTTTTTCTATGATCTCAAGTGCCAGATCGTTGTTTCTTTCTTGTAGTGCTACAGAAAAATCATACCCAAGTTTTATCGCCTCGGGGGAAAGATCTTTGAGATTTGTGAGATCGCGCCCTTCCAACCTTATCCGTTCGCCAAGTGCGCAAGTTTTCCAGTTGTCTGAGAGATCTTGGTGGCTTTGAGTAATCTTTTCATGTAGTATTGCACGCCATTGCACAAGTTCCATCTTTTTGATTAACTGTTCAGTTTTTTGTGAATAAAAAACTCTCACAGTCTTAGAAAATCTTACAGATACTTGAATTTTATGCTATTTTTTATTTTCAAGTATTGTGTCTAACGCATCAGACAGCTTATCAAAACCATATTTATTGATGAGTGTTGACAGCTCCTTTACAATCAGTGCCTTTTCATCTTCTACGGTATTGTGTAAATTTTTTTCCAATACATGGGGCTCCATTTTAAACAAATCTATCTCAGCCTCGAACTTTTTCTGACTTTCTTTGATCTTTGCTAGTGTAGATACCCTGTGTTGAAGATGCGCATTGACAAACCGCATGTACTGATCGGCATTTCTTGTATCTTCGCGCGTTTCGATGATTTGATCTTTTACTCTTTCTGCACGATCTCTTGTATCGCTTTGTACACTAATTTCTCTTCTAGGATTTTCAAGATCAGATTCGTCCTTGTTAGTTATTCTATTTAGATAGCGTCTTGACAATATCTGATTGTATGATGTTCATATTTAAATGGGGTATTTTGTATCGTGCGAACAAACATTTTCAAGTGTGCTTGCCTGCAAATTCAACTCTTTGTTAAATCTAGTTTATCGAGATTCTATTAAGAAATGAGACGCTGATTCAGACATGGAAGAGTTAGAACTAAAACTACATGTCCAGAAAAAACCAACAGACAACCAATTGCGTATAATTGAAGAATGCTTCAAGGAAATGCCAATTGAAGAGATCTTGCTTGGGCTCAAGTTTGCAAAAAACAGATGGTCTGCAAAAGATGCTGGAGTGCTTAAAGTAGGACGGAAAAGCATAATCCAAAAAGAAGTTCATTCTGTCACAAACGAACAAGCTCAGTGGAGATTAAAGAATTGGAAGATGATGATCTCAAACTATCGACGACGTGGATATAGCTACCCTACAATTTCTCGAATTAAAAAAATACTTATTGAAAAAAGTAAAAAGAAATCTAGATAACAGATTCTCTTTTTTGCAGTATTCCTGTAGATAGTCCTGAGGGTGGCTCTGGAATGTTTGCTCTTGCCTGTCCCTCGATTACAGCTGCTGCCTCTTCAAGAATTGCTAGTGTGTCTGAGCTTGTGGCATGTGTAGTCATCATGTCTGTGTCACTCATGGATGAGCCATTGAGAACATCACCAAGTATTTGTGAAAGGTTCTGCATAGATGATGTTGCTTCAGGCATTATTCCTCGAAGTGAATTGCTCAAGCCATTGATTACGGACATGCATGGACTCAATGTTACCACAATGTCTCCAAGTTCTGATACGGTGTTGAGTCTTAGCTGAATCTGCTCTAGTGCCAACTTCGCTCCTGTGACCATGTTATGCATTTTTCTTATTTCCAAAAGTTCGGTGGCGTATGCTTTTGCATGAAGATGGTTGTTTGATTTTTGTGCGCTCACTATTTTGCTAAAAATATAGTCATTTTTTTGTTTGATTTTTGCTGCAATAGAATCAAGTTTGACAATTTGGAGTTGAAGATTTTTTTGTGCAACATCGATTTTGTTTTTGAGGGGTACGTCAGGCCTCACTTTGTCAAGTATTTTCTGTGAGAGATTGTCTGATCTCCCAACATCACTCCATTTGTCACTTAATGATCCCATTCTGTTTGTGCTAAAAAAATTAGTTTTAAAGAACTTTGTAACCGAGCATCATGTCACTTTGGTAACAGGGATCTCCGGTTACAAGTCTCAACCAAAGGTAAACGTGTATATCTCAAAACCCGACTTGTTCACGTTTATCTGGATTGTGTGTTTTGCAGCATCTTTGGAGTTAATTATGTTGTACAACGTTGATCCTGATATTGACACTTTACCATTATCGGTAACATCTGTGCCGGCATCGTGTTTTGAAATAGGTTTTCCATCAAGTAGGATCTCAAGCTCTGAATCACCTGCAGCAACAATGTTTACTTGCTTTGCAAAGTATGGCAACACAATGGTTCCACTCTCCGAAATTAGTATCATCCTGTCCTCGAGATTCTTCCACGTACCACCAAGGTAAAAGTAATTGTCTTTAAGTGATTGAGGGATCATATACCTCACTGATTTTTCTGGTTGAAAACCTTCTTTGTTGCCAAGATGATTTCTTCCAAGCGCAAAATCATATCCAAAATAAAGTTCAGGAGTTCTGGAACCGTGTTTGAATTCCTCAATGTCTACTAGTGGTTCTGCAACTGCAACATCTAGTCCAAGTCGTGCAGCTCTTTCTTTTAGTAATTCTTGAATGACTGTCTCTGTTTCATCGTATGCACCCTCACCAATATGATCATACCTGATGTAACCTTCATCATCTACAATGTATTTTCTTGGCCAGTATCGATTTTCAAACGCATCCCAAATTTTTTTATCGTTGTCAAGTATAACAGGATATTCAATTCCAAACTTTTCTACCGCAAGCTTGACATTGTCTATGTCTTTTTCAAACTCAAAC
This sequence comes from Candidatus Nitrosotenuis sp., assembly GCA_038890395.1. GTDB lineage: Archaea > Thermoproteota > Nitrososphaeria > Nitrososphaerales > Nitrosopumilaceae > Nitrosotenuis. The sequence goes on along the minus strand of JAWAFK010000012.1, from coordinate 7,090 downwards.
TCAGGTGAATGGATTCCAATTATGGTGAGACCTTTATCAGAGTATTTCTCATTCCATGCAGTAATGTAGGGGAGGGTTCTTTGACAGTTGATGCAGCTGTATGTCCAGATGTCATATAGCACAACTTTTCCATCGAGTTGTTGTTTTAATTCCTCTGGACTGATGTTGAGGTAACCAGAAATTCCTTCAAGTTTTGGTACTTTTTTGAAGCGGTTCTTATCTATGTTTGGTAGGTTGGAACCATCTTGTGTTTGCACATTTGCATTATTTTGACCCATTTGTTGTTCTATGGCTCCAAAATACAGGCTCACACCTACAACTCCGCCAACAATTACCACTCCCATGATTATCGCAGTCTTTATTTCAGATCTCATCTCATCATCCAAGTAGCAGATTATTTAGCAATGGGAAACTTGCAATTGTGGCAAGCTGGTTTGTTAGCACCAAAACACCAAGAAATATTATGAGCACGCCCATGATTATAGAGTAATACTTTAGGTGCTTGCTTAGTGCTCTAACAAATCTAGTCATTCGTGAGAAAAATATCCCCATCAAAATGAATGGAATGCCAAGGCCTAGTGAGTACGCAAGCAACAAAGTAAATGATTTACCTGGCGTCGTTGCAGCCAGCGTCAAAATACTTCCTAGGATTGGCCCAATACATGGGGTCCAGCAAGTTGCAAACGCAAGACCGAATACAAACGATAGTGGGTAGCTTGTCTTTCCTGCAGTAGGTATAATCTTCTTTTCAAAATTGAGCTTGCCGATTCTAGTTGATAACAACATAAATCCACCAAATCCAACTATTATGATGCCACCAACTTGGTTGAAACTTGAAGTCAGGCTGGTTGCGCTACTTGCAAGAACGCTGTTTAAAATTATGCCAAAAACTGAAAACACTACAGAAAAACCTAGAACAAAAAATACTGTATTTAGAAAAATATTGAGTTTGGTTGTTAACATATTCGTGGTTCCTTTTGTCCTTTGCAGATCGGTTATTGTGGTTCCAGAAATGTAGGCCAGAAAAGCAGGAATTACGGGCAAAATGCATGGGGCAAGAAATGATCCTAGTCCTGCAAGTGCTGCGACCGCAATGGTGATCTCTGCCATGTGTATGAGGCCTTGAATTTTTTTATTAAGCGTTATTCCATATTCAGTCCAAATTTCATTGATTTTTATCTAGGGTATTCTTGTGTAAGTTTTATGAATAAAAGATTCATAATTGTAGGAATAATTCTTGGCGTAATTATTGCAATAGCAGTATACGTAGGTTCCCCAATGTTTCTTGGCATGGGATGATCTACAAAATCTCAAATTTTTTGCCAGCCTTCTCAAATATAACTAATGCGTCTTCGATATGATTTTTTGAAAGCCAAGCAGTCATCGAAACTCTTATACGCGCACTATTTTTTGGAACAGTCGGATACCTGATTGGTTGGGCAAATATTCCGTTTTCATACAAGTACCTACCAAATTCTAATGCCCGTTTTTCATTTCCTATGAGTAGTGGAATTATGTGCGTCCGTGACTGTATGTTATAGCCTAATTCCCGTAATTGTGTGGAGAGTAGCTTGGTATTTCGTTCAAGCTTTTTCCTTCGCAACTCTCTGTTTTGTTTGAGCCTCTCAAGTGTAAGGTCGATTAGAAACGAAGGCAGAGCTGAAGTGTAAATAAATGATTTGGCTCTATTCACACACAAATCGATTATGTCCTTGCTTGCCGCAACATAGCCTCCAAATGAGCCAAGCCCTTTACTGAGGCTACTGATGTAGACATCAATGTTTTTTTCAACGCCAAAATGACTTGCAGAACCGCCTCCATCTCTACCTATAGTAAAGTCCCCGTGAGCATCATCTAGAATCAAAATGGCATTGTTTTTTTCTGCCACCTCTGAGATTCTTTTCAGCTCTGCCAAATCTCCGTCCATACTAAAAATTCCTTCAGTAACAATGAACTTTCTTGCCTTCTTGTTAGCATGTATTTTTTTTGATAAATCCTCAATATCATTGTGCTTGTAAATCAGCGTTTTTGCTCTACACAGTCGACAGGCCTCAATTATACTTGCGTGATTCAACTCATCACTAAGAATCAAAGAGTCTTTTGTTGCAAGTGCTGGTATCGCACCAAGGTTTGCCATGTAGCCGGTTGGAAAAATCAGCGAGGATTCTTGAGATTTGTGTGAAGCAAGAATCTTCTCTAGTTTCATAAATGATACATCATTGCCAGAAACAAGCCTAGAGCTTGACTGAAATTGTCTTGGTGGGGTCTTTGGCACAGACAAACCCAGATAGTCATTTGAACAAAAATTTACAAGTTTTTTCCGTCCAATCGTTATGTATGGACCATCCACCCTACCGTAACGCAACTGTCTGTAGAGGTTTTCTTTTTTTATTTCATTTAGTGTATTGACAACAAAGTCAAGTTTATGCTTCAAGATTAATTCTTTTGATCATTTCAAGGTCTTTTTTCATCTCGTTTCCCCCAAGCGTCAGGTATCCCGAGCTTATGATTCCATTTGCACCACTCAAGAGTAGTTCTTGGCCGTCATCTTGTAAGTGGACTTCGCGGCCACCAGATATTTTGATAATCGACTTTGGTAACGCAAATCGGGTTACTGCAAAAACACGTAAAATCTCTTCGAATGGAAGAGGCGTCTGCAGCTGTAGCGGCGTTCCTGGTATTGGCACAAGAATGTTTATTGTAACTTCTTCTGGTTCAATCCACGCTAAATCAAAAATCAACTCTAATCGCTGTTTTCTTGTTTCGCCAAGACCGATTATTCCCCCAGTACAAAGTTCAAGACCAGCTCTTCGTGCAATAAGTAAAGTATCTATTCTGTCTTGGTATGTGTGGGTTGTGCAGATCTCTGGGAACTTGGATCTTGCAGTCTCTAAATTATGATTGTATCTGCGAACGCCAAGCTCCTTGAGCTTTTTTGCTTGATCATCTGTGAGAAATCCAAGGCTGCATTCTATGTTTATGCCTACTTGCTCGTTGATCTGATTTATTATATCGCAAACCTGTTCAAAGTCACCTTTTGATGGTTGTCTCCATGCAGCAACAAGACAATATGACTCAGCTCCTTCATTTTTTGCTTTTTTTGCCATCAAAACTATCTGTTCAGCAGGTAGGAGCTGATAACCATCATTATTAGTGTTAAAAAATGCTGATTGGCCGCAAAAGTTACAGTCTTCACTACAGTAATTCTTTTTTATGTTTGCTAGATGTTCTACGTCGACTTTGTTTCCTTGAAACATGCGTGTTATTTTGTTTGCCGCTTCAGATAGGACTCTCAAATTAGTCGAGTTCATTAACGCTTCAAGCTCATAGTTATCGAGTTTTTTACCGGAAAGGACTTTGTCTTGACACAATAAAATAAAATCGTGCTCAGCGTTCAATAATTCGTAACAAGATTATACGGTTAATTAACATTTCAAATGTTAACCATTTGGTGGTTGGTTGGTTTACAATTACTTTATCATCTTGGAAATATTTCTGATAGTTTTTAGGGTGCCATCTATGAGGAAATTCAACTCAGATTCAGAAATGGCCAGTGGGGGCACAAGCATAACTATATTTCCCAAGGTCCTAAGATAGAGTCCGTGTTTTTTGGCTTCTTCAAATACTGTTTTATTTGTTGATTTTCTAAAGACAAGGGGGGTTTTTTTGGTATCTTTGACTAACTCTATTCCTGCAAGCATTCCTTTGGAACGAATGTCACCTACAATATCTATGTCATAAAACTCTTCAAGTCTTTTTGCTAGTGTCTTTGAGGTTTTTTGAACTCGGTTCATGAGCCTTGTTTTTTCGTAGAGATCAAGATTTTTGTTTGCGACTGCACATGCGAGTGGGTTTCCAGTGAATGTGTGACCATGGAAAAAATGCTTCATCTTTGAATAATCGCCTAAAAACGAATTATAGATCTTCTTTGAAACAGACGTGGTTGCCAAAGTCATGTAGCCACCAGTCAACATCTTGCCATGAGCTACTATGTCAGGTTTACTGCTCTGTGCAACATATTCTACTAGTGAGCCGAGTCTGCCAAAACCAGTGGCAATCTCGTCCAACACAAATAGTATTCCATATCTTCTGCAGATCCTGCTTACTGCTGCTTGAAAACCGTCTTGGTATATGTTGACACCTCCTGCAACCTGTGCACCGCTTTCCATCACAAACGCAGCGATTCTATCGTTTGTAGCAAGGATCCTTTCAATTTTTTCTAAAACTAAGTTTAGATATTCTTTTTTTGTTGTGTTTGAAGGGACTCTGTAGCTGTTCATAAACGGAATTTGTACTGTTTTGGATAGCTGACTTCGAAAATATGAAAAAAATCCTGGTACGTAACCAACTGACATGGCCCCATACGTATCACCATGATAGCCATTCTGAAGAGTTGCAAACATAGTCTTATTCTTCTCTCCAACATTGTGCCAATACTGCGTAGCAATCTTGAGTGATATTTCCATGGCAGTTGAACCATCATCGGAGAAAAATACTCTGTGCATGCCAGGCAGTATGTTGATAAGTCTTCTTGCCAATGCCTCAGCTTGTTCATTTGTCAAATTAAAAAGAGATGAATGCGAAATTTTCTTTGATTGGCTGTATATGGCAGAAATAATCTCCTTTTTAGAATGCCCCCACACGTTACACCACATGCTAGCTACACCATCAAGAAGTCTGTTTCCATTCGAATCGATAAGCCACATTCCGTCTCCTCTGACTATCTTGGGGAAACTTGGCCAGTCTTTCATTTGTGTGTACGGATGCCAAACAAAGCTTTGTTCCCTCATAGATTGGTTCTAGAAAATTCATTTTAATAATCAAGCGGTAAGCTTAATCAGTCAACAATTCACAGTTACCACGATGAAGTCGTTCTTTGTGACTGCCACAGACACCGAAATCGGAAAAACCGTGTTCACTGCATCTCTTGCCCTTGCACTAAAAAACAAGGGCATCAATGTGGGTGTAATGAAGCCATTTGCGTGTGGATTGCAACAAAAAGGAGACTTCAAGTCAGAAGATGCACAACTGCTTGCCAAATACGCCAGTGTTGCAGACAGCGAAGATCTGGTGAACCCATATTTTTTCCCAGTTGCAGCTTCGCCGTACACTGCAGCAAACAAACTTGGTGCATCAATTGATGTAGAAATTGTGCTACAAAAATTTGACAAATTGCTGCAATTACATGACATAGTTTTAGTTGAGGGAATAGGAGGTATCATGACACCAATTCAGAAAAACTATTGTATTGCAGATCTCATAAAAGACATGAATCTTGATACACTCGTTGTTACAAGTGCAAAAATTGGAACAGTAAATCACACTGTTTTGACATGCGAGGCGTCAAAAAGATACGGTTTGACTCTACGTGGCTTGATCATTAACAACTATGACTCCACAGGCTACGTAGCCACTGAACTATCAGAAGATCTGATGAACCTTACCGGTGTCGAAACTCTTTGCATCATTCCACATTTAGATGACTTTAGCATACCTCGCGTTTCTGAAATATTGCAAAAAAATAATATAATTAGAAAGCTTAACTTTTAAAAATTCTGAATCTGACCTTGGAGCTCTTTGCAAGAAACTCGTCGATGTCATTAAACATAGTCGAAAAATTCGTAGTTACATCGTATGTCCTAAAGGGAGCCGGTATAACTGATCTTGAGATTATCCAAATATTGTCTTTTTTTGGTTGAATTTTTTGCAATTTCGAAAGGTGTGCGATGGCTTTGGTGTTTTCTGTCTTTACAAAATACAAAACAAGTGATTCAGTCGGTGATTCTGCAAGAGTCTTTGAGTCTGGGATCACCACATCTACTTCGATTCCATCTACTTCGATCTTTCTTTGACTTGGAATAAGCGTGTTTGTCAGAATGTAATGAGTCAGGCCTTCTGCACATGCAACAAAGTTCTCTGATCTGTCTTCAGCTTCTGAGATTTTCTTAAAACAGTTTTGTAATATTTCTTGGACTAACTTTGCTTTGTTTCCTGCTGATATTGTGGACTGTATCTTGGCGTCTGTTATCCGTCTTATCTCATCATAAAGTATGTCTTTAATTTGTGAAGATTCCATGAGTTGAATTTGTTATCGGCCTTTTATTGACAGAATGTGTATTTGCGTTCGCCCTTACTTTCTGGAGATTTTTCAACACTGACTAGGATGAATTCTTCTTTTGCGTCAAGGAGACTTTCATGTGGGCTGCGTTTGTTTTCATGAATCTCTTCGTATTCTTCTAGCGAGAGCTTTTTTCTTTCTCCTATCTCGGCTTCTATGTTCATGTTCTTTACAATGTCTTTGTATGTTGGCTGTATTATGCCGCTGAAGACCATTGCACTACTACCGCTACCATAGGAACCAAAACCAATGCGTTTTCCTTCTAGGTCTACTCCTTTCTGGAATTCAAATTCCAGACAGCTACGGAATCCCAAGTACAGTGATGCAGTATACAAATTGCCAATCATGGATGACGCAATAAGCGAGCTCGCAAGCTTGTCCTCATAGAACTGCTGGTATTCTTTTGTTCTTGTAAACAGCTTTGTAAATTCATGATCCTTTGCCATGTACTCGTCATCTGCCAAAATTGATTCAATCGTTCCTCTAGGATCCTTTGGAACTGGCTCTTCCATTCCTGTTTGTTCTATGATCCTCTTCCACCTTGGTAGGTGTCTCCACTCTCTTCTAAGCAGGTATGCAAGTGCCTTTTTTCCCATGTTGCTGTATGGGAGATGCATGCACAGGTAGTCGATATGATCAAGGATCGTTTCGCCTTCCTTTATCTTGATGAGGCCTGTTTCTAGTGCTTTCTTTTTGTATAATTCAAAGGCCTTCTTGACTTGAATTAGATACAACAAGTTAGAGTATTGACCATGTACTATGGGAGTCTCTTTGCCAAACGGCCTGTAGAAATCATATTCGTTCTTAATTGATGTAGATGGCACGCAAAAACAATTTTTCACACGCAAAAAAGAATTTCATCAGGTATCCCAAGGCCAGGATCCACGTCAGTTGCGTAATTAAGGACGAGGATGGCGACGTCGTCGCAATCAAGGGCTTGAAGCTTGGAAGCAGCTCCGTTGTGCGAGACCA
>JAWAFK010000011.1:0-56784 GCA_038890395.1 Candidatus Nitrosotenuis sp. | reverse complement strand
GATCCCATTGCAATAACGATGAGCCAGATCTTCTTGAGTCTCTGGATCTCAACCTCTTTTGGGATTAGTGCCGGCATTTGTGCCATATGCATACGATATCTAATTGATGATATAATTGGGATGCAAATTTGCAAAATTGCAAATCTTAAATTTTGATAATTATTGTTTTTTTGGATTACAATTTTTAGAATGTTTATTTGTGTTTTTTTGAAAAATGTTGATTACCTCAGCTCCAGTTTTTTACAAATATTCAGTGTTAAACACGAATGATTAACTTTGTATGAGTGCATTGCAATCGTTTTATCTTTATACCAAAAAATACGCCTTCATTCGTGCGCGTTGATTGAACGAAAAAGGCTGGAATCGAATGGAAAGGAAGACGTCTTCCTTTCCATTCTTGGTGACAAGTTCTCTAGGCAGATCCTCGGCTGCATAGTAGACAGGCCAAAGACCGCCTCGGAGATAAGCGCCGAGTGCAACATACTATTGAGCATGGTATACAGGAGGTTGCAATTTTTAGAGGAAGCCAACGTACTGTCTGTAAGTGGCACCATAGGCAAGGATGGTAAAAAGAGATTCGCCTACCAAAGCAGAATAAGCAGTATTTCTGCCTCGTTTGATAAGAACACCATAGTGGCTACTGTAAAGCCAAGCATGATCATATCACAAGATAACAGTTGAGAACGTAAAGAGCAGGCACAGATGCAGACGCATCAAACTCTCGACGTTCTCTGATATCATGAACATAAAAAATAATTAAATTCTGCATACAATTTGCATTTTTGCAAATTATGATCCATCATAAATCATAATGTAAATAATAACTAATTGTGTCTGTAATAGAATCTAGTTTTGATCAATATCGAAAAGAGCTTTCCAAAACACTTGGAAAAGTCGATGTTGATCTTGCAATAAAGATCATGTATTTGGAAAGAAAACTGCCCGACGTAGAACCACGTGTAGAGTTAGACTTGAAGATCAAAAACGGTTCAGACATGCAGCGATTAGCATATGAGTTGAGCTCAAGGTTTGGCTTTCAATGCTCTGTTCACGGTGAGCACATCTTGCTTGTGGGTCGCGCCACAATAGACGACGTCCACAGGATGTCGCAAGATCAAGCAATCGAGCATATTAGTGGTACGGTGAGTGCAGCTTCGTACTGAATCTTATCCTTCTGAAGCTGATTTTCCACCATCTATGTTGATGATTGTGCCTGTTATCCAGTTTGCATCATCTGAGGCCAAAAACACTGCAGCATTTGAGACATCGCTTGGTTGTCCGATTCTGTTTAATGGCTGCCTTTCTTCTAAGACCTTCCTTGCCTGTGGATCCTCAAGGTATGGTTTGATCATTCCAGCATTGATTATGCCTAGATTGAGGCAGTTGCATCTGATGTTGCGTCGCGCATACTCGACTGCAATAGACTTTGTAAACATGGCAAGCGCTGCCTTGGTTGCAGAATATACAGCAAGATGAACCCTCGGTATTGCGCGTTCGCTGGATATAGAGCCTATGTTTATTATGCAGCCGCTTTTTGTGTCAAGCATTTTTGTAATTACTGCTTTCGTCATCTTGAAGGTGCCAAGTATGTTGGTGTTGACAAGATCTAAAATGTCAGAATCCTTCATTTGGTGAAAGTGGACGGCGTCGTTGATTCTTGCCGCATTGTTTACCAGAATGTCGATTTTGCCGTATTTGTCTACCACCTGTTCGACCACGCTAAGAGTCTGAGCATCATCGTTTATGTCGCACGTCATGGTGACTGTAGCATCCTTATTTTTTATGGCGGATCGTGCTTTTTCAAGCGACTGGATGCTTCTTCCAAGCATTATCACAGTAGCTCCCTCTTCAACAAATCTCTTTGACATATCGGCGCCTATATCACTTGAGGCACCGGTTATGATTGCGATCTTGTTTTTTAACTTCATATTTTGACTAACCATACATCATAAATCAATTTTGTGATTAAGATATATTCAGCAAGTCCTAGATTTCACGCTTGCATTATTTGGTGAGCTTTTCTATTAGACCCTTTAGCTTCTGTGGTTCAAACGGCTTGTATATTACTTCTGTTGGGTTTAGCCGCCTTAGCATCTCTTCGGTATCGTTTCTAAGATCTGCTGTCACCACGATCACTTTAGCTGTTGCATCAATCTTGCGTATTCTCTCTAGGGCGTAAAAGCCATCGTATTCTGGCATCATCAGATCCAAAAATACAAGATTCGGTCTGTGAAGCTCGAAGAGCTCTACTGCTGCCTTGCCGTCATATCCCACTCCCCACACATCTACATTCAGGAGTCTAAGATAATCTACAAAGACATCGACCGTATCTCTGTCGTCATCAATTACTATTGCATTCACCAAAACTATTATGGCTTCTAAGTTGAGCTTAATAATTTGTAGCTTCGCTGTATCGTAGTTGTTTTTTGAGATTTACTTATGCACTGGTACAGGGGTGCAGGTGTATCATACTATATAGGCTCTTGATATAACTAAGGCCGATATCATTTTACAATTACTACCGGTACTGGTGACTTGTGTAAGACGTAGTTTGAAACACTACCAAGAAATATCTCCTTTATTGGGCTTCTACCGCGTGAGCCAATTACCACAAGGTCGACTTTGATCTTTTTGTTTTTTACTATATTGATTATCTTCATGCCTGCATTTCCATACTCTACAAGCGTGGTTACTGGTATATCGTTTTCTCTTGCTACCGACTCGGCCTTACGTAGCACATCATCTGCGTATTTACGCTCTTCTGCCTGGCACTTGAGTGGGTCGATCATGTGGGCCTCCATGATTGGAATTATGCTCACGCAATATACTGCGGTTATCTTTGCATCTAGTCTTTTTGCCAAAAGAATAGCCATATCAAGGGCTCTATACGAGTTATCAGAGCCGTCGAGTGGTATCAAAATATTTCTTATTTCAGACAATACCATAATTTGCAACCAATCATAGATAAACAAAAGTCAAATTATCAGAAATGAGTTTTAGCCATAAAAAATAAACCGTCTGCGACGATTAGCTGTATATGGCAAAAACAGACCTAAAGGACTGGAATGAGATAGAAGAATGCACTAAGATTCTAGTCGAAAAAATACTCGCAAAGAAGAGGCAGTTTAATTCAGTTTCCACAATCAGTAGGGGTGGTCTTGTACCTGCGCGGCTTGTTGCAGATAGACTGAACATAAAGAACATCATTGTCGATGATGAAACAATTCCTGCCGACTCCCTCTTTGTTGACGACATTTATGATACAGGTGAAACCTTCAGAAAAGCCATAGAAAAAGCAGAAGATCCAGAGAACCTTGTCTTTGCGACACTATACGCACGCAAGGGCCAAAAGTATCCAGCACAGTTGATCTATGCAAAACCAACAGAGGGTAATGAATACATAGTGTATCCGTGGGACCGCTTTGAGCACGGATATACCTCTGTCTGACAACATTGGTTATTTGGAAGGTTTCATTCGTAGGAGGATCTGCTCTGTAATTTTCCTCATTTCCGCGTCTGCGCCAATGCTGCAAAGCCTTACCATATCCGACGTCGTGATTATTCCCACAAGTCGATTATCTTTTACTGCTGGAAGGCGATGAATCTTTCTTGTTTTCATCAGCTGTGCTGCCTCCCACACAGAATCATCCGGATTTATTACAATTAGAGGAGACGACATTGCGTCCTTTACATTTGTAGTGAGTGGTTTTCCTTTTGCGACAATTCTTCTCGTGATGTCGCGCTCGGTGATTATGCCTATGGCAATTCCATTCTCAATGATCACTATGGCGCCAATTGACGCGTCATCCATCATCTTTGCTGCATCTTGGACTGTCATTGAGGAGTCTATTGAGATCACGGATTTTTTCATGACGTCGGAAACGAGTTCGGTCATAAGCAAAAATATCCAAAAGTTCTTTAAAAGACAGTCTGACGATTATCAAATATAATATCTACTTAAAAATCAGGTCTGATTTTTGATTTAGAGGTTAAATACACATAATTTATTTTCAAATCCATGGGCATACTTGAAAAACTAGAAGGATTTGAACCAAAAAAAGCAAAAGAAGCACTCGACATGCTCCTCATAGACAGAAGCAACGAGTTCAAAGAACTCGCAAGGGGTATGGGAATACCAACTGCCTCACAGAATTGGGAACAGATTATTTTGCAGTTTTGTCTTGAGTTCAACGACTGCTTTAAGATGCTGACACAGGTGGAAGGTCCTAATGATGCCACAAAGGACACCCATAACAAGATTCACCAATGCATGACTCTCATCAGGCAGATTGCACGCGGAAAGACAAACATGATCGAGATAACACACCTCCAGAACATAGCCTACACACTTGCTGAGGAGTTCAAAACGATTTACAAGAGGCTACGGTAGGACTTCGATCTGGTTTTCTATTAGGTTTTTGTAGGCCCATAGTAAAAGCTCTCTTTTAGTGTGTGACCATTTGAGGTGGCCTGCATATTCGGTTTTGTCTTTGATCAACCTTGGATAGGCTCCAAGCGGGCACTTTTCAAAATTGTCCACTATGTATTTTATTATTGCTTCTCTATGAGTTGCAAGGTGTATTAACCACTGTTTTTTGTCTGCGTAAATCAATCTTGGCCGCTCGCAGAATATACAAGAGGCTTGGCGGTGCATGCTCATTGTGAGATCACCACTGCATGTCAGCTGCTTTTAGTGATTCGTCGTCAGCATCAACTGCTAGCGGTGAGTCTGCAAGTTCGTTTGGGTTCAACGAAAAGACCAACCTTGTGTTAAATTTAACAAGACTCGGCTTTTTGCTTTTTGTCTGCTTTAGGATCCGTTGTTTGTGCATCCTTGTGAGTTTGTCGATTATCTTGGCACTCATTTCTTTTCTGAGCTTTCTGTTTGAGACCACAGTGGCGTTGCCTTTCAGCTGGTATCCGGCAAGCTTGTTTTTGTCGAGTACGGCTACCGTGCACCAAGGATTTTTCTTCAGATTCCTTAGTGTCTTGTGCCTGAAAAGCTCAAGCCAGTAGAGTGAGCCGTCCTGATCCACATGAAAGGCAGTCCTAGGAGAAATGTTGCAGATCTTTTCGTTGGTCGAGCCCACGATGATAATTTGTTGGCGACTCATCATTTGTGCCACCTCGTCTGGTATGAGCACCATGTCGATATGTCGTTCCCATTTTTAATAAAAGCAAGAGGTGATTATCATTCTTGATGTTCTGCTAAGATCATCATTTTACGATCAAAACTGAGCATGTGGAATGGTTTGCTATTTTGGACGATATGCTGCCCAAGAAGAATTTGAGCACGGCGCCTAGCCCTTTGCTTCCAATCACAATTAGGTTTGTTTTGTCCTTTTTTGTGTATGATATTATCTCGTTTGCTATGTTTCCTTCCTTTGTTACCGTCTTTGCTTCAAATCCCTCGCTTTTTGCAATATTTTGTGCCCTTTGAAGCGTTTCTTTGGCATACTTTCTTAGAATCTGCGTGTACTCGTTTCCTGCAAGAATGTCAGATTTTCGTGTCTTGTCCACTATGTGAATCAGTGTGAGTTCTGAGTCGTAGTTTCTTGCAAGCTCGCAGGCAGTCCTTATTGCTTTTTCAGAGTATTTTGAGCCATCGCAACAGACCAGAATCTTGGAGAAACTGTTTTTCAATTGTGTTCATCAAAAAAACAACTATGATGTTTTTAATGTTTATCACAACTTTCCAGATTTAAGAAAAGACGAGAATGCATGACACGTCATACCGAAGTATGTAACGATGGGTTATTACCCTGCATTCCCGTCCACACGTACAAGTCAATGCTTGTACAGAATTATTATGTATTGAACGTAGTTAAACGAGTTGGCGATTTTCAACGCTGATAATCACCAAATTATCATAGATAGTAATTTGAACAAGACGTTTAAATTAAAACAACGGAGTTAAACCACATTGCAAAATAAAATAAAAAGAATTTTGGTTCCTATGGATGGTTCGCAGAATTCCTTCAAAGCCCTCGATCAGGCAATAGAGATAGCTCGTGCATGTCATGCCACGATTTTAGGCCTTCACTCGATATCGTTTTTGCCCACAGAATTCATGCCGGCCGTTGTGCCATACAAGATCTACCAAAAAAAGGAAGCAGGAAAGTTCATGGAGGAGGCAAAATACCGTGCCGCAAAAAAGGGAATCTTGTTCAAATATGCCATAGTTTATGGTAGCCCCGTAGAGCAGATCCCAGCCATTGCAAAGGCCAAAAAATGTGATCTTATAGTGATTGGTGCAAGAGGCAAGGGGAGAATAAAGGAGTTCTTTTTGGGTAGTGTCTCAAATGCTGTAGTGCACAGCTCACGCATACCTGTATTGTTGGTAAAATAGTATGTACAAGCGAATTTTTGTTCCAATTGATGGCTCTGCATACTCGAAAAGAGCATTGATAGAGGCTACAAATATAGCACAGCTTGCAAACGCAACAATTTACTTGTGTACTGTAGTGACTACTGATGTAATTGTGCCTCCTGGCTCACTGTTGGGACTAGTAAAGAGTGCCACAAAGGGCCAGCTACAAAAAAGATTACTTAACATAGCTAAAACCAACGCAGAAAAACTGTTAAAATCACACGTCAGATACTGCGCCTCAAAGAATGTGACTGCACATTACAAAATAATTGTCAATGGCAACATCGCAGATGAGATACTAAGAGAGGCCAAAGCCACACCCGCCTCTCTAATAGTCATCGGCAGCCAAGGACTGCGCGGTATAAGCAGGATCAAGTCATTGGGTAGTGTGAGCAGAAAAGTATCTGAGCTTGCACACTGTCCGGTTCTGATTGTAAGATAGACTTCTATTTTCTGCGTCTTTGTAGTATGTCAATGACGGTCTGCTCTGGCACCTGTTCGAATTTTCTGTAGAACTGGCCTACTGATGAAAACTCTGTTGGAATCTCTACTGCGACGATCTTGACTCCAAATCTCTTTAAGAACTCATATGTTGTGTACGGTATTACAGGGACTGCAAGGATTACCTCATTTACTTTCTTTTTTGATAACCACTCCAAAATAGCGCAGACGGTTGCGCCAGTAGCTACTCCATCATCTGCTAGGATCACTGATTTGCCTTCTAGTTTGTACTGCACACTCCCCCTGTACACCTGAAGCTGTTTTGCGACTTCGGCCTTTTTTTGCTGTATTTCCTCCTCGAACCTCGGATCTGCGGACCAACGCTCCCAGTCAGGACCGATATACATTACCCCATCAAAAGTAATGGCTCCTACTGCATACTCAGGATAGTCCGGTGGCGTGATTTTCTTGGCTATAATCACATCCAGTGGAAATCCCAAGATTCTTGCTATTTCGTCACCAACCATCACTCCGCCCCTCGGTATTGCCAAAACCACACAATCCTTGCCTTTTGCAAAATCTAGCTTTTCTGCAAGGAGTCTTGCTGCATCAAGCCGGTCGTGGATCATCGACAAGCTACCACACATTCGGGTATACTATGCTTCTTTTGCAAGCTCAAATACAATGTCTGATTTTGTGATTATTCCAGCAATTTTTGAATTCTTCATTATAGGAATGCCACTTATGTCATATCTGTACATCAACAGTGCCGCAAGCGAGACATCGTCAGTCGGCTTCATGGTTACTGGATTTTTTGTCATGATGTCTTCTGCCCTGAAGGTGATGGCATAGCTGAGCTTGTTGGCGTTGAATTGGTTTGGATAGGGGCTGTGCCATACGTCTCTTAGCTCGTTTGTGTCCGTAAAGACACCGAGTCTGTTTGGGATTCTTACCGGCACAAAATCACGGTAGGTTATGATGCCGACAAGTCTCTGATTCTTGAGCACCGGAACGCGCGAAATCTTGTTGTTAAGCATGATGCTTTCAACCACATAAAGGAGCTCGCCTGCAGATACCGTGATTACCTTTTTTGTCATTATTTTAGAAACGGAGAGGGGTGCAGTCTCTTGAACCAGGAAGCTGAATACCAGATCGGTTTTTGTTACTATGCCTTCAAGTGAGTTGTCATTACGCATGACGACGACAGAGCTTATGTCGTTGTCTTTCATCAGCCTGGCACACTTGTATAACGAATCGCTTTTTTTGACAGTGATTAGATTTTTTGACATCGCATCTATTACCTGAATCGAGCCTATTGGCTTGCTGCCGAGAGGAAAAAGTGTACGCAGTATGTCTTTTTCAGTAATAACTGCCATGGGTTTTTGATTCTTGTCTATGACAACAAGCCTGCTGATTCTAAATTTGTGGAGAATTTCTATTGCCTCAAGAAGTGAGGTATACGGAGTTACCGTGATGGCTTTTTTAATTAACGAGTCTCTAAGTCCTGGGTTTTTTAGCAACATAGAACAGATTTTCTTTTGCCATATTAAATACAGGAAACAAGAATATCATGGCTGATAATTATGGTTATTTTACGATGAGTACGGGTACTGGAGACTTTTGTGCCACATAGTGTGAGACGCTTCCCAAAAATAACTCTTTGATATTGCTTCTTCCACGAGAACCCATTACGATGAGGTCAACCTTTCTATCTTTGGCTAAATTGACTAACTTGAATCCTTCGTTGCCGCAAAGTATCTTCTCGTAGAATACCACACCGTTTTTTGCACAGTGTAGTTTTGCGTCTGCTAAGATCTTTTTGCCACTTTCTGCAAAGATCTTGCCAAGCTTTGAGCTCGGCTTTGCAACATTTACGGAAAACAACGGTATGACAAAAACTCCAGTAATTGTACCTTGAGCTTGTCGAGCTAGGTAGATCGCCATGTCAAGCGCCTTGAGGGAACTCTGCGATCCATCCAACGCTACAAAGATATTTTTCAAGTTTGCCAATTGGTTTTTGTAAAATACCAACTAAATTAAACAGTGTGGTAGATTTTCTGTGTTGATTTTCAGCGTTGAGAATTCTCAACTTATCTCATATAGTTGTAAGTCGTTTCCGAGGTAATGGCACAAACTCAACCAATCATTCTTGTAAAGGATATTATGACCAGATCGCTAGTCACTGTAGATGCATCCTCTACGGTTAATGAGGCTGCAAAACTTATGGAAAAAGCCAAAGTCGGCTCAGTGATAGTCATGGAAAAAAACATCCCAATAGGAATAATGACAGACAGAGACTTTGCGATAAAAATCGCAGCACATGCTTATCCAATACACACCAAGGTAAAACAGGTTATGTCCTCACCCTTGATTCACATAAGTCCCAATGACGAAGCATGGGATGCAGCAGATCTAATGTATACAAGAAAGATACGCAGGCTTCCAGTTCTAGATGAGGATGAGTTGCTTGGAATAGTTACTGCAACCGATTTTGTCAAGCTTTACATTGTATGCAACAGAGAAGATACAAGAAAGATGTACTACCGAGCACTCACTAAAATCTTTGATGATCACAATGAAGAGGCAATAGCAGCCTACTAGACTCTTACGATATTGCCAAGAAGATTTCCTACCAGATAAGCTACACTTGCAGCTATTGCTCCAATTACGAGAGTCATCAGGCCTGATCTTAGGAGGGGTTTTTTGACAACTCTTCCTTTTATTATTCCAATTAAGAAGAATGCGATGCTGGTAAAGGCTACAGAATAGGCAAAGCTGTGTTGCGAATGGTTACCAAGTCCAAGGACATATATCATTACAAACGGCAGTATTGGGATCAATCCTATTGTAGTAAAACCCAACATGGTGCTTGTTGCTGCATGAATTGGTTTTTTGCCATCTTCGATTAATCCAAGCTCTTCTTTCATCATGGTGTCAACCCATACCTTTCTTCTTGAAGTGATGACTTTGACTATCTCGTCGAGCAGCTCACTAGTAAAGCCTTTTTTCGCGTATATGTCTCGGATTTCCTGTTTTTCTGATTCTGCCATGTGGTCTATTTCCCATTCTTCTCTTTTGCGTTCCTTTTCTATGAATTCAACTCTGGCCTTTGTTGCTTGGTAGCTACCCACCGCCATGGCAAAGCCATCCGCAAACAGATTCGCAAATCCAAGTATGACTACGATCATTGGAGAAAGAGAGGCACCTATAGCTCCAGCAACTACCGCAAACGTAGTCACAGAGCCATCAAACGATCCATAAACAAAATCTTCAAGATGCCATTTCATAATTTAGAAATGGCCAAATTGAATTAATAATAAGTGGAGAAAAATCAAAAATGATAATCAGTAGCTTCATTGGAAAAGATTTCTGATTTTTTGTAGTTCTGCTTTGATTGAATCTATTTGAGCGTCTATGTCTCCTGCTGGCTGTTCTGTGTTTATTGCGTGCCTAAGATCTCGTCTGAGCATTAGTTCTACTTTTTGCATCAGTGTGCTGTCTTTGTCAGCAATTGCGCCTTCGATGTACTCATAGTTTTCCAAGTACGCCGTTGTTGCAAGCAAGAGTGCCCCAGATGTGTCGCCAGAACGATATTTTGAGGAGACTTGGTCTAAGAGAGATTCTATTTTATCTATCGTCTTTAGCACATCAGCCTGCTTGGTAATCGGTGTTCCCATCATCATTTGTCCACCCATTATGCCTTGAGTGCCCATCATGCCTTGTCCGCCCATCGGTCCCCTGCCCGATCCCATCATCGGTCCCATCCAGTTTTGCTGGAACTGCTGGTTGGCCATCAGTTCTTGCATGAGCTCTTGGTGCTGAACCATCGAGTCTATCATTTGTTGGCGGAGTTGTGGATCGTTCATCATCATTCCTGCCATACCTAGCCCCATCATCTGCGTCATCTGTTGCATGTGTTGCGGCTTGTTCTGCATCATTTGGTGCATTTGCTGCATGTGTTTTGGATCGTTCATCATGATGTCATGCATCTGACCCATCAATTGTGGATCTGCCATCATCTGGTTCATCCAGTCATTCATGGTCTGTGGATTTTGTCTCCATTGAGTCATCATTTGTTGTCTGAAGCTTGGATCGTTTATCATCTTCTGCATTTGTTGAGGATTCATGTATGCAAAGTTGGTTGTTGAGATCCCTTGAAAAATCGCATATCCTATTCCTAATCCAGCAAAAAATACGCCTACTGCAATTCCTATCCAAATAGCTCGTTTTGTCATTGATTGTGTGATGGATTAATTGTATATACTAGCTATAGTCAATTTTCAATTCTGATAAGCATAGATTCTCAAAGTTGAGATTCGACTTTATTCCATAAATACAATTTTTTTTCTTTTTATGCAGTGTCTACCATCCAAACTACTTCGGAAGGCATTCCGGTAATAGTCCTAAAGGAAGGCTCAAAGCAATCAAGAGGGCGTGATGCACAGAAAAACAACATCAACGCTGCAAAGATCATTGCGGAGATAATTTCATCAAGCCTCGGCCCACGAGGCATGGATAAGATGCTAGTTGATTCTATTGGCGACATTACGATTACAAACGACGGTGCAACCATCCTAAAGGAGATTGATGTCCAGCATCCTGCAGCCAAGATGATGGTCGAGGTTGCAAAGGCCACTGACAGCGAAGTGGGAGACGGCACCACATCTGCAGTTGTGATTGCTGGTTCACTTCTTGAAAAAGCCGAGGGACTAATCGACAACGATATTCACCCAGTAATAATCGCAGACGGCTACAAAAAGGCCTCAAGGAAGGCAATATCTTTTCTTTCTGAAATAGCAAAAAAAATAGACGTAAACGACAAGCAGACCTTGGAAAAAATAGCTCGCACCTCGATGCTCACCAAACTTGTTGCAATAGAGGCGGCAGATCTTGCAAAAATAGTAGTTGAAGCAGTTCTTGCAGTCATGGAAAAAAAAGATGGCGAAAACAAAGTTGCAATAAGTAATGTCAAGGTGGAAAAAAAGACTGGCGGCTCCATCTCAGATAGCATCCTCATCAACGGCATAGTACTTGACAAAGAGGTTGTCAACAACAACATGCCAAAAAAGGTTCAAAACGCCAAAATCGCGTTAATCTCGGCTCCACTTGAAATAGAAAAAACAGAATTCGATGCCAAGATAAACATCTCCACTCCAAATCAGATAAAATCATTCATGGAGGAAGAAAATCAGATTCTACGAGAGATGGTAGAGAAGATAACAAAGACCGGTGCAAACGTGGTTCTGTGTCAAAAGGGGGTTGATGATATTGTGCAGCATTACTTGGCAAAAGCAGGAATTTTGGCAGTTCGAAGAATCAAGGAAAGTGATATGGCCAAGCTTGCAAAGGCCACAGGCGGCCGGATAGTCGGTAATGTGGATGATCTTACAGACAAAGACTTGGGCCTTGCACAAAACGTTGAGGAAAAACAGATTGAGGAAGATAACTGGACGTTTGTCGAAGGCTGCAAGAACCCAAAGGCCGTGACTTTTCTTATTAGAGGCGGCTCACAGAGGGTCGTAGACGAAGTGGACAGAGCAGTCCACGACGCATTGATGGTAGTCAAAGATGTAATAGAAAGCCCTTACTTTGTGCCAGGTGGAGGAGCGCCGGAGGCATACATTGCCACAAAACTCAGGATGTGGGCGCAGTCATTGTCCGGTAGAGAACAGCTTGCGGTTGAAAAGTTTGCAGAGGCTCTTGAAGCAATACCCATTTCTCTTGCAAGAAATGCGGGTATGAACCCCATTGATGCGATAACACAGCTTAGAGCAAAGCAAAGTGCAGGTGAAAAATATACCGGAGTCGATGTCATAAATGGTTCCATAGGTAATATAGAAAAAATAGATGTGCTTGAGCCAGTTCGCGTAAAAGAGCAAGTGATCAAGTCTGCAACAGAAACCGCAAACATGATACTCCGAATTGATAATGTCGTGGCTGTATCAAGAGCACCTGCCCCGTCTGGGCAAATGCCTAATCAACCACCACCGATGTACTAGAAGCATTGAGAAAAATCATAATCACAAAGGCTAACGGCCAGAAAACACCATTTGATCCCAGAAAGGTCGAATTTACCTGCATTAGGGCAGGAGCAGATCCAAGTGTTGCAAAAGACATAGCAAAGCAAATCCATTCCAGAATTCACTACGGAGCAACAACAAAAGAGATCTATTCCATGGTCCTGCAACTTTTGTCAAAGCGTGGAAGTGTCGCAATAAAGCAGAGGTACCGCCTCAAGGAATCGATTATGCGTCTTGGCCCTGCCGGTTTTTCATTTGAGACATATGTGAGTCAGGTTCTTGCGAATTTCGGATACAAGACCAAATCGATAGGCAAGGAATTTCAAGGAAGATGCGTAAAACACGAAGTGGACATTGCCATGGAACATCTTGGTAAAAGATGGCTTGTTGAGTGCAAGTACCATAACATGCCTGGCAGGTACACGGGAATCAAGGAATCACTTTACACGCATGCTAGGTTTTTGGATCTTGTGGACAGCTTTGATGGCGAGATGCTTGTATGCAACACAAAGGTATCAGATGACGTAATTACCTATTCTAATTGCATACGGCAAAAAATTCTGTCATGGAAGTATCCTGTTGGGGCAGGACTAGAAAAGATGATCGAGGACAAAAAACTGTACCCGATCACCATGCTTGGACCCACGAGGCTTGAGCTGGAGGCATTTGCAAAATCCAAGATGATGATAGCAAAAGATCTGATTAATGTAGACATCAATGAATTTTCTAGAGCCACTAGAATTCCACTTAAGCGCGCCATTGCGTTGCAAAGATTGTCGAATCAGATCATTTCTTAGATTGTAGGAACTCCAGCACCTTGTTTATGTTGTCCCTTACGACTGACGCAGATTTGTGTAATGAGTTCTCTTCATCTTGGGTGATTTTTATCTGGTTGATCTGTGTAACCCCATCCCTGTTTATGGAAAGTGGCACGCCGATGCACACATCAAACAACCCATATTGGCCTGATAGTGATGTGGAGGCCGGAACTACAAGTGTGTCGTTTTTTATTATGCATTTTACAATATCAAATGTATTTTTGGCAATGCCAAAGACGGAATGACCTTTGTAGTCACGAAGGTACTTCCAGTAGTTTCTTACCTCTGAGGTAATTCTTGCTTTTTTTTGCTCATCAAGAATCTCAGTTATCGATTTGTTGTTGAATTTTGCGTATGAAAATATTGGTACCATCGAGTCGTCGTGTTCACCTAGCACAAGTGCGTCAGTGATCTGTGACTGGTTTGCTCCAAACTCCTGAGACAAAAGGTATCTAAATCTAGCAGAGTCCAAGCTTGATGCTACACCAATTACGCTTGTTGTTGGCAAGCCTGTCTCTTTTTGCAAAAGATATGTCATGACATCGACTGGGTTTGTGACCATTAGAACTTTAGAGTCGGGCGCGTGCTTTGCGATCTCTTTTGCTATCTCTTTTATCATGAGAGCCTGATCATACATTATCTCGCTCCTACTTTGCATGTGCGCTCTGCTGCTTGCGGTAATTACAATGACTTCGGAGTTTTTGATTTTTGAATAATCTCCTGTTCCTTTGACCGATATTGCAGATGATTGTGGAAGTGCGTTTGTGATGTCTAGTGCTTCACCTACTGCCTTTTTTTCTGTGCGATTTACCAAAATGATGTCGTCAAGGCCAAAAGTGGCACACAGAAATGCAACAGTAGATCCCACTTTACCACTACCAACAATCGATATCAATATGCATCACACCTTCATTCACTTAAAGTCACACGTACTGCACGAATTGTTCCAAGAAATTCTTTTCCATTTGCCACATCATAATAGTTGAAGATATCCTCATTTTTACTGATCATAGTTATTGTGTCAGTGTCAGATGGAGCCAACAATTTTGTTTTTAGCTCAACGCCGTCCACATAAAGCTGGTGAGGTTTTGTGTCCTTGTTTATCACAGTAATTATGTATGAATAGTCGCCTGCCCTCATGATGAGTTCCGGGTTTGTGCCACCATTTCCTTCTGTACCCACCACGACTGTACGGCCATCGTGTGTTTGGAACTCGAGTGTTTGCCTTACTACCTCTGGCCAAAATATGTTAAACTGCCTTACGTAGCCCTGGCTTGCATAGCCAAATATGGCAGCCAGTGCGATTCCACCTGTAATTAGGCCGATCATGACGAATCTTTTTTCGCTGTTCACGCCGCTAGTTTTCATTTATCGTATATGTACAGGCAAGATGATTTTCATGTTTGATACTATAGCTTAGTAAATCTCTAAGACCATCATTGCCACGCTAAAGTACATTGCAATGGTAGTGACATCGCTGATGATGGTAGCAAGTGGCCCCGAAGCTATTGCCGGATCTTTTTTGAATTTAGCAAGCATGATTGAGAAGTAAGACGCAAAAAATGCCTGAAACGCCATACTAAAAAATACCGCAATTCCAATTACAGCTCCAAGCTTTATTTGTTGCCAACCAAGGAGTTCTGCAAAAAATAACATTATGCCAAAGATAATTCCCAAAATAATGCCAATTTTTATTTCACGAAGAAGGTACTTCCGCAGTGGAAAGTCAGGCTCAAGTGCCAACAACCTGACCACAAGGGTCTGCGATTGCGTTCCTATTGCATCTGTTAGATATACGATGACTGGTATAAACGAAGCTAGAACTATGTAAGAATTTAGAACATCTTCGAAATTTGTGACTATTGAAGCTGCAATGAGGCCGCCGATAAGACCAAGAAACAATGATGGAAACCTAACTTTAACAAGCTTGGAGATTGAAGTGTTGATCGATTCTACTTCCTTTGAATGTTGGACTCCACCCGACATGAACAAGTCTTTTCTAAATTCATGATGGAATATGGAAAGAATTGTTTTATGAGTGATGATTCCAAGTAGCCGCTTTTCTTTATCCACTACTGGAATCGCTTTCAAGCCGTGTTTAAGTGCAAGATATACCGTCCTTTCTTGATGCGAGTGATACTTGACATAAATTACGTCTGGGTTCATCAGCTCTCCAAGTTTTGTAGACGGTGCAGCCTCGAGTACCTGTTTTAATGAGACAGTTCCATGTAGGACGCCGTTATCAGTTACCACGTAAATGTAGCCGATGGTTTCAAATTCTTTTGCTTTCATGCTGAGGATCTCTTTTACTTTACCAGCAGTATCATTTTCAGAAAATGCTAGGTATTTTTTTGTTATTTTTGTATCCACTAGATATTCGTGATCATTTTCAGTGGAATTGGTTTTTGATTTCATGCCTCGTTTTTGAAAGATCATTTAGTACATCTTGTACTCCGTAAAGATCTGATCTGCTTTTTGGCTTAATAACATACAGCAGAAATTTCAATGTCGATAATCAAGTGTTAGTATTGTTTACAATCGAAATTAGGAACTGATTTTCCAAGTAAATAAAAAGAATGGTTAGAGCCGTCTTATCGATTGGACGAGTCTCTCTTTGATTTTTACATCATACTCTGCAGTGATTGTGTCGCCCGGGTTTGCATCGCATGGTCCTATTGGAACCAGATAGTTGTCTGATGTTTGTGCCACGCATCTTCCTTGGTCATCTTTGTATACTACCTGTACGGTCTCTGTGACGTAGCTTGGTATTAGGTTGTAAAATGGCCACACAAATACACCAAGTATCGTGACAGCAAAGCCGATTATTACTGCCACAAATACCGCATTTTGGCTTACCATGATTTTAGTTATTCTTCAGAGTATTTAGTGCAGAAGACAATTTTCATCTTTGATATTTGTTGATTAAAAAATCAAATGCAGCATTAGTAGCTGCACTTTCTTGCAGAGGTTCCTCTGTTTGTGACGCACGTTAGGCTTTCAAGAGGAGGTCTAGGTCGTGGTGCCGGAAGATCTTTTATGTTCAGTGTTTTTTCTCCGCGGCTCATCACCAGCGTGAGGTTTCTTTCTATCTTTGCGAGTCGTTCTTGCTGTACCTTTCTGTAGCTGTCTCCTGCCCAATTCTGTGCGCCGACTTCAGTCTTTCTCGTTCCGGTTCCTCGTCCAGTCACTTTGATTATTTGCATCGAACAATGTTGTCGCAATTATTATTTGAAAAGCTGGTATGCAGTGTCATGCAAAGATAGGACTGGAAGGAGGCTAGGGAGTGTTTGGGGAAAACATATGCAGTTGCCTTCCTTCCACTGGTGTAGTTATACTGTTTTTTGTATTTAACAAGAATTGTAATTATCAGCTGTGAAAATAACTCAATTATCAACTCTGAATGACGCACTACAAGTAAAATAATTCAAAATTGTATGAGCAATGATGACAGAGCTTCGCAGGCATTTGGGCCTCTTTCACACCACTATGTACGGCGTGGGGCTGATCCTTGGTGCAGGCATCTATGCCCTGATAGGTGATGCGGCAGGAAAAGCAGGAAACTTGCTGTGGCTGTCGTTTGTGCTTGGCGCACTTGCATCCGTATTTACTGGTTTGAGCTATGCTGAATTGTCATCTATGTATCCAAGGGCTGCAGCAGAATACATGTTTGTAAAAAACGCATTCAAGAATAATTTTGTTGCATTCATAGTTGGTTGGCTTACGCTTTTTGCTGCAATAATTTCCGCCTCTGCAATCGCACTTGGATTTGGTGGATATTTTATGACTATTTCAGGTGTGCCGATTGTTGTTGCCGCCGTTATGGCAATCATTGTGTTATCCTTTTTGAATTTCTTTGGCATTCGAGAATCATCGTTGATAAATATCGTCTTTACAATAGTTGAGGCTGCCGGTCTTGCTTTGGTGATCTGGTTAGGCTTTGTTGTCTTTGGCGATGTGGAGGTGAATTATTTTGAAATGCCATTTGGATTCGCCGGTGTGTTTGCTGCATTTACGCTTGTGTTTTTTGCATATATTGGATTTGAAAACATTGCAAACATAGCTGAGGAGATAAAGAATCCAAGAAAGGTGTTGCCAAGGGCAATAATACTTGCCATCTCCATTACCGCAGTAATCTACATCTTGGTTTCTTTGTCTGCAGTAAGGATTCTCAGCTGGCAGGAGCTTGATGCGTCTGTAGCGCCATTTTCAGATGTCATAAAAAATGCACTTGGGCAACAGTGGCAGACAGTTATCCTGTTTATTGCACTGTTTGCCACAACCAACACAGTCCTCATAATGTTGGTATCTGGATCCAGAATACTGTATGGCATTGCTCGTGACAAATCACTTCCACCAATTCTTGGTGCAATACACCATAAGAGAAAGACACCGTGGTTGGCAGTAATTATAATAGGTGCTCTGTCATGTGTGTTTATTTTTGCGGGGGAGATTTCCACCGTTGCAAACATTTCTGTCTTTGCTATAATCATGGTCTTCATTTTGGTGAACTTTTCTTTGACCTGGCTGCGTTTGAAGGAACCAGACGCTGAAAGGCCGTTTAAGGTTCCTTTGAATGTAAAGTGGTTTCCTATCCTTCCAGCACTGGGAATAATCACACCGATTCTTGGCGTCATCCAGTTTGATTCTTACATCGTACTTATGGGCCTTAGTGTGGTGGCAAGTGGTATTGTGTTTTATCTTGGCTACCACAAAATTAACAGCAAAAAGTCATGATGTGATGATTCTACCTTCCGCCTTGCGATATGATGGCAGTTAGCGTGTTTGTTTCACGCAAGTGTGGTATTTTGCGGATCTTTGAGATTATGTCTTCGATTTCTTCTCTGGAATCTGCCTGGATCTTGGCAAATATGTCAAAGACGCCCAGTGTGCCGCGTACTTCTTTTATTTGATTTATCTGCATGAGTTGTTTTATGATGGCATCTTCGTATCCCAGATCACATTGAATGAGTACGTATGCAATTTCCATATACTAACTGAGATCTTGGCATAATTAAATCATGAAATTGCAGTGTCAGTACAAAGAATTTATTCCAGCAATATCGCCAGAGTTAAGATCGCGCTTTTTTGTTTCGCCTTCGGTAGCAAATGCGTACATAGTCTCTTCCGTGCAGCTGTTGCTTGGGTGTCCCATGCCAAAGGCATGCCCTATTTCATGAGTTGAGATGTTTTCAAAATCCATCTTGGTAGGATCAATTGTTGCATCTTGGGTCCAGTTAAAATCTGCTTCATTATACACTTGGTCCCACTCCACAAGCTGTCTTTGTTTTACTGGGCCGCTGAATATTCCCCAGACGATTGTGACTGCGATTGTGTTTGGATCGTCTGCGTCTCCAAAGAGGACTTCGTTTAGCCCATCTGGTGCGATCTCGTCTGCTGCCAGTCCACTTGCAGTAGAACCTGAACCAAATACGTTGCCTGCTCCTGCGTCTTCCCACTTCTGGATGTTTGCTGCAGTATTGGTTAGTAGGAATGTGCCATCCAGCCCTTCGCTGTTTGTAGTATCAATCAACCAAGGTTCCTGAGTTTTCCATTTGGCCCCACTTGCCAAAAACGAGTAGCATGATGACTTGCCTCCCTTTCCGCCACCTACGCCGTCAGGCTTTGCCATTCCTTTTTTGTAATCAATAATCATTATGCCTTCGACTATTTTGCCGTCCACATTCTTTGATTTGCCAAGGTGAAATATCCCCGGTGCTATTTCGATGGCGTGTTCTGGGATGGAGATTTTCTTGTTTGGTGCCGCATTAGCTAGTTGTGACTGCGATATTGTACCAAGCAGTAAGATTCCTGCCATCACTACAAACACCACAAGATTCTTCATGGATATCCTCTTTGCTTTGGGATTAAAAACATTGCTCATCATAATAAAATAAGATCATCAATACATATTTGATTACGATGATTAAGTTGATTTGCGACTATCAAATTGAATTTAAGAAAAGCTGGAAAAAGGTGCGATTTTAAACAGCATATTTTATTTGATTAAAAAGAAAAAGTTTAGATCGAGATTTCTGCTGCTTTTGCTTTAAAACCGATCTTCTGATGGGATCCGTCACAGTGAGGTTTGTTGCTTGACGCTCCGCACCTGCACAAGGCCGCCACTGTTTTTCCATCCACATCTATAAGACATGGGCCATTTTCAGTCGCCTTGATCGTTATTTTTGCCATATGTAGCGTAGGGGCCGATTCGAATTAATCTTTTGTTCTAAAGTTATGCATAATTTAGAAAGACAATATGAAATAAAAACGAGTTGGCCTAGGCATTAGTTGAACAGAAGATGTCTGCTTTTTGTAGCAAACATCGTGCCCACTACACCTGCCAAAAGCACAGCGACTGCAACCATTCCGAATTCTGGAATCACCGTTGTGCCAGTTATGGTTAACGTCTCTGTGTCCTTTGGAACCAATACAGATACAACTCTTGTCGATTCGTCTGCTTTCGTTACTTCTTGGTCGATTAGTTTGTCGTCTGCATAAACAAAGAACATTGTGTCTTTTGTTCCGTCTTTTGCGTCCAGTATCATCCTAGGTATAACTACTGTAAGTTTTCCTCCATCTTCTGCTTTGGTATTGAGGATTAGAGCCCTGTTCTCAATGTCTACTGTTGCTTCTGAAACATAAACATCCTGTCCATGTGCCATCAGCTCGCCAACAAGTGAGACTGGAGTCTGCATCGTAACTACTGGAATAGACATTGCAATGGATTTTGGGCCCATAACGAATACTTTGTCCTCACCTTTCATAGATGCGTATAGTTTGTGAGTCTTTGAATCAATTACGAGATCCCATGCCAGTGCGCCAGATTCTATAGTGTTTACGATCTCGTTTTTCTTTGCATCTATCTTTACTATCTTATTTTGCTGAAGATATGAAACGTAAACTTGGTGTTCTTCCGAATCCACTGCGATTGCTTGGGTGTCATCGCCTACCGGTATGGTAAAAATGATTCTCTCGCCTATAATGTCAAGGACTGTTATGTGGTGTGCTCCACGATGCGATATGTACGCCCTGTGCTCTTTTTCATCAATATCAATGCCCCAAGGTACAGTTCCAGTCTTTACGGTCTTTGATATGTCGTATGTGCCATCCTTGTCTTGTTTCAGAAAAGTAACTTCGTTTCCTGCCATGTTTGCAACTAGGACCTTTCCAGTGGTAGCGTCTACCTTTAATGCGTATGGATGTGGCGACACGGGTATTTTTTGCAGAATCGTATTGGTTCCAGTGTCGATTGTGGCCACATAATTTGAGTTGTAGTTTGCTACAAAGAGTATGCCGTTATTTGGATTGTAATCCATAGCAGCTCCTCCGGTTACAAGTGTAAGGTACACTTGCATGTCGTCTTGCGGAGAATGCCATACGGTGATTTTGGAATCAGGTAGCTCTATTGTCTTGACGTAGTCGCCTGTCTTAAGATCATATACATCAATCCCCCCGCTTTCAAAGGTCGCAGCGTATACAAGGTTTTTTTCTGGCACCGCTTCTACTGCAACCACGCCTGCAGACGTAGTGATTTTCTTTACCACTTCGTCCGTTCTTGTGTCAATTACGGAGATTTCGCGTTGTCCAAGATTTGAGACAAAGAGATAATCATCACCTAGTGACATTTTCATCGGACTTGTGCTTACCGGAATCTCCTTTGATACGTGGTGTGCAAAGGCACTGTTTGTTACAAACATTAGACTGAGGCTTAGAACCAAAATTGTTATTTTACTTGTCATTGAGTTACGAATTTTTTACATTTTATAAAAAGCGAAATGTAGAATATCAGAGCTGATAATCTTGTGTAAAAGCTAAAAAATGTTGGATGTGCTTTATTCTTTTCCTTCTATACCTTCACGGTGTATCCAATAATAAGACACTTTGTTTGCATCAATCCAGTAAGTCTCGCTTGCTGCATCTATTACTATTTCTTGGGTAGAATCATTGATGGTAACGTTATGTTTGTGAAGCTCGATTTTTTCCCCATTGTCAAGTCGTATCATGACTTCGCCGTTTTTGTCAAGGGATTCTTTTAGTGCTTTGATGTTTGACATTTTTGCTCCATTGTATTACGAACCACGCGTCTTCATTTTAATGCTGATTGTGATTACTAGTTTTGATAATTGTGTGTATCTTTATTGAAAGACCGACGTTTGCCTAGATTTCTTCTATTGTAATCTTGATCTGCTTTCCATCATAGTTTTTGATTACTTCTTTTACCTTATCTGTAGGAACTATGATTATTCTTCTTTCTTTTCCATTTGAGTTACAGCCAGATTTGGCAAGCTTGGTGACAAACGTTATCTGCATGTCGATAATAGCTTGCTGTAGTATATATTTATATACTATTATACATAATATATAAATATACATAATAGTGTATAATAATATACTGAAAGATTTGGAAAAACATCCTAATAAAAAATTTGAAGGTTGCAGGGAGCACATTCTTGTCTGTGACGAGGAATATGGTGAGATGATTTGTGCAAGGTGCGGTTGTGTGATTCAGGAAAAGATAGAAGACGAAGGGCCTGAATGGCGCGCAATTGATTCTGGCATAAACAAAAGCAGGACAGGTGATGGTAGCTCACTTAGCAAGCACGACATGGGTCTCTCAACTGTGATAGGTCCAATAAACAAAGATGTCACAGGAAAGCCACTATCTGCAATCATGCGAAATACTATCGAAAGACTAAGACTGTGGGACAGCAGAAGTCAGGCACATACTGCAGCAGATAGAAATCTACGAAAGGCGTTTTCTGAATTATCCGCACTAAAAGAAAAACTAGGACTTACTGAGGCCGTTGTCGAAGAGACTGCATACATATACAGAAAGGCGCATGAAAAAAAACTTGTTCGTGGAAGGCCTATCTCGGCATTTATTTGTGCTGCCTTGTATGCTGCCTGTAGAGATAACGAGACTCCCCGTACGATAAAGGACATCCAAAAGGCAAGCGCTGTGAAATCAAAACAGATCAACAAGTGTTACCGACAGCTTGTAGAGGGCCTCAACATGAAAATGCCAGTAGTTGATCCTGTACAGTATGTTTCTTTGATAGCAAACAAAGTAGGCGTATCTGAGAGGACGAAACGACTTGCTGTTTCAATCTTTGTTGAATATGAAAAGACGGGAAATGCGTCTGGAAAGAGTCCTATGGCCGTTGCGGCAACCGCTGTATATTTAGCAGCAGTCCAAAACAATGAGAACTTTACACAGCGTCAAGTAGCACACGCGGCAAACATCACCGAAGTGACAATCAGGAATAGGACATATTCTATGAGAAAGAGTATCAAGTCTCTAAAGACTGAATAGATTCGCGCTCGCTACAGCTCAGAGTATATTAATGCCGCTTTGCTTTGTTGCAATATCAAATGCTTCTTCTACATTTGAGACAAATATTTTGCCATCCCCGGCAGTGCCAGTATGCGCCGAATTCATTATTGCCTTGACGACCCCATCGACTTTGGAATCGTCCACCACTGTCATTATTGCTTCAAGCCTGTTGTACATGGCAACAAACTTTGCTGTGCCTCTTGCCCCCTCAGCACGGGTCTTTCTCCCGTTCCGATGCCTCTTGACTGCGTTATGGTGATGCCGGTTATGCCTATTTCTTTCAGCGCATCTGTAACTACGTCTAACTTATCTTCTTGTATTATGGCGTCTATTCTTTTCATGACTAGACACCGCCTTTTTCACTTAAAAGACAACACGATAATTATCAAATAAGATATCGATGGTTTGTGTCATAAAAAGGGTAACAACTGCCCAAAATTCAGATCGTAGTAATCCTGTGGTTACCCGTTGTCATAAAATCACAATTCCTTTTGGGTTTTATGGTTTTTTCTTGAGTGTTATTACTCTACCTGTTAATGGTGCTCATTAAAAAGACCTCATTTGGATATCAAATTTGATAATGTTTTCTCAAAATTGATAATTTACATCATTACTATAATAATAGAAACCCATTTACCTTATAATGGAAAAAACAACTCTCTGTCTTAACAATAACTGCTACAATGTAATACACCAGCTAACAAAGACTCTCGGTTTCCTTTCTCGCGTAGACCAATACATAGCCGACGCGCAAAAAGTCGGCGACAAAGAGTCTGAAAAAGCATGGAACACCATAAAATCTGACAGACAAAAACATGCAGAATTACTAAGAAACCTGGTAATTAATGAAATAAAGAATACCAAGTTCTAACTCATTTTTTCATTTTCATCTCATACAAAATACGATTCAGCATGAATTGTTTTTTTTTTTTGTCTTGATAGTGGCGCGGAAAATTTGAAAAACAAACGTCGATCAGTCAAAAATTTCTAATTTTCAATGTGAAACCAAAACGCAATAAAAAGACTTTTAACGAGTCACCAAAAGCTTTTCGCATAAGGGGATGCATAAGCAGCTTAGTCCAATAGAGATATGCAAACATATACTAAGCTTAGATGATTCCATTAGGTTTGTAGGTAGAATAAGAGAGCGTAAAGTTATTGCGTTTGCAAGGCATCCAAACAAAAAACCTCTTTTGGATACAGAGCTTGGGAATCTGGCACACTACCAGGCATCCGTAAAAGCAAGCATGGAGGAAATGTTTGATAATGCACTTGGGAAAACGAACTGGATGATAACTGCAAAGGAAAAAGTCAAACTGGTGACTATGTTCTTGGATGACGGCCTTCTCATATTCTCACTTGAAGTTGATGCAAATCATGATGAGATAATCAAGAAGATCCAAGGCCTCAACATGACATTGTGAAAAAAGAAAGGTTGGATTTACGGCAATAATCATCACAAAACTGGAAGCAACTGTTGTGAATTTGACTGTAGATTTGTTTGCTTTACTAGTTGTTCTCATATTGGAGAACAATAAAGATTTGTTCCAGATCTCCTCCATATCTAGAAGCTGTTTTCAAACATATCCATGTGCATATCTGGCATCATCGATATGCCAATTAGAATCGGAATAAGAAATATTGCAAGTCCTATAGCAGTAAGTATTATACCCAAAAGCAGGCAGTTTTTTGCCCTTTTTGGATCATCATCTTTGATCACAAAATATGCAATGATTCCACCTATTACATTAAAGAGAATGGGTAACAAAAACCACCATGCGCTGCGCCTCCTAACTTCCATGATTTAGCTGAGCTCTTTGAGGTAAAAAACCTCACTTAGCTGAGATATTTTTTGAGTGTGATGCTTTCTTGCCCTGGTATGCGGGCAATCTCGAATCCTTCCTTTCTTTTTGAAAGCGATTTTGTAGCATCTATTCCAAGCTTTGCAGTCAAGAGGTTTTTTTGATCACTTGATGGGTCAAGACTTGAGCCTCGCACTTTTTCAATTACCGTAAGGCCCTTGTCTGCCTGAAATCTTGTTGCCATTGCATATTCTACTTGGACTGGATCCGTCGGATCAATGTCATCATCTACTACTGTGACCATCTTTAGTGAGCGGTGTGCTGCAAAAGCCTTTTCGATCGCCTTTTTTGCGTCAGACTCTTTTTTCTTTGATATCTGCACAACTGCATGGAGCCAGTTGCATCCGCCGTCACTCATCACAACGCGCCTTGTCTGCGGCACAAATTTTTTGAGCTCATAGTTGAGCTTTGCTTCAATTGGCATGCCCATGAGCAGCCTATGCTCTGAGTAGCCAGATAAAATGTCGTGGAATATGGCGTTGTTTCTGTAGTAGAGTTTTTGGAGCTCAAAGACCGGCTGCTGTCTTGCAAAGTCGTATGTTCTGAGCATTTCGACCATCCATTCCTTGTGTGTCTTGTCTGCCAGTATTCGGCCCTCCATGACTATTTCTGCACCAGAAGGAACAGTCAGAGACGAATACGGTAGTTTTGTGAGCGTGAGTTTGCCCCCAAGAAGACTGTTTGCTATCTCGAGTTCGTCTTGACCCCATTCTGCCTGATATGCTCCCGCAATGGAAATTGCCGGATGCACGCCTACTGTTATTGCTACTTTGAGATCCTCGCCGTGTTCCTTTGCATTAACAAACGTTCTGTGCAGATGTCGACCCTCCACCATGCGAACAGAAAAGTGCGTTTTGTCAAGCGGCATCAGTCTGTGAAACGAAGAGTTTTGCGTCTTTTTTTCCGGATTTTGTGCGTAAATTATGGAAGATGTAATGAACGGTCCAGGTTCTTTTTCAAAATGAGTAACAATTGGTAAATCTAAAATATTCTTTGAGTCATTTTCAAAGAATTTTGCGTCAGAGACAATTTTAGGTCTCTTTTTATTTTTTATTGCCAGAATCACTTTATCGTGTATCATTGGCTCAGTTGCACCGATTGCCTTTGCGAATCTGGCCCTTGTGCCTACCAAGTTTGCAACAAGACGTAGCTTGCTTTCTTTGATGTTCTCAAAGAGCAATGAATTTGCACCATCTACTTTGGCAGTGATTGCAGCAATCTCGTATTTTGTTGAGACTCTTTTTTTGATGACGGAAAGTTGGCCTGATTTTTTTATCTGATCAACGTAAGTGCGTATATCCGTCAATTCCTGACTGCCTCAGTTATCTTCTCAATTAGAACCTTGCTTGCATCTTTGCCAAGCTCACCCTTTGTTGAAAGGGAAACTATGCAAACACCACGTGCTTCTGATGCTAGCTTTTGAGAAATCAGTTTCAAAAAAAGAGAGTCTTGGCGAATTGGTATGATTTCAGACGAACTGGGTGACGGCCCAATTGCGACTGAGATCATCGTTGCGCCTAGTTTTTTGGCACCTTCAGTAATCGAAATGAAAAAACCGTTATCGTACTTTAAGATGGAAACATCAAATTTCCGATTATCTGTTTCCACAGATATTACTCTGTGGTCAGAACTTGACATTAATTGCTTGGATAGACTTATGCCTTTATTGCTATTGCTTCTGCTTCTTGAGCTTCTGCTTCAACTCTGGCACGCAGCTTGGCTTTGTACTTGAGATTTCGTGGTTTTGTTCTCAGTCTGTAACCACAGCATGGGCACCATAGTCCTTCCCATTTGATGAAGATTTCACAAATCTGACAACGTCTTTGTCCGGAAGCATAACGTCCAGTTCCTACTGGCTTTTGTGCCTTGTATCTGGAGCAGATTCCCTTACATGTCATGTTTTGTCGTTATGTTATAGGATTCGCAAATATTTAAGGATGGATCTAAAATTTCTAGATATTTTTTTAAAAAAAATTATAAAAATTGTCAGGTGCTTGAGGGATTAGCTCGATCAATTTGAAAAAACCTTGAAAAGTTGTATAAATATCTAACGATTTTTTCCAAATGGTATATTATACCCATAGAAAGCTGAATTTCGCGGTTTTTTGGGTTATTTTTGCTCGATTTTTGGCGAATTTTCGAGTTTTTGCGACCTAACCCGTCCTTGAAAGCGGCAAAACAAAGTGTCTGTATCCTTGGCGTTGCGCGATGTATTTTGCTGACATTATGTCCCTCTCGCCGCGCTTGTTGTAGTTTTTAATTTTTCTAGTTGTCTTTTGTTCGTCTACAAATTCTAGCTCAAAATGCGAGCAGAATTTCAGATTCAATAAACTCGTGATCTGTTTTGCTATCTGCATATTGCCGTTTCCAATCTTGACTATTTTTTTATTCGCTCGAAGGCCGCCAAGTATCTTTGCAACGTGTGATGCAACCTCGTCCGGAGATGTATACAGGCCGCGCTCTATTTCCTTGCCAAGGTACATAACTACAAGGCCGATTCTCTGGCCGGGGTCGATTCCAATTATCAATTCGTGCTGGTTTAGTCCCGAGTCCAGTTTTTCGATTATTATTCCCTGAATTACTGTTGGATCCTCTTTGAGTATGTCCTCGTTTAGGATCAGTTGGTTTGCTGATTTTGGTGATTCCATCTCTGTTGTAAATATTAGACTTCCAGGATAGTTTGGTATGTCTGTTGGCAGTAATGAGTCATACTTGAGATTTAAAAACTTGAGTGCCTTGACAAACTGGAAGTAAGATTTACCGTAGGTGGTGGCAATTCCGATGCGGCAATCATCTAATGCGCTGATACCATTCATTGTTAATTTGCCGATTTAAGGGTTTACGGCTTCAAAATTGTTGACACGACGCTATCTACTGCCTCATCAAATTTGGAGTCTATTGTTGATTTGAGTTTGTCGAGTTTTGCTGCGCCATCCGAGGCGATCTTTTTTGCTTGTAGCTCGGCCTTGGTTTTGGTTTCGGCAATTATTGACTCGGCTTCTTTTATGGCCATTTGTGTGACTCTTTCTCTAAGTGAGTCCAGCTCTTTTTGGGCCTTGGAATTTAGGGTTTTTTTCATGTCTGCTACTTTGGCATTTAGTGAGTCAAGGTCGTTTTCAAGCTCTGCCAGCGACTTGATAATTTTGCTGACCTTAGAGTCTGCTACGGCAGTTTGAGCTGCTTCCTTCATACCTCAAAACCTCCAAGTCCATATTAAAGCCTTCATTTGGTGCTCAAAAGCAGGATGGCCCTTGCAAGATCGCCTCCAGTCTCCTTTAGGGCGTTTGTGGCAACCTCTGGGGTGACGTTTGCTTGCTGACACACCAGCATTATGTCTTCTTCGGAAAAGACTGGTGTTTCCAGCTCCTTTTCCTCGTAGCTGTTTGCAATTACCTGAAAAATAGAATTATCCTTTGACTTCATTTCTGTTACTGCCGGCTTGGAGATTATGATCTCTTTTTTGTCGGTCTTGATTATTACCTCTTGGACGTTTGAAACCTCCTTCATATCAAGTCCCATTCTGTCCAGCATTCGCCGCATCTCACGGTTTCCACCGCGCATCATGACTGTTTCTCCCTCACCGTGGGTTTTAAACTATGTCGGATTTTGACTGCCACGCCACGCTTTAGCGACAACATCATATCAGAGTTCGCAATGGCGCGGCCGACTGCGATCACCTTGCCTTGGCATAGAACCGGCACGTCGGCCCCGATCAGCACCCTTTTTCCTGCCCATACCACATGCTTACAGAAGACCGACTTGCCTTCCTCCACAAACGGTTTTGATTCCTTGTCTACTTCGATGCAGTTTTGTTGGAATTTTTTTCTCTTTAGTAACAGCTGTGCAAAATGTGGGGTTATCGCAAGACCACCATCTATTCGTAGGGTGCAAAGGAGTTTTTTGTCGCAGTATACCTCCCGAATTCTACCGGTTTTTTTGGAAAACGTGATCTCGATATTTTTTGGAAGGTATTTTGAAGTTCCGCTTCCAAACAGCGCATCGAGTGTGTGCTTTAGTTTCAGGACAGGCTCCACGCCAAACTTGTGATTTTCGGGTATTAATTTCAAAGCCCCATAGTGACTCTACAATCTATATAGAAGATTCATTTACTACACGATATGTCGGAACGCGAAGAGACAAGGAGGCTCCAGTTCACAGGCAAGTCGTCATACATCGTTTCTCTACCAAAGCAGTGGGTCATGGATTTAGGCCTAAAACAAGGAGATCAAATAACGATTACACGTGAAGGAAAATCCTCCTTGAAGATACTTCCTGCAAAAGACCAAACAAAATCCGCGCATATAGAAGATGCAGTTTTAGAAATAGCAAGGGATGATGACAACGCATCGATTATTCGAAAGCTCATCTCTCTTTACTTTCTTGGTTACAAAACCATTCAGATAAAACCGAAAGCAGAAAGACTGCAACCGGGACAACGCAATGCCATAAAAGCTGCAGTCAAGGGTATGCTCATGGGAGCAGAGATAATTTCTGATTCGGTAGATGGAATCACCATCCAAGTTCTTGTGAATCTGTTAGAGCTTTCAGTTGACGGGGCCTTTAAGCGAATGCTTCACTTGGCAAAATCCATGTTAAGAGATGCGCTCTTGGCAGTAAGAGAAGGGAATCTGGATTTGGCAAGAGAGGTAATTGATTCTGATGACGAAGTGGACAGATTTGGATTTTACATTATCAGGCAGCTAAAGATTGCGATCCAAAACGAGTTTATGCTAAAAGAGATGGGTTTCACAAATCCAAGGCAGTGTCTCGGCTATAGACTCATCGTCAAACACATAGAGAGGACAGGTGACCACGCAGTTCTGATAGCAAAGGACCTTCTTGAATTCAAAGAATCGGTAAGAAAGGATGCAATGGAAAAAATTGACGATCTCTGTGACTTTGCCATCTCGGTTTTGGACGAAGCATGTCTTGCCCTCTTTAAAGAGGACTTTGCGCAAGCAGAACATGCAATTGAAAAAGCTTCGGAGATATCAAAGTACGAAAAAAAGATTCTCGAGTCCATAAAATCTATCAAAGACGAAGAAGAAGCTTATAGGATACGAAGAATGTCAGAAAATATCATAAGAATCGCTGAATACGCAAGCGATATTGCGGAGATCGTACTAAACATGAATATAGAAAAGATGTTAAGAAGGCCTAGGTTCTAAAGGGCCTTGCCATGACACATATTGCTATTTTGATTACTTATGACAACGAGGACTCTGTAAAAGAGGCGTTGGGCCTGTGCGAGGCAGCTGGTTACAAAGTAGCAAAAATGCTACGACAAAAATTTCTCAACAAAGCAAAATATGGAATTGGCGAAGGCAAGGTCGAAGAGCTCAAAGAACTTGCAGCAAAGATAAAACCGGATGTCATAATCTATGACGAAGTGCTCAAACCGAGCCAAAGCTACAACCTAGCATCGAAGTTGAAAATAAACATACTCGATCGCGAGTCTCTGATTTTGGAGATATTTGAAAGGAGGTCGTCGAGTTACGAATCACATCTGCAGATCAAACTAGCACAGCTTAGATATGAAATGTCAAGAGCAAAAGAAAAGGTTCGACTAGCAAAGATAGGAGAGCAACCAGGTTTTATGGGAATCGGCATGTACGAAGTCGACACATATTATAATGACATCCAAAACAGAATGAAGAGTGTAAAATCAAAGCTTGCAAAAACAGGAAAGCAACGTGCATTACACAGAGAAGCAAGGCGACGAGTAGGGCTCAAAACGATTTCGCTTGCAGGCTACACTTCAGCTGGCAAGACCACACTGTTTAACACTCTGACTGGTGAAAGCAAAGAGGAAAGCCCTGAATTGTTCACTACACTTTCTACCACAACAAGAAAGATTATGATCGACAAAAAACCTGTGTTGATATCAGACACTGTCGGTTTTATCAGCAAGCTTCCTGCGTACATGATCGAGGCCTTCAGGTCCACACTTGAAGAGCTCCGGTACGCAGACGTTGTAGTCGTTGTAGTCGATGTAAGCGATTCTGAGCTGGAGCTAAAGAAAAAGTTTCGAAGTTGTCTCAAAACGCTATCTGATCTTGACGTAAACCAAGAACGCGTCATTTTTGCGCTCAACAAATCAGATTTAATGAGCCCCGAAGACATAGTCAGAAGGGCTGAACTTGTAGGCCTTGGAGAAAGTAAAAAATGGGTTCCAATCTCTGCAGTCACTGGAGAAAACATCTCTAAGCTACTTGAGCTTGTAAGCAGGATGCTTGAAACATCAAAGCAGCAAATAAAAGAGATCTCACCAAAGCAGGATCTGGCAAAGTTCTATGAAGAGGATTGAAGTGTTAAGAATCGGCCAACGCCTCGTTAGGGATGACAGGGTGACTACACATGTAGCACTTGTCGCAAGGGCATTTGGCGCATCAAAGATATTCATGAACGAAGTAAACCCAGAAATCAAAGACACAGTAGAGAAGGTGAACAGATCATGGGGTGGCGGATTTGAATTAGAATTCATCGACGACTGGAAAAAGATCCTAAGATCAAAGAAAAAATCCGCAAAGATCGTCCACCTTACGATGTATGGCGAAAACGTAAACGACGTACAAGAAAAGCTAAGAAATGAAGATGAAATTCTAGTTGTCGTGGGTGCAGAAAAAGTTCCGCGTGAAGTATACGACTATGCAGACTACAACGTTGCAGTGGGAAATCAGCCACATTCCGAAGTCAGTGCACTTGCAATAATTTTGGATAGAATTCAAAATGGAAAACAGTTTGATATCAAATATAATAACGCAAGACTGGAGATAATTCCAAGCAAGAAAGGTAAAAAAGTCATCGCAAAAAGCGATTGATTAATTATATCCGAAACTTAACCAAAGTTATTGGTCGAGTCATACGAAGATCCGTTTGTTAGGATCGCTGCAATGATCGGGGGCGACGAATACCTCAAAGTAGCTCGCGCATTGCTCAAAGCAGAGGATGCGACCGACGAAGAGATTGCCAGCTCAACCGGACTTAGAATAAACATGGTAAGAAAGGTACTCTACGACCTGTTTGGAAAGGCCCTCATCACTGGAATACGCGTAAAAGACGAACGAAAAGGCTGGTTTGTTTACAGATGGCGTTCAAGAAAGGATGAAGTGGAGAACTTTATCGAAAACCAGAAAAAAAAGATTGCAGATAGACTCCAGCAAAGGCTCGATTATGAGAATTCATCTCAGTTCTATCACTGCGACAACGAGGACTGTCCGAGGATCACCTTTGAGACTGCACTTGAGATGTTCTTCAAGTGCCCCAGGTGTGGCGGCGTAGTAAATCTCAAGAAAAATGACAAGCTCAAAAAGGCGTTAGAGTCAAAAATCACCGAGATAAGAAACGACATGCGTCGTCACCTCTGATAGTGTAGCACGATTTCACCGCCATAACGCACAGCTTTTCTCAGCTTTAATTTCATCGAATTGGCAATCTTTGCAAATCCTGCTCCTTCCACCAGAGTGGTTGCAGCTGTGCCACCAACCAGACGTGGTGATATCGTAACTATTACTTTGTCTACAAGTCCTTTGCTTACAAAGTCCCAGTTGGTTGTCCCCCCTCCCTCAAGCAAGATGGTTTTAATTCCTTGTTTGTAGAGAATTTTCAGGAGTTTTTTTATCTCGACTTTGTCTTTTCCGGCAGTTATTATCTTGACTGGATATTTTGCAAGATTTAAGAGGTTTTTCTTTGGTGCTTTTTTTGAGACTGCGATGATTGTCGGAATTAGCTGAGATGTTTTGATTATCTTTGAGTTTGTGGAAATTTCTGCGCGCGAATCAAGAATTATTCTGGTAGGGTTTTTTCCCTTTGCGTATCGCACGGTAAGTAATGGATCGTCTTTTTTGACCGTGTTTTTTCCCACAAGTATTGCGTCGGATCTAGCACGCAATCTGTGCACACGTATTTTGTCCTGTATTGATGATATCTCCGAGTCGCCTGTTTTTGTGGCTATTTTGCCATCGAGTGAAACTGCCGCACTCAAAATTATGTGCGGCCTAGATTTTGCCATAAACTATTTTACCTCCAATCATGACTGCCCTTATTGTAGACTCCGATGCTCTGTGTACTATTGCTGCGTGCGGATTAAGCATCGGCTCAAAATCAAGTGCGTGCTTATCAAAGAATACACCGTCTGCGACATATCCTGGCTCAATTGAGCCGATTTTTCTTCTAAGGAGAACCCCCCCATTCACTGTAGCCATTTTCAGTATCTGCTTTGGGTCGAGTATTTTTTTGTGCATTCCCATATGCACCTTCCATGCATAATCCATCTCTCGGAACATGTCTGGTGAGTTTATCATGACATTGTCTGTCCCGATTGCAACAGTACATCCATTTTTTTGCATAGATGCAAAGTCTGGAATTCCTTCTGCAAGCGATGCGTTTGCCCTTGGACATACCACTATGCCGCGTGCCATTTTTGCCGCAGCACCCAGATCGGATCTTGAGGCATACGTCATGTGTACCAAAAAATGAGGCCTTGCAAGAAGCGCCCTTGTAGTCTCTGATCTCTTGGTTGTCTTCTTTGAAACGGCGGAGCTTTCTTGTGTTTCCGCGCTGTGTATGGCCCTAATCTTTTTTGTCTTCGAGTATGTCAACAGAACAGAATCGCTGTTTTCATTTGGCCCGCTGATACCGATACCATCACAATGCTTGAGAATTGATTCCAGTTCCTTTTTTCTTTCAGCCGGTAACGGCGTATTTTTTCTAATTTGGTTTTTGTCCTGGTAATACTCTACTCTGCCAAGGATCACTCCTCGAATCGGCACCTGCTCCAACACTTTTCTTAACAGCATGATGCCTCCAAGTCCACCTTCTCGGAAATCGACGAAAGTAGTAATTCCTTTTTTAAGCATAGAATGACAAGTATTTTTCATAAAATTTGCAATATGTTCAGGGCTTGAGCTGCTCAGTATTCTCTTTTTTACACCCAGCATGGGGTGTATTTTGCTGTCAACTGAGCCCTTCAGTGTTGCGTCTTTTCCTATGGAATCGCCTATGTGAGTGTGCATGTTTACAAAACCCGGTACAAGTAAAAGCCCTTGGCAGTCAACTCCACCTTTGCTGTCAGATTGTTTTACAAAAAGGCCGTTTGATGTCTGCAGTGTTGTAGATGGGACATACTCTAGGTTTTTGCCGTACAGAATACTGACATTTTTTAAAAGCATGACATTTCGTATATGGTTGGTTTTTCTTTTCCTGCCTTCCTGATTTCCCTAATTGTATCAAGTGAGCTGGTTGCAAGCTTGACTGCCTCCCTTGCAGTCCTTGCCGTCCCTATGCCGCAGTTGAATATAATGCCGAATTCTTTTTTTACCAGCTCCAAGAATTCTTGTGCGTCTTTTTTTGCGTCAGAGGTTCCTATCACCATAAAGTTGTCTCCGCCCATAAAAAACGCAAGAGATTTTTTTGCCATGAAAAATTCAGACATTCTTGCATATAGCTTGAAAATTATCGAGGAGATCTCGTAGGGAGACTTTGTTTTTCTTGTTGATGTGATGTTTTCCACGTCAAAATGCATTATCGTCACTTTT
The DNA here is from genome assembly GCA_038890395.1 of Candidatus Nitrosotenuis sp. Classification (GTDB taxonomy): domain Archaea; phylum Thermoproteota; class Nitrososphaeria; order Nitrososphaerales; family Nitrosopumilaceae; genus Nitrosotenuis. Next base: position 22,403 of record JAWAFK010000011.1, on the reverse strand, counting down.
TGGTCTGCCTTGCCGTTGACAAAGCCGTAGATTGTGTTTTTTTGATCCAAGACAACCTGCTTCGCCTTTCCCTCGTATGCTTTTAGATTTGCATCAAACGGATTGTCGGCATACCCAATTGACATGGACATCTTGAGGCTTGATGCTTTTGCCAACTTTTGCTGAATTTCAACGTGATCGTCAAGTGTAAGGCCGTTTGTGATCACAAAAAATTCGTCGAACCGGTTGGAGAATACAAGGCAGTTTTTCTCTGAGAAGAATTTTTGTAACTCTCTGTACAGGTTTGCCTGTAACATCTGCAACTCATGTTCCCTGTCTGAGCCAAGCGTCAGCGTCCACGGCCCGTACTCTGTTATTTTTACTATTGTAAGCTGGATCATCGAATCTTTTCAAGCTCCTTTGATATCTTGAGAACTGCCTCGACTGCTCGCTCTGACACAGGCCTGATTCGTGCATGTGCATGCCTTTCCTGCATTCCAGGACCACTTATGCCAAGTGTGACTGGTTTTTGGTACCTAATTGAGAGCTCAGTAAGCGCCCTAGCAGTCGCGTTTGCGATGGTTTCGTCGTGCTTTGTCTGCCCCTTTATGATGGCGCCAAGTGTGACTACACCGTCTACATCCTTTTTTTGCAAAAGGGCGTCAACTATCAGCGGCATGTCATAGGCACCAGGAACTTTACACGAATATTTGATATCCAGTTTGAGTGCCTTTGCCTTTTCCTGCGCCACTTGGAGCATTCTTGATGTTATCTCCTCATTGAACTCCGCAGTAACTATTGCGATATTCAAAATCAGTGCACCTTTGAGAATTCAAGGAGTTCTTTGCCATCGACAAAGGGGATGGCATTTTCCTTTGCAAATTTCTGCGCCTTTTCCACCGTGAGCGCAGAGTAGGTTTGAGAGTCCATCATTTCACATATTGCAGTTACCGGTGTGAGTTTTGCAAGCTCCGCTAGATACACAGACATTTCTGTGTGTCCCTGCCTGCTTGCAAGAAGGCCATTTGATGCCAAAAGTAACGGTACATGCCCTGGCGTCGTAAATAACGAGACAAATTCTTTTTTTGGATCATCTGTGTGGTAGATGTTTGCCATTTCCTTGATTGTCAGGGCTCTGTCCCTATCGGTGATTCCAGTGTAGGTTCGCTTGTGGTTAATTGAGATCGAAAATGTCGGATGGTCCCCATATGGTGCTGTTCCCATAATCATCTGCTTAGAGTCAGCATCTAGATCAGAAGACCCAGAGAGTATGTTGTGCATGTATTTTAGGTTAAGAGACTTTGCAAAAGAATCCTTTATTGCAAGACAAATGAGGCCACCAGCATTTTGGCGCATCCTTGAGATGTGCTCAGGTGTCACAAACTGTGCAGCCACTACCATGTCCACCTCGTTTTCGCGGCCACCTGAATCATACAGAAGCACAAACTCGCCGCGTTTTAATGAGGATATGGCATCCTGAAGGCTCATGATCAAAATTGGCTTTGCATGAATAATAAAGGTTACTAAAAAATTAGTAATTACAACCAAATTGGTAATAATTTATTCGTGTTTTAAAAGATATTTGCCTAAAATGTCGGTTTCAATATTAACCTTGTCGCCAACTTTTTTTGTTTGAAAGTTTGTTACCTCAACTGTATGTGGAATAAGACATACCGATGCCAGATTTTTTTTGGCGTCTACTACGGTCAGACTTATGCCGTCTATTGCAATTGAGCCTTTCTGCACTACAAACCTTGAGAGATGTTTTGGTATTTCAAACCAAACTTTGATCTCCTTTGGCCTTTTTTCGATTTTTTTTATTGTACCTACGCCGTCGACGTGTCCTAGAACAAAGTGGCCTTCCATTCTGTCCCCCACCCTGAGGCTCCTTTCTATGTTGACGATGCTGCCTACTTTGAGGTTCCCAAGGTCAGTTTTCTTTGTTGTTTCATCTATCATCTCAAAGTTACATTTTGATTTTGAGATCCCAGTTACCGTAAGACAGACACCGTTGAGTGCCACACTTTGACCTATCTTGAGGCCCTTTGCGTTCCTGCCAAGATCCACCGTCATCTTTATTGCGCTCCTTCTCTTGGTGTTTTTGTTCAGCGAGATTACCTTGCCAACGCCTTCAACTATGCCTGTAAACAATTCCAGCTAGCAAAGCATCAATATGATATAAAACGATTCTTTTGGAAAACATATTCAATATTGATAATCATAGGGTGTTTTAATAGTAATCATCACTCTGGCATGGTATGAGAGGCAAACGATGTGATTGTGGCAGCTGTGGCCACGAAGTAGTGGACGAGTGTTACAAAAAAGAATGCATGTGTTGCCTAAGTGATCACCAAGGCCCATTTGGAAGAAATCGGTGATCTAGTGCACCATAACACCAGTGAATCTATGATTGAATTAGGAAAAATTTACCTACCAACAAAGACTTGGTAGATTTTTGCGAGTTTTTGTTTTTTGTATGGCCAGATAAACACATCAAATTCGTCTTTGTAAGCAAATTTTTGTATTAATTATAACGTCTTTGGAAATTCGGATGGTGGATTTATCGTTCCCAGCTCTTCGGCCCTTGCAAGGTTGCCCTCAAAGAGTCCTTTTCCTATGTGGATGTTATCTATGTGTGAAGACAGCGATTTTTTGTCATTAAATATCGAAGAGCAGTACGGACACTTGATCTTATTAGGAATTTCAAGTTCCGGCAAAACTATTGCTTGTCTTGCGATATTTCCCACCAAGGCCTTCTGCGATGCGATACCAATAGGCACCTTGTTGTCTATGACGACGAGCCTCCGAATGTTGTTTTTACTCATCAGTAATATTGCGTCTTTTATTGTAGCATTTTTTCTTATGGTGACAAGCGGTGTTCGCATAATTTCTTTTAGTTTTGTCTTTGTAGGGTCTTTCCCCTTTGCCACAACATCAAGCAAAATATCACGATGTGTAACGATCCCGTTTATGTCGTTGTTATTCATGATCAACAGGCTGTCTATTCCGTGTTCCTCCATTTTCCTTACACCTTCAGACACACTTTGGTTTCCATCCTCAATTACAAATGACTTGTCAGTGAAATTTGAAATAGATTGTTCAAGCGCATTGCTCATGTTTCTTTCTTGATTGACATTGATTTTAAATCCGAGATCGATTCTCAACTTTGAGAACTGCCTCTCTCAATATTTTTACGACGGTAGTTCAAATGGTTGGTATTGGCATCAACTTTAATGGAGAAGATCTTGTTTGGTGTTGCAAAACAGTGGATCGCCGGTGATACAATCTCAGACGCCCTTTCTGCTGCACAAACCTCTTACAGAAACGGCATGGGTGTGATTATCAACAAACTGGGCGAATACCACACCTCAAAGCAAATGATAGAAAAAACAGTCAATGAATACAAGACCATCACACAATCATTTAGGAAATGGCACCTGCACGCTGGTATCTCAGTCAAGCCTACTCAGGTGGGCATGTCAAGAAGCAAAAAGGAGTGCCTACATAACTTTGAGGATCTCATCAAAGCTGCCACCTTGTCGCAGACCTTCGTGTGGGTCGACATGGAATCATCAGAGCACACAGACGAGACGATCCAGTTGTACGAAAGCCTGTTTACAAGATACGAAAGGCTAGGCCTAGCTTTGCAGGCAAACCTCAAAAGAACCGAAGGAGATCTCATAGACCTGCTTTCGATAGGCGCAAAAATCCGGCTGGTTAAAGGCGCCTACAAGGAAAACAGTAATGTTGCATTCAAGACAAGACATGATGTTGATCAAAACTACCTGAAGTTGTTGAAGATTTTGTTTCAAAAAGGCAACGAGTTTGGAGTGGCTACACATGATTCCAAAATGATCGGAACGGCAGTCAAGCTGGCAAGAAGATACGATCGCAAATTTGAATTCCAGATGCTCCGAGGTATTAGGGATGAGCTGAAACCCGATCTTCTCAAAAAAGGATTCTCTCTTGCAGAATACATCCCATATGGCACAAACTGGCTTCCGTATTCCATTCGCAGACTTAAGGAACGAAAGCGAAACATCCTGCTTCTTGGAAGCTCGTTTATCTCCAAGCACAAGATCCCAAAAAGCCGCTCGTAGAATTTCTACTTGAACATTATAAGGGAAAAGATGGTGCTTTTGCTCAATGAAGATAGTGGGAATCACATTGATTCTACTTGTAGGGACTCTCGCAGTTCCATTGGAACATGTATTGGCACAGACTGCAGTTTCGTCTCCTCCGACAGGACTGACTGCCCAAGCGGTATCCGGCTCTCAGATCAATTTGAGTTGGACTGCACCACAAAACAGCACTGAAAATGGTGTAAACGGATACAAAATCGAGCAAGACGTCGGTTGTGTTGGAATATTTTCAATCCTTGTTGAGAATACCACAACAACTAGCACCTCTTTTTCAAATATAGGTCTGCTAAGCGACTTTTGTTATTCATACAGAGTGTCAGCACTTAATTCGGCAGGTACAAGCACCCCATCCAACACTGCTTCTGCCATCACTCACGGAATACCAAGCGCACCTACAGGTTTGACAGTAACTGCAGTATCTAGCTCCTCATTAAAGCTGAGTTGGAATGCACCATCTGACAACGGCGGAAGTCCAGTAATAGGATACCAAATCCAAAGAAACGGCACGATTCTAGTAGTAAATACAGGCAACAACCAAACGATGTATTTGGATACAGGTCTACTTCCACAACACCAGCAGACCTACCGTGTAGCTGCATGGAACGGAGTAGGCCTCGGAGCTTTCTCGTCAAATGTAACCAAGGCGACAAACCAGACCTCCACTCAGCCTACACCCAAAGATAACATAGGACAAGCAATCTCTGATTTTGTACACAAACGAAACGAATTGTTCAAAAAACAGCGCGAAGAGACACTAAAGATGATCAAAGACTGCAATGAGAAAGTAAGAAACGCAAACGCGACACAAAGAAAGGAGATAAAGGATGACTGCCGCGAGGCACTTCAATCAATAAAGGAAAAATACAAGGAGGCAAGAAAGCAGTTCCAAGAGGAATTCAAAACATTCAGAGAAACTACCAAGTCGTTATTCAAAGATGCAAAGAAGGCCAATTTAGTAGAAAAACAGGATGTAAAAGAGATCAAACGCGAGATCAAGTCGTTCAAAAACGAGACAAAGCTGGCTGAAAAACAGCTGAAACATGACATCAAAGAATTGAAAAAAGAAACCAAAAAACAGCAAAAAGAGTTAAAAAAAGAACAGAAAAAGAACGATAGAAATGAAGATGACGACTAGTTAGATTCTCTTAAACCCTCTTTTTATGAAAAAAGTGAGCTTACGCGCTAACAGAGTAGCTTATTTGTCATACAATTAGCTGACTACAACCTATCAACTATGAATGCGTAGTATAATCATGGAAACAAAACAAACTCACTGGAACTACCAGGTTCGGGCACCGTTCAGAAAGGTCATCGCTTGGGATGCGCTGTTTTTTGTCCTCGGCGTTGGCGTAGGTGCAGGAATCGGTGCCTTCCTAGCAACCGCCTAGGAAAACACCCCTTTTTTTAAAACTCCTTTAGCTTACTTTCTTGAAACGGCTCTGACTCGTACCAGCAGTACCTGAAATAATCAAGACACCATTCATGAAACATTGGATCCGTGCTGTAGAACGCTTCCGTTATGTCTGGTTCTCCTTCAATGTTTGGAAATGATATCGTTGCCTCTTTTTCATTGAGGACGATTGAAGTCTGAATCATCTTTCTCATCTTTCTTTCAACTAGCCCTCTTTCGATGAGCTTGTCGTAATTTAGCTTCTGCAGTAATTTCTTTCTACCTTTTGGCACTATTGTCGATTCTGCCAAAATATAGTTGAACTTGATGCCCTTTTCGATTCTTTTTACCTTCGGCTCAATTATGTCAAGCGGGATTTCTGTCAGCATCTCGTAAATGTACTCATTTGCGTTCTTGTATACGGCCTTCCACTGCTCCAATATCTTGGTGACACCTTTGATATGCTGCGAGTTTGCCAGCTGGCCTATTCTCATTATGAATTTTGGCGGAATGTCGCCAAAGTTGTGGTCTTCAAAATACTTTCTGTTCTCTGAGAGAAAGATTATCGACGGTATTTGAGAGCAGATTGTCTTGCCGTACGTGGTGAGTGCGTAATAGCCATCTAGATCTTTTGCAATAAAACCACCGTCCTCTAGTCGTGCAAAATTTCTGTGCACCTCTTGTGCTGTGGCATCAATTTCCTTTGCCATGGTAGTGACCTTGGATTTTTTCTCCAAGAGCTTAAATATGATCTGCAGTCTTTGCTGGCTTGATAACTCCAAAAAATTGTTTGCCGCCTCTTCGTACAGGTTTACCATACAACCAATCTAATTTGATACCAATAAAAAAATGATGGGTTGGCTTCAGACGTGAACGTCAATGATCATAGCGTTTTTTACTTTGGTTTTTATGTAGAAAAATGGGAAAAGATTGTGATGCAGGCTATTTTGACGCTTTTGATTTTGCTGGTGGCTACTTTCTTTTTTCAATACGCAAATGGTGAGGAGATACCGTCATGGGTGAAGAATAACGCAAGGTGGTGGGCAGACGGAACCATAGCAGACTCTGATTTTATTCAAGGGATACAATATCTGATCACTCAGAATATCATCAAAATCCCCGAAACCACACAGGGCCAAAAATCAACCACTGAGATTCCTGTGTGGATTAAAAATAACGCAAGGTGGTGGGCAGACGGAACCATCTCCGACAGTGATTTTATTCAGGGTATACAGTTTCTGATAAAAAATGGCATAATGGTAATTGAGCAAAAATCACAATCATCGGCCCTAAACCCATTAGATGAAAAACTAGCTGCATGCAAACAAAAAGAAACGCAACGTGAACAATACGAGTGTGAAAAATCGCTCAGAACGGGCAACGAATCTGATGAATTCAAATTAAAATCAACAAAACATGTGATAGGTCCAATTACATTTTATTATGGTGGAGCTACAGTCGAGAAGAGCGGCGGAAAGGACATAGTCAACTTGAAATTTCTAGTTGAGAATACCGGTTCAAATGACAACATTACCCTATATTGCACTGGACCTTCAGTGTGTAATTATGACATCTCAGATGGCACTACCACATACAAATATTCTGCCAACGATTTTACCAGCGGTCAGATAGTACTCAAGCCGGGTGCTTCAAGATTCTTCAACATGCTCTTTGGCCCTGCCATAGGATATGGTAGCTATGTAGATTTCAAATTCGACCCATCAAAACAATACGTCTTCAACGTAAAAGAACCGTGGGGCTCTGGCAGCATTCCTCTGAATCTCAAGTAGTTTTTTTTCTTGTAATCTTTTTTGCAAACTTGGCTCCAAACACCCCTGCTACAGCCCCTATGACTGCAAGTATTGGAGATATGATGGGAACCATCTCAAAGTAGATCTGAGCCGTCAAGCTAGGCCAGATGATTTTGTGCCACAGAATCTCGTTGTATGTATAAGTGATCAGGGGGTAATACATGAAGAAAGCAACACTCCCAAAAACTCCTCCTGCTACGTACAGGCCACTCGCACCAATAGCTTTTGATGCAATAACATCACCAAGTATGATTGGGATCATGCCGCTCAAGTAAAACGGAATCGTGTGGATTAGTGAATCGTTTGGAATTATTGCAGTGAGTGTCATCATGACCAAAAATGAAGCCCCGACTATGCTTACGACACCAAATCGATTTTGTGCAAACAATGCTGTAAGAACAAGTATTGTGGAGATGAGAAACGGATACGACGCTGCGGCAAATGATGCGGCAAATACTGGGTCTGGATTGAAGTTAAAGTAATCAGTATCTGAAAAAGGAAGTGAAAACGAGTAGAACAGGCCCGTCAGTGAGAACCACACTGGCAAAATCGACACTACAATCAACAGCCTGCCAAGCTTTTGTGAATAAACTATGTATTTTGCAGAGTTTGCCAGTGCGCCGACGCTTGAGAGTATCATCCCCGATATCAGAACGAGGTGTGGTGGACTGAGTAGACCGTCAAGTCCAAAATTAGAGTGCCACACAAAGTCTGCCGGCCCTGCTGCCAAAAGAAGTGCTATGCCGATGCCGCTGATTTGGATTCCTCCTCTGAGGTTTTGTGGCCTACCCGATCTGTTCCAGCTAAAAAACAGTACCAAGAACCCAAATAGTGCTATTCCGACGCCGGTGTAAAGCACCAAGTGCGGCGGTGCAAAAAACGTTTCAGGTTTGTTGAGTATGTGGTTTGTGATGTCCCAGCTTCCACCACTTGTAACCAGAATTATTCCAATGCTTATGATAAAGTTGCTTGCAAGCATTAGTTTTTGGTAGTCTAGATTGCCTGCGGTCTTGAGTTGTCTTTTCATTGCTGTTTCACAACCTCTACTGTGTATTCCTGCACAAATTCATTTTGCTGATCCTGCAGTCCCTGTGTGGGAAAATGTGATTTGTCATCAACATGTGGCATTGCAACAGTCTTTGCATATAATTTGAAGAGACCTGCCTCCTTTGGGATAATCTGTAGTACCATTGTGAAGGTGTCTCCATTTTTTGATGGCCTGCTATATGCTTCAATAAATGGATATTTGGTTAGAACTGTCATTTGTCCTGCAGTGTACTCTGAGCCCACTTTTTGGCCCTTTTGTATCATCCTTGGTGACTGCAGAAAATCATATGATGCTATCCTGATATTTTCCAGATCGTCGTTTTGTGGAAACGCGATTGTGACTATCTGCAAGTCTGCGGCATCACCGTTATTGTATGCTGTGATCTCTGCTTCAAATGATTCACCAAGTGTTATTTGTTGTGCAGACAAAGTGACTTCAAGTGCGGGCCGTGGATAAATGACTGTGATGTTTTGATATGCTTGTGGAAACACAACCACTGTAAGTACAAAGTATGCTGCCATTACGCATGCTGCGATGAAATAGATCTTCAATCGATCATCACAAATTTAGTGTTAATTGTTTTTTGTCAGATCCAAAATCGCTTTAGCCCTTTTGTAGTGAACCTCGTCGATCATCTTTCCTTCCACCACTGTTGCGCCTCTTCCCCTCTTGGTCGATTCAAGATATGTGTCGCAGACTTTTTTTGCCCACTCTAGCTCTGCTTTGTTTGGCGCAAACGCTTCATGCGCAATTGGGAGCTGGTCTGGGTGTATGATGCTTTTTCCGACATACCCAAGGCTTTTGCCAATTATGCAGTCTTGTTTTAGGCCTTCTGCATCCTTTAGATCCTGCCAAATGGCATCTATTGCGTATACGCCCGCTGCTCTTGCGTCAAGTGGTATCTTAGCCCTTGCGTATTTTGCGCCTTCCGGCTGTTTTGTGTATTCGATTTCCATGTCATTTAGGAGGTCAAATACGCCAAATACGACTGCCTCGACTCTGTTGCTGCAAGAAGCAATCTTGTACGTATTGACAACGCCCCGCGCAGACTCGATTGAAGGAATCAGTAGGATTTTTCCAAGCTTTCGTTTCTTTTCAAAGCCTGCCAGAATCTTTTGAATTTTAAGTAGTTCGTCTGCGTCGTTTACCTTGGGAATGACTATGCCGTCAAGCCCCTTTTGCACTATTTCTTGCAGATCGTCTGGGATCTTGCCTGATGCAGGAGAATTTGTTCGCACGTAAACGTCCGCAGCATAAGATGATCTGAGCTTGAGTGCGTCCTTGATTAGGCTTCGTGCTGTTTTTTTCTCTGTATCTGGCACGGAATCCTCAAGATCAAAGCACACGATATCTGCCTGGATGCTTTTTGCTTTTTCTAAAAAGCGTGGGTTGTTTCCCGGCACAAATAAAAGGCTGCGAAAAAGCCTTGACATAGAAAAGACTTAGGCGCCTTCAGGTTTCATCAAGATTTTGCCAAAGAGTCCTTTGCCTGTCAGCATCTTGGTATGAGCTTGTGCTGCTTGCTCAAAACTCCACACAGAATCGATTACTGCTTTTATCTTTCCTTTGCCCATCCAGTACAATCCGTCTTCGAGCTCTGCTCTTGTTCCCTGAGTTGAGCCGAGTATGTTTGTTCCCTTGAAGAAGATGTGCCGCAGATCTGTTTTTGCGTCGTATCCTGTTGTTGCTCCACACGTCACCAGTGTTGCGCCATACTTGAGTAATGTGAGCTGCGGGTTCCAATGGGTCTGGCCTATGTGGTCAAATGTTACATCGATTCCAGGCACTCCGCCCGTAGATTTTGCGATATCTTTGGTAATTTTGAATACCTCTTTGCTCCAGTCTTCCTTTCTGTGATCCACTGCGTAATCTGCGCCAAGCTTGAGGCATTTGTCTAGCTTGTCACCGCTTGCTGTAGCTATGACTGTGCATCCATATAGTTTTGCAATCTGAATTCCAAATGTGCCTACGCCGGAGCCTCCACCCATGATGAGCACTGTCTGGCCTGGTTTTATCTTGGCTCTGCCGACCAGCATATGCCATGCCGTTAGAATAGTCATAGAAGCTGCTGCGGCTTCATCGTATGATACACCGTCGGGTATCTTGACTACGTTTACCTCAGGCAGATGAGTTATCTCAGAATAAGCACCCCACGTAGGACCCGTCTGGAATCCCCAGATGGTTCTCTTTGTGCAGTCGTATTCTCGTCCGTCGGTGCATGCTTTGCATACACGGCAAGACATGTTAGAGTGAGATACAACTCTGTCTCCTACCTTGATTGTCGTGACGTCCTCTCCTACTGCGATTACGTCGCCTGCTGCATCGGAGCCTGAGACATGTGGTAGTGGTACTGCGACTGGTTGCCCTCGCATTCCCCATATGTCGTTATAGTTTAACGCCGCTGCCCTTACCTTGAAAACAACTTCGTTTGGTTTTGGTTTTGGATCAGCGATTTCTTTTACTTTGAGGATTTTAGCATAATTATCATCAGGCGCATATTCTTCGTAAACTACGGCCTTCATGGTTTGGATTCACTAGTAACCCCTAATTATATTTTGTTTGATTACTTTCTGTTTATTTTGAAATCTCGTTTCGGTTGCTGGATCGACATGAGGATTTGTTTTAGCTGTTCATCTGATAGCTGTGAGTTGATCCTTCCCTGTGAGGCCATTCCGATCAAATAGTTTTCAACCAGTGCGGCCAGATCTGGTTTTACCATCCTTACGTTGTTTAATCTCAGTCTTGCCTCAGAAGAGAGAAGCTGTTTTAGTATGAGTTCCTTTTGCGCTGCAATCTGGGCTTCTCGTTGAGGATTTGGCTCGTCTGGCTCATAGCTCATAGTGTGTCACTATGAATATATTTTCAGAATCGGGTTTTGTGCTGCAAGCTCGCTTAGTATTTCTGATGCGAGTCTGTCAAGTTTTTTCATACCCTGGTGTGTTACCACTCTTCCTTTTCCCTGTACTTTTTCGACGTAGCCTAGCTTTTCAAGCTCGTGTATGGCGTTTCTAATTATCGCACCACCTGCATCTCTGTGGTGAGAAAGTGCATAACCTACAGCCTTTGAGCCACCATACTCGGTTCTTAGGTCATTTATGCCGATTGGGCCGTGAAGGTATATCTTTCGGAAAATGGAAGCGCAGCGCTTGTACCACCACTCTTTATCGTGAGGAGGTCTTTGTTTGTGTGAGCCTGTCTTGACAAATGATGCCCACTCCGGCTTTGCAATATTTTCATTTTTTAGTATCTCGGCTAGTCTTGATATGAAAACGTCTGCTGGTACATCGTATACTTTTGCCATGTGAAAGACAGACTTGTTAGAGGTCTTATAATCATTTGGGACTTGGGATGACTTTGTGGTACGTGTGGTGGCAGAACTGGCAGGTTATTCGCACCGACTTGAGTGTGGATCTGCCCAAGCGGATCTTAGAGGCCACACCAGGTGCAATGAAGCTCTTGCACTTTTTGCAGAACTGCATCCTTATTTCATATGGGAGCTTTATCTTGTATTTTGTACTGAGTTTTTTTGCAAGACTTGCTTGCCTTTGTGCAAGAGTCGGGTTTTTTCTGGCGTTAGCTTGCGCTTCTTTGACTAGTACATAGATTCGCTCAAGTGCGATTTTTTTGAGATCCGCTTTCAATAACTGATGGACAGTGTAGTTGACTTAAAAATTCGATCTTAGAATTTGTTGGTTAATATGACTGCGTGGATTGTATCCAAAAATCGGACAATGTGTGCAAGAATAGTAAAAATTAATCCAAAAAAGCCGAGTCTTACAAAAATAAGAGAAGCTGCAAAGATCATCAGGCGTGGAAAACTGGTGGCGTTTCCTACAGAGACGGTGTATGGCCTTGGTGCAAATGCACTAAATTCTGCAGCAGTTAAAAAGATCTTTAAGGTAAAGGGAAGGCCTGCAGATAATCCACTCATAATTCATATTTATGACAAAGACGACATTCTATTTTTGGCAAAGGATGTTCCAAGGATAGCACAGAAGTTAGTAGACATATTTTGGCCTGGCCCACTGACCATAGTTTTAAAAAAATCAGAGATTGTGCCCAAGATGGTTACAGGTGGCCTCAATACTGTTGCAATTCGCATGCCGGAAAACAGAATAGCGCAGCTTTTGATCAAGGAGGCAGGTGTGCCAATCGCTGCACCATCAGCAAACCTAGCTGGAAGGCCAAGCCCCACCACAGCAAAACATGTGTTCGAGGATCTTGCCGACAAAATCGATTTGATAATAGACGGCGGTAGAACAAAGATTGGAATCGAGTCTACCGTAATCGATGTAACTGGGAAAACACCCGTCCTACTAAGACCGGGTGGCATCACACTTGAACAGCTTCAAATGGCAATAGGAAAGATGAGGATCCATCCAGTTGTTAGGGGAAAGACTGCCAAAGTTCACAGATCGCCTGGCATGAAGTACAGACATTATTCTCCAAAAGCAAAAATAATTCTCATCGAAGGTCCAACTCCCAAAGTAAATGCAGAAATTTCTAAATTGTTTAAAGCATTTAAGAAACAACGAAAACGAGTCGGCATACTCGCTACTCAAAAAAACTACTTGCAAAGATCGGATCTCACAAAGTATCTTGGTACAAGTTATGCCGAGATTGCAGCAAATCTTTTTGAAGCATTTAGAGAATTTGATGCAAAAAAAATTGATGTTGTGCTTGCACAGGGAATCAGCAAGACTGGACTTGGTCTTGGCATAATGAATCGATTGGGCAAGGCGGCCTACAAAAAAATTCAAGTTTAATGCATTCTTGAATATGATACAATGATTCCGCACTAGAGCTTTGGAACCTGAGTTTCATATGTGATAATCTTTGAGGTGTTTTTAAGCAAAAATTATCTAATGCCATTCACATATGAAGACTTCTTCAACTCAGCATAGCATTTCCGAACTAACACTTGATGAGCTGTTTCCTAAGACACTTACTGATTCACCCTGCGTCTATATCGATAAAGACAAAGAAGTCTGGGTCGCAACAGAAATGTGTGCTCAATATTTGGAGTCTGCCGTAGACTCAATAGTGGTTGTGGACGGCGATGGTATCCCAATTGGAATAGTTGGAGGTTACGATTTGCTTGATAATCTACGCAAGAACTCTACGCGTGATTTTCAGTACAGTTCCAGCGTAGAGCAGATAATGTTTCGTGATGTGCCTGAAGTAGAAAAGCGCACAAAGCTCAAAGACTTGATAGCAAAATGGCAAGATACGAGACGAGCGTTTGCAATTCTTGGCAACGAGTCTGACGGCTATTCTGCAATTTCCGCAAGAAAAATGCTTGATGTCGGAATGCGATGCAAGACCGACTTGACTGTATCATCAATGCCAAAAAACAAGATCGTTACTTTTCAGCCAGATGACACATTGGACAAATTAGTCAACAGGATGTTTGAAAACAAGACAAGAAAACTTGTTTTGGAGAACTCTAATCAATATATCAGTGACAGGTTAATTCTTGCAGAAATCTCTAGAATACTGAAATTTGAGAAAACTGTGGAATCACTTTTGGACATTCCAGTAAAACAGCTTAGGCTAGATTATGCGAAAACGATTACGGAGGATCTGCCATTTGATTATCTTTGCTCATTGATGAACAAGATGGAGCATCCTTATGTATTGTACAAAGACACAACCATTAGTCCATGGGATATCTGCCTTGTATTAAAATCAGATGATTTGAAGGGACCACTCGCAACGAAAATGCAAAAGAAATGCCCGCACTGCGGCAAAGACATTGGGTAACTTTGAAATCGTAAACGACAGAGTTTTATCCGTTCTTAGTTGATCACCATTATTCTGCAAGCTTTAATGTGTTAATTCTATTGGTTTTTTCTGTATTAATCTTCCCTAAAGTTTTTCTTAGCTTCTTGTAATCTTGTAGTGATTTTTATATCAGTTAGGATTCTTCCTCTTCGGTATCTTCTATATCTTCCGACTCTTCAATCTCTTCGTCTTCTTCAAGATCTAGTTCTTCTTCAATTTCATCTTCGGTTTCATCTTCCGTGTAGTCGTTATTTGTGGTTCTTAGCTCATTCATCTGTTCTCTCATTTTTTCTCGTTCTTGTTTCATCTCTTCTCTAATTTTGTCTCTTTCCTCTTGCATCTGCATTTTAATTCTCTCTTGTTCCTCTTTCATTTGTTCACGTATTTTCTCAAGCTCTTCTTTCATCTTTTCGCTATCTGCACCCTTTTCTCTTAGCTTTTGCATCTCGTCTCTCATCTTTTCTCTTTCTTGCCTCATCTGTTCACGTAGTTGTTCTACTTCCTCTCTTGATTCTTCTCTAATTTGCATTCGAATTTCATGTAATTTGTCTCTGAGTTCTTCGCGTTGGGCATGCAAATTGATCGCATCGATTGCAGTTTGTTTGTTAACATCAGACGCTGTAACACCTTGAATTAGTGTTCTCACATGCTCCCTAAACTCTGAAAAGACATCATGAAAATTGTGTCTGAGTTGTAGGTATGACTCCCTTACTTCCCTTAGATCTTCTTTGCATTGCTCTCTAACAGCTTGTCGTTCCTCAGGGGCAGCATTTCGAACCGCTTCCCTACACTCAGCAATTATTGCTTTTGTCTCCTCTTTTTGCACTTTGAACTGATCTCTTGCTTTCTGCACAAATTCAAAGACTTCCTGTCCAAGTGTTTCGATTTCAGCATCTTCAATCTCTTCGCTTTCTGTTTGAGCGTCTGCTTTTACTGATTCTTCCATTTCCACCGTTTCTTCGTTTTGCGCAAACGCTAACTCAAGATAATTATTCAATGGTATTACGATTCCAGTTAGTAAGATTGACATTAGGAATAATGATGCAGACTCCATCTTTTGCATGTGGTTAAAGCACTTTGATTATTGCATTTAACATTTACTCATCACAGCTAAGTGTTTGTATTTATGAGCGGTGTAAGTACCGATTCTGAATATCTCTTATGATCTTAAATGGATCTGCGTTGCTTTCTGTTGAGAGAATCAACAAACCATCGTCCAAAAATATCGTTATCAGTGTGACATATTCCTTGGATGTTATCATCCAGTTTGTTTTTCCAAGTGAGTTGTCAAACATGTCTTCCATGCTTGCCTTAAAGGATGCTTGGTAGTGAGCCATGATGAGGCTTCACACTCGGAAGAAAAAACAGAGATCCGTTCTGAGGAAGACGAGTCTGCTGAGAAACATGCAAAAGAATTACCTTGAGCAGAACCGCGAACTAAATAACAGATTAATCGAACAACAAGTCAGATGAATACTGTCTTAAGTAAAGTGTCAACTTCACTGTTTTTCTTTTTTCTGGCTAGTCTATGCGAGATTGGTGGTGGGTATCTAGTATGGCTGTGGTTACGGGATAATTTTGCTTGGTGGGTTGGTGCAATAGGAGGTTTTATCCTGTTTTTGTACGGTATAGTTCCAACATTTCAAAAAGCCAATTTTCATAGAATCTATGCCGCATATGGAGGTGTCTTTGTGGTCATGTCTATTTTGTGGGGTTGGTTAATCGATGGCACACCACCTGACAGATATGATGCGATTGGCACTATCATTGCAGTAATCGGTGTTTTGATCATTTACTATTATCCAAGAAAAGGTGAAAAGGTTTGGTCGAAGTCATAGTAACAACAGTTGCTGTTTTCTTTTTTGCGGCATTGCTAGAAATTGGAGGCGGATATCTTGTGTGGAAGTGGTTGCGTGAGCACAAGGGCAAGATATTTGGATTGATTGGTGGTTTGATTCTTTTTGCGTACGGCATAGTTCCAACACTACAACCAGCCGAGTTTGGACGAGTATACGCAACGTATGGAGGGATATTTGTTGTCATGTCGGTAATTTGGGGATACTGGGTGGACAAAAAAAAGCCGGACAGATTTGAGATTATTGGCTCAATAGTTGTGCTAATCGGAGTTGCAGTGATGTTTTATTCCCCAAGATGATACAAATTTCATAATTGTCAGCTAACAGCACTTTATGCCATGTTTTCTTCAGAACTCAGGAATGGCCTCTGAATAGAAAATAACTGAAAACCCGACCAAGCACGCAATGACTGAAAATAGGAATATTCTCAACTATCATGATTTTTTGGTAGTATCTTCTTAAAGCGTTCTACACATTCATCGAACCCTATCCTATTGTTCGGAATGAATTAGTGTAAAATCTCAAACCCCAACTATATACACATAAAACAGGTGCGGCCGCCGGGATTTGAACCCGGGTAACGGGCTTGGAAGGCCAGCGTACTACCAGACTATACTACGGCCGCACAAAACTCAAGCATTTTGCGCCTACATAAAAATGGTTTTCTCACATTCGTAGAGAACACGGGCTACAACTATGTGAGCCTCAAGTGGCCGCTGCTCTATGTTGTACATGAAATCCATTCTGTTTTTGATTTCTTCAGAAAAATCTCCTTTTGGAAATCCTCCCACGACAAGACACGTTCCATCCTCGCACAATTTTGCAACACCTTCGTAGCTGCTTTTTTGTCCCTCGGAGGAAAGTCCAATGACTTGTTTTGGTTTTATCTTGTCAATTAGCTCAGAAAACGTCATCTCCTTTAGCTCAAAGAGCTTCTTGTCTGCACTTTTGATGATTTTTTCAGTGAAAAGCTGCTCAATTATTCCTGCGAAGCGGTGGTATGATTTTGGAAGTCTGACTCCGGATCCCACAGATATGACCTTGTCATGTATGGTGTGTACAAATACTGTTATTTCGTCCTCTTCATACAAAGGAATGCTACACGCCTCGAGCAGACAAAAATGCACGATATCAGGCCTGCCACGCTTTATCTCGTTTTCAATTCCCCTCATTGCCGCAAAGTGCCACGAGTTGTCAAGTAGTACTTCAGAGGGGTTTTTTCCGACTCTTTTGCAGTACGAAGTCACCGAGTTGTGGCGCCATAGCTCCTTTGGCACCAACTCAAGTGATGATTCTGCAATCACAAGATAAAGCATCCAATGAATTACTAACTTGACTGTATTTGTTTTTTGAGCTCGCCCCATGCAGGTTTTGGTGTATTGTCTACTTTGATGAGACCTGCGCTGCACGTGTAGCTTCCAAGCCTTTCTCTTACATACTGGTCACCTGCTATCTCGATTGTTGATTCGGGAAACTCTTCTTGTATTGTGCAGCTTCCTTCTGGCCTGTCAAACTGTCTATACCAGTTGAAAAACTCGATCTTTGAGCTGTTCTGCCTGTAAAACTCGTACGCTGCTTTGACAAATTCTGCTTGGTCTTCTTCGCTTCCCAATACGTAATCATCGGTACTCCAGCTTACCTCAAAGAATGCAACTTGCTTGCCTGGCACCAGCTCAAGTGCCTTTTGCAGATCTGCTTGTGCTTCCTGCGGTGTCTTGGCGATCTCATTTAGTCTGTCCACTGGTAGGTAGGTGAACGCCACAAAGTCTCCATGGGTGCCAACGTCAGAAACATAGTGCTCAAGTTTTTTGTTTAGAATATTGTTTAGTGAGAATGCATTTCCAATCTTGACGTTTGGATGTTTTTGTTTTATCTCAGAGTATACATTATCAAAAAATTCCTTGTAAAGTCCGACGCTTCCTTCTGCGTCATCAAAGTAAGAATCCAAGCTTCCGCCGATTATGACGTAGTCTATGACGCCGTCATACCTAGACAGTATGGCATCAAGCACCTTAACTGTTTTCTGCTCGAGGCTGGTTCCAAAGCCTGGCGTGCCCATCCAGTCCGGGTATGGACCAACAATTCTCCCATTTACCACGGAAAAGTATAGTGTTGTCTGCAGGCCGTTGTTTTTGTTAAAGCTCATTAGTATGTCTGTGTCCTTCCAGTTGTACTGGTCTTGCTGAGGTTCGATGTGATTCCAAAACAGGTACAGGTTCGTCCTTCCGGTTCCAGTAAGTGATGCTTCGTGGTAGACTTCTTTTAGCTGATCCAGCGTGACTTGGGGTGTAGGTGTGTTTATGACAAGGCCGAGCTTTTGGTTTTTTAGTATTTCGATTGGTTTTGGCGGCTCGATAGTTGTTGGAATTAGCACTAATATGGCCATTGCTACAGCTATGGCCACACCAATTGCAACGAAGACCTTTTTGTCCACAGATCTGCCACTAAAAAAGAGAGTAAAAGAGTTACGCTGGAGTTACCCAGAGGTGCAACCAGAGAATCCGCACTCTATGCAGATGCTACATCCTTCGACGAAGACCAAGTTGTTCTTGCATGATGGGCACAACAGCTCTTCGCTTACCTCCTCTTTGATCTGGCTTTCCTTGAGTGGTTCTTCAGGTATTTTGAGTGCCAGTGCGTTGTTTACCTGCGCTCTGATGTACTGATTTTTGATGTGTTTTGCAATGTATTCGCGCAAGTATGTACTGGGCTCCACTTCAAATGTTTTTTCTGCGTTCTCGCTTGTCATGTGCAGTACTTGGGTGTGTCTTGAACCGTCGCGGTATACAGTGATCCCTTTGAGCCCAAGCTCATGCGCCAAAAGATATGCTGCCTTGACATCATCTGCTGAGACGTCGTGCGGCATGTTGATAGTTTTTGCAATTGCGTTTCCGATCCATTCTTGCCAGACTGCTTGTGCCATGAGGTGGTCGGACCAGTGTATGTCCATTGCAGTGACAAAGATGTTCTGAATCCACTCTGGGATTTCCGGCAGCCCCCTCACTGAGCCGTAGTTGTCAGCTATCTTGGCAAGAATCTCGTCAGAGTATAGTCCGTTCTCACGCAGTACCTGCTCGAAGATCTTGTTTGTGTAAAAGAACCTTCCTACGGTGACGCGTTTTTCGAAGACTAGTGCGAATGTGGGCTCCATGCCGTTTGAGCAGTCGGCAATCATGGAAAGCGTGCCGGTCGGGGCAACTGTTGTTGTAAGAACATTTCTTATGCCGTTCTTTTTGATTTTGGTAATGAGGGCGTCCCAGTCATAATAGTGCTCGCCTTTTGGTTTTTCATAGTATCCTGCAACCGGTATCTTTCCTTCCGGATATTCGGTCTTTGGACACAGATCGAACTCGCCTCTTGAGCGGGCAAGTGCTACGCTTTCTTCCATGGAATAATAGGTGAGTGCTTCTGCAAGCTTTGATTGGAACTCGTATCCTTCTTTGGAATTGTATGGGATTCTTAGTTTGTATAACAGATCTGCCACTCCCATGACGCCAAGTCCTATCCTTCTTGATTCTTTTGATGCCTTGTCGATTTCAGGCACTGGGTAATTGTTCATATCAATTACATTGTCCAGGAATCGTGTTGTCTTTCTTATTGTCTCCTCATATCTTTGCCAGTCAAACTCGTATTGGCCGTCAGCCTTTCTTTTCACAAGGTTTGCCAGGTTTATTGAGCCGAGGTTGCATGATTCATATGGATATAGGCTCTGTTCACCACAATTGTGAACCACTATCCCATTTGCCACGAAGGCATTAATGCCTGGTACTTGTGCATCATATACAATCTCAGTGCCGTCTTCGATTAGTTCAGAGAACGCTGCAGTTTGTTTCTGCAAAACAACGTATTTTTTGTTCTCTGCTTCAACATGTGCCAAAACAACGCTATCACCAGCTTTGAGCTGTCCCGCTTCTTTCCACTCAAATGACAACCCATTTTGTTTTACTGCTACTTTGTGATCCTTAGTTAATCTAAGTTCATGTCCTTCTTTGGTTCTTAATTTGTATACTGGTTTCACTCCGGTGACAAAGAAGCCATCTGAGCGCCATACGGTACCGTTCACAACTGCTCCAAAAGGAGTTCCGATTAGATCTTTGACCATTCTTGGTCCCTCTGATGTTGCAATCCAAGTGTCAGCTGTGACACAGGGGTTGGTGGCCCTCAGTGGCATACCCCTTGCCTTTGCAAATACATTGTATTTGTTGATGTTATCAAAGAAGATCAGTCCAGGTTCTGCACTCTTCCAAGCTGACAAAGCTATAATGTCAATGAGCTGGTGCGCGTTGACCTCTTTTACTGGAGACCTGTCGCGGGGGCTGCGCAGTGTGTACTTACCGTCTGCGCTGTCGACCAGTGCGGTCCAAAAGTCCTCCCAGATCCCTACACTTACGTTAAAGTTCTCAAGTATTCCCGGCTGGGTCTTGTTTGTGATGAATTTCTCAATGTCTGGGTGCCAGACCTCCAGGATGCCCATGTTTGCACCCCTACGCTTGCCTCCCTGCTTGACTACCTCAGTTACTGTATTTATGATGTTCATGAACGAGACCGGGCCTGATGCCACGCCTGATGTAGAGGCCACAATGTCTCCTTCGTGCCTAAGATCAGAATAGTTAATTCCAACTCCGCCGCCCGACTTGAAGATGAGTGCTGCATCAGATGTAGATTTCATTATATCATTCATGTCATCTGGCATCCCAAGCACAAAGCAGGCAGACAGCTGTCCTAGTCGTGCGCCTGCGTTCATCATGGTAGGAGAGTTTGGCAAAAAGTCCTGCTCTGTCATCAGGGTATAGTACTCTGTGATCCTGTCTGCATAGTTGTCAAACTTTTTAGCTGCAATGAGTGTGAGAACCTCTTTGAAGCTCTTCTTCATCTGGCCGCGTTTTGCCAAGTAGATGTAGTGGTTGATCAAACCGCGGAAGTGATACTTGTTGAGATAGTACTGGCCTATCTTGAACTTGTAGTCAAAGTCGTCAAGCTTTGCAAGATACCTTCTTGCCTCCTCGACATCTTGTGAGATGTTTCCTTCTTTTGAGAAGAGCTCAGAGTCATACAATAGGTCACCTATCCCCACCAAGATTGCTACCCGCTCAAACATCTGGCTTGGGCTCTCAATTATCTCATTTTTGTTGTTGCGCAGAAGGTACCTTGATGCTAAAACTCGCAGGCAGTTAAGATCAAATGATTTTGCTACAGAGTCAAGCGATTTTGTATTTAACACCTTCATTTTATCTTCGCGGACTTTGCGGCGCTCGTGCCTGTACAAAATGTAGGACTTGGCAATTTCGCCGTAGCCCATCTCAATCAGAGTGGATTCCACCATGTCCTGCACGTCTTCGACGCTAGGCGGACTGGAAGCTGAGAATCCCTGCTGGATTAGCTTTGATAAAACTCCTCCAGTCAGCTCCTCTGCTATTTTGCGGTCTGGCTGGCCGTTTGCCACCAGAGCTTTGTAGATCGCATTAGTGATCTTTTCTTTGTTAAATGCTGTAATCCGGCCGTCTCTTTTCTTAACGTCGACGATCGAACTTTCTATTTGAGAAAAATCTGTTGTCATAATGTCTCCCCTCACTAGGTAATATCAGATGGGATATAACGTTGACTGCCAAAGATTTCAGATTTTAGCTCAACAATGTTTACACCATTCCAAGAAATTTTGGAAAGGTCGTTCCTAAGCCCACATACGAATTTAGTTAATTCCAAAACTGATCTGTTCTCCGATAGAGGTTAATTTTTATCTCACAAAATTAGATGTTGCGAATTTCGATTTTTAGCTAAGGATGTACGGTGATTTGCATGCTGGGCATTTGTCAAAGAGTTTTTCGTCCTTGAAGCCGCAGTTGCCGCAGATCGGCACCTCTTTGCTTGGCCTAAATGAGCTTACCAGATCGCTTGCCTTCTCTATTGCCTTCTTAATATCGTCTGTTTTTGAGTCCTTTTCAAAGCGGAGCCTGATTAAAAGCCCGCCGTTTAGGAGTTTGGCTATCTTGTTTGCCTCTGCTACCTTTTCTGCTTTGGGGCTCAAAGAGTCGATCTCGGAGGATAAAATTACTGTGCCTTCCGAATAATTTTCCCCTTCGAGGGATTTTAGAACCGACATTTTGCCGTATTTTTCTCCGTCAAGGGAGCTAAACCTTGCCGTTCCGTCGCTTTCTGTCATGCAGACTATGACTGTGTCGCCCATCTCCTTGCCTTTCTTTTCTGCCACGTCTACTGCAGTTTGAATCACTTTGTGGATCACATCACGGCCTTCCTTGTCGTCGTTGTATCCAAGTATGCTAAAGACTGCTTCCTTGAGGCCCACCATATTCACTACAAGACAAACTGAGCTTCGCTGCATGTACTGCGTGTTTGCAGCTAAGACTGGGTTCAATCCTCGCCTTGTGAGATCGG
>JAWAFK010000010.1:0-60369 GCA_038890395.1 Candidatus Nitrosotenuis sp. | reverse complement strand
CACGCAGCTTCACCAAATCACTCACCGAACAGCTAGGAATGACTGACAACACTGCCCGCACAATCACCAAAGATCTCACAGAGAACCTCGGAATCACAGACAACACAGCCAAGACATCCACCAAGTCGCTCACAGAGAACCTCGGAATCACAGACAACACCGCACGCAGCTTCACCAAATCACTCACCGAACAGCTAGGAATGACTGACAACACTGCCCGCACAATCACCAAAGATCTCACAGAGAACCTCGGAATCACAGACAACACAGCCAAGACATCCACCAAGTCACTACGTGAAAAGCTAGGTGTCACCGATACTGTGTTATTCAAAGGCGGAGCAAAGATCGAGGCCCGTGATATCTCAAACAATCTAATAAGTGGTGCAGTTTACCGCATAACTCCAAATCCACATGGTGGCACCTCACCACTAATAGTGGAGGATGGTGGCATGAACGACAATGACCTCATAGATGGAAGAGTCACTTTCAGCTTAGTTCCATTTGGCACTTACAACTTTACCATAACCATTATACCTGCAGGCTATAACGTCCTTGGCAACTACACAATATTTGAAGTACATAGAACCCAAGTTAACGGAACTGCAATATTCAGAGTAACACAGGAAACAAATCTTTCTATGATTCCTCCAACTGTAATCACAACTGCTCCTTCACTTAACAGTACGGTATATGATCTGTGGACTGGAACATACTCTGCAATAATAGTCAACGAAACAACTACAAACACAATAAACAGAGTACAAGATCTACCGCCTATCGTATCGATTGGAAACGCATCAGGCCAGCTATCGTCTGCAATCACCAAACAGGCATCAGTGAAGCTAAACCTCTCACTACCTTCCCTTACCACAGGCAAAACCATGATGCAAACAATTGGAGTCAAGAACTATTCCGTTCCACAATCCCCACAATTAACATCAGTAATTCCAAGTATAGTTACTGCGTCGTCCGGATCTGCGCCACAATTTGTAGCAACTCCGCCACTTGACAAAATAATTCCTGGTCAGATGATAGTGATACCAGTTGAACCTGTCTTGTTGTCGTCATGGGGAGGACTCAAACAATTAACTGTTCACGCACGAGACGGAGTTATGCCAATTGGCATTGCCCCAGATGACTGGCTTGTTGTAGAAACCTCTCCAAACATTCCATCAACTGTGACAACAACCGGCATATCGCAAGATCATGTCAACTTGTTTGTGGATGTAAAGTACAGATACGAAGAAGATAACGTAGGATACGACTGGTCACAAGCTGCCAACCATGGCACAAAACCGGTATTAAAAGTCAGAGTAGCCAAATCAAGCACCTTGGAATCAGACGCAAACGGTTGTCCAGTGATGACCGCTTACTCATTTGATAAGCTAAGCAACACTTGGAAACAGGAAGGAATCACACTAAAGAACATTGTCTCGATTGACGCAAATATGTGTGAGATGGATCTAGAAGTAGATCACTTTAGCCGATTCAGCCTTTCCTCTACTACAAAATCTAGCAGTCCAGGAACCGGCAGCACAGGATCCTCAGGCACGGGTGGTACGGGTGGAGGAGCTGCCGGCGGAGGTGGAGCCACAGCAGGGAGAATCTCAGGAGAGGGTGGATTTGGAGGAAGATTAGGTCAATCACTAATCATATACGAAATCATGTACGATGTATGTGAAAACAACATGGTCAGAATCGTAGTGGGTGTAGTCGGCACAGAGGCCCCACCACCATTTGTGAAGATAAGAACAGCACAAAAAGAAGTCTACACTGCCACGTTGACAAAAGAACAACCGTATACGGAAGCAAACAGCCTACTTCCAGTAAGCAGGTATGTATTTGAGGCTCCGCTAGAGCCAAAACTAAACTTCTTCATCGTGACCGCAGAGCAAACAGAGGGAAGATCCTCCACAAGTACATCATATCTAGTAAACATATACCAGTGCAGAGAAACAATCGTGGTCAACTCCATGACCGACCTTGACAAAAGCATCAGAGGGCCAGTCGTGGAAGCAGGAAGACCAAACATATTTGATATCAAATTCCAAGTAAACGGCGGCAAGCCGATCATGGCCACAGAAGTAAACAAATTCGTCCAGACTAACTCTGAAGTAAAAATATCATCAATAATTGACAGCCAGACCACTCCAAGAAGAGTGGAGCTAAGGGTAGTCTTGGCTGGAGGTAACTTTAGTCAGTATGCTGCAGTAAAAATGGATGTTATACCGCTACAAAACATTACCAACGCATACGTAGCATCAGCTTCACTACCAAAATCATTCTTACAAGCTCCTGCTATAGTGTACTGGATTCACGTAATCAATGATGCAGAACTAATTCAGAGCTCAGAAAAATACTATCTTGGCGTCAAGCCAACTTATACCATTAATGTAAAGATGGAGCTTGATACTCCTCCAAGTAGAGCAGAGGGTACAGTCTACAGGCCAACCGCCTACATATACAACAACGGCGAAAAACCAGTATTTGGAACAGTATCATTGATGATAGACGATTCTGTAGTATATACATCACCAGAACAACTGTTCGTCAAAGGACAGGCCGTTGTGGATCTTGAGTGGATCATCCCACAAGCAGATAAACAATATGATGTGAACGCAAGATTGAATCTATACGATACCACAATCGACACTGACAAGGCCAAGCTCAGAACATTCTCGGCAACGAAAGAACACTCCATCTCAGAACAAGTGACGATAAGCTCTGTCACAGAAGGAGGCCAACTTGTTGCAAGAGCTGGACTGGTATACTCCTCAAACACTGACCCTTCATTACACTACAGAGTGGTTGCACCTGACGGCACATGTGTTATCGGCAAGTCTGATTCTTGTATCATCAGAGATTCAACGGCAGGACTCAGAAGCAACACCAAGAGCGTAGAACTAGACGGCCAAATCTACAGGATAAGGTACAGTGGATCAAACAATCCGCTTGAGAGATTCAGTATCACCTCTGTTGACCCGATAGTTGGTGCATGGAACATAACTCTAGAGCCAGACAAAGGAATAGTTCCAGAAGCGCACGCCATTGAGGATATCAAAGTAAAAGTAAAGTACAGATCGACTTACACTAAGCTGATTACCGTCGCATCAGATTAGGGATGTTTGCCGCTTCGGCACCGATCTTGTGACAAAAATTCCAGATTTCATAAATAAGATGATACTATACAGTATTCAATGACTGGGTTGAGACCAAAATGGCACTCCCAAAATTGGTAGGTTTAGCTTCAAGTTATAAGCCAAAGAGGAATGGAACTATAAAATGACCAAGTCTACCCTTTTGCTTTTCGTATTGCTAGTCGGAGTAGGTGGTAACTACGCCTTTGCTACACCGGAGCAAGACCTTCGTGTGATCACATGGGATAATTCTGCTGGAGGTGGAGGTACCGGTATGACGTTTTCGGTTACTCCAATAACTGGATTTATATCCAGAATTGATAACACTGGAGAAATAGATTTTGCTGAACGTATCACGGTATACGGTGGCGATGTCTATGCTGCAAACGGCGATAAAATCTCAAAACTAAACCTAAGCCCAGCAGGTTTGACTGATCCTCCCTCTCCACTAGATAACGTAGAGGATGTAACGGGGGCATTGTTTACTTCATTAGTGGGAATAGCTGCTGATAGTAATGGCATACTCTATGTAGCAGAGAGTGATGATCAAAAAATCTATCCAGTAGATCTTAATATTCCATTATTAACCCCTCAACCTCTTCTTGATACACCGTTTGGAAACATACAACATATAGTCATTGACAACAACACACTTTACATTCTTGATGTAAGTGCTGATGCAATTTTCAAAATTGATTTAACACAGGAACCACTCGAAGCTAACGAAATTTACTCTGGAAGTTCAAACATATCGTTATCAAATGCTCACAGCATTGCAGTGTCTGGGAATGATATTTACGTCTCTGGGTCTTTTGACTTTGGTGACGGATCTGATCCAAGTATAATTAGAATTAATGGCGGATCGGCATATTTATTCACGTCACAAGTATCAGACCCAACAGGCCTTGCTATAGCAGATGGTGATTTGTATGTGGCTGATCAGGGAGTCATCCCATCATCATTATACAGGTTTAGTCTCACAGACCCTCCCTCACCGGTTCTTGTAGTGGCACAACAACTAGACTCTCCATATGATCTCAGCATACTAAAAGTAGAAGAGCTACCACATCTTGCAATAATGGAAATCGAAAAATCTGCAAATGTTAATTCTATTCTGCCAGGAGGAGAAATACTCTACAAGCTAAGAGCAACAAATACTGGCCCTTCCACAGCAGATTCAGTAATAATTCATGATTATTTTCCTAACACACCGACGGGCCAAGTCGAATCGGTATTAGAGTCAGGTAACCTGTTCTTTACCTCGCAAGTTAACAGAACTGGAATCATAACAAACGAAGGGAACTGTGAACGAGAAGGCGGAAATCTCTTCATTGTTATTTGTTATGGCTATGGTACACTCGATGTGGGTGACTATATTGAAATCACACTTAAAGGTACAGTAAATCCCAGCGCAAGCGGAGCTCTTGTAAACAGGGCAGTGGTTGACAACTTGGGCGCAACAGATGAAGATACCGTCACAACGGACGTGATCGAATCTGTGACGTTTTCAACTGTAACAAAATCGGCTACACCTCCTCAAGCAATTGCAGGCACTGACTCAGTACAATACACGATCAGAGTCGCAAACGCAGCTTCAGGTTCGCCAACTGCTAACAATGTTATCATAACAGACACATTGCCGGCCGGCGTAACCTCCGTAACAATACAATCTGAACCATCACCTGCGACATGTAGCATACTACCGGATGACGATAATCCAAGTCAGGTACAATGTGGGCCGTATACACTTTTGTTCAATCAATTTATTGATATAACATACACCGTCGAGGTTGGATCTGACGCCCAAAATCCCTTCACAAACAACCTAAGTGTAACCTGTGATCAATGCGCATCAACACAATCTGCCAGTACCACCACACAAATAATACGCGAATCTGAGCTCTCCATAACAAAAGAAGCGGACAAATCTGTTGTGACAGCTGGCGCCGACAGCATATCTTACACCGTTACGGTGGTAAACAGTGGACCATCTGATGCAGCAAACGTGATAGTAACAGATGATCTTCCTACAGGGGTTTCATTTAACCCAGAAGGAACGTCTCCAGAGTGCTCTTATTTGGCAGAAAACCACCGTGTAACTTGTAATTTACCTTCACTAGCTGCCGACGCACAAAAAACATTCATAATTAACGTTGCTGTGAGGTCTAGTGCAACAGATTCCATAATCAACTCAGCATCCGTGTCAAGCGATTCTAGTGACACTGTTACGTCTGAGGCTGTCGAAATAACAGTTGATACAGAAGCCGATATTGCAATATCTAAAACAGCCCCACAAAACACTGTTGCAGGAGGCACACTACTATACACTTTACATGTTACAAATTCAGGACCTTCTAATGCAGTTGACGTTGTATCGAGCGATGAAATACCAACAGGACTAGTCTTTATACCAAATTCAGTTAACTCACAAACAGATCCTGATTGTGTTATAGATCATGGAACTGTATTTTGTAACTTTGGTACAATCGCCGCAGGAATCACAAAAACAAAATCATTTCTAGTACAAATCCCGCTTGATCTTACTGGTACTATAGAAAATACAGCCCAAGTCCTAACAGAAACACAAGAAACCGATCCAAACAACAATACCTCAACTGTAAGTACACTCATTAATCCACCCTTCTGCGGAAGACCAGAGTCAGACTTCAATGTGATCTACGGTACCTCAGGAAACGACCATATCAAGGGAACAAACAGTGACGATCTCATATTTGGGCTAGGCGGCGATGACAAAATCCACGGAAAGAAAGGAAATGATTGCATAATCGGCGGTGACGGAAACGATAAGATCTGGGGCGGAGATGGCGATGACTGGATTGAAGGAAACACAGGAAACGATCAACTACACGGCCAGAAAGGAAATGATACGCTAATCGGCGGTGACGGAAACGACAAGATCTTCGGCGGTCAAGGAAACGATGTCATTGACGCAGGAGCAGGAGACGACAGGGTGCACGGAAACCAAGGCGATGACACGATAAACGGTGGAGATGGCAACGATTGGATTGGCGCAGGAACTGGTGTTGATATCGTCAGCGGCGGTGCAGGTAATGATAAGATCTATGGAAGGCCTGGAACTGATACACTAAGTGGTGATGAAGGTGATGATTTTATCTATGGCGGCGAAGGCGATGACACGATAAACGGTGGAGATGGCAACGACAAAATCTATGGTCACCAAGGCCATGATGTCTTAAATGGAAACAACGACGATGATCTAATACACGGCGGTCAAGGAAACGATGCCATTGATGGAGGTAACGGCTATGATAGATGCAATGGTGCCCAAGGCTCAAACACAATTATCAACTGTGAAGTAGAAGACAAGAAGATAAAAGATGAACAGGAAGAAAACGACGATGACGAAGGAGAGACAGAACCTGAAGATGATAACGACAATCATGGAAACAACGGTAACAACAATAACAACGGAAACAAGGGCAAAAACAAATAATCCCTCAAGTTAAGGAAAAGCAACAGCCTTAGATAAAACAGAATCTAGCTCAGAAATCTTGATTCGGTCCTGTTGCATGGAATCACGATGCCTCAAAGTCACCGTCTCATCTTCTAGTGTCTGGTGGTCTACAGTTATGGCAAATGGCACACCAATTTCATCCAATCTTCTGTACCTTCTGCCTATTGCACCTGAATGATCCAAAAATGCATCATATTTTCTTTTCAACTTGAGAAAAACCTCATCTGTTTTTTCTTTCAAACCGTCTTTTTTGACCAAAGATAACACACCAACATGTACTGGTGCCAAATACGGTTTGACAGAAAGAACAATCCTCTCATTTTGTTTGTCTTCTCGTAAACTGTGCTCCAAAATAGTATAGAGGCTTCTGTCTATTCCCATCGATATCTCAAAGACATGTGGCAGAACCTTCTGCTCATCATCTATTACCTCGAATTTCTCTTTGCTCTTATTTGCATGACTTTTGAGATCATAGTCTGAGCGATAATTACATGCTACAAGCTCAAGCCAGCCAATCGTCGTGTTTACCTCAAAGTCGAACGCCACGCTGGCATAGAAGGCTTTTTCTTTTTCTCCAAGCCTTCTGAATCTGCTCTTTGTCATGTCGATTCCAGTTTTTTCGTAAAACTCGGCAAGCAGCCCAAGATAATATGCAACAAACTTGTTTGGCAGTATCTTAGAGTCGACTGCTTCTTTGCAGCTCATCGACTTTAGTTCGTCATTTACCCAAAGACGGATGATCGTATCTTGGACTTCAGGGAATCTATCTAGATCGTCTAACTTGGCAGGATTACAAAAAACTTCAATCTCTGCTTGGTAAAATTCACGTAATCTCAAAAGACTCTGCCGTGGCGAGATCTCGTTTCTGAAACTTTTTCCAATCTGGGCAATACCAAGCGGTAGCTTGCCACGCATGGTCTTAAACAATCTTGGAAAATCAACGAAAATAGATTGGCATGTCTCTGGTCTCAAGTATGCGGCCTCTGCTTCCGGACCTATCTCCACTTTGAACATCATGTTGAATTTTCGTGTCATGTCAAATTCTCCTTTACATTTTGGGCACCTGATGGCTTTCTCAGATATTGCCTTGTCAAACTCGGCAAGGTCTGCACTTTCTGGAATCTCTAATTTTGATGCCTCAAAGATGAGCTTGTCCGCCCTATAATTTAGGCCACATTGTTTGCATCTCACAACCGGATCTGCAAAGCTTGCCAAGTGTCCTGATGCTTCAAATACAGACGGGGACATTATCTGTGAGCCGTCGATCTCAAGCATGCCGTCGCGTCGCACAAGCTCACGTCGCCACAACTCGATAAATTTGGTCTTCATGCTTACGCCTGATGGGCCGTATTCCCAAAAACCAGCCTGCGCATCAGAATAGATCTCGCAGCTTGGAAAGTAAAAACCACGCTCAAGTGCCAGCTGCATCACAGAATCATAATTCAATGAGTCATCACCTAGCTCTGAGAATAAATTCCAAACTATGCAAGCTCTTTTACCTTCTGCATGTTGCCAAAATCATCCCTTGTATTATCGATTGGTGTCTCCAAGATTATAGGTATGTTCTTTTTGTTTGCCAGTCTAATTACTGCTCTCATGCCTGCTTCGCCAATCTTACCCAAACCTATGTGTTCATGCCTGTCCAGATTGGAGCCAATTTCGCCTTTTGAGTCATTTAGGTGTAGTATCTTCAGATGTTCAAAGCCTATAGTTTCTTCGAATTTTTTGAAAGTCTCAGCTACATCTTTTTCAGCTCTTAGATCGTAACCGTATGCAAACGCATGACACGTATCAAAACAGACACCGAACCGGTTCTTTGGTTTTAATTGTGAAAAGATCTCAGCCCATTGTGTAAAATCAGAACCAACAGAGTTTTTTTGGCCCGCTGTATTCTCAAGCAAAATCATAACATCGTTTTTTACTGATGCTGCTTTTGTAAACGCATTTACAAGCTGCTTTATTCCCTTTTGTTCCCCCTCGCCCATATGACTTCCTAGGTGGGCAACAAGATACGGTATACCGAGTTGACCACACCTTTCGACTTCTTTGACTAATACTCCTACAGATTTAGACCAAGTTGCAGCATTTGGCGACGCAAGGTTCGGCAGATAAGGCATATGTGCAACCGTTGCAAACCTGTCTATCTTGCTTGATTCGAGTCTTTCTTTGAACTCGTCTGAGTCCTTTTTTGAGATCTCCTTTGCAGTCCACATACGTGGGCTGCGTGTAAAGATCTGAAACGCGGTGCATTGACGCTCAAGTGCGTTATCTACTGCAGCTGCCAGAGATCCTGAAATCGATACGTGGAGGCCTACACGCATATTCACCCGTTACATCCAGATAATTTAAACCACTTCCAATACAAGCCAAATTTTTAATGTGAAACAATACGATTACTTGTGTGAAGCTGGGAACCGAGGAAATAGCCAAGTACCCTTTTTTGACTGAGGCAGGAAACTACCTGCGAGAAAAAGGATTCACACTCGAACAGTTCGACAAAGACGAAGATCTCAAACCGATTCTGAATCTGGCAGTTTCGCGCATCAAGACTGCTGCCGACGGAAAGATCTTCAACTCCGACTTTAGCATAAAGACACTGGACATCGAAGTATTTTCCTTTCTTGTCGCCGTGATTCTTCTAAAACAGAGCGGCATGTCAGCTCTAACTAGGAGATTTTCTCTGGCAGAAGCAAGACGGGCAGAAAAATTCCTTGAAAAAGATCTTGTAAATGACAAGTCAAACGAGCAGTTAGCAATCAAAATAATCAGAGATCTCTTTGCAATGGAAATCCAAAAATCAAATGATTATTTTGTCATCCCAGTTCCTGACTATCTCAAACACTCCACACATTTTCACGAACAAGAATGGAAGCTCGTCAACAGACTGGTAGATGGTGGGAATGTCTTCCTTTCAGCACACGAAACCGTCAGACTGATAAGAAAAGAGCTTGATAATCACATCTACTCAAAGATCCAATCTGCAAATATTCCAAAACTACCTGAATCCTTCAGAAAGCCTGTAGAGGAACTCATGACGCTTGCAAAAAAATTCACGGTACAGTTTGTGCAGACAACCGAATACCCACCATGCATCAAACATGCAATCGATGTTCTAAACAAAGGCGAAAACTTGCCGCATTCAGGAAGATTCATGCTTGCTACCTATCTTTTAAACAAGGGCCAAACAATCGAAGAGATTGCACCACTTTTCAAAAATGCACCAGACTACAATGAAAAGATAACACTATACCAACTAAAACATCTGGCAGGAAATTTCGGAAGCGGCACCAAGTATGCTTGTCCGTCATGCGAGAAGCTAAAAAGTGAAAATCTCTGCTTTGCCATACCAGAATGCGCAGGCATCATAAATCCACTACAGTTTGGAAGGAAAAAAATAACCAATGCTTGAAAAAGACGCAAAATTCCTAGAAGAGGTCTTCAAAAAATATTATTTTGAACACTTTGATCTAATCCACACACCCAAGAACCCAGAGATGCGGGAATTTGGATACCAAAAATTCAATGGTGGAATGAACAGGCACATCACACTGAAATCAGACAAAGAACTCCACCTTCTTTTGATGACACAGATACCATCAGATGTGTATTGCTCAAATGCTCGCTACTCTTTTCCGAACCTGCCCATGGCAGAAAAGGACTGGCAGGACGCAGAGCTTATTTTTGATATTGACGCCAAGGATCTCAATCTATCTTGCAGGGTAAACCACACATGCAAAAAATGCACAAACTGTGCAAACGTCTTTGCAAACTCGGACAAATGTCCAGCTTGCAACACAGCAAAATTTGAAACCACGTCAGTACTTTGCAACGAATGCATTTCGGCCGCAAAAAATGAGGTAAAGAAGCTAATCAACGTGCTTACTTTGGACTTGGGAATAAAAAAAGAAAATATCTCTGTATTTTTTTCAGGCAACGAAGGATTCCATGTCTATGCATCAAACACAAATTACGAAAAACTAGACTCCAAACAAAGGGCCGAGCTTGTGGATTATGTGATGCTCAAGGGGGCTTTGCCAGAAACCTTTGGTGCCAAATACAACTTTTCAAAATCCCAGTTTGTAGATGTTGACGATAAGGGTTGGTTTGGACGCGTCTCAAAATACATCTTTGGCTCCAAGTCAAACAAGCCCAAAGTCTCAAAGCAGCTGATCTCAGAAGGTTACATGGCCTTCAAAAAACGACTGGAAGACGCTCAAAGGGATATAGGCGTCAAAGTAGATCCAAACGTGACAATCGACGTACACAGGATCTTCAGACTTGGAGGAACGCTGAACAGCAAGAGTGGCCTTACCAAGATATTCTGCCAAGATCTGGCAAAATTCAACCCAGCCACAGATGCATGCTATATAGATGACGACAAAGTCACTGTGACGGCAAACTGTCCGGTGGAATTCAAACTAAAGCACAAAAAATTTGGACCATACAAAAACGAGCAGCTCACAGTGCCTAAATATGCCGCAGTATATATGATCTGCAAAGGATATGCCAGACTTGGCTAACAGAAGCATCCTAAGACATTAATTTATCCACAAAGGAAAAACTTTGAATTTGTATAGTTCCTCAACTGAAGCCAACTCGCCACAACCCGGTGCAGGTAAACTCATCCGATTTGGTATCGTAGCCATAATCGGCATAATAGTGCTGGCAATAGTGGGCAACCAGGGTGTCATACTGTCAATGAATATGACAGAATTTGGCGACCAGTTCACCAAACCCCTCTACTACTCGATTGTTTCGGCACTTGTCCTCTCAGCTATTGCCCTTCTCAATGTGGACATCAAAAACCGCTCTTCGATTGTATGGTATTCCATACATGTTGTCATCACGTTTTTGAATCGTGCAACCCACGATCCGCTTGCAAAAAACATCCCAAGTTTTAGGGACTACAAGCTGAGTCTGCCTCAGTTTGTCATTTGGCAGATAACAAAGATCTTCCTTTTTGGTGCATTCTTTGTCAACATTATGTTTGGCCTTGGCCTAGCCTACATGCTTGATGGCAATGACTTGGGAATACACAACATTCCAACCATCTTCACACTACCGTTTATCACGCCGATATCGTCGGAGCCTGCGCAAGCCGTCATCGAACTCATACCTGCACTTACCATCGTGGTACCACCATTGCTTGGTGTAATAGGAATAAGACTTGTAATATATGTAGGACTACACTTCATTCTCAGAGTAATTACCTCATACATTTCTGACTCTTCGCAAGGTAAACCCAAGTTCCTAAACTATATCTCAACTATAGAAGGGATAATCGGAATAGGAGTGATTTGGGCAGGAATCAACCTCTTTTTTACAGAGCAAATCGATTACAATACCAAATATGTAATTGGCGGCACACTTGCTTCCGGCTTTACACTTATTGCATTTGCCCTGCTTGACAGGCTCCGCTCAAAAGTACTGACGCATCCAGTAAAACGCGACATCTACATCAGAATCTTCGCCCTTATTGCGATAGGAATCATTACCGGTTCTATAATGGCAGTAAACAACAGCATAGCTGATACTCGCAAAATAGAATACCTCGGCCCCTATACACAGCAACAAATCACTGTAAATCGATACCTAGGCGAGCTAGACAAAATCAAGACTACCACCACCAACGTGAATCTTGTATCTGTCTCGCCAAACAACATCAAAAGCTACATGGACAAAAACCGTGACGTCTTAGACTCGATCCGAATCTGGGACTGGGAAGCAGCGTATGCAAAACTAAAACCAGAGATCGGCCTCATACCATATGTCGATTTTGAAGACAACGATATTCTTAGATTCAACAACACACTCTACTGGACCGCATCGATGAAACCCGTCCTTCCACCTACTGTGAGCCTTGAGAATAGGTGGTACAACGAACACCTTGTGTATACACACGTTCCAAACGGATTTCTAACATTACAGGCAACTACAGGTCAATCAGTAGACAGTAGTAAACTGTTCGCGCAAAGAGCAATTTACTACGGCGAAGGCGGACTGTTTAGCGAAACTTGGTCTGCGTACCCCACAACACGAGGAAGCATAAGTGCAGAGCTTAACAACGCATTATACTCAGGAAGAGGCGGAATAGATGTAGCACCACCACTAAGCTGGGTCTTTGAACCGAATTTTCTTTTGTCATATCCTAGTACCCCAGTACATGTGATGAGGTACAAGGACATCTACGATAGAATGGAGACGTTGTATCCGTATTTTCTGTATAACTTGTTTGGGCAAAAATTGGACTTTTATCCTGTAACTGACGGCAGAAACACATACTGGCTTATACCATTAATAGTAGGACTCGATACTCACGCAGTGCCTTGGTCGATAGGCAACCCCTACCTCCGTCTGGTGGGATTTGCGCTTGTAGACACTTATAATGGTGATATCACACTCCTCAAGTACGGAGATGACTATTTTGCAAGGATTCTCCACAGTCAATACGGAGACAAGTTCCAACCAATACCTTCATGGTTAAATGAACAGATAAGGTACCCGCAAGAGCTCTTCACCTGGAAGACAGAGATGTTCAACATATACCATGTTACAAACACAGAGACCTTCATTCAGGCAAATTCATTTTATGAAATCCCAGCTAGGTTGGAGGCATACTACATAGCGGCAAAACCACCAGGTTACGATAAGATCAAATTCTTGGGGCTTTTGTCACTGGAGCTTAGGGGATCACAGGGAAAGAATCTCTCCGGCTATATGATAGTCGAAAATGATCTGCCGGCTCTTGGCAACATGCAGTTCTACCAAGTACCGCTAAATTCTACTACAAAACTGATCGGCCCAACTGCAGTAAGAGAAGCACTTGACAAGGACAACGACTTTGCACAGCTAAAAACACTACTTAGGACTCCTCGTATAGGTGACAACATCTTGTACCGGGTGGGAGAACATGATGTCTATTTCATACCGGTGTACACTGCGGGATCTGGGGGGGGAGTGGTCGCAGAATTGGGCACCATCGCCGCGGTGGGGGCTGCATTCAACGGAGAATACTATGTTGGGCTTGGAAACACTCAGCATGCCGCATTTGATGCGTATTTGCGCAAGCTTTCCGGCGTTCCTACAACTTCGAGATCACAGGCGGAGCCTGGATTTGACAAGACCGGCAGAATTGAGGCAATCAAGTCTGTGTTTGAGGAAAAGGGAATCGAGGTTGTGACGCCTACTGCGCTGTCTGTACCGCTATCCTTTAGAGAGGGCGAAGTCTCATTCTTTACTCAAGCAGATCTTGACACAACAAACGAGTTGCTTGACAAATTCATTGATGAGTTCGTCACTCCGCGAGTAAAACGCGTTCTCATGTGGCAGCAAGACGACACTGTAAATATTGGAACAATCGTCGTAATTGACAGCATACCTGAGCTGCATTATATCGCAATCGAAGTAGGCAAGTAAATAGATTCGAATGTTGCTTTTAGCAGACAACGGATCAGTGTTTACAAAAAACATAAGTGAATTTCTTCCACATAAGACAGAGTTTGTTGTGAAGACGTTTGATAAAATAATACTGTCTGAGATAGCCAAGTTTGATTCTTTCATTCTGTCTGGCAGAAGGCAAAATAACCAGCTAATGAATGCAATAAACTCAAAAATAATCAATCATGCAATATCGAAAGGAAAACCATTGCTTGGGATCTGCTACGGGGCGGAGATTCTTGCGCTTACCACTGGAGGTACAATCAGAAAGATGAATTCGGCTCAAAAAGGAGAAAGTACAGTAACCGTAATTGGAAAAAACCCACTGTGTAGCGGTACAATAAACGTCTATCAAAGTCACAACTTTGAGATATCTCAGCTTGGAAAGTCACTTGTACAGCTTGCATACTCCGCAACTTGCAAATATGAAATGATTCAATACAAAAACACAAAGATCTTTGGTACACAATTCCATCCGGAAATGACGCAGGACGGACTTTCGTTAATCGAACGATTCGTCTTGCTTTGAACGGTTTTAATATCAAAAAAGGAAATGCCAAAATATGAGCGAACATGAGCTACCAATCCCACCAGTAACGGAGGAGAACATCTGTTTACCTCTTGCAATAAGTGCCGTATCAAAATATTGGAATGTCAACCTGCCGTTTGCAGAAGCAAAAGAGATTGCAAGAAAATACCAAAATGTTCGCGGAAGCATCTTAATAGAAGGAATAGAGCTTGCAGAACGACACGGCCTCGGCAGTCTTATCTTGCACTTGTCGCTAGCTGAACTCAAAAAAATAATCGACATGGGCATACCACCAATCGTGATCCTTCCAGGTCTCTACGAAGTTGTGCAACATGCATCTGTTATTTCCGGCTACGACCAAAGGGAAAATTCGATCATTCACTACATGCCGCAACCAGACCAGATAGGAATGATTCCACAAAAACAGTTTGATAAGATGTGGGAAGAGGATGGGAGACTGGCAATACTTGTTGCGCCAACCGACATCATATCTACAATTAGAGTTGAAAACAAAAACAAGGAAAAATCAAACCGACTTTGCTTTGTTTCAGAAAAGCTAAACCTGCAAGGAAAAACAGATGATGCCATAAAGACTCTTAAAGAAGCGATAGTGCTTGATGGGACAAATTCGACTGCATTATGTTTATTGGGTGGGATATACAATGAAAGGAATTCACCTGAATGTGTTCAACATTACGAACAAAGCATAACGCACAACAAAAGGTGTTATCTTGCGTATAGGGGCCTTGGGAATTATTACCTAAAGACAAAACAATTTGAGAAAGCAGAATCATACTATACCGATGCAATCAAAATTAACCCAATTCGATTCGGGCCAATTTACAAAAATCGCGGAATCGCAAGGCTTGAACTAGAGAAAAACAAGGAAGCAAAACAGGATTTTGAAGACTATCTAAAGCACACACCAAACGCAAAAGACAAAATCCAGATCTTACAGGCAATAAAGGAGTTGTAATGCGGCGTGCGGGAATTGAACCCGCGACCTTCAGCTTGGGAAGCTGACGTCCTGCCAGGCTGGACTAACGCCGCGCAAATCGAGTTTTTGCAACTATATTATTATAGTTTTGAGCACAATGAACATCATGGACGCGCGTTGCCCACAATGTGAAAAAGTCGCAATCTTAGATGATGATATGAAGTCTGTAAAGTGTCCACACTGCAGTTTTGAGGCAGACTACGACACATATCTGGAAATTATGAAAGACAAGGCAGTCAACATGGCAACAGACTATATCCCAAAAAGGCCAGGACTATAACTTACCAAAAAGAACCCTTGTCTGAACAATCAAGGTGTGCGCCGCATTTATAGCAAATCATGTGACATGTCTGCATGTCAACCATCTTGTTGTTACAGCGAGGACAGATGATCTCTTCTTTCATCCGCATCAATTACTCGGTTCAAGTTAAAAATTTTGCCTATGCAGGTAAGAAAAACCCCAAAGAATTATTAGCTACTCAAAATCCTCGAGTAATACTTGGCAAACTTTAAGCTCACCATATCAGACAAAAAAGGAAAATCTCTATCAAAGGAGCTAAAAGACAGAGAGGCAAACGCTCTGATTGGTCTCCATATTGGGAGCGAAGTTGACGCCGCAATAGTAGGCCTTGGAGGCAAACTCAAAATTACTGGCGGCTCCGATAAATCAGGCATTCCAATGCGAGGTGACATTTATGGCTCTGCACGCAAACAAGTCCTGCTTTCAAAAGGAGTCGGCCTACAAAATATCGAAAAAGGCCAGAGAAGACGCCGATTAATCAGAGGTAACACTATTTCTGAGGAGATCTATCAACTTAATTGCTTATACGATGGCGAGCTAAAAATCGAAGAAGCTCCTGCAGAAAACAAAGAAAAGGCATAACTTAAGATATCCGAGTCTTTGAGGTTTTGTAATGCACTGGCGTGAAACTCTTCCAGAATGGTACATAAAAAAATACGGCTATCAGCCCTGTGTCAACATCGGCACAGCAGGACACGTAGACCACGGAAAGACCACTCTAATTCAGGCACTCACTGGTCAATGGACCAGCGTTCACAGCCAAGAGCTGAAACGGGGAATCACAATACGTGTCGGATATTCTGATGCCGCTTTCTACAAATGCAAAAATTGCGAGCCGCCGCTTGGTTATTCTACTACGCCCAAGTGCCCAAACTGTGGCAAAGAAAGTGAGCTGTCCAGAGTGGTGAGCTTCGTTGACAGCCCAGGCCACGAATCACTTATGGCAAACATGCTTTCCGGCGCAGCACTCATGGATGGCGCAATGCTTTTGATTGCAGCAAACCAAAAGGTTCCACAACCACAAACAAAAGAACACCTATTAGCATTACAAATTCTCGGCATACAGCAAATCGTAATAGTGCAAAACAAGGTGGATCTTATCTCCTATAAGGAGGCAATGGCAAACTATGCAGACATTACAAAATTTGTCAAGGGTACTAAAGCAGCAAAATCCCCAATCATTCCGATATCTGCACAATCCAGGTTGAACATAGACGCACTCATTGGCGCAATCGAGGAGACAATCCCAACTCCAAAGAGAACAGAATCAAAAGAACCAATAATGCATGTTCTAAGATCTTTTGATGTAAACAAGCCAGGCACCATCATCAAGGACATCAAAGGAGGAGTGATTGGTGGCAGCCTGACTCAGGGCACCTTTTCAATAGGTGAAGAAATTGAGATAAAACCTGGCATCTTCAACTCTAGAAAAAACACATACGAGCCTATTCGAACACAAATCGTTTCACTTGGAACAGCAGCAGGAATAGTAGACAATGTTAAACCTGGCGGTCTAGTAGCAATAGGCACAAAACTGGATCCATCGATGACAAGAAGCGACTCCCTTGTGGGCTCTGTCATAGGCAAACCAGAAACACTACCCGAAAATTCAACTAGCGCACAATTGGAAATAAACCTATTTGATTCCGCAGTAGGAACAATTAACGATATCAAAGTAACCCCAATCCAAGTGGGAGAATCCCTTAGGCTCAACATCGGAACTGCACCGGTTCTTGCCAAGGTAAACAAAGTCAAAGGCGAAAAAATCGACGTGCAGTTCAAAAGACCAGTCTGCATTTTTGAGAACAGCAACGTGGCGCTGAGCCGCAAGATAGAGGACAGATGGAGACTAATTGGAGCAGGTGTAGTTGGTTGACGTAGTAT
Source organism: Candidatus Nitrosotenuis sp. (assembly GCA_038890395.1). Taxonomy (GTDB): domain Archaea; phylum Thermoproteota; class Nitrososphaeria; order Nitrososphaerales; family Nitrosopumilaceae; genus Nitrosotenuis. The sequence continues at coordinate 42,588 of JAWAFK010000010.1, read as the reverse complement.
GCGACACCAGTTTTCTCATTCACATAGCCAACAATAGGATCAAAAATCTTTCCTCTCTTGAAACCGAAATAGGAAACATACAGCTCGTAGTGCCTGACATTGTAATCTCTGAGCTTACAAAACTTGGAGTCACACAAGAAAAAAAACATAAAATTGACGCCACATTACATTTCATCAAGTCATTTAGGAGAATCGAATTAGGTGGAACCAATGCAGACAAATCAATTACAGCTTATGTGGAAAAATCCGGCTGCATAGTGGCCACAATGGATAAAGAGCTAAAATCAAAAATAAAAAAAATTGGCGGCTCTATACTATCTGTCTCAAATAATAAAATAGTATTAGAATAAACTAATTTTTACAGAATCAGGGTGCAAAAGTACCGTGCAATGAAGTTTGCGCTATTATATGATCCTGCATTGCGTCTTCGACCTGTTTTTTGTTGGCGCCCTTTTGGAGTGAGATCTTTGAATTTAGTGCATACAACTTGAAGATGTATGTGTGTCTTTTGTCTGGGGGTGCAGGGCCTCCATATCCAATTGAACCAAAATCGGTTGTCCCTTCAATTGCACCTTTCGGTACAGAAGCCTCTGCAATCTCTGAGGTCTTTGGATCTATATTCCAGACAACCCAGTGAACCCACAATTTGCCTACGGCACCCATCGCGTCTGGGTCGTCCATTATCAACACTAATGATTTTGCGTCTGATGGAATGTCTCTTATCTTAAGCGGAGGGCTAACGTTATCATTTTTGTAGCCATATTTTTTTGGAATCTCTCCACCATCTTTGAACGCAGGACTTTCTAAAATCAAGTTACAATCACCACTTGCTGGATCTCAAAGTTAAATTTTTCTACTTATTGCAAAATCTGCGATCAAACTCAAGGCACACTTAAATCGAAAAACCCAAAAGAGTAATAAGCACATCTTTTGGGAAAAAAGCAATTGGTTTCTAACAAAAAACTATTTTCTGTAGGAGGTTTTGATTTTTACCTACACCACCTCCTGATTATAGGGATTCTTTCTCTGTCATTTTCAATATCTGCGATGATAAGATCGCAGCAAGCAGAGTATGGATTTCAGTTAAACGAGTTCGATCCTTTCTTCAACTATAGGGCAACTAAATTCATTGTAGAAAATGGAATTCCAGAGTACTTCAAATGGCACGACGACATGAGCTGGTATCCGTTTGGCAGAGACGTGGCAGGAACATCCCAGGTCATGCTGCATATCACTGCGGCCGTGATTTATTCTGCTTTCGGCGGAGGCTCTGACCTGTACGGATTTACTATCGTACTGCCAGTCGTTTTTGGCTCACTTACAGCAATTGTAGTTTTTGCTCTAGTCCGAGTCATCGGCGGTACTACTGCAGGACTGTTTGCATCACTGCTTTACTCAATTTCATTGCCAATAATTACGAGGGGTACACTTGGATGGTTCAAATCGGAGCCACTAGGGCTGTTTTACGGCGTTCTTGCAGCATATCTGTTTTTGAGCGGCATCAAGTCATCATCGCACAAAGTTGCCTTTGCCAAACTAATTGGCGCAGGAATATTCCTTGGTTTTGCATTTTCTGCATGGGGTGGAACCGACTTTCTCGTGCTACCTCTAGGACTATTCATGCTATCGCTTCCCTTTGTAAGAAAAGACATCAACTTCCTTAGGTGGGCAATACCTGTGTTTGTCTTGGGTCTTGCAATATCTTTGGCGCCAATGGAAAGGCCAGGTCTTGGGTTTTTCACAAAGGCAAGCGGCTTTATGATAATAGGGCCAACCATATTCATTGTAATCTCTTCTTTTATTCAAAGCCGCAGCTCGGAGGAAAAAAGAAAGAGAAACACAGCTTTGTTCTTGATTGCCGTAATTGCGGCAGGAATCGGAATACTGAACGCAAACGTGCTTGGCCTTCCAAGCTTTAGATATCTGAACGCAATAAATCCATTTCTGACTACTGTTGATCCACTAGTGGACTCGGTAGCAGAACACGCTACAACCAACATCTTTCAATCCTTCCTATTTCACTCCGTATTCATGATATTTGCAGCCATAGGAGTATGGCTCATCTTCAAGAACCTTCTAAACGAATCAAATGATAAGCGGGACGCACAGATCTTTGCTTTGATATTTGGACTCCTTGGAGTCTATATCAGCTCTGCATTCATACGACTGGAGTTGTTCTCTTCTCTTTCTCTTGTGATGCTTGGCTCTGTGGGCCTTGCAATGATCACAAAACACATCTTCAGGCAAGACAAACAGGAAAACAAGAAAATAATTAGAGCACATCCAAGAACTCTGAAAATCTCATATTCTGTCATAATTGCAATTTTGCTCATCATTCCATTGATGGTGCCAGTGAGCGCCAATTGGATAAATGGTAGCAAAGCGCCCCCGACCATCCTAAATGGAGGAAGCAATTACAACATAGCTACCACCGACTGGCTCGATGCAATGCAGTGGCTCAAAGAAAACACTCCCGAAGATGCAGTGGTTGCTTCATGGTGGGATTACGGATATTGGATCACCACACTTGGTGAGAGACGCTCAATTGCAGATAATGCAACACTGATTGACTGGAGAATCAAACAGATGGCCCAGGTATTTTTGAGCACACCTGATGAAGCTTGGCAGATATTGAAGGAAATGGACGCAGATTATGTTCTGGTTTATGTAGCTGCTCAAAGAATAAACAGCGAAGAGCCAGCATTGTATATGGTTCAAGGGGGAGGGGATGAAAGCAAAAAGCAGTGGTTTATGAGAATTGCAGGCGTTCCAGTAGAAAGATACCTCTACGATGACGGCCTCAGCCCGACGCCGGAATTTTGGACTGGAACAACACTGGGAAAGATGATTCCATTTACTACCTATGCCTATGTCGACTTGGTAAATCAAAAGCAAGCAAACGCATACGTATCTGGTTTCACACCGGTTTACATAGACGACATAAAATTCCCCAAGGATGGAAACGGCCCATTCAAGCTGGCATACATGTCTTCTGGATTCTTACGAAGTGACTCTGGACCAATAAACGGTGTCCTAATTTATGAAATAAATAAGAATTACAAACAAGATGATTCAACTACAGAGCAGCCACAAAAAGACATTCAAAGTGATCTCAGGGCAGAAAACGCACCAATAGCTACAATCTCGACCAAATTCGGTGACATTGTAATAGCACTAAAGCCAGAAGTTGCTCCAAAAACAGTTGAAAACTTTGTAAAGCTTGCAAACAAGAACTTTTACGACGGTACTCTCTTCCACAGAATCGAGCCAGGATTCGTAATTCAAGGAGGAGATCCGAACACCATCAATGGTCCTCCAGGCACATGGGGAACTGGCGGTCCTGGCTACAGCATTGATGCCGAAATAAGCAATCTCAAACACACAAAGTATATCGTATCAATGGCGCGCGGCCAAAACATCAACAGCGCAGGCTCGCAGTTCTTCATAATGCTTGGCGATGCGCCATGGCTTGATGGCCAGTATACAATATTTGGCGAAGTAATTGAAGGAAAAGACGTAGTGGACAAGATTGGAGGACTGCAGACAGATCTAACGGCGCGTCCTCTGGATCTTGAAAGCGCACGAATCAACAGTATAAGAATATCTTAGCTTTCTTTGAATTTGTCCATTATGCGGTAACGCGCGTACCTATCATCTGGTGAAAACTTGGCGGGATGTGCAGTTACAGTCTTAGAACCGCATTGGGAGCACTGCTCTTTAAGTGTGTATTTTTTGCAGTCTGGGCATTTACGAAGCTGGAACTTCAAGTCTATCCTTCACGCGTCTTTTTAGATTCTTCTCTTACAAAATTGAATGTACCGTCATTCTTTTCTATGACCTTTTGAATTTTATCAAGTATCGGCTTGAGCATCCTTTCTGCGGTCTTAAAATCTGGCCCTTTGACGCTTATTCTGTATTTTGGAGCACCTATGTAAGTCACAGAAATATTGGAGCCTTGATCTCCGATCGAATCTAAAATTGCATTTTTTATCACTTCTATTCCATTTGACTGGTTGCAGGTAATCTCACAGATCCCGCGTATCTCAACGGATGGTGGTTTTATCTTGGAGCTTACTTCTTCAATTGCAGAAAGTATCTTTTTTGGGAGCTTTAATTCGTCAAGCGTCTCTATGCCTTTTGCAGATACATCCAAAAATGCGTCATAAATAAAATCGTATTTTGAAAATATTGCGTCTTCGAGCTTTTCTAGCTCCTTGTCTGAGAGACCTGCAGACTCTTTGACTGCTTGCAGAAGGGTTCTGCCTTTTTCAATCCGTTTTACTTCAAGAAGCTTCTTTTTTTGTTGGTCCTTTGAGACCTGTTTTAGAGAAAGATCTATTTCAGATCTGCTTGGGTTGACTTTCTTTACAAGCAGGACTTTTTTTTCACCTTCCTTGACAAATTTGCTTACGGAACGAACCCAGCCTGGAGCTATCTCGGACACATGCAAAAATCCTTGCATGTTGTTGTATTCATCAAGTGTTACGTACGCTCCGTGATCAGTAAGCTTTGTAACAGTAGCAAGTACGATCTCGCCGATCTCTGGAAGCTCTTGAGACTCAGTAGCCATTGAAGCTTTGACTTGGCGTACATAATTTAATGTTGTTGACTGGATCTTCAAAAATCAATGCCCTTTTTTGCTCGTATGCCGCGCTGAAATGGATGTTTTATTTCCTTCATTTCAGTCACCAAGTCAGCGGCATCAACAATCTCCTGTCTGACGTGATTGCCAGTCAAAACCAGACTCACGTCATCTGGCTTTGATTTTATAAGATCGAGGACTTGGTGCACGTCGACCAATCCAAGATCTACTGCATAATTTATCTCGTCTAAAATCACAATGGCGTATTTTCCAGAAAGGATCTTTTCCTTGCTTATCTGCATCGCTTCTTGCGCTATTTTTTGATGTATTTCTTTTGGCGTCTTGTCATCAAGTATTCCAACAAAGCCTTTTCCAACGGCGGTCAGCTCGAACTCAGGCTCAAGTCTTTTTGACGAACTCATCTCACCATAATGCCAAGATCCTTTAATGAATTGGATCATGCATGTTTTGTAATTGTGTCCAATTGCTCTCAAGGCAATGCCAAGCGCTGCAGTTGTTTTGCCTTTTCCTTTACCTGTATAAACAATTACGAGGCCACCTTTGTTTTGCATGCTAAAAAATCATTACGCACCACTAAAAAGATTCGTATAGTTCCTGTCTCAAAGATAGACTGACAATTGAAAATACCAAGAATCGTAGTTGCCGGTGTCACAAGTGGTGCAGGAAAGACATCCATTACCTGCTCTATCATAGCTGGCATGAAAAGCAAAGGATACTCTGTGCAACCATTCAAGGTAGGCCCAGATTACATCGATCCTACTTACCTATCTGCAATATCAGGAAATCCAGCAAGGAATCTTGATTCTTGGATCATGGGAGAGAGTGCGGTACTCTCTAGTTTTGTGAAAAATTCTACTTCAGAGATCTCCGTCATAGAAGGCGTGATGGGTTTTTACGATGGATTTTCTGGTAACACGAATTTTTCTAGTACGCATCACGTTGCTACCATTCTTGAAGCTCCAGTTATTCTAATTCTGGATGCAAGCAGGACTGCTCGCTCTATTGCTGCTACGGCTCTTGGGTTTACAAAATTTCACAAAAACTCTAGAATTGTGGGATTGATTCTCAACAAAATCGGAAGTAAAAAACATGAACAGATGTGCAGGGCGGCACTAGAGCCACTCAAACTTCCAATTCTTGGCTGCGTCCCAAAAAATACAGATATCTCATTGGAGTCGCGGCACTTGGGACTGATACCAGTAATAGAACAAGAAAAACTCGAACAAAAAATAAGAAAGATTGCAAAGAACATCTCTTCATATCTTGACATAGACAAAATAGTATCAATTGCACAGCGAGCACCACCACTTTTTCGAACAAGCAAAGAAACCAACCAAAAACTCAAAGTCACTATAGGCGTGGCATTGGACAAATCCTTCAACTTTTATTATTACGACAACTTTGATGCGCTACGACGTAACGGGGCCAAAATAGAGTTTTTCAGCCCAATTTCTGATTCTTCACCACCAGAATGTTCGGGCCTATATATCGGTGGTGGATTTCCCGAAGTCCTAGGCCGCCCTCTTGCAAAGAACCACATCATGAAAAAGTCAATCAAAAAGCTTGCAGAAGAGCAAATGCCAATCTATGGAGAGTGTGGCGGTCTGATGTATCTAACAAAATCGATCAACTATGCAGACAAAAAATATTCGATGGTGGGCCTTTTTGATGCACAAACAAGCATGGAAAAAAAGATGATACTCAACTATACAAAAGCAGACGTGATCAACGACTGCATTGTTGCCAAAAATTCCACAAAAATATTCGGCCATGAGTTCCATTATTCTGAGCTCAATTCAGTTCCAAAGGACTCAAAATTTGCCTACAATGTCTCGCTAGGTGTCGGAATTAAAAACAAAAAGGATGGCTTGATGGAATACAACACACTCGCATCCTACATGCATCTTTATTTTGATCGTAGTTTGCACGCAAGGAACTTTGTAAGTAGCTGCCTTTCATATCTAAGGCGATGAATTCCTCAATATATTGAAGAGGGCATTTATTATGGCAGCAGCACACGGAGTGCCTCCCTTTCGGCCTTTGTTGGTAATATACGGAACATCGACACGCAACAACTCCTCCTTTGATTCGGCGGCCCCAACAAACCCTACTGGTATTCCCACAATCAAATTTGGCTTGGTCAGACCATCTTTTACCATCTGAATTACCTCCAAAAGAGCAGTAGGAGCATTGCCGATCACAACTACGCCTTCGTTCATCTCCTTTGCTCTAATCCGCATTGCAGTCTGGGCTCGTGTCTTGTCCAGTCTTTTTGCCTCCCGTATCACATCTGGGTCTGAGATATCGCAGATTACCTCGGTTTTAAAGTCGGAAAGATTCTGCTTGTTTAAGAGGCCGGAAATTCCGTTTACGTCAGTTATTATATTTCTGCCAGCCTTTAGCGCATTAAGGCCTGCAGCTATTGCGTCTTTGTGAAATATGAGGCCATTTTGTCGCGCAAAGTCAAAATCGGCAGTGGAGTGGATGACGCGTCTTACTATCTGCCATTGGTGGCCAGTATAGGGATGATGGCCGATCTCCTTTTCAATAATCTCCATGCTTTTGTCTTCGATTGACTGGCCCTTCCTAGTTTGCATTCTCTACCTCTTTTGCTCTTTGTAAGATAAACTCGATCATTCTTTCATCGGTGCCAATGTGCTCCGTTATTAGAATTTTTTTTATGTGCGATTTTTCAATTGCCGGGTTTAGATCCGTATAGATATCTCTTTTCACATGAGCCCCTTCGTGGAGAAAGTAAAACACCACAACTAGCAGTTCCGGTTTATTTTCGTCGCATTTTTGGATTCCTTGTGGGATGGTAGGTTCTTCAATTTCAAGAAAGCAGTAATCCGCGTTGCGGTATTGTTGCGCCAGCTTGTCTGTGACATATTTTATTGAAATGCGTGCATTAGGATCTTTGCTTCCATGCCCTATAACGAGGACATCAATTTTGTCTTTTGGCATCGACATCTTGTTTTTTTGTAGGACTGTTTTGATCTTCGATTCCACAATATCCACCATTGTTTGGTGCATACTCATTGGTTTTGTAACTACAAATTTGATGTCGGTTTTAGCTTGGAACCTGATTGCTTCATTTACTGCTGCTTTGACTTTCTTGCCTGGATACAAAAAATATGGCACAATTGTGAGGGCATTAATGTCTTTTTTGAGGCAGTTTGTAACACCTTCTTCTATGAAAGGTGGAAGAACTTCCAAAAAACAATAATCTACAAAGGCATAGTTACCGAGCTTCTTTACCTTACTACAAATAAAATTCAGCTCGTCTCTTACTTCTTTTTCCCTGCTGCCCCTGTCAATAAGTAGTAAACCGCGTTTCATTTCTCTATTCTTGCTATTGCTACGGTGAGATCTGGCGGAAACTTCTGTTTTTCAACTATTAGTTTTCCATGAGAGCTCCTGATTGCGGCCGCCTCAGATACACTTGGTGTTCCTTCAAATGCCTGTACCATGTCGGAAGGGTTCGGAATGCTAATCTTGGCAAGCTCCTCTCTTTGAAAATACTCTACGTCTAGTCCCATCTCTCTTGCAGCATCAACCAGTCCAGGTATGTCTTGCGGTTTTTTGAGTGAGGCAAGTCTTGCTAATGATTTTGGACTAAGCTTGTACGTTGAAAGACAAAACAGCACTGACTCGATTATCTTTTCTTTTGTAGTATCCGTGTGAAGGCCTATTCCTACAACAAGAGTCTTTGGCCTGTAAACTACGGCATTTTTTGTTAAATCTTCATCTAATATCTTATCCGAAATTAGCAAGTATGCCTTTGAGTCTGAGTGCCTTAGTTCCTCAGGTGTATTGTATATGGTAACATTCTTTGGAAGCTCTCCTTTCCACCAATCCCTCTCACCAGAATCTTGATACACTCCAATTTTTTCTTCATTTACCATCATTGCACTTATCCTAGTCACATTAGAGTCATCATCTATTTCCCAGCCAAATTCTCTGCCAACCAAGTCAACTGGAATGGTCTTGTTTACGTCTGCTGCTGTTGTGATGACTGCAGTAGCTCCAAGCTTTTTGGCAATCTCTTCGGTCAATTCGTTTGCGCCCCCCAGATGGCCAGACAGGGTAGATATGACAAAGCCTGCCCTGTCATCAATCACAATTATCGCAGGATCTGTCTTTTTATCTTTGAGGTGAGGTGCAATCAGCCTAATTACGGCGCCAAGAGAAAACAGGCACACAATGCCGTCATAATTTCTGAAAAGCTCAGCAATCTTGAGTGCGGTTTGTTCCTCGTACCATATTGCGTCAGCTGATTCGGCCTGAAATTTTGATGGCGCATGGATCTGCCATTTTGGAAAAATCTGTTTTATAGAAGCTGCAATCTTTATTCCATTTTTTGTAATTGCCAGAATTGCAACCTTTTCCATACCCTCAAAATTCCAACTGAAATAAAATATCTTACTAGGGATGTCGTCCAAGTATGGAGCCATCAAAGTCAAACAAAATCACGTCGAGCTCCACTTTATTGTCAGAATGTGCTCGCATCTGCTTGTAAACTTGAGTACAAATCTCAGAAAAAAATCCCTTAACGTTACCTTTTGCGACGATCTCTTGTGCATGTCTTGCAGTATTCGCATTTTTTATCTGCTTGATGACTTCGTCTGGCGCACCACAATCAGATGCAATTTTTGCCAAAAACTCCATGTCTACTTTTGATCCCTTGACGTGGGTCTGCTTTACACCCATCGCAATCTTGGTAAGCTTACCAATGAATCCTGCGACACATGCTTTTTTGATACCTTTTTTTGCACATTGCTCTATAGTATAACCTGCAAAGTCTCCCATCTGGACAAAGCAGTGCTCAGGTAAACTAATGTATTTTTTTGCAAACTCTTCGCTCCTTCCACCTGTAGTTAAAACTACGGTATCGTCTTTCATGGCAAGTGTCACATCGATGCTTTGCCTAATGGCAGCTGCAAACGATGCAGTCGAATATGGTATGACTATGCCCGTTGTACCAAGGATCGAAATACCGCCTATAATACCAAGTCTGGGATTATCAGTTTTTGATGCAATCTCTTCTCCACTTGGTACGGAAATTGTTACTTTGATTCCATTCTTTTTGAGAATCTCATTACCAACCAAAGTCAGATTCTCAATTATCATCTTTCTTGGGATGGGATTTATTGCGGCCGAACCTATTTGCAGGCCAAGGCCTGGTTTTGTCACTCTTCCCACACCTTGTCCACCGTCGATCTCTATGTGGTTTGCGTTATCTGTGAGCTGCAAGTCAACTACTATTTCCGCACCATGAGTCACGTCTGGGTCATCACCACCATCTTTGATGACAGAGCACTTTGCAGTAGTTAAATCAAAGCTGCAGCTTGATATGTTGATTGAGATCTTTTTTTCTTTTGGTAACAACACTTCGACAGTTTCTATTTTTTTTTGAGATATGATTGCAACAAGTGCTGCCTTTGCTGCTGCTGCAGCACATGTACCGGTGGTAAAGCCAGTACGTAGCTTTCCTTGAGGCTTTTCACTCACAGCATATGGTAATTTGTTTACGTAATAACTTTTACAGAAAAATTGGAACACTCATTTCAAGATTTCAGAAATGATTATCCATATCGCGATTGCACCAAGGCCACCATACAGCAATAGGTGAGTCATCTTGTGGGAAATCAGCTTTTCGTCGGCTTGAGCTTGGTTTGCGGCTGCTCCAAAATCGCGCCTAAACTCTTTATAGTATGCGTGGTAGCCAAACTTTACTTCATCGTTGGTATTTTTATCATAATATTTCCAAAATTCTGCCTGTGCAGTTTCTACATCTTTGTGCCTTGCGTTTTCCTTTTTTTGTTCCAGTTTAAGTATCTGATACGCCTCAGTTATTTCCCTGAATCTTTTGTCCGTATTTTCATCTTTATTTTTATCAGGATGATACCTCAGCGAGAGTCTTCTGTATGCTTGTTTTACTTCCTTAAATGATGCATTTTTTTGCAATCCTAGAATCTCATAGCATTGCGTTGCATTCAATGAACCAATTTATCGTCTTGAACATTTAAAATTATATTAAATACTCCTAAATGAGTGAGCGAATCCAAATTACGAATTGCAATAGCTGGAGCAAACGGATTTGTGGGAACAAACCTTCGTAGATTCCTCTCAAAAAACAAAATCCAGATTGTCAGCCTGACTAGAAAAAAACAAAAGAACTTTCGGTTTGAAAAAAACCTAGTCTTCTCCGATCTCGCAAGCAAAACTTTGAGTGTAAAACTCAAGGGGTGTGACGCACTGGTTCATCTCATAGGAACAGGAAGCCAAACCATTGATGCAGATTACGAGTCAGTCAATGTGGAGCAAACTAGAAAACTTGTTGATTTGTGCAAGAAATCAAAAATCAAAAAAATCGTCTATCTAAGCGGCCTTGGAGTATACAAATCTACTACCTTTGGATATTTTATCTCAAAACTGAAGGCAGAGAAGCTGATCATTGACTCCAAACTTGATTACACCATTCTGAGGGCCTCATACATTGTTGGTAAAGACGATCCGCTCACAAAAAACCTTCGAAAGCAGATCAAAAAAGGAACTGTCATCATACCGGGTTCTGGTTCATATAGATTGCAACCAATCTCAGTTGATGATGTCTCAAAAGTGATTCTCTTATGCATTACAAACAAGAAACTCTCAAAGAGAATAGTTGATCTAGTAGGCCCCGAGACGATAAGTTTTGAGAAATATGTAAGAAACTTTGTCAGAAAAAAAGCCAAAATCAAAAAAATTTCTGTCGAAAAGGTGTACTATGACGCACTCACCAAACCAAAAACTGCTCTCTACGGCCTAGATGACCTAAACATCCTGCTTGGAGATTTCACCGCTAGTCACACAAAATTAGAAAAGCTTTGTGGCTTCAAGTTGCAACCTATAGGCCGGCTGCCCTTTTGAGTATGTCTGCCTTGTCGATCTTTTCCCAAGAGAACTGGACATCGGTTCGGCCAAAGTGGCCGTACGCCGCAGTATCCTTGTAGATGGGCCTTTTGAGACCAAGCTGAGATATTATCGCAGCAGGCCTCATGTCAAAATGCTTTCTTACTAGATTCTCAATGTCTTCTTCTGGAATCTTGCTTGTACCAAAAGTGTTTACCATTAACGAGACTGGTTCTGCTACTCCTATGGCATATGCAACTTGGACTTCGCATTTGTCTGCCAAGCCAGCTGCAACTATGTTCTTTGCAATGTACCTGCACATGTAACAAGCTGATCTGTCCACCTTTGAAGGATCCTTTCCAGAAAAAGCTCCTCCACCATGTCTTCCGGCTCCACCGTAGGTGTCTACTATGATCTTCCTTCCAGTCAAGCCTGAATCTCCTGGTGGACCACCTATGACGAATCGCCCAGTCGGGTTTACGTGAACTTTGATCTTATCATGCCACCACTTGCCGCATACTGGTTTGATGACTTTATCTACTATCTGCTGCTTTATTTCAGAATTGCTAACTTCGGGCGAATGTTGAGTGGATATGACTACTGTCTCTATTCTCTTTGGCTTACCGTCTTCGTATTCAACAGAAACCTGTGACTTGCCGTCTGGGCGAACCCATGGAAGCTCTTTGTTTTTTCTGACTTCGGCCAACCTTCTTGTCAGCTTGTGTGCGATAAGAATTGGAAGGGGCATGAGCTCGTCGGTTTCGTTTACGGCATAACCAAACATGAGGCCCTGATCTCCTGCACCCTGATCCTTATTGTCGGTAGCCGTGACTCCCTGTGAGATATCGGGGCTTTGTGCGTGCAAAGATACAAGCACACTGCACGTATCTGCATCAAAACCATATTCTGGCTTGTCATAGCCGATCTCCCTTATGGTGTCTCTGACTACCTGCTGAACGTCGAATCTTGCCTTTGTGGTCACCTCGCCTGCTACGAATACCACGCCAGTGGTGGTCATAGTCTCTACAGCAACACGGGAATCAGGATCCTGTCTTAGGAATTCATCAAGTAGGGCATCTGAGATCTTGTCGCAAATCTTGTCTGGGTGGCCTTCTGTTACAGATTCTGAAGTAAAAAGAAAACTTCGTGCCATTAGAATCGTTGCCTACAAATCGTTTTCTAGTTTGATAAATAATACGTTGTTTCCTCTAACTATAACTCTACCATAGTTTGCAATAATTTTACCTTCGTGCAGCTCTTCGGCATCGGTCATAATGAGGTTCATATAGGAATCTACATTGTCCATTTTTCCTTTGTACTCTATTTCATTTTTCAGTCTCACAGTGACTTTCTTTTTCGTGTTCTTTTGTAATGTTGTTAATGGTTTTTTGGCGCTTACTTGTGACAATGGTCGTTCTCTTGTGTTGCTAGCTTTGTAACCTGAATAAAAGCCTTGCCTATTTGTGAACGCAAAGACAAGATTTGTTTATTTTTCTAATTTTTTATAGAATTATAGAGATGATCCGAACAGGACTGGAAAAATTAGATGATATCTTGGGCGGCGGCCTAAGGAATGGTACGATCATCGACATCTTTGGACCAAGCGGTTCTGGGAAGACACAACTCACACTTCAAATCGCTGCCAACGCGTTATCGGAAGGCGGAAACATACTATACCAAGACACTACAGGAAATTTCCGACCAGAAAGACTGGTTGAGATACTTGACTCAAAAGGACTCGACTCAACTCTCCTTGATAACATGACTGTGGGTAGAATAACCAACACGGCAGAACAAATAAACAGCCTCTCAAAAATTGAAAACTTTTCACTAATCATAATTGATAACATCACGGATCTGTTCTCATTTGAATACTCAAAGGACGATCAGGTGCTCGAAAAAACCACCAAATTTGCAAAATACATGAGACAATTATCACAAATAGCACGCGAAAAAAAAATCCCAATACTGGTTGTAAACATGGTTCGCAAAATAGACGACAACGAGCAAGAAAACTTGGACTCTATAATTTCGCTTTATACACACATCAAAATCAGAATGACAAAAAACTCGACAAAATACCAATGCCGAGTCTTCATTGATCCGGCAAAAAAGAATCAGTTTTCTTATAAGATCACAAAAGAAGGAGTAATAGAAGTGACTGAAGCTATTTAACTATGACAGCAGTCTTACTAGTTATGGCAGGCATTTTTGATTCCATTCCAGCTATCTCCGTAATCTTGTTTGCGATTGGAATCATTGGTATAATGGTCTATGAGCGCGCAAAGTCAAGAAAAGATACACAACAAACAACTTGATAGAGTTTTAACCAAATTCCATTCACTTGGTTTTACACAATTAACAGAAATTCAAAAAAAAGCAGTTCCCATCATAGTTCAAAAAAAGGATTGCTTGATTATAGCACCGACCGGATCAGGAAAGACGGAATGTTCTGTCATACCTGTCTTTTCATTTGTTTCAACTACAAAAAAGCTTGGCAAAATAAAAGCATTATACATTACACCACTGAGAGCTCTGAATCGTGATGTCTTCAAACGCATTATCAAATACGCTGAATCGGAAAACCTCACAATAGAGATCCGCCACGGAGACACCTCTCAATCAGCCAGAAAAAGAATCACTGCACTGCCTCCAGACATTCTAATTACAACACCAGAAACGTTGGTGATCCTCTTGACTCAGCAAAAAATGCTTGATGCCCTTTCTGAGCTGGAATGGGTCATAGTCGACGAAGTACACGACCTGCTTTCCAATGAACGTGGTTCTCAGCTTTCTGTAAGCATTGAGCGGTTGCAGCTTAACACAAAAAACCCGATAACTAGGATCGGCCTTTCCGCTACGGTAGGGAATCCAGATGATGCTGCAAAATTCCTCGTTGGAACAAAAAGAAAGTGCCAAGTCATACGTGACAACACCATTCGAAAATACGACGTAGAAGTAAGGCATGTAAACGGGACAATTCATGATGTAGCAGACGTAATAATTGACTGCCTTGTGAAATTGAAGCTGGATTCATCAGTATTGCTTTTTACAAACACAAGGGGTGAGGCAGAATTTCTGGCATCTATATTGAGGGAAAAATCGCCGATTTTAGTTGAGCTGCACCACGGATCACTCTCACAACAAGTACGCGAGGAAACAGAGGAAAATCTCAAGGCTGGAAGAGCACGGCTAGTTGTCTGCACCTCATCACTTGAACTCGGCCTTGACATCGGCTCAGTTGAACTCGTCATGCACTATGGTTCGCCACGCCAAGTCTCAAAATTCATGCAAAGAATAGGCAGAAGCAAGCACAACAAGCATTCATCTGCAAAAGGAATCATAATCACCAACAACGTAGACGACGAGCTTGAGACAAAAGCAATCATGGAGAGAATCCAGGAAGGTTCGATAGAAGATCAAACTACGCACGCTGGATCACTAGACGTGCTGGCACACCATCTAGTGGGGCTCTCAATGCAGCTTGGCATTATACCAGTAAGTACGGCACTTGAGATTTTTAGGAACTCGTATCTATTTAGAAATTTGACACTTGAAGAGCTTAGTAGCGTGCTTGAGCTGTTGGACTCTAACTATCTGATAACATTTGACAAAGAAAAAATGCTCTTCAAAAAGACTGCAAAATGTTACAGGTATTATTTTGAAAACCTCTCCACAATACCAGACATTTTGAAATTCAAGGTATTTGATATCATAACAAAAAAGACAATCGGAAGCTTGGATCAGAGATTTGTTGGTGACTTTGGTGAGCCAGGAAACATCTTTGTTTTGAGGGGTTCACAATGGAAAATAGTAAACGTAGATGAATCGGCCTTGAAGGTGAATGTAGAGCCTGTGCGCGCAGGCGGCGTCACGGTGCCATATTGGGAGGGAGAAAACATACCAGTGGATCACAGAACCGCATCCAAAGTAGGCAAATTCAGAACAAAGATACGAAGTGGTCTTCTCACCCTACCTGATAACGTAATCGCGCAGCTGAGCCTGCCGGTCATACCAGATGATAAAACTATGGTGGTAGAATCGGTACGCGGTCAAGGCATGATTGTAATTCATTCCTGTTTTGGGACAAAAATCAACGCAACTTTGGCAACGGTGCTATCTTCCATGCTCTCTTCAAAGACGGGATTCCAAGTGGACGCAAGGTCTGACGCGTACAGAATTGCACTGTCCTCAAGGGGTCGCATACTTGAAGACCACGTAAGACAGATACTTGTGGACACGTATGATTTGAACCAATTGGTGACTGCTTCACTTGGCGGAACACACAACGTAAGCTGGCGCACATGGAATGTTGCAAAGAAATTCGGAGTCGTCGGAAGAGGTGCAGTGTATGAGAAAAAATCTGCAAGATTTCTCTTTGAGCGGTATTCTGGCACGCCACTAGTTAGAGAGGCCATGAGGGAGCTATTCCACGATAAATACGATCTTGAGAATTCTGCCAAAGTACTCCAAGACATATCCTCTAACAAAATTCAGATCCACTGGATTGAGGAAAACAAATTCTCAAAGCTTGCAGAGCCGATCTTAGATCACACAACAAAATACTACTCGTCTCCTGCAAATATCGATAAAGGAATACTCGATTTAGTGAAAAGCCGTCTCTTTAAAACCACCCACAGGCTGATCTGCGTAAGATGCGGAAAATGGGAAAAAGTGGTTCAAACAAGTGAGATAGAAAAAATGCCAAACTGCCCTAAATGCAAGGCACGACAGATTGCCACCACATTCTACTCTGACTATGAACTGACAAAAATCATACAAAAAAAAGTGACCGGAAAAAAGATCTCAGCAGAAGAAAACCACAAATTTACGCGTGCGTGGAAAGCCGCCTCGCTTTTGGCAAACTTTGGTAAGACCGCACTTGTAGTCCTTTCTGGCTATGGGATCGGCGTAGATACTGCCTCGAGGATCCTACGAAATATGGTGGACGAAGAGACTCTGTATAGGCAGATTTACGAGGCAGAAAGGCAGTATGTGACCACACGGGGATTCTGGGACTAGTTCTTTTTTCGTATCGTCGAATATGGTGTCAAAAACAACTCGATTCTTCCTTCAAGGCCTTGTTTTGCTACTACTCCACTTACCGAGATGATTTCACCAATTGAACATTCGTCGAGCTGTCTTGCTTGATTCCTCCACCCTTTGAGCCAGATCTGAGCGGTATCGTCTTCTACAAACATTTCAGAAAGCGAGACAGTCTCACCTGCCTTTGTTTGTATGTTTTTTCTCTCCGGCGCTTTTAGGATGATAGCTTCAATGCAGTAATAGTTGTTGTCTGGTTTTATGTTTGCGATTTTTGTTCTAAGGTCTGACAACACAGGTAGATCCTCCTCGTCTATTTTTCTAACAAAAGAATCGGCATCAATTGTGATGCTGTTTCCGTACAACTTTGATGGCATGCATTCTATGACATCGCCTTGGACAAACGAGCTTGTTGCATCTGCGGTATCTACAATGTTGTAAATCTGTTTTTCTTTGTTAACCCCTAAGAGCATCCTCTGCCCATTTTCATTTTTTACGCTAGATAGCACTCTGATTACAAGTGGTTCTATCTCTTTTCCTGCTTGAATCTCAAGAATGGTTGATTCGTTTCCATGAATCTCAAGTTCCTGCTGGTTCACCTTTGTTTTCACACCTACAAGTCGCGCTTTGGTTCCTGCAGGTATCACCTTTGGAATCTCTGAATCATTTTTGTTCCACAGAACAACTCGTACAGATCTATTATCACTACCTTTGAGTCTGAATCGCAATGCAGTGCCTGGTGCGCCACGAAAGTTTGTAAACTCTGAAAAGTTAATACCACCATCTATGATGCCTGAGACGACAATGTTGTTTTGTCCCTCTTTGATTTCTGATACGTCTTTTGTAAGAGAATCAATGGAGGGAATGTCACTTTCTGTATTTGCACGCTCGATTGTGGAGCCTGACCCTATGTTGATTGTGAGCTGGCCGTTGAGGTCGGACTTGACGTAAGCTTTGATTATCTTGATGAGATCGCCTGGACTCAGATTTGTGAGCTCAGGTAAATTCGCTTTCTCGTCCCACAGCTTTACTGTAGCAGATGAATCACTATCATACACTGTCATGTTTCGCAAGAAAAACTGTGAGCCGTCCTTTCTTGAGAATTGTTTTTTTGGGGATACGTTGAGGACCCTAGTCTGTAAGGTCACCTCTTTTGCGCCCGCATACAGATCCTTTATGCCGACCTCGCTTTTTGGTGGCTCTGAAATAGTTATGCCAAAATCAGACGCAACAAGAAATAGTGCACCTTGGTCTGTAAGGTAGCCGGCGCCTACTTTTTCTTTCTTTTGGGCGATCAGCTTTTCTATGTCTTCTTTTGTGAGATCCGGTTTTTGTTCAAGAAGTTTTGATAAAAGGGAATCAAATTCACTCAAGTTAGATTTTGTTAAACAGGTGTACTAATAAAAATTTGTCATCACCTAAATTACAGTGAAATTCAGACAAGATGTGTCGAGTATAGTAGCGAGATCGCTTACCAAATCATACGGCGATCTGGTTGCAGTGGATGAAATAGACTTGGATGTAAAAGAAGGACACATCTTTGGCTTCTTGGGCCCAAACGGAGCAGGAAAATCAACCACGATAAAGCTTCTCACCACACTTATTCCCCCAACAAGCGGAACGATGGAAATTCTTGGAATCAACGCCATCAAACATCCACTTGAAGTACGGAAGCGAATAGGTGTAGTTATACAGCAACCAAGCTATGAACCAAACCTCTCCGTTGAAAAATCACTTGAAAAGTACGGCATGATGTGGAATATTGACAAAAAGACAAGAAAGGAACAAGCAGAAGAACTCATCGAGGTCTTCGGTTTACAAGAAATTAGAAGGCGCAAAAATGAGGATCTCTCAATAGGGCAGAGGAGGCGAGTCCAAGTAGCTCGTGAATTTATGCATGAAATGGAACTATTATTTTTGGACGAGCCTACAGTAGGGCTTGATCCGAGCGCACGCAGAGGGCTACTCGACTTTTTAAAAGGCAAGGCAAAGACAGGCCTTACCATATTTTACACTACACACGTTCTTACCGAGGCAGAATATCTGTGCGACCAGATTGCAGTGATCAACAAAGGCAAAATCCTAGCAGTGGACACACCAGAGCAGCTAAAAAACACATTTGGGCAAGAAAAAACGATCAAGATCCACCTTTTGTACCGACATGAAGGCTTAGCTCAACTACTTTCTGGCATATCTGACTGTACTATTGATTTTAACACAGGAACTGACATACTGATTCAGTCAAGAAACTCCGAGCTCGTACTCTCAAAAATCTTGCAAATCCTCATTGAAAACAATATCGCAATTGAGGATTTAGTTGCCATGCCGACTACATTGGAAGAAATATTTCTCAAAATGGTCAAGGATACAAATGCATCCTACAATTAGACTGGTAAATAGGAACCTGACAATATCGCTCAATCCGGGCTTTCTTGTCTGGCAGGTGATATTTCCAATCGTTTACATATTTGTCGCAGGATTTGCATATACGGCACTGATAAAATCGGTTCCATTTGGGAACACCGCACTTGATTATCCTGCATTTATTGCATCTGGCATGATTGGATTTAACATAATGAACAGCACACTTGTCTCTGGCATCATAATCTGGAATGACAGAAGACATGGAATGTTTGAGCAAATACTTGTTGGACCGTTTACAAGAACCAATTACATACTTAGCAACGTATACACAATTGCAATAGTCGGCCTCATCAGTGCCGCAATAATTACTTCCATCGGTTATCCGCTGTTTTTCAAATCCGTACAGTTCAACTTGTTCACAATACCATTCATGGTGTTTGCATCTATTGTGGGATCCATATTGTTTGGTTCTATTGCATCGATAATCTCAACGAGAATCAGATCAAGCGAAGGATTCAACGTAATAATTAACACTGTCTTTTTGTTTTTTGCATTTGTAAGCACGGCATTTTATCCAGCAGAGGGTGCACCAGAACCACTCGCAACTGGATTCTACCTAAATCCGCTCACCTACCTCGTAGATATAATCAGGGCAGGAATCTTTGGCACCTTCAATGAGTTTGTGATGCTTGAAATGCTGGTGCTTGTAAGTATTGCTACTGTTTTGTTTGTGCTTGCAATAAAACTCTTGACAAAATTAGATTTGTGAGTAGCCCGGCCCAGATTCGAACTGGGGTCAAGGGCTCCAAAGGCCCCTATGCTTGACCGCTACACTACCGGGCTTCCTGTTACCCACCTTCAAAAACTCCTATTATTGAATTTTCTATGCAGTCCTAATGACTCGGATTAGCTTGTTGTAAGGATCTTCCATTGATGATAGAAGACTTTTTGCTCTTTTTCGCAGAATTTTGTTATCAGTATGTAGCATCTTGCTTATGGTTGAAACAATCCTATTCGGGTTCGACTGCAAGACTACTAGTTTTTCTCTGACAAGATAATCCTGTACCAAGTTAGGCACTGCATCATACGAGATCGTCGGGATTCCAAGCAAAGCCGCTTCGGCAGTCATGGTGCCACCAGAACCAATGAAGACATCTGTGTCTCTAAGCAACGTGCTGCCAACCACCACTTTATCTAAAATCTTTAGCTTTTTGCCGAAATCGTGCCTTAGCTTCAAGATCTGTGTTCCATATCGAGGAAGGACTGTTACATTCTCATTGGGAAAACCTGAAACGATTTTTTGTATGATTTTCTTTGTGTGATTTTTTTGTTGTACGTAAGCTGCCTGCGATTCTTCAATCCTGATCAGAATATTCTTTTTTTTGTGTTCTTTGGTAGATTTTGTATTATGTCTTGCAAACTTGACAATCAAAGCAGCATCGATTGCCTTGTATGTTATGATATCGTTTGCAGCAATGCCGTATTTTGTAAATTCCTTCTTTGGTATGATCCAGGGTATCAACAGTTTCTGTACCAGTGGCAACGTAAGCCGCATCACTGCTTCGGCGTGTGGCGAATCAGAAAAGGTAACGTGTCGGATCCCCAGCCCAAATGCGACCCGTGCAGCCTCTGGAGAAGAAAAGCTGACCGCAATATCTGGACTAAATTTCTGAATCAATCTTGCAAGACGTGTCATTCTGTCCAAACTAGCATCAAGTTTGCCTTTTTTGGTCTGTCCTCCGTGCCTGCCTACTATGTGAAGCTTCATGTTGCGAAGTGTTGCAAGCTCTTTTACTTCTCTGTAATCTCTTGATGTGCAAAGTATCATGTTGTTTTTTTGTAATCGTCTGATCATCGGCTCAAAAAACAAGACTTGTTTTGGTGTCAGTATGTCAATCCAGATCCGCAAGATAGGTGCTGTGTGATGAGAGATGCAATAAGTTTTTCTTAGTCCTTATACCTAGCACCAATGAATTGGCATCTGATAGAGTTGTAGTGTATGGTTTGAGTACTGAGGGCTACTCACTTGCATGCCAAATGGCAATAAATGGAGCAAACGTCTTCATCATTGACGAATCATCCCAGTCAGCAATATCACTCAAACCGGAGATAGCAAAAACATACCCAAACGTCTCTTCACTAAAAGAAGACGAACCACTTCTAGCAGTGGAACCGATAGATGTCGCAATATCAAAAGCACAGTACCTCTTTTTTGCCCCACGAATAAGAAAGACAGGACAAGAAACAAAGACCGAGGTCCACTCTAAATTCAAGGATGCAACGTCGTCGCTCAAAAAAGGCAGCTCAGTCATCTATACACTCCCTACTGGAATAGGTGGAAACAGCGAGAATGTCTCACTTTTGGAACATGTCACGGGACTTGAAGCAGGAAAATCGATCTCCTACTTTTATTATCCACTTGGTGGAGGAAACCCGCTCCCAAAGGTAGTTGGCTCGTATAACAACAAACACGACCAAAATCTGGCCACACTACTGGGCCACAAAAAAGAGATCTCTTTTGTAGGGGTTTCCTCTGCAGAACATTTCCATGCAATAAACGTGCTTTCGAGATTCTCTACATTGTGCAGCGTACTTGAAGTATGCAAATTCGCGCAGGACGAAAACACAAAGATGGATCTAAGCTCAAACGACTTTCAAAGCATATTCTTAGACGACATGGTAAGTGGCCTGTACGACCTGCGCTCACTTGGCACTTCCTTTGAAGGAGCCAATACGCTGATGTATTTAATCAACGGAAGCCTCAAAGGCATAGATGGCTACATAAAAAGACTAATTGACGAAATAAGGGCGACATTAAAGAAAAACGACTTGAAGGCAAGCAGAACAAAGATTGCACTTTCTTGGTCGCTTGATCAACACGAGATGCGTGGAGACAAAATAGAGATGTTGCAAAATCTAATCACAAAACTTCGAGACTACATAGGCGATGTGGAAGCATTCAATGACCCAAATATGGATCTGTTTCATAACGACAAAACGACGATTCTAGTTATATGCTCAAAGACCGACTATGATAATCTCAAAAAGAAACACGACAACGACCTTATAATAATAAAAGGAAACCCTCTGTGTGAGATATCGCACAAAGATTAAAACTAGAACACAAAAAAATTATTTGTCTTGTCTGAACAAAACGAAACTACAGAATCAAAAGAGATACAGATAAGCAAAGAGGCCGAATCACAAAACGAAAAACTCATTGAAGAGCTAAAGCAAAATCTGGCATCATGTGAGGACAAGCTAAAACGCTCTCTTGCTGACTTCATCAACCTTGAGCGAAAGACAAAAACTGACATTGAAAATGGCGTAACTGAAAAAATAGACAAATTCATGCTGAAGTTTCTCACAATTTACGATGATCTGGTGAGGGCTACCCAGGTGCTCAAAAAGGAAAATCCGAATGCCGCAGGCCTCGACTCCATCCTAAAAAATATCGACGCATTATTGGAAGAGTATGATATCACGCCAATCGAGGCACTAGGGGAGATATTTGATCCAAATTTGCACGAGGCAGTGTCAATAGTAGAGGATGAGAGCCTCGATGACAACACTATTACAAAAGAAATAAGGAAAGGATATATTTCTCATAAAAGGACGCTTAGACCGACACTAGTCGAAATATCAAAAAAACCACAATCAAAATAATCTAAGGTGAAA
Source organism: Candidatus Nitrosotenuis sp. (assembly GCA_038890395.1). Classification (GTDB taxonomy): domain Archaea; phylum Thermoproteota; class Nitrososphaeria; order Nitrososphaerales; family Nitrosopumilaceae; genus Nitrosotenuis. Next base: position 20,006 of record JAWAFK010000010.1, on the reverse strand, counting down.
AAATGGCAAAAATAATAGGAATTGATCTGGGAACAAGCAACTCCGCAGCAGCGGTAATGATGGGAGGCAAGCCTGTGCTGATCCCTGCAGCAGAAGGCACCTCGATAGGCGGAAAGGCATTCCCATCTGTAGTTGCATTTACAAAGGACGGTCAACTTTTAGTTGGAGAGCCTGCACGAAGACAGGCAGTCACCAACCCAGACAATACCATAATTGCTGCAAAAAGAAAGATGGGAAGCGACCACATTTTTAAGGTGCAAGGAAAAGAGTACAAACCGCAGCAGATCTCGGCTTTCATTTTACAGAAGATCAAAAAAGACGCAGAAGCGTTTCTTGGCGAAAAAGTAGAAAAGGCAGTCATCACCGTTCCTGCTTACTTTGACGATAACCAAAGACAAGCAACAAAAGATGCGGGCACCATTGCAGGACTCGATGTGGTGAGAATAATCAACGAACCAACTGCGGCCTCACTTGCATTCGGCTTGGACAAGGCAGGCCAAGACATGAAGATACTCGTTTTTGATCTTGGCGGTGGTACATTAGATGTCACCATCATGGAAATGGGAGGTGGTGTCTTTGAAGTGCTCAGCACATCTGGTGACACACAACTTGGTGGAACCGACATGGACAAAGTACTCATAGATTACATCGTAAACGAATTCCGCAAGACCACAGGAATAGACCTCACAAAAGACAGCACTGCGATGACCAGAGTGAGAGAGGCAGCAGAAAAAGCAAAGATAGAGCTTTCCACAGTGATGGAGACTGACATCAACTTACCATTCATTTCGTATGATCCTTCGAGTGGACCAAAAAATCTAGAACTTAAACTAACGAGGGCCAAATTCGAGGATCTAATTAGACCAATAGTTGAAAGATGCCGCACCTCAATTGATAACGCATTACGTGATGCAAAACTTAGTCCATCCGACATTTCAAAAATAGTACTGGTTGGGGGACCAACCAGAATTCCATTTGTGAAAAAGTTCGTAGGCGATGTCATAGGCAAGAGCCCAGAATCCGGTGTCGACCCAATGGAAGCAGTAGCCATGGGTGCAGCAATTCAGGCCGGAATCATTGCAGGTGATGTGACAAGCGACATTGTGTTACTTGACGTAACTCCACTGACGCTGGGTGTAGAAACACTGGGAGGCCTAAGGGAGCCATTAATCGAAAGAAACACCACAATTCCAACCTCAAAAACAAAGATCTTTACAACTGCAGCAGACAACCAGACGGCAGTCACCATCCATGTGGTACAGGGCGAGAGGCCCATGGCAGCAGACAACGTATCACTTGGCAGCTTCAATCTCACCGGACTTCCTCCAGCCCCAAGAGGCATCCCTCAAATTGAAGTCAAATTTGACATTGACGCAAACGGCATTCTAAACGTGACTGCAAAAGACCTTGGCACCAAAAAAGAGGCAAAAATAACAATTCAGGCAGGCTCCAAACTATCAAAAGATGAGATCGAAAAACTAAAGCAAGACGCAGAAAAATTTGCAGAAGAAGACAAGAAGAAAAAAGAGGCAGTCGACATTAGAAACGAAGCTGAAAGCTTTGTGTATACTACAGAAAAACTACTCACACAAGACCTCAAAGACAAGCTGACTCAGGAGCAAGGTGTCAAAATTGCCGAAGCAGTAAAGGAGCTAAAGGAGGTTCTAGACAAAGGCCCAGATCAAATCAAACCAAAGCTTGATGCACTAAAAACATTGGTAAACCAGATAACAACGGAGCTCTACAAAAATGTCACTCCGCCACCAAACCAAGAACAGCAATCAAGTTCCACAGGACCGGAACAAAACACCCAGCAGGGCACAACAAGCTAATTTATCCACCGCCCTGGTAGAAGAATAGGAAATGTCAGCAAAAAGAGACTATTATGAAGTACTGGGAGTCTCAAAATCCGATTCTGCCGACACCATAAAATCACAATACAGAAAACTTGCACTCAAATTTCATCCAGACAGAAACAAGTCTCCTGAGGCAGCAGAGCACTTTAAGGAGATATCTGAAGCATATGCAGTCCTCTCGGATCCAGAAAAACGCAAGCTTTACGACCAGTACGGCCACGCAGGACTGGAAGGCAGGTATTCCACCGAGGACATCTTCCAGGGAGCAAGAGGTAACTTTGATGACATATTCTCTAATTTTGGTTTTGGTGGATTTGATTCCATCTTTGAGTCGTTGTTTGGAAGAGGAGGCTTTGGCGGATTTGCAAGACAAAGAGGAGCAGACATTTTGTATGAAACCAGTGTAACACTTGAAGACGTTTTCAGAGGAAAAAGACTTGACATTGAAGTAAAGAAAAACATAGACTGTGGAGACTGCAAAGGTTCTGGCTGTGCTCCCGGCACGAGGCCGGAGACATGTCCTAGCTGTAGAGGCCAAGGCCAAGTGCGAATCACAAGAAACATGGGATTTTCCACATTTGTCACAGTGCAGCCGTGCACAAAATGCAACGGTGAAGGAAAGTTCATACCAAAACCCTGTTCGACATGTAAGGGAACAGGCAAGACAAAGGGGACAAAAAAACTCTCATTTGACATACCGCCTGGAATCGATAGTGGTGACTATGTGATAAGTGGGGAAGGTGAATCAATACCGCATGGCTCAAGCGGTGATCTGATTGTTAGAATCCGCATCAAGCCGCACCCATTGTTTAAGCGGGACGGAGCAGACATCTTTTATGACGCAAAGATCTCAATTGCTGATGCGGCCTTGGGTGCAACAATCGAAGTACCTACGCTGGAAAAAACAGAGAAGATCAAAGTCGAAGAAGGCACACAGCCAAACGCAATAGTGAAGCTCAAAGGAAAAGGCCTACCTTATTCTAACGCTCGCGGCCGTGGAGATCAATATGTGAGACTGGTCGTTGAAGTCCCAACCAAGCTAAGCAAACAGCAAAAAGAACTATTGCAAAAGCTGCGTCAGACAATGGAGTGACTACTTGGCAACCTTGCGTATGTCCAATTCGTGGCCGTTTCTGTAATGAGCTGCGTGGGTAGATTTTATCAGTTCTGCAATCTTGGCATCAGAAAAATATTTGACATTGTAGCGGCCCAGTGTTTTTTTACAGTTGTTGCAGTAGACTTCTTTAAACTCCAAATGATATCCTTACAGAACTCAAATTAATAAAGCACTTATTTTGGCATCTAAAACCCTTGTTTGCGGGAGTCGCCAAGCCCGGTTAACGGCGTAAGGTTCAGGTCCTTATCTCCTAGGAGTTCGTGGGTTCAAATCCCACCTCCCGCATCAATCTGTAAATGATTTTTAAAAATCGGGCCAACTATAGAATCCTTTAAACCATAGTTAGTTATATTATCCATAATGGGAAAAATAGTTAAAGTCGGTGGAAGAGGTACATCACGAAGAGAAGCCGAAGCTGACGAAATGAAGTGGTCTGGAGAAAAATTCCAAGAATACCAAAAACAGATGAAGGAAAAAGCCAAAGACGAATACGTAGTTTCAGGACGTGGAACTGGCAAAAGAAAACTTGGGGATATTCCGGAAACCAGTAGGCCTTCAGCAAAAGGTCGTTACGTTTCAGTAGGCCGAGGAACAGGAAAAAGGAAATTAGAGTAAACTAATTTTCTGCAGTCTATCTTTCCAATATTTTTGTAATGCGTAATTCTAAAAGTTTGTTAAGTTTTTCTCCTGATACCTTGCCACGAAGGGATTTCATTGCTAGGCCCATCAAAAGTCCAGTTGAATGGAGACCCTGTTTTTTGATAGTTTCAATGTTCTGACTCACTATGTTATCTAGGAATTCTTCGAGTTCTTTGTCGCCTACTGATGTCTTGGCAAACTCGTCTGGCGAGCTGATCTTGCCTGCCATGATCCCTTCAAAGATCATCTCAACTGATTCCTTTGTTATCTTGCTTTCTCCCAAAAGCTCAAAGACTCTTACAATGTGCTCTTGTTTCAACTTGGAAGCATCGAGCCCCTGCCTTTGAAGATTCGTAACTGTCGAACACAATGAAGATGCTACAAAATTAGGACTGACTTGGCTTTTGGCACATATTGATTCGAACAAATCCAAGTAATCAGAGTCAAAAATCTGCTCTGCAAGTTGTGCATTGAGGCCGTATTTTTTTTGCAGCTCTGTTACGATTTGATCCCAGGATCTTGGTATGTTGTCTTTTGCAGTTTGGAGCTCTTCATTGGTAACTAGAATTGGAGGTATGTCGGTTTCCGGATACATTCTTGCAGAGCCCGGCCTTGGACGCAAAAATACCGTCTCGCCGGACTGTGTTGCCATGCGGGTTTCTGGGGGCACTCCGTTTTTTGCATTCTTTATTCTGTTGATGAGTGCGTCAAGGGCAAACTCGATTTTGTCTTTTGGTCCTGCGACTATCAAAAAACCGTCTTCTTTTTGGAGCTTGAGTGTTTGTCGCAGCATTTCCGCCTCGTCGTTTTCTATGCCATAGTTTGGTAGCTCGTCGGAATGAAAGATACCGCCGATGCCAAAAAACCTCACATGCTGGCCAAGCTCCTTGCCAAGTCTTATCCCCTCGTATGGTTCATACCCAAACATGCCTGAAAACCCTCGCACTGCTAGAGCAAAAATGAGAGCTCCTCCTTTGAGTGACTTTTGAATTATCTTTGAGCCTGAATTTGCAAAAAATGCAGTCACATCTATGCTGTCTTTTTTTGAGAGCGTGACTAGATCGATTTTTTGCAGCTTTTCTGCTATTAACTGCAGACCGTGCTGCCTTTTTGCCTCATATGTGATGACTTTTTCCAGCTGGTCAAGCTGTTGCACACCTTTTACCTCTACTATACCACCACCGGAAATTGAAACATTTACGTCCTGTCTGATGGAACCGAGCCCTCTTGTTACCCGCCGTGTCACTCGGAGCAGCCTTCCAAGGCCAAGTGCTATTTTTTTTATTTCTTCAGCAGAGGCGCTTACGGGCTCAAGAGCTATCTCGACTAGTGGTATGCCAAGTCTGTCCAAGGAGTACTCTCTTGAATCATCTGTGTCTTTGAGAAGCTTCGCTGCGTCTTCTTCAAGGCAAACTGACTGTACGCCCACTTTTTTGTCGTCAACTTGAAGGTAGCCGCCCTGAGCTACAAGCATCGTTCTTTGAAATCCCGACGTGTTGGAGCCATCGATGACTATTTTTCTCATCACATAGCTTTCATTGAAGATATTGGAATGGAGTGCGGATGCAATTATCAATGCTGTTTGTTTTGCGTCGCCATCAAGTGCATGTGGCGGTTCGTCATCGTATTCCACAAGACAACTGCTTTGTGGGTTTGCGTTATAGTAAATGGTCTTTGATTTTGAGGATTCAAAGAGGGCCGCAGGATCATAGCTGCCAAGCTCACTTTTTGCTAATCTCAGCTTGCGGGAGAATCTTATGGTATAATTGTCTGATTCGACTGGTTTGCATCCACAGAACAGCTTCTTATTTGTTGCAAGCTGCTGGTGTATCTCAAGGCCTACCTTGAGGCCTATCTTGTCTAGTGGAGGCTCCATAATCTCTCCTAAGTATGGTCACCTTAAAGTCATTGCGTGAGCTCGGATGCTATGTTTTTGAGCATTATCTCTCTGATGTCATTTTGGTTTGAGAGGGCCCACATAGCCTTTACCAACGCAGTCTCGGGGATCATGTCTGATAGTGGCACAATTCCAAGCTGCATGAGGTCGCGACCGCTCTCATAGACTGCCATGTTTACACGACCATCCAGGCACTGCGAAGTCATACCGACAAAGACATCTTTTTGCCTTGCTTTCTTTATGATGTCATACATTGTTCTTCCAATGTGTCCAAGGCCAGTACCTTCAAAGATTATTGCCTTGTAACCGTGATTTAGTAAATCCTCGACAAGTTCTGGGTCATATCCTGGGTAGTACTTGACTAGGGCTGCCTTGGTGTTGATGCTTATTTTTGGGGCATATTGTTCTTGCTTAAAGTAAGGTTCGTAGAAATTTTGTGTTATCTTGTCTTCATATACGACAAAGGCTGGCTTTGCTCCTACTGTCTCAAAGGCATTTCTTTTGCTGGTGTGGTTTTTTCTGACGCGAGTGCCTAGGTGACACGCTACATCGTCATCGCTTTCAGAGTTGTGCATTGCCACAAAGACGCCGTTTGTTTTAGAGCTTACAATGAATCTTGCAGCGTAAATCAGATTTATTGCAGCATCAGAGGAGGGTCTGTCAGAAGACCTCTGTGAGCCAACAAGAACTATGGGCTTTGGGAATCCCACAAGTGCAAAGGAAAGGTACGCCGCAGTATATTGCATTGTATCAGTTCCATGCGCAACAAGAATGCCAGCATAATCTGATTTTGCAAGTGAATCAAGCTTTTGTGCGATCTTGAGCCAGTGATCCGGTGTGAGATTCTCAGAATATTCGGAAAACAAGACTTCGGCATCGATGTTTGCTATTTTGGAAAGCTCTGGTACAGACGCATTCAATTCCTGGGCAGAAAGTGCTGGTGTTACACTACCGGTTCTGTAATCTACTTTGCTTGCTATTGTACCGCCTGTTGATAAAAGTAAAATCTTTGGCAGATTTTGATTGACACGAACGGTAGGGATCTCCTTGGTAGATTGGATAGATGAAATGTATTGAACTTTTTTTATCTTGTCTATTTCAAGTCCCACATTGTAACCACTTTTGAGCTTGACTACTATGTGTTTGTCGTCGCTGTGTTCGTATCTTGGCATTATTGTTGCAGTCTGATCAGAATCAGTCGTTATCTGTATGGTGTCGCCGACTTTGAGATTGTGTTGTTTGAGAAACTCAAGGGCTTTACCATGGTATCCTCTGTACTCTGACATTTACAGAAAAACTGGTCTGCTGTTGTTTTAAGATTATCGATAGTATGAAACTGCTATCTTTTGGCCTATCTTGAGGTCTTTTTGCGTTTTTACTTTCTTTATTGCTTCCTCAAAATGTCTCATAGTTACTCTTGCGTTTTCACTTTCTTTTTCCAACTTTTCAGCACTTGGATTCTTATCCAGATATTCATGTATGACTATTGAAACTGCTGTATTGACAACCGACGCAACATCAGCACCACTCATACCGTCAGTCAACTCTGCTAATTTTTCCAAATCAACATAGTCTGGGTTCTTTTGACCGCCAACAAATTCCCTTGTATCAATAGGCACACGATATTTCTTTATGAATCTCTTATTTCCACAAGGGGTGCCAGGCGGTACTTGAAACTTCTGGGCTAAATCTGCAGACAAAGGTCTGTTACACATTAAAATTTCTTTTACTTCATTTTCACCTTCTAATATTATTTTACACAATTTCTCCTTTACTTCTTTACTAACATTATCGATAATCTCTTTTGCTTTATTAATCTCTACAATATCTTTAGTATTTCCACCCAAATCTGGGTGTGATTTTTTAACTAACTCATGATATCTATCTTTTACTTTTTCATCACTATCATACGGCATGCATCCTAACACTTCATATGCTTTCATAATCTGCTCTTCATCAGACGAAAACTTATCTTGACTTATCTTGAACTCTCTAAGTACATCCTCATGTTTGAGGCCTGGACCTAATAATGCTTTTGGACTATCGCTACGGTTTAGTGCTTTTCTAGTCTGCTCCGGTATTAGCTCTGATATCTGGTCAAATTTGTAGTCGGCCGAACATTTCATGCATTTATATGCTACAGAAGTATCAATGACATTTATTGTTAATATGGATTTTCTACTTTCTTTATCTGGCATTGGTATCTGTATTATTTTATCAAAACGCCCTGGACGTAAAAGTGCAGGATCTATCATGTCGGGCCTGTTTGTTGCAGCAAGTACAATCACTCCTCTAATATTTTCCATTCCATCTAACTCTGTAAGTAATTGACTTACAACTCTTTCAGTTACTGCAGTCTCACTTCCAGCTCCTCTGATTGGAGCAATAGAGTCTATTTCATCAAAGAAGATCACACATGGTGATGCCTGTCTTGCACGTCTGAAGATCTCACGTATTCCTCTTTCTGACTCGCCAACCCACTTTGAGAGAAGCTCAGGCCCTCTGACTGATACAAAATTTGCTTCACTTTCAGTAGCAACAGCTTTAGCAAGTAAAGTCTTTCCGACACCACTTGGACCATGTAATAAAATACCACGTGGCATTTTATGACCTAGCTTGTCATATAAAACAGGATATTTCATTGGCCATTCTACAGCTTCTTTCAACTCCTGCTTTACTTTTTCAAGACCACCGATTTCACTCCACCGAACATCTGGATTTTCAATAAACACTTCACGCATACCAGATGGCGTTACCTCAATCTGTGCTTTCTGAAAATCTTCATTAATCACGATCAACTTATCTAGGGTCTCTGTTGGTATTTTTTCGTCCTCCAAATTTAATTCAGGAAGCAATCTGCGGAGGCATTTCATTGCTGCCTCTTTGCACAAATATTCTAAATCCGCACCAACATAACCGTGAGACATGGATGCTACTTTGTCTAGATCTACATCATCTCCCAATGGCATGTTGCGTGTGTGTATGTTGAGTATGTCTTTTCGACCCTTTTTGTCTGGCACTTTAATCTCAATTTCTCTGTCGAATCTGCCAGGCCTTCTCAAGGCAGGATCGATTGCATTTGGTCTGTTTGTTGCCGCAATAACTATTACCTTACCCCTTGCCTCTAGGCCATCCATCAAAGATAACATCTGAGATACTACACGTCGTTCAACTTCGCCTGTCACCTCTTCTCTTTTTGGCGCAATAGAATCTATTTCATCGACAAAGATGATTGAGGGTGCCTTCTCTCTTGCCTCCTTGAAGATCTCCCTTAGCCTTGCCTCACTTTCACCGTAAAACTTGGACATGATTTCAGGTCCTGAAATGCTGATGAAGTGAGCGTTGCTTTCGTTTGCAACCGCCTTGGCTAAGAGTGTCTTACCTGTGCCGGGTGGACCATACAATAACACACCCTTTGGGGCCTCTACACCAAGTTTTTCAAAGATCTCAGGGTGTCTGAGGGGGAGCTCGATCATCTCCCTTACTTTTTTAATCTCGTCTGTTAGCCCACCGATGTCTTCGTATGTAACTTGAGGTACGCCTCTCAGAGTCTCTCCCTTTTCTGCAATGTGGAATACTGTTTTTTGAGTAACAAGAACTGCATCAGCTGCCGGCGTGACGCCGATTACTTGGAATGTGAGTCGGCCTCCAAAATATGGAACCATTACGTTATCGCCTTTGATGAGCGGCACGCTTTCTAGTGCATCTGCAAGATATCTTTCATCAATAGGCGGTATTGCCTCAAGTGGTGCAACTACTACCTTTTCTGCCGCAACCGCTTTGATCTTTCTTACACTTATGGTGTCGCCAATCGCAATGCCTGCATTGTTTCTTCCAAGGCCGTCAATTCGTATGATGCCCTTTCCTTCGTCTGATGGATACAAAGGAAGACACTTGGCAACGGTTCTTCGCTTTCCTTTGATCTCGATGACATCACCAGTTGACGCATTAAGGGTATCCATAGAATCATAATCGATTCGAGCTACGCCACGCCCAACATCTCGTGTATATGCCTCAAGTACCTTAAGTGAGAGGGCGTTTTGGCTCATAGCAATACCTTCTCAGCGTATTTTTTATATCTTTGTCGTAATTGATCCACGAGCTTCTCTCACAATACAAAGCTTAAAATCACAATCTGAGGGCATCACCAAAAATGGGTAAGCGACCATTAGTGAGAAGGCGCGGCCGTGGAGGCATGCAGTTTAGGGCAGCCTTTACTGGCAAGTTGGCACCAGCTAAATACCCATACTTTGATCTCTCAGAAGAACACACAGGCACGGTAATCGATCTAGTCCATGAAAGAGGTAGAGACGCACCACTGGCTCGAGTCAGATTCGAAGATGGTTCTGTATCTTTGATTCCTGCAGTTTTGGGGACAAAAATCGGCTCTACGATCAAATTCGGCCTCAACGCAGATATCTCAAATGGAAACGTAATCAGCATTCAAAATATTCCAGACGGCACCATAGTGTGTAATGTTGAAAAACACTTTGGAGATGGTGGAAGCATTGCAAAGTCTGCAGGCGGATCTGCTACAGTGTTCTCACACAGCGCTGATGGCGTCACAATTAAGCTTCCTTCAGGTGCATTTACCACATTAAACCCAAAAAATCGGGCAATGGTTGGTATTTTGGCTGGCGGCGGAACATCGGAGAGGCCATTTCTTAATGCAGGAAACAAATGGCGAAGGTATCGATCAAAGGGTCACAAGTATCCAATAGTTAGAGGTGTAGCTCAAGCCGCTTACGTGCATCCGCACGGTGGTGGAAGACACCAGCACATGGGCGGAAGCGGAACTGTATCAAGGGACGCACCACCTGGAGCCAAAGTTGGAAGCATAGCTGCAAGAAAGACTGGACGGGCCAGAGTCAAAGAAAGAGTCTAGTCTTTCAAACCATTCATAACAAAATTGATTAATGCCAAAGCAAGACTGCTTTTAAATGGGAAAACAGCGGGTACATCTTTTCATAAGTGGCAAGGTGCAGGGAGTTTTTTTTCGCCAAGCTATGAAGGTTACCGCAAAGAAGAATCATGTTACAGGTTGGGTTAAGAACCTAAAAGATGGTCGCGTAGAGGCCGTAGTTGAAGGTGAGGATCTCAATGTAAGCAATGTGGTGGAATGGTGTCATGCTGGACCTGCAAATGCGCGCGTCGAAGATGTTGTAATAAAAAACGAAAAATTCAAAGGCGAATTTACCAAGTTTGATGTTTTATACTAGCGAATCGTATTATATGCTTGCAGAATAGTATTTTTTGTTTCATCCAAGTTGTCATCTGGTTTGACCAAAAATATCGTATATGGTTCTTTTCGGCTTTTCTGAATCTTGATGATGATCTTATCCTGATCCGGCTCCAAGTCTGCAAACCACCTAAATGAAAGCGATTTTCCAAAGACAACCCTGTGTGCGCGAACATCTTCCACCACATCTGCACCAAGAGACATGCAATACTGTCTGAGCGAATCAAAAGCAGAAAATAGCTTGGGTGGAATTTGCTTTTTGAATTCCTCGTACGTTCTTTTTTGACCTACAAACATATCGTCTACTAGTTTTGAGCGCCAACCAAATATTTTAAGTGGTAGTAGCCCTGCTGGTTCCAGTCCAGACAGGTAACCCCATCTCAAGGCGCACAAGATCCGCCACGTTGACGAAGTAGCGTGGGTACTTTGCCTTAGGATTGCTCCCTCCCGGACCTCATCCATTTCGGCAATTCGGCCTTAAGCGTTATCCCTTCGGACAATCTCAGACCTGCATCCACCCGCTTCGGCGTGATTTCATTTCAGTACACCAAGCGGGAATTATCCATCTGGAGATTTATCCAGCAGTTACTGACCTCTGCATAGAGCCGGTTTCAGAGTAGGGCACGGCTAGCGCCCCGATCCTACCTACTACCGAGTTTTTTACCACTTGATGATATATTTGGATTAGGTTTGTCTTTGAGTGAGACGATCATTTTGCACACTGAGCAGATCTGACCGGTACATTCAGAGCCACAATTAGGGCATGTGATTTTTTCTTTGTAGTTTGACTCTTTGATAATTTGAGAGATCTTCAGAACAGAACGGTACATGCTGTTTTTGATTCCGCTGTGGCCGTTCTCTAAATTGTTCAAAAATTCTCGGATCTCGGTTCGTATGCCTTCATTCATATGAGGACACGGCTCGCTCTGAAACGGCAGGTTGTTTGTAAACGCGTAAAAAACTATCTCGGACTCGTAAATCTCACAAAATGGCTTTATTTTGCGAAGCAAGTTTTCCGAAGTGTCGGGATCCATCCAACCTATTTTGTTTGTGTCGCCAGAAAGCGTGTTAATTACAAAAGTCTGCAGGACGTCATCCAAGTTGTGTCCAGTAGCAATTACATCTGCGCCGATTTGTTTTGCAGCATGATCAATTGCCCTTCGTCGAAAGGTGCCACAAATAGAGCAAGATGAAAGCTTTTCATCTCGCAACAAGAGAGATTCATCAAGTGTGAGGCCAAATAGTTCCTTGTAACCGTATATGCTGTGCTCGACTCTAAGCTCTGCACAGAATTTCTTTACAATGTCTAGTGCTTCTTCGCGGTATCCTTTGATTCCTTCATCGATTGTTACTGCGTGCAGTCTGAAATTATGGTTTTTTGACATTTTTGATAAGACATCTAGCAGGGCAAGTGAGTCCTTGCCTCCAGATACAGCAACGCAGACCAGCTGGCCGTTTTGTATCATGTTGTATTTTGAGATGGCCTTTGCGGCCTTTCTTAGTATGGAATTTGAAAAACACTCAGAGCACAGATTTTCTCCAGAATACTTTCGTGCATAAACTGCGGTGTTTTGGCATCTGTCGCATTTCATGGCGTCGGTGCTGTTTACCCAAATTTAATTGCAGTCTAGATCGTAAACCAGCCAGACTTCATATATGATAACGCAATGTTCAGCCCAAAGAGGCTAAAGGTAAAGGCGTAGATTGCCCACATAGTTCTGTTTACTGCAATGTCTGAGAGTTTTTTATCAATTATGCTGTGGATGAACTTGCCGCCATCGAGGATTGGGAGTGGAAGCATGTTGATTATTCCTATGAAAAATGAGATCATCCACAACCACAGCAAAAACATGGACAGCTCAGGGTTTTTCCACTCGATAAAGTTGTAGATTGGCTTGTAGGTGCCAGAGTTGTCTCGAATTATGCCGATGAGTCCCTTTGTAGGATCTTCGGGAGAAGGCATGACTTGAACCTGGTACTGGAATTGCTGGCCTTGCCGAAGCAATGTCACAGTGGCAGTATCGCCTGGTGCAAGCTTTACTCTAGCAAAGTCAATTGGTGTCACTATGGGGATATCATTAATGGAAGTGATGATGTCACCTGCCTGCAGGCCTGCCTTTTGTGCACCACTGTCTTCCATTACCGAAATTATTGTAACTCCTTGCGGTATCTCATAGAATGTACTCCGAATGGGTTCTGGCACTATGATTGCAAAAAACGGGTTGGTAAGCAGGACTGCACCCAGCACAAGCGCAAAAATCACATTTGATGTTGCACCTGCGCCGATTACTCGAAGCTTTGAGATCTTTTTTGCCTTGTTAAATTCTTCGTCATCGGGTTCAACAAAGCCTGCAAACATTGCAATGAATATGGCAAAGCCGCCAGTCTTGATTCTAATTTTTTCAAGTGTTGCAACTATGCCGTGCGCCCCCTCGTGAATGACAAGAACAATTGGAATGGAGAGAAGAAAATACAGAATTGCCGAAGACGACGTCAATGTAACCCCAGGTATGAGAACCGTAAGCTCTGCAAATTCTGCTGGTTTGTCAAAGTACTTGGCAATGTTGTCAATTAGAAACCAAAAGCCAAAGGCCATCATGATAAAGCCTGCAACCACACTCACGTCTGCAAAGACGCGGATACCGCGTCTTGTTCTGCTCAACATCCTAGTCAACGCTGCTTGAACCTGTGTGTTCTTGTATGTGAGGCTGTATGGTTTTATCTCAAAGCCGTGCTTTTCTAGCTTGAGTGCCTTTGTTACTCCAAGTATGATCACCCAAGCTATTAACACGTAGATTATAGCGTTTTGTGACAAAAAATCCAAAGCCAAATTAATTACATTTTGTATTATTGCCATTAATAAAAATCAAGCGTGTAATTTTTACTTGATAAAACTACCACGTTTCTACTCGCAAACCGGGAACACGCTCAAAGTGCTTTTTATTCTTCGTTAATAGCACTTGTTTATTTGCAAGAGAGATACTGGAGATGAAGAGATCTCTGTCTCCAATGGTGCCAGATTTTAGTGATAATGAAAGCTCTCCCCAAATCCTACCTGATTCGTAATCAAGATTCAAGACTGAAAAACGATCAAGCAGCTCTTTTGCATCTTTTAGTGCTTTTATCCTGTTTTTTGCGCCATATGCACCTCGAAAATATTCTGCTACGCTAATCGAAGTGGTATGGATCATCTCCCCATCTTTTTCAAACTCTTTTACCTTTGCAAGTGCATCTGCATCATTTCGTTCCAACGCGATAAGAAAGTTGGTATCGACGCAAACCAATCTAGAGATCAACCTTTTGCAGTTTCAGATTTTTGCGCAGCTCCTTACTTGCTTTTTCCACACTATCTGCAAGATCGGGATTAGGCCCTCTTTCTTTTAGATAGACTAGTATGGCAGATGGATTACCTTTCCCAAACTTTCGTAGTATTAAATCTGAGAAAGATTCTCCTTCTAACTTTTGAGCCTTGAGTATTCTGTATGCTTCATCACTCAATGAGATCGTCGTGGTGCCCATGTATGATATATGCATGTACATGCATTTAAGGTTAACCAAAAAGAACAAACGTTGCCAATCCAAGATAACTCTATGAAGCCAGCAATGATTGTATCAACGTACCCTGACAGAAAATCAATCTCAAAAATCGCAAACAAGCTAGTAAAAGACAAAGTTGCAGCGTGTGTCAACATCACCAAAGTCTCATCGATTTATGCTTGGCAAGGAAAAATTGAAAATACAGATGAATTTTTAGCATTTTTTAAAACAACACAGAAAAACAAACACAAGCTAAAATCCATCATAAAAAACACACACCCATACAAGGTGCCAGAAATAGCAGAACTTGATGTAAAAGACGTCAACAAACCATACTTGCAGTGGCTTGCAGATTCGACAGGCTAGGACTCTACTGGAAACCTAAGAAGTGAGACCATGCCGCCAAGGCCGGATACCTGCAAGCCGATGTCTGTGCTGGAATCAAGGGCGTAAATGTGAGCACCCTTTGATTCTGCCTCATTGAGGAACTTTATTACTTCGTCTTCGTTGTGTGTCTGGATCACCTTTTCTGAGAAGATTAGCGACTCTACTGCGCCAAACTGGTTTGCCTTTTTTGTCTCCTCAAAACCCATTGTGAACTTTCTGCTTTTGGTGTTTGCCTTTATCATGACTTGTTCTAGAATTGAGGCCACTCTTGCGAGCTTGCTTTGGCCAAGTATATGCTGCATGGACTTGGATCTTATGAAAGAATAGATGCCGTCCTCGCCGCCTGAATCAATCCCATCGACTACTTGAATCTTGTATTTTTTTGCAATCGGTGATTTTTGCAGGAAATTACTAAATTGCCTCTTTGTTTCACCTGGCCCAAAGATTATGATGGAATCGTTTTCTCGTAGTGTTATCTCCAATGCTTTTGCGACGCTTTCAAAAAATGTCTGTATATTGAAGCTTGTTTTGTATTGTTTGCCGCTTGAGCCAGAATACATATTTTGCAAAAGCTGAAGATGTGTCCCCTTTAGCCTGCCGATGCCGCAATCGCCTTTGTCTATTGCGACAAGAACAAAACCAAAATTCTCATCTTTGCTTTTTGCCAGCTTTAATTCAGCTGGCTGCCATTTTTTCTTTATGACATTAAAGGAATCACCGATGTTTACCAAAAGAGAGTGGTGCACCCCTTTTGAGACTGCCTCGTTGCTTGATTCCAGTATGGTGCCATGTATTCTGAGCTTATCAAAAACTGCATCAAGTGATATCTTTTCCACTTCTAGCATTATTCGAATTTTTATGCGCTCTCCCCTGTCCGGCCTTGCAAAATCTTTTTCCTGCTTGATTACGCGTGTGGTGTCAGAAACTATTCTGTCTCCCTTTTTTATTATTCTTCGAAGTGTTAAGAGATCATCTGGTTCTTCTACTAAAAACGAGACTGTCGAGTCGTCGATAATTTTTGCAATCATTTAAGTAAGATAGTTTTGAAGAAAATATTAAACAGTGCTGGTATTTTCTACATTCTTTTTCTTTAGGTAGCTGTCGACCCACTCTGGAGTTATGACTCCGCCTTCTGCCAAGTTGACAAGCGAGTTTGGTGATGCCTCACCGGTTACCTTGCCGCCCCGTCTTCTTAGCTGTCTCCACTTTAAGGTGGTGTTGCCGCTCTTTGAATTGTAAATTATGCCCAAGACGTCGCGGGCGTTGACAAATGTAATGTCGCGGATCTTCTTTAGGGTGACTTTGTCTGCTGCCTCTACATATATTGAGCCAAGCGACTCCTCGCGCTCAGGAAAGACTTCGGGGTCTTCTGCATAGCTGCGTGGAATGTATGAACTGCATGTACTTGCAATCACAAATCTTCTAAAGCTTTCGAGTGATGCCGGGACGTCTATTGCCACCATTTCCTTTATTGGGTTTTTCTGACAATATCAAGCTTCTTTTAAAAATCCTTCTTGCCAACTACGATGTAGAGGCGTTGATGAGATTATCCCTTTGATCTTGATGATGAAGATCTTGAGTTCTGAGCCTTTACTATTTATCTGATGATATATTGTAAAAACACAATGAAAACTCTAACAGAGTATCTAACATTTAACACAAAAACCAAAGTAGCTTTTGTTAACATAACGCCGCAGGTGCGCCAGCTGGTCAAAAAAAGCGGAATAAAAGACGGAATATGTCTTGTAAACACAATGCACATTACTGCAAGTGTCTTCATAAATGACAACGAGTCTGGTTTGCACCATGATTTTGCAAAATGGCTTGAGAAGCTCGCACCACACGAACCGATAACTCAATACAAACACAACGACACTGGAGAAGACAACGCAGACGCGCACCTAAAAAGGCAGATAATGGGACGCGAAGTCGTAGTGGCAATAACTGACGGCGATCTTGATTTTGGGCCTTGGGAGCAGATCTTTTACGGAGAATTCGATGGCATGAGGCTCAAAAGAGTTCTAGTCAAAATAATTGGCAACTAACCAAAGTCTGCGTCGCGTTTTTGACTCTGCGATTCGTTTTTTCTTGCGGCCAGTCTAAAGTCATCCTGATGATTTTGCGGGCCATGACTGCATTTGACACAGCCTATTTTGAAGCCGTTTTCATCTTTTACATATGTCTGACAGCCGCAAAAACATGCCATGGCTGTTTGAACTCGTACAGTGATATATTCGATACTGTAGGCATCCTTCCGTATTACATATGCTGCTTGGAATGGCCTATCTTGCTAAGCATCTCTTTTGATGATATAACTTTTATGTAACGATTGGCCCTTTTCAATTCTTTATCGTTTGTTATAAAGTACTGTGCACCTTTTACCAGCCCAGTAGCAACCAAGATGGCATCAGGCAACCTAAGTCCAGTCTGCGCACGGATCTTCGCAGCCTCTTCAGCTATTCTTAGATCAAGTTCTACGATCTCAAAGTTCTTATTAGAAATTAAATGAGAAAGCAATTCTTCTTTACCTTTCGTATCTTCCTCAGAGTAATACCTCACAGACAACTCCGCAATTGAAATTATGGATATGATTCCACACATGAGGCCATCTTCTATTGCATC
The DNA here is from genome assembly GCA_038890395.1 of Candidatus Nitrosotenuis sp. GTDB lineage: Archaea > Thermoproteota > Nitrososphaeria > Nitrososphaerales > Nitrosopumilaceae > Nitrosotenuis. The sequence continues at coordinate 2,712 of JAWAFK010000010.1, read as the reverse complement.
CAATATCTGCAAAGAGAAGGCAGAATACGGCTCGTTTGCATTCTTGGCATTTACTATTATATTTGTATCAATCAGTACAACTATTGCCATTCTTTTCGTATTTTTTTCTGGAATCTAATACTGTGTACTCTCCAAGGCTTTTGTCTACGCAGAATGTCAGAGATCTTTTCCCCAGATGCCTTTCTTATTGTTGCCTGTCCTGACTCGATAACAAAAACTATTCTGTCGCCTTCCTTTAGATCCAGTTTTTCTCTAACTTCCTTGGGGATCGTTATCTGGCCCTTGCTAGTAATAGATCCCACACTCATCTCAGTCATTTCCTTACCATGTAGTAAGGAGAATCTTACTATTAAGTATTACAAAATGAGGCACCTTAATTGACAGAAGCCAATTAACTGGTACAACATGCACCGCGTGGGATGTCGTGGCCGTGCGGGCATTTTCTTGGATGCTTGAGCATCGTACACAACGCATCGGTAAACTGCTGGTTCATGTGGTGCTCTATTCCGCAGACCATTTCCTCGTCTATTTCGACTTTGAGTGCAGAATCCATCAATACTTCTAAAAGCCTGCTGTTGCGCATCATGCTTGCTCCAACTTTTTCGCCGCTTTCAGTGAGTGTGACTCCTGCCTTGCTATAGTTGACAAGATTCTGCTGGTTTAGCTTCTTTAGCATCTGGACAACACTTGGCTGTCTGACGTTGAGCATCTTTGCAATGGTGGATATTTTGACTGGCTCGTTTTTTTCCTTGATGTGCCATATTGCTTTTAGGTACATCTCTACGTGTTCTGCCTCGGCGGTTCCAACAAAAAGAACTTCGTCGTTTATCGAATCCATCACTCTACACTTTTTGCATCCTTGAGCAAATATTCAAAGTATTCCCTTGCAAAAACCGCAAGGCCTGCGTGATCTGCCCAGATTGCGACTGCCTCGCCTTCGGCTGACTCGTTTATAGGCCCCAAGAGTATGACTACGTATCTTTTGTCCGATATAATACCTCCGCCAAACAATCCCTTTTTGACTTTGACTGTGGCAACACGGCTCAGGCTCTTTAGCGCCTCTTTTTCCATCTGGTCAGACATCAGAATTGTGATGGTGACGCCCCTGTCGTGGAGCTGGCGCAGCTTTGGGAGTGCCTGCTTTATGAGCGCCTCATTTGCCTTTGGAAGTGCGATTAGAACCTCGTTTCTGCAGGTCTCGACTATTTCAAGAATCTTTGATGCGATATTCATTATTCCGGACAAAACCCAGATGTCAGGCCTCTCGCTTACCCCACTTTTCTCATAAAGTGGCACAAGCTCACGCAGCACGATATTTTCGTTTTCTTTGAAATCTGACTCTATTTTTTGTTTTGTTATTTCTAGTGCGGTAGCAGGCGATTTTGCAAAATATTTTGTAGGGCGAGAGTCATCTGAGCCGATCCAGCCTTTTTCTTCCAGGGAGCCTAGCACCTCGTAGATCTTTGAGTACGGCACGCCCGACTTTTGGCTCAGATCGGATGCGGTAAGCTCGCCACCTTTGAGCAAAGATGAATAGGTTCTGATCTCATAACTTGTGAGGCCTATTTTTTCTAGGGACTTGCGCGTGTTGTCTGAGATGCTCATCGATCTAATCCGAGTTTTTTAGTATTTAAACCAGTAACGCATGAATCTCCTAAATCACACGGGGTTGGGTGTGAAATACGTTATATAGCATATCGAAAGAGTGCATTTTGATAATGTCACTAATTCAGCTTTCAAAGCACTCTACAAAGACTTTGGGAAAAAAATCCACCATTAGATTTACTCAGAGCATATGTCCTGACTGCAACATGATTCTTGATGCGGAGGTCTTTGAGCGCGACGGACGCGTCTTTATGAGCAAGACCTGTCCTACGCACGGCGAATGTGAGGAGCTGTACTTTGGTTCTTATGAAATGTACAAAAAGTTCAGCACCTACTGGGCTGACGGCAAAGGCGCGCACGCACCAAACGTAATGATTGAGAAATGTTCTTGTCCAAACAACTGCGGTCTGTGCTCAAATCATTTATCGCACAGCGGCCTTGCAAACATGATAGTTACAAACAGATGTGATCTGACATGCTGGTACTGCTTCTTTTATGTAAAGAAGGGCCTTGAAGGCGCATACATGTACGAGCCTGATTTATCTCAGGTACGTGCAATGATGAAGACACTCAAAGCAGAGCGACCAATTCCTGGCAACTCGATTCAGATTACAGGCGGTGAGCCGATGCTGCGAGACGACATCACCGAAGTCATCAAGATAATGAAAGAAGAAGGAGTCGACCACGTCCAGATGAACACAAACGGAATAAGACACGCAATGGATCCAGAGGCAGCACGCGAGGTAAGACTTGCCGGATGCAACAACCTGTATCTCAGCTTCGATGGTGTCACAGCCAGAACAAACCCAAAGAACCACTGGGAAATACCATATGCACTTGATTCCTGCAGAAAGACAGGAACCACAGTAGTTTTCGTTCCAACAGTTATCAAATCAATTAACGATCACGAATTAGGCGGAATTATTCGATATGCTCAAAAGAACATGGATGTGGTTCACGCAGTCAACTTCCAACCGGTATCACTTACTGGAAGGATGGGCAAAGCAGAGCGTGAAAAATACAGAATCACAATTCCTGACTGCATCCAGAGAATCGAAGAGCAGACACAGGGCGAAGTCACAGTGGACGACTGGTTCCCAGTTCCAA
>JAWAFK010000009.1:0-60910 GCA_038890395.1 Candidatus Nitrosotenuis sp. | reverse complement strand
AAGTATGAATCCTTTGTCATTCAAACATTGCGCAAAATGATTGTCGTTTGATAAATTTTCAATTATCACATATGATGTAAAACCAGACGCCATTAGTGATATCCCAATGATAATCATAATGTTTTTTTGTGAATGTTGTCTTTGCAACAAAACCTGTAATCTGAGTACAATATTATCTGATCTGGTAGATTCAACAAATGTACCAATCTCTTAATTAGCATAAACCAAGAAATAATAATGCGGTAAGTGAGTCATCTCATTAAGCAGTTCCCTTGCTTGTTGATTTCTTACCGTTTTTTATTTCACAAATTGATTAGATCTTCTTGCATAAATTAGTGGGGTCATAGCCAAAATAAGAACTACAAGTACCATGGTGCCAAACTCTGGTATCACACTGGAACCAATGATGGTCAGACTCGATGCTCCTTCTGGCAATACCACTCTTAGTGTGTAATAATCTGGAGTTGAAGATATGACTTCATAGCTCATCTCAGTTTGAGGTGATGCCGAAATCATGACCACAAAATTGTCGTCAATAGCATTAACCAACGAACGTGGAACCTGAAGCAATAACTCTCCACCCATAACAGAGTCAAGCAAGAATGTAGCCGACATAGACTCTTCATTTATTTCCAGTCCGGTTATGGCGCCAGCCATTTCATATTTTATTGTAAACTCAGCACCATTATATGATAGAACTTTCTTAGCTCCATCGAATTTGATCTCAAAGCCTGTGTCTGAAATGTGTGTTCTATGTTCACTGGGTCCGTCATGATTCTCGCTTCCATGAATGCTGGCAAACCATGGCACTACCTTGCCAACTAATCCCTCTATTTTCACAGATTGGTTTAGGTTGTAGTTTTTGTCTTCCACTGAAACCCTAAAGAAAGTCTCATGGGGATCCAACGGCACTTCAAAAAGATACTTTTTCATGGTTTTGCCGTCTACTTTGAACAATTGTGGCTGCTGTGATTTGACAAGATGAGCCATTCTGATGCCACCAACTGTCGAATAGATTTGAACTTCGATATCATCTATATCGCCTGTTGTGCCTATCAATATTCTGGCAATCGCATTATTTCTGTCGTATTGTATTTCAAAGATGTTCAGATCTTTTGTGATTACATGATAACCACTTTCATGCTTACCGTGTTCTTTACTATGTGCATGAGAGGAATGTGCAGAATGCAGCGTCACATGTTTACCATGATCTGCTGTGTGACTATGGCTTTCATGACTGTGGCCTGAGGATTCTGTGCCAACCAGATATGATGAAAAGTGTTCCACAGTTGAGGTGTATGCGCATGTGTGCGAAGTGTCGCCGCTTGGGTTTCGTGTGGGCGCAGGTGTTATTTGATGCCAATGCCCAGACTCTAAAAGATAAAGTGCCACGCCTTGTGGACATGATGTACCATCTTTTTCTACGTTAAAATGTATGACTGGTTTATCACTGTAAATCACAGGATTGCCAAAGTCAATGTCACCTGCTTCTTCAAAATTCAAAAACAAGGCTACATTTCCCGACGGTATTGGCACACCAGTAGGGTTTGCAGTATCTACCTTGATTGAAACACCGATGTTTGTACCAACTGTGTTCATTGGCAACTCTATTGCCTTTATAAAATGATGCTCAGTTCCCTGCTCAACCTGATCAAATCTTAACAAGATATTGCTTCCCGGATTTATCTCGTCGATGACAGGAGGGATGATGAATTTACCGCCGCCGGATATGGGAACAACAAATACTGGCGGCATGAATACGGTATTGTCGGAAAGTGCAAGTCCCTTTGGTGCAGAATATGTTGGTATGCCAAAGGTGTTAATCAATGTAGAGAGGTTGGAATTTGCCGCAACACTGGTTGTAAATGTGACTGAGGCAGGTGGTGATGTAGAAAATTTCTGACTAGATACAACTTGCATTGCTTGTGGCAGATCGTTTGCAGACGAGATTGAGACTCCGTTTATTTTGGCTCCTCCCGTCTTTAGTTTGTTGAATACATTTTCATCTATATGGGGCGGCTCAATTGTAGTTGACGTGATTGTGGTGAAGTTTACAAATGTTTGCGTTATGTAAGAGAATCCCGTAGTGCCAAAAATTTCATCTGATGCTTCCGGATATTTTGCAATTCCAAAGCCAGGCGATCCCTTTATCTGCATTATGCTGTATGTTCCATTATTGACACCCACGAGTTCTATTATCCCAGGTGTCGGGTCACTGTCAAATTTACCATCGTCAACTACTATGAAATTAAACCACGTAATCAGATCCAAGTAATCTGTCGCATTAGTGGTGTGCCCATATGGATTCGGCGTAATCAAGAATGTTGCATTTCCTGCAAGAAATGGATTGTCTTCTGTTTGAAAGTTGAAAATTGTTAAAGTCTGCGTTTTGGTATTATTGAGACATCCTAAGCAGTTCTGGGAGGTGGTCTCCGCGTTAATATTTTGCAGCAACAATGAATTGCAACAAAAAACAATAGCAGCTAATGTGACTGTGTGCAAAATATTGTTTTTTAACACACTAGATACATACTCTACCTTTTTTTTCAACATGTGAAAAAATTGTTTTTAATTGATAAGGTTTCTAGTAGAACAATAAAACAAATAATTTCCACAACTAAAGTTTAGAAAAATAAAGAATTGTTAGCCATGGTGATGTGGTTCATCAAACTCTGGATTCGGATTATCCAAGTTTGTAGGTGGGAATGTAGGTGTTGTAAGATATGGTGAACCAACCATGTCTTTTGCAAATCCACCTGGACCATAGTGGTTTGGCGGATTGATATCGCCAAGAACATTTAACAAAGTGAATGACATTACATTTGCTGTTCGAAACACTACATTCTTTTTACCTTGATTAAGAAGACCTATGTCTGTAATTCGTGGTGCACCAGGATTACCCACTTCAGTTAGATCGACTGCAGGAATGTGCGAATGGTACACACAAGTATCTCCAGGTTTTGACGCATGTGGAATATAGTTTAGTTGTGCAGGGGCCATCCACGTTCTTTGTGGAAGCTCATCTACATGTCCGGCTATTGGCGTGACTAGTGGCTTTGCGTTGTTATCGCATGGAATTCGTACAAGTAAATGCCCAGCTACGTAATTTGGACTATAGTCGACAAGTGGAAAATAATCACCTGGGCGCATAACTTGACCTGCCAGTGCAACTGTTACAGCAGTAGGAAGTGATGATCCACTGACTCCCGTTTCAAAGCCGTGGCTTGCAGTAGCATAATGATACGAAACTGCACCTAACGCCATAGATGTAGATATTATTGCAACCAACAACCTGAAATCGATTTGTTTCATTTGAAATTCTGAACAAAAATTATTGAATATAATATTTCTAGTAGAAACACAAAAGCAGTTTTTTGTTTCTACCAATTTTGTTTAATACTTGATAATTTTTCAAAAAATAAAATGAACAAAAACAACTCGCACAAATACGCCATGGCGATTCTAGTTGTTGCAGCAGCTTTAGTTCTAATAACGTCGACTTTGAGTGAAGCTTTTGCACACGCTAGTTTTCAATTCGTACCTGGTAATGGTGCAAGTGGAGAAGGATGTACTACCGGAACTTGTGTTTCTAAGAATCATACTGTAAACTTTGTTATAGGCGAGACATTTGAGCCGGCATTTACTGATTCTTATCATGATGCAGAGCTAACACTAACACACATCATAACAAACTTTCGACTTGGAAATGCACACAGAGATCAAACCTCTGCAGCGTATTCAGCGAGTGACTTTTCACCAGTAGGCAAAATATTCAAAGTTGATACATATTTTTATCCATCTACTAAACTAGTTAATTCAGCAGGAGCTTTGTCACCTACAGGTGGTGTAAAATTTGCCATAGGAAACAACGATGGTTCCGTAGCAGACAATCCTGGCCCCAATACCGCAGGTCTTTTTTGTGATACCGCAACTAATTCCGCAGGAGTTCTAACAGGAAAAGCTTACAACTGTGTTCCCAATCAAGGTGGAACATACGGTTACACAGATAAGAGGGAAGGCATGTTCTTTAGGCCGCTTGGCGCATTGGAACAATCTGGAAGTGGGTTACAATATAGACAAAATACTAGGCAATACTATACAGAGCAGGGCCTTACATTGTACCACATTTACGGTTCGCTGAATTACTTTAATGATACAGGAATAGGATTAACAAAAATCAATATGTGGATAGATGGAAGAAACATCAAAGGGCTTTCTATGGCCGCAGCTAGCGGTGCTAACAACAGAACATATAGTGTCTCTGGTGGATTCGGCTTGAACAACATGACTACCTCTGTATACTGGCCTGACGCAGACGGAGGCGTCACTGAAAATACACATCCAACTAACCTCAGAAAGGCAATAGGACAGGTACGAGACAATACCTGGGATATCTGGAATGTCATAGAACAACTCACTAATGCATTAAGAGGAATAGCTGGCTTTGATTCAAATGCCATACCAGATCACACCCCAAGAAACTATACCAATCCAGGCCCAACAAACAATGGCCAATACACATTCCCATAATGCTGTCTTTTTGACAGTTCTACCAATTTCCTTAAATTTTTTCCAAATTTAATATTTATAATGTCAATATACCAGTTTGCCGAAGACAAATCCAAATTATTTGCAGCAGTAATTCTTTCCGTAATTGGAATATTGGTTGCACCAATAATACTGCCAAATCTCTTTCATGGCACCCACATTTTACACATAGGGCTACACATAGGCGGAATGGTTGCGGCCATATTTCTAACAATGGCAACAATCATTGCCTACGTGAAAATAAGAACAAAAAGACTTGGATTTACTGCAATCGCCTTTTCATTTTTCATCGTAGCAGAGGTAATCTCGCTAATTGATATTACCTGGCCATTTACTTTCTACATGGGGGACATTCCTTTACGTGAAGTCGAACACATACTAATTATATCGATGCTGGGAATATTCACATTGGCAGTATTTAGGAACGATTAGCAAAATGAAAGAACGAACCGAGTTAATAGTTCAGATTGTGAACGAAAATCCAGGAATTCGCTATTCTGAGCTTATGAGAAAGACCGGCCTCAAAAACGGTGTGTTGAGTCATTATTTATCTAGGATTGAACGGGCAGGCAGAATAATGATTGAGCGAAGCCCTAGAGTTGCAAGGCTGTATCCTTGCGGTATATCCAATGAAGAGACAATTATAATCAAAAATTTACACAGTTACACCTCAAGACAAATCCTCTTGGGATTGCTTGAACGTGATATGACCTTTAAAGAAATTGTAGAGTGTGCAAAAAAATCACAAGGAACTGTCTCAATTGTTTTAAAAAATCTTGGAGCTGACGAAGTTATCACTCGTAAACTCCAAGACGGCATCATAATTTTTGCAATAATAAATAAAAAACTTGTCAGCCAACTAATAGAAAAATACAAACCAAAACTGATCGAAAGTGCCGCAGACAATGTCTCAGACATCGTCAATTCGTTATAATTGGTAGAATAATCAAACTAATTTGAAAAATCTACCAAAATCATTAATTAAAAAATAAATTAATATTTTCTGTGCAAAAGAAACTTGCAATTTTAGCAGCCCTAGTTCTATCAATTGGCTTAGTTAGCAGTGCATATGCACATAAAAGCGAGGTAGTCGGCAACTACAAAATCGAGGTAGGCTGGAAAAACGAGCCACCAATAGCTGGAAAGAAAAACGCAATAGAAATCATAGTCACAAAAGCTACTGCTTCGGACAAAAAATCTAGTCATGACCACGGCTCACACAACACCAAGAAAAAACCAACCAAAACATTCTATGATGAAACATCTCAGAACATCAAATTCATGTCAACAAAAGACAAAAAACATGATCATGATGTCAAAAAAACCACAAAAAAAGTGACTGGGATCACCGGCTTGAGCAAAACGCTTGAAGTAGTTGTCACGCTAAATGGCAAAAAAACATTCCTAAATCTGGTCGAAGATAAGAAAAACAAAGGAACATATTATGGAGAATATACACCAGACTCTGAAGGATTCCCAACTGTACATGTTGTAGGAAAAATCAAAAATACGCCAATTGAGATTACATTTCATCCAGAAAAAGTAGTAAAACAATAAGTCATTCCAACATTTTTAGCGTGTCGGAAGCGGTGATGATGCCAATTATTCTGCCTGATTTTGCAACAAGAATGCATTTTGTATATCTCACAAGCGGTACTAGTGCTTTGGCAGGCGTCTGATAATCAACAATTGGTGGTCTTGCTTCCATTACGTCTGCCAGCTGAATTTTTTTCCAAGATGACTCATCACTGTCTGCAAGGTGCCTTACTACACCATCTTCAGTTATCACGCCAACCGGTTCCGCACCGCTAAATATCGGGATCTGGCTAATCGACATTTTCCGCATCTTGTGTATTGCGTCATGAAGTGAATCTGTAGGCTTGAGCTTGACAATTTCCTTACTGCAGATATCTCCTGCTTTGTTGGGATCTGACCTACCTTCAAGCGTTGCCAGACTATCAAAGAGGCGTTTTGCAGTTTCATAGCTTGGTTGACTTCGACCTGATTCTATCTGGTTTATCATTGAGGTACTAACCCCAGTCATCTTTGCTAACTGTTTTTGCGTTATTCCTAGCTTGGTTCGTGCTTGCTTGATACTATCTAGTCGTGGAAGCATGTTTCTTTATGATGTATGTTTTTGTATACTCTAAACTTATCGATGATATGGGATCAGGTTTTATTAAAAAGCGAGGATATCAGGTAGAACATGGTCGACTTGAGGATATCCTCGCTCTGATTTGGTTGGTCTTGGCTGGTCCTAATCTCGGTACAATGGCCGCCGAATGAACCTGAATCGCATGCGTATTCTAATAAAAAAAGCCTTGCGTAGGATTTATTCGTGAACAATTTCGGAATGTTGTTCAAAAAGAACACACTAGTTTTCAAACGTACCTAAAAACCATTTCAAACCACATTGAGGATCCTAGTGGCAGAAGATAACAAATTCGCAGCAAAGCAGTACAAGACACTACTTGAAAAAAATGGACATACCGTAGTAGTAACTGAAAACGGCACAGAATGCGTTAAAACATACAAAGAACATATGAAAAAGACAGAGTTTGATTCACTTGACGAATCACCATTCGATGTAGTGATCCTCGATCACAACATGCCAAAAAAAAGCGGTGCAAAAGCAGCAAAAGAGATTCTTGCCAAAAATCCAAAACAAAAGATCCTATTTGTGACTGGATATCAGAGGTGGGCACTTGAGGACGAAGCAGACGACCTCATTGAAAATATAATCCTGCTTGAAAAACCCTTTACACTGTCACAGCTTGAAAGAAAGATAGAATCGCTTTAAACTATCTTTTCTTAGTCTTTTCTAGATTTGCTTGGGCTGCTGCAACTATGGCAATTGGTATTCGATGTGGCGAAGCGCTAACGTATGACACGCCAGCATCGTGAAAGAACTTGATTGAGTTTGGATCCCCTCCATGTTCTCCACATACGCCTATCTCCAAATTTGGCTTGACAGCGCGACCGTTTGCTACTGCTATTTTGACGAGGCGTCCAACACCATTTACGTCCAAAGTCTGGAACGGATTTCGCTCAAGAACCTCTTTTTCTATGTATTCTGGAAGGAATTTACCTTCTGCGTCTTCTCTACTAAAGCTAAAAACTGCTTGTGTGAGGTCGTTTGTCCCAAAACTGAAAAACTCTGCAGTGCCTGCCAGCTCATCTGCCGTGAGGCATCCACGGACGACTTCGAGCATTGTTCCAAAATTAATTTTGAGCTTGAGGCCGTATCTTGACTCGATTTCAGCTTTGACATTATCATAGATCTTTTTGATCTGTTTTAACTCTGAGATGTGGCCTACCTGTGGAATCATTATCTGTGGATATGCACGTATATTTTGTTTTGCAAGATCTACTGCAGCTTCGAACACTGCTCGGATCTGCATCTCGTAGATTTCTGGGTAGGTGATTCCAACTCTAACGCCTCGATGCCCCATCATGGGGTTTATTTCTGCAAGCTCTTTTGCTCTTGCGAGAAGTATTTTTGCATCTTCGAGCCCTTCTGAACTGCCTTGTTTTTCTAACTTGTGTATTTTGTTGATTAATTCTTCTGGGTTTGGCAGAAATTCATGCAAAGGTGGGTCAAGCAATCTAATGGTGACTTTGTAACCTTCCATAGTTTTTAGAATCTGAACAAAATCGCTTTTTTGTAACTCTTGCAACTTTTGGAGATGCTGTCTGCGTTCCTCAAGTGAGTTTGCCATGATTAGTTTTACAAAGAGACCTAGTCTATCTTTTGCATTGAACATTCTTTCCGTTCTGCAAAGTCCGATTCCTTCTGCACCGTACCTTCTTGCAAGCTCGGCACCTTCGGGTGTATCTGCATTTGCTCTAATGCCAATCTTTTTTGCTTTTTTTGCCCAATCGAGAATTGTCTTAAAATCAGAAGTGATTTGCGGCTCAATTGTTGGGACTTGGCCCAAGTAAACATCGCCCTGGCTACCATCGATTGTTATTGCGTCGCCTTCATGAATTATGATGCTGCCAACAGCTGCCTGTTTTGCATCGACGTTTATTTTCATCTCCGAACATCCTACGATACAAGGCTTGCCCATTCCTCTTGCTACTACTGCAGCATGCGATGTTTTACCACCACGGCTAGTCAAAATACCAACTGATGCAAAAAATGCAGGCACATCTTCTGGTTTTGTCTCTTCACGAATCAGGATCACCTTTGCATTATTTTCCCCCATTGCAACAGCACGTTTTACATCAAACACTGCAATTCCGCTTGCTGCACCAGGCGATGCAGCAATTCCCTTTGTCACCTTTTTGAACTGTTTTGCCTGCTCGTAATCGATTGTCTTGTGGAGCAGTTGTTCTAGCTGGTCTGCATGCAGTCTTTGTAGTGCTCGCTCCTTTGTGATGAGTTTTTCTTTTACCATATCAACCGACGTCTTTATCATGCCGACGGCATTCATCTTTGCAGATCTTGTCTGAAGTAAGTAGAATTTGCCCTGCTCTATTGTAAATTCAATGTCTTGGGGTTCTTTGTAGTGTCTTTCAAGCTGTTTGCATGTCTTGAGCAATAACTGGTAGCTTTTTGGCATCTCTTTTTGCATCTCGTCTACTGGTTTTGGTGTTCTGACACCTGCCACTACGTCTTCGCCTTGCGCATTCACCAGATACTCACCAAAGATCTTGTTTGTGCCGTCTCCTGGGTTTCTTGTAAAGACTACGCCTGTGGCACTGTCATTTCCCATGTTGCCAAACACCATGGCTACCACATTCACTGCGGTTCCATCAGCTATGTCTTTTGTGATGTGGTTCTTCTCTCTATATACAACTGCCCGTTCACCCATCCAGCTGTTAAAGACTGCTTTTACTGCAAGTTGTAGCTGTTCGTCGGGGTTTGATGGAAACGGCCTTCTTGTATGCTCTTCACAAATCTGCTTGTATTGTGATACAACTTCTCTGAGTGACTGTTCGTTTAGGTCGCTGTCTACATGAACTCCTTGTTTTTTCTTTGCCTCTTCTAAGACATGGTCAAATTTTTTATCGTCTACGCAAAAAACCACCTTGCCAAACAACTGGATAAATCTGCGGTACGAATCCCATGCAAATCTTGGGTTGTTCGTCTTTTTTGCAAGAGCGTTTACAGAATTATCGTTTAATCCTAGGTTTAGAATTGTATCCATCATGCCTGGCATAGATATTGCCGCACCGGAGCGTACAGATACAAGAAGCGGATTGTCATTTGAGTTCCATTTCTTACCGGTCTTTCTTTCCAGCTTTGCAATGTTCTTTTTTACTTCAGCCCAAAGCGTTTTTGGCAACATCTTTCCATTTTGATAGTATAGTTTGCAGACATCAGTGGTAATTATAAAGCCAGGTGGGACTGGCAGCTTTATCCTAGTCATCTCGCAGAGGCCAGCACCCTTGCCGCCTAGCAGTTTTTTGTTCTTGCCGTCTCCTTCATCGAAAAAGTAAACCATCTTCATTTTTCTACCACAGGATTTTTCTATCGATTTGAAGGTGTTTTAAAGCATTCCCTTGGCAAACTCTTGTACTATCTTGTTCCAGTTCTTTGCCTTGACTATTCCGCTTGCTACAAGTATGCCGCTTGAGCCAAGCTCGATTGCCCTTCTTACGTCGTCACCGGTAACTATGCCTGCACCACAAAGAAGTTTTGTGCTGTTTTTTGCAGCGCTTACTGCCTGAGCTGCTTTTGTGATTAATTCTGGCCTCTCAGTTGAAACTGCCTTTCGTGTACCTATGAGCTCCGGTGGTTCGATCGCAATGTATGTGGGGTTTATCTTTGCATATTTGGATGCTTCTTGCACATCCTTGACGCAAACAACAGATATCATCTTTAAATTCTTTAGCCGACTTACTAGTTCTACGATGTCACTTTGTGGAATTCTGTGTTCACTGTGGTTGATAAGCGAGCCGGCTATCTTGGATTTTTTTAGCAATTCTGGTATGACGTAACCAGTCGTACTGCCTACTTTGGCATTGTCTACGTGTTGTGCAAGGAGCGGACCTGAATAATTTTTGATACTTCCAAGAAGGTGATGCGGCGGGGCTATGGCAATTTTGATATGATGTTTTTTTGCCACCTTGTCTGCTACTTTGGCCAACATGACTGCCTTTTTTCCAGCTATTTCATCATAATTTTTGTAATTAATTATAAACAAGATCTGTGTGAAGTGACTTGCTGTATTATTTATTGTTTTTACAGATCTAGTGGAGTCCCACCCTTCCAAATAAAATTACACAAAGTAAAGATGTTGTTTGTCATTTCTTCAGAATTTGTAAACAATGCGCATTCGGAGTCGATATTTTCGTGTAGTGTGCCTTTTACTGCGGAATCTGACATGAGTAACTTGCCAGTTATTGGGCAACTTTTTGAGATAACGATTCTTCCTTTTGATGGAAGCTTACCTATCTTGACTTCGCTTGCGCCAAATTTTTTGATAAATTGGAGCATTTTTGGTGATGCATCGTCGACTATGAGGCGTATTATGCCACCATGTTTTTGTGTGAACTTGATTTTTTCTGGGATGGATGTATGGTAAAGCTTTGATACATCTTCAATTGTTGTCACCAAATAGAATACATCTGTGGTATTTTCCAGTATCTTTTCGATTTGTGTAGTTATGTTCTCTATTCCCTGGATCACCCTGAACGTAGGAACCGTTGATTTGGTGTCCGAATTGCTAATGTCCTTTACCTTGTCTATTATTTTTTGCCTCCATAAAAAAGAAAAGAGGGATTAACCACTCTGTTGTCCGATGATCACAGTACCAACAAAGACTGCTCCGTTGTTAGTGGTTAACTTGAATTGAACATCTCTGCCCAACTTCATAGCTTCGTCGATGCTTATGCCAAAACTTGTAGTCTGACCCGGTTTAATTTCTGCTACTGGGCTAGTAGAAATTAATTCTGTCCCACTTCCTCCAGCACCTGCAGAAACTATGGCATATTCTTCTCGAGGTATTGCAGCAACACTTGTAGGCGTGCTGGTGACGTAATTATATACGGTTCCACCAAATCTGAGCTCGCTCACAGTTATTGGTTGTACACTATCGTTTTTGATGTAGACCAAAACTCGTTTCACCAGCTGTTTTTTGTGAATCGGCAATGCCTCCAGATCCAATTGCAATGAGTATTCCGTTATGATCTTGAAGCTGTGATACGTCTCTTCCATCATACCCGAGAATCTTTATGACCTCAATAGTTGGTTTCCACCTACTTGTGAAGAGCTAAAGAAGTTCTGCGAGTACGCAAAGACAATCGCACCACCTACTACAGCTATTGCAACAAGCAGAAGTGTGGCAATGATTGGTGCTACACCACGTCGTGAATGAAGTCGTGTGTTATTGATGTCTGTATTCATTACAAGGGGGTTAGGTCAGGCGTGCTGTTAAGCCAAATGCTGTGCAAGAATCACAACATCAAACTATATCTAATTCCAAAAGAACTGATCCAAACCGGTCTGCTTTGGCTTGCCTATTATGGCGTCAAAATCAAGATCCATAGATGAAGTTATCTGATCCAGCGTTGATTCCATGAATTCCATATATTTTGCAGAATCTATCTCATCTGGGCGTGCCATTTCCACTGGTTTTACGCCTGGTTTGTTGAGTATCTTGACATATGATATGATGTCTCCGCGCTTTATTTCACGGTGCTGCTCTAACAGCTTTGCGGCTCTGATGTGTTGCGGGACTGTCTTGTCGTACTCTGATGGCGCCTTGCTGATCATCACGTTAAATGCCAAATCTGCAATTGGGATCTTTTTTTCTTTTATTTTCATTGCACAAGCAGCAATTTTTTCACTAATCTGCTTTTTTGCTTCTTCAAAGTCTTTTGCGGTCTGAACCTTGGAAAGTATATCCAGTAACTCATAGAAGAGATTTTTGATAAAAGGAGGGGTGTGAGACTTTTTGCCAGTTAATCCCTTGACATCAACTTTGCCATCGGTTGTGACTCCAAGATAATTCTTTTTTCTACTGCTCAGAACAACATACCGATATTCTTTTTCGATTTCAAGGTCGACACCATGTTCTACTTTAGTTTCTTCAACTACCTTTTGTATTTGCTCTTTTGTTGGATTTTTGATGAATAATGAATCCGTATCTCCGTATAACACCTCGATTCCAACTGATTGGCATTTCTTAATCGTCTCCATGATGATGTGTCTTCCAATTGCTGTTGTTGCCTCAGCAGCAGGAAGAAAATACAACGGAAATATTTCTGCACCCATCACACCATAGCTAGCATTGAGAATTACTTTGAGTGCTTGGCTGACTACAGTGTATTGCTCTTTTTGTTCTTGAGTTTTTGCCTTTTTTGCTAAGCTCTTGTAGTAGTTGACTCGAAGGTCCCTTAGTGAGCCAATGAGCATCGATGTCAGACCATTGTATTTTGTGCAGACCCAATGGTTTGTGTCTGGAATTGTATTTCTCTTGCATTTATCATGCGGACATCTGACCGTCTCATATGAAAGGTTTCGAACCTTGATTATGCTCGGATATAGACTAGCAAAATCGGCCACTGTTACATTGAAATGAATTCCCTCGACAGGCTCAATTACCAAACCGCCACGGTATTTTTTGTCCTTGATTATTGCCTCATTTACCACACCCTGTGATTTTGCATCAAGCTCTTCTCTTCGCGGTATGAGGGCATTGCGCTGTCTGTGTTCATAGTACAGCAGGCTTCGGATCCATTGTGATACACCCATTCTTGCAATATCGTCGATTGGCATCCTTGCAATTCTTGATATGACGACAAGTAAGTTCATCAGCAAATCATTATTGAAGCTGGTAAGCTTGTGCGCAAGTCTTGCATCGTTGTAACAATAATTGGCAAGCTGATTGTTTGTTAGCTTGTCCAATTCTGCTCCATAGTCTATCTTTGATTCGTTTAGCAGCGCCATGCAGACGCTGTTTAGAGAAAAATCAGTGTACTTGTGAGAAAATGCGTATATTTGGAACGAGCGGTTCGACATTGTACGATACAGATCAATGTGGACGCCGTGCTTGAGTGTGGCAGAATCTCTCATCATGTATAATGGATTTTCAGAATTTTTAATACCGAGTCGTTCTGCACGGTTGTAAAGGTATGGCATGTCAAATTCATCACCGTTGAACGTAATTACAAAAGGATAGTCGGCAATTACCTTGAATGTGTCTTCGATCATTTTCTTTTCATCTGTCTCAGAATAAAATACCACCTTGACGTCAGCTGGTACCTCGTTTTTGCCATCAATGGAGCCATCCTTTCTTAGAATGAAGACCTGCTTGAGGCCGTCGGAGCCTTCAAAACCTACCGCTGTGACTTTTTTTTCTGCTATTTTGGGGTCTGGGATTCTGCCTATTTCTGATTCTACTTCGATATCGAAGCTGAGTCGTCGTATCTTTGGAATGGGCTGATTTAGCAGCTCGGCCCACTGTGTGATGTATTCTTGGAATTCACTTGCATTTACTATTCCTTTTGTGGTGTTTACATCAAGCAACAGGCTCTTCATTGCCATGCTGACATCTTCTGTTATCACAAAATTGTGTGGAACCAGCTTGCCGTCCTTTATGGAGTAATACTTGCCGACAATCAGTCCTCTGTCATAAAGATAATTTTCATAATACTTGATGTCCGATTCCCATGTTTCGATTATGTTTCTAATGCTTTTTTCAGTTTGCGTGCCGCCGATTGCGAGAGGATCGGTTACGATTATTTTTGATACTGGTATCTCTTTGTCATTGAGAACGTCCTTTTTTTTGTGCTGCTCAATTTTTATGATGTCTTTTCGTCCTGCAAGAAAACTAAGCTCTTCGGGGTTTAGCTTGGAATAGCAGTATGGCTTGTGACCAGTCTCGTCTGTCCAGAGAACTATCTTTTGCGTTTCAGGGTTGTAGAATTTGAGCACGGCTGCAAGTTTTTGGTTGTCATATGTAGCAGACACCAAAAGTGATGGAGAAAGTGATCTTATTGGCGGTTCTTGTGACTGCATATCACTCTACCTTTTTGGCTCAGAAATCAGGGATTCTGCCCAGTGCTTAATTCTTTTTTTATCTAGTCTTATGACTTCGACTCCTGCTTCCTTGATCAGATCATAATCGGTTTCAGGGTAGGTGTCCAAGCAGACAATTTTTTTGATTCCTATTGTGATTGCCATCTTCGTGCATTCCAAACAAGGAACAAACGTAGTATACAAAATGGCATCCTTTGTTCCAGCTTCTATTCCCATTATTGCACAATGCATTATGGCGTTTGCTTCTGCATGGTTGCAAAGGCATCGGTCCAGTGCTGCGCCGGACTCGATTTTACCTTCCATTCTTAGCTGACACCTCTTACAGCCTCCCTCAAAGCAGTTTTTGACACCAGGAGGTGTGCCATTATATCCAGTTGCAATCTGCCTGTTGTTTCTAACTATTACTGCACCAACTTGCCTTGTCATACAGTTTGAGCGCAATTTGGCAAGCTCGGCCTGCAACATAAAATATTCGTCCCATGTAGGCCTCTCAAAATTTACCTTCACAACGGGATTATGGTTTCATTGGTATTTAGATGGATCTCTGAATACGGAGGATCCATTGCGTTGATAATTAAGCAACAAGCTATAATTGACTACTCGAAAGTATAAAATGCAAATATTTACGACGGTATATCAGTTGTCAGAATACATTCAGCACCGCTACATAAAACCAAACTCAATTGAATTTCGTCAATACCAAGTAACATTGGCAGAACAGGCAAAAAATGAAAACTGCCTAGTGGTTTTGCCAACAGGACTAGGAAAGACAGCTGTGGCACTACAAGTAATTGCAGAATTTTTAGCAAAAGGTACTGGCGGTGTTTTGTTTTTGGCACCAACCCGCGTCTTGGCAAACCAGCATTATGAATTTCTCAAAAACAATCTTAATCTAGAAGACATTGCTCTTTTGACAGGCGAAGACACACTTACAAAAAGAAAAAAGCTTTGGGCAAACAGCGTCATTTGCGCCACACCAGAAATCACAAAAAACGACTTGGAAAGGCATATTGTCTCAGCTGAGCAGTTCAGCTTGGTAATATTTGATGAAGCACACAGGACTGTAGGTGATTATGCATACTCGTGGATTGCACAAAGGTTTGCGGACACAAACACTCGCATAATGGGCATGACTGCAACACTACCAAGCGAAAAAGAAAAGGCAACTGAGATAATTACGACTCTAAGAATTGCAAGTGTAGCTCAAAGAAACGAGCAAAGCCCAGACGTCAAGCCGTACATCCAGCATACCGCCACGGAGTGGATTAAAGTTGACCTTCCCCCAGAAATGAAAGAAGTTCAAACATATCTTAGAAAGGCACTTCAAGTCCAGTACAACGAACTACAAAGATGCGGGCTGAGGCTCTCTGCCACAGTCTCGCTGTCACAACTTCTACGTGCACGTGATTTTGTTCTCAGACAAAACAGAAGGGCCGCAAAACCCTTGTTCACTGCAATACGCTTGCATTATGCTTTAAACATCTTAGAGTCACATGGAGTCACGTCATTTCTTAGGTTCTGTGAGCGAACAAGAGAGAAAAAAGGTATAGGAATCAAAGATCTCTTTGAGAATGATTCTAACTTTTTGAGGGCGCTTGCATACGCAAAGGATGCACAAAAAAAAGGAATCGAGCACAGTAAGATTGCAAAGCTTGCAGAACTTATCAAGTCGAATCCTGAAAAATCAATCGTGTTTACTAGCTATCGTGATTCTGTTGAAATAATCCACGACAGTCTGATCAAACTTGGAATATCTGCAGGATTTCTAATTGGCAAGGCAGGTGAGACTGGACTAAAACAAAAAGAGCAAATCGACACAGTCCAGAAATTCCGAGATGGCGTGTACAGTGTACTAATTGCAACACGTGTGGGCGAGGAAGGCCTTGATATCTCTGAAGTGAATCATGTAATCTTCTTTGATAATGTGCCAAGCTCGATTCGCTTCATTCAAAGAAAAGGAAGAACCGGCCGAAAGTCAATTGGCAAGCTGACTGTGCTTATTGCAAAAGACACAATAGATGAGGCATACTATTGGGTCGGCCAAAGAAAAATAAAAGCTGCACAAAATATGGGCGAAAGACTGACAAAAGATCTACAAAAGCAGCAAGTGACACCAAAATCAATGCTTGATGCCTACTTTTGATCAGGCAAGCCTTTTGATGATGTGATAACCAAATTCTGTTTTGATTGGCTCTGAAATCTCGCCTATTGCGAGCTTGAATGCTGCTACCTCAAATGGTTTTACCATCCTTCCGCGACCAAAGTATCCCAAGTCTCCACCGCGCTTACCACTTCCAGTGTCAAGTGAAAGCTGTTTTGCAAGCTCGGCAAACTTTTCTCCTTTTTTCAGCCTTTCAAGTATGGCAAGAGCTTGACTCTGCTTTTCAACTAAAATATGCGCACATTTTATCTTGTCCATGCTTTTATCATCGTAAATAGGATTTGAAATATCTTGTCATAAACCCCATGATACTTTTGTAGTTGGAATCAGCTTCAAAAACGGTGCCTCCCCCTCTTTCCATGGTTCTCTTCTAACCCATTCGAATTTGTTAAAAAATTTTTCATAGATTTTTTGGAATTCTGGGCCGTTCTCTATTGCCTTTACCTTGCCTTGCGCAAGTACAGCCTTATGTCCACCTGGTTTGTAGACATCTACCGTGATTGCAGCCTTTGGATTTTTTTTGATGTTCTTCCACGTTCTTGTCTTATAATCAGTGGCAATGAAAAATGCATCGTCTGCAAAGATGAACGAAACTGGTTTTACATGGGGCATATCTTTGTTTACGGTAGCAAAACGTGCTTCTTCCATGTGCGCAAGAAACTTTTTTTCCTTGTCTGTGAACTTCAACTAAAAATCCGCTCCCTTATTTGTGGGATCTTAGAATAAATGATGTCTCTTATCTTTGTCTGGTCTTCTTCAGTCGGCATGCCTTGCCGTAATGCTGTCACTGTGGTGCTTGCCATGCCAAGTGCCATTCCAACTACGATACCAAAGACAAATTCCTTTACATCCACTACACGCAGTTGAGATTTATTTTCTTCAAATTCCCGTATGTACATTGGAATGGTCTGAAGTACACCATCGAGAGTCTGAATTATGAGTTCTTCGAGTTGGTCGACTTGGCTCACGATTTGTGTTAAGACAATCCGGTAATAAATCTGCAGAAAATACTTTTAATGATGGTGATTTCATAGTCGAACAATGGCTTCATATTTTACTGTGACGACTGCCAATGAAGCACTTCCAAAAGTCATTGAAAAATATAACCGGCTTCAAAAACAAAGGCAAGAAGTACAAAAAATCGAAGCCCAACTAAACGCTCAAATGACTATATCATTCAATCTTGGCGAATATGTGGCAATAAAGCAACAACTTAATGCGGCAGTGACAAAATTTTACCAACTTGTGGAGGATCTTGAGAGCACCGGTGTAGTGCTTAAGAGCCTAGAAGAAGGACTTTTGGATTTTCCATCAAAGAGGTTTAATGAGGATGTCTGGCTATGTTGGAAAGAAGGTGAAAAAGAAATAAAATTTTGGCACGAAAAAGATGTCGGTTTTATGGGTCGCAAACCACTCAGTGTAAGCGACGAGTCACTTGTATGAGTTTAGCTGTTTGGTTTAGAGTAATACGAGTAAAGTTCCTTTTAGCTTCTGTAATTGCAGTATCTCTTGGTTTGACAATCTCATATTGGCAGACAAAAAACCTTGACGTACTGCACGCGGCAATAACTATGGGCGGTGTCATGGCGCTCCACGCAAGTGTCGACTTGTTAAACGACTTTTGGGATTACAAAAGGGGAATAGACACCACCACCAAGCGAACCAAATTCAGCGGAGGTACTGGTGTGTTGCCAGAAGGCTTGTTGCAACCATCTCATGTGTACAAAGCAGGAATAACATTCCTAATTTTGGGCTCACTTGCTGGAATTTACTTTACTGTGCTTTATGGCTGGATAATTGCAGCAATACTCGGATTTGCGATACTATCGATCTATTTTTATTCTACAAAGATCGTTGATGTGGGACTTGGCGAAATATTTGTGGCAATAAAAGGAACCATGATTGTTCTTGGCACCATGTACATTCAGACTCAAGCGATTTTGCCATCAAATGTAGTAGCAGGAATCATTTCAGGTACTCTTTCCGCATTCGTGCTATACATTACTTCGTTTCCGGACCATGATGCAGACAAACAAAAGGGTAGAAGAACACTTGTCATCATTCTAGGAAAACAAAAGGCCACACACCTGTTTTGGTCATTTCCATTGTTTAGTTATTTGCTAATATCTAGTGGAGTCGCCTTTGGCGTGTTTCCAATTTTTTGTTTAGCTGCATTTGCTACAACTCCATTGATGATCAAAGGTGGCTACAAAATAAAATCAAACCTAGATGATTTGAACAAGTTCATGCCAATTATGAGGTCTACAGTGCTATTTAGCAGGTTCACTGGAGCGCTTTTTATTGCAGGTTTTCTAGCTCAGATCTTAGCTGAGCTTAAATGATTACGATTAAATCAGATTCTATTTCAAATTATTCATGATCTCAGGCTATGCAACACCTCAAGGCACAAAGAACTTTGCACAAAAATTTGGCAGTATTTCTGATAATTATCGAACATTTCAAAACCTGGTGCTCTCAAATGTAGGAATTGGGACGTACCTTGGAAATCCCGACGAACAGACAGACCTATTAGTAACGGAGGCAGTCAAAAAATCGGTTCTTGCAGGAATTAATGTGATAGATACCGCAATAAACTACCGTGCACAAAAGGCAGAGCGTTCGGTAGGTAAAGCAATATCCAAACTTGTCAGTGAAGGAAAAATTGAACGTAATCAGATTTTTGTTAGCACAAAAAACGGTTATCTTACAAATGACGCAGACATCAAAGAAGAGTTTTGGAGCTATGTGCAACGCGAGTACACAAAACGTGGTATTCTTGGCACAGGTGATATATCGTCCGGATACCACTGCATGACTGTCAAGTATCTAGAAGATCAGCTTGAGCGTAGCATCAAAAACCTTGGATTGGGGTGCATTGACCTCATGTATCTGCACAATGCAGTCGAAGGGCAAATCCAAGATGTCACAAAAGAACAATTCATCAAGAATCTAAAAGATGTATTTGAAATGTACGAACAAAAAAGAAAACAAGACAAGATCAAATACTATGGCATGGCTACATGGGACTGTTTTCGTGTCTCACAAGAAAACCCACAATACTTATCACTTTATGATATAATCCAGCTTGCAAAACAGGTGGGTGGAGACAGTCACGGCTTTAGGTTTATCCAACTTCCATACAATCTATACTATGATCAGGCCTTTATGTTAAAGAATCAGACAGCCAACGGAAACATAACGTCCATTCTTGATGCGGCACAAATCTATGGTATTGGAGTCTTTACTAGTGTGCCATTGATGCAAGGCAGACTACTTGCTCCAGGCGTGTTGCCAAGATTTGGCAATCTGAAACCGTCACTGCAATGTCTGCAGTTTGTTCGTTCCACACCAGGCGTGTTGGCTCCACTGGTAGGGCAAAAATCTCCAAACCATGTGGATGAAAATTTGGAGATAATGAAAATTGAGCCTATGCGAAAAGACGAATTTTATGCACTAGTAGAAAAGCTAGTTTCTTCTTAGGTTCTAACTTTTCCACCAAAGTCAAGAATTGAGCTTGAAATGTTTGGCACGTTTCGCTCTATGCGCAAAAGTGTGCCTATTTTTCCCAAAACCTCAATTGCAAGATATTCGCCAGTAGACGGCCTGTCCTTGTCTGCATACACTACTACAAGGCTTGCTATTTCGTTGTTTTGTACAGCTCCGTCAGAGTTTTGATTTATTATCCAATATACAAACGCCGAAGTTGTTTGTGGTTTTTCTGCATCTTTAGTTGGGTCTATCTCAATCAAGCCGGCCTTTTTTGCCGCATTCAGAGCATCGCTTAATGAATTGTATGAATTATCACTTAGCATGCCTACATAGATGTTATCGTATGTGATTGTATGGCTTCCTTCTTTGATTATCATATAAGTAACCTTTGTTTTATCTGGAGACACATCGACATTTCCATTTGTAGTAGAAGTTACTGGTGTTGCAGTTACTGTGACTTCATTATCTGCCACATTGGCAGCCCCAGTCATCTTTCCTATAATTTGCAACGAATTTGCTGAATGCGTAGCTGCATGCTCAACTACATCTTTCATCACTTCACTTGACGAAAATCCTGAATTCATAATAGTCCATGTCATTCCAATTGCCACAGCTGCAAATGTTATCAAGGCGGTGTTGTACCAAAAAGTCATGCCTCTTCTATTATGATTCATCAGATCTTTGTTACCTTGACAGTAACTATCTTCTATAGTGTGTTTGTGGCGAACAAATAATATTCTGTATCATTTTATATAGAAAAACAATTTTGAGGCAAACATGTCGTTGCCAAAATTTTCTAGCCGTGCTTTTTTGGCCCCTATGGCAGGAGTAAGCGATGTGGCTTTACGTATGCTGTGCAAAGAGATGGGAGCAGGGCTTGTAGTAACAGAGCTTACCAGCATTCATGCCATCATAGCAAAAGAACATCAACTTAAGCAACAAAACAAGCAGATAAACGAATTTATCGAGTTTTCTCAGAACGAAAAACCAATCGCAATTCAGCTTTTTGGCTCAGACCTTGAAGCATTAGAAAAAGCAGCAAAGATAGTTGAACCTTATTTTGATCTAATTGATTACAACATGGGCTGTCCGGCACCTCACATCACACAACAAATGGCAGGCGGAGCTCTTCTTCAAAATGAAAATCTTACAAGAAAGATATTTCGAATTTTAGTCTCAAGTGTCAAAAAACCAGTTACACTCAAGATGAGAGCTGGAGTCGAAAACCAATTAGTGTTCAAAAAGATAGCAAAAATTGCGCAAGAGGAAGGAATTCAAATGATCACACTACATGCAAGAACTGTAAAGCAAGGCTATGCAGGAAAATCCAATTGGGATCTCATTAGAGAATTAAAAGAAACAGTAGATATGCCTGTGGTCGGAAATGGTGACATTACGACACCAGAACATGCAAAACAAATGCTTGATCAGACTGGATGTGATTATGTCATGATAGGCCGCGCGGCAATGGGAAATCCGTTTATATTCAAACAAATCAATGATTACCTTTCAACTGCCTCATATCAAAAACTACAACCAAACTACAAAATCAAAGCTTTTTGCAAATATCTTGACTATGCTGCTTTACACAAGATCAAATTTACAAACATGAAACAGCAAGCAATGCGCTTCACAAAAGGACTTGTAGGTGGAGCACAACTAAGATCAAAAATAATGCATGCAAGTACCGTAGACGAGCTAAATGCTATAATGATTGAAGCTGTATGATGATCCACATATGTATAAATACGAAAAATGATGCGGCTACTTATGCCCGTAGATCCAGTCTGTGGAATAGAGATGGATGAGAGCTTAGCAGTAACGTACGATTATGAAAACAAGAAATACTTTTTTTGTTGCAACGGCTGCAGACGCATCTTCAAAAAAAAGCCAAAAAAATGGTCAAAAAAAGCTTAAAGCGGGTACTTGCCACACATTCTGCAAAACTTAGAGTCTGCTTCTATGGTATAATGGCAATCGGGGCATTTATTGTCTGAGTCGTTTTGCGACTCCAATTCATAGTATTTTCTGTAAATCTCATAATAATGCAATGACTCTTTTGTTCTGATTGTGATACCGTCTTTTTCTTTAATTTTTTTGATCTTTTCAAAAAATATGCTATCCGGTATTGCGACCTCGAAAAACTCTGTGAGTCCTTGTGTTCCCGCTCCTTCCTGCATGGGGGATTTTTGTCTCCAGCATATGGATTTTGGTATCTTGTCTTCAAACGCCTTCCTTAAGATCCACTTGCCGAATTTTTTACCTTCTTCTTCACGAACCTTAAATTCAACTGGCAGGTTTTTTGCAAATTTGACGACTTCGCTGTAACAAAAAGGTGACTCTACGCGAACCCCTAAGGCCTTGCCTATTTTGTGAGATGGAAAGTGCATTATCTTGGAGATCCTTTGAAGATCGAGTTCTAGGTCTTTTTGACTTTTAGTTAACAAAAAGTTGTATCCTGCAAATAATTCATCTGCACCGTCGCCTGTCATCATCTTGTTGTAACCAGTATTTTTTATTTCAGATAATGCAAGATACAGCACAACGTTGTTTCGTATCTCAATATCATTAAAGTTCTTTAGGATTTTTATGGTGCTTTCAATGCCGTTTGAGATCTCCACGGCGTCGCACATCTTGATCGAAAGTGGTATATTGAATCGTTGAGCTACTAGCTGGCAGTAGGTAAGATCAGATGCAAGAAAATCTTTTGCTATGATCGATATTGCTCGAATCTTTTTGTCCTTTAGAAAGTATGCTAGTATTGTACTATCGAGGCCACCAGAGAGAGAAATGTGCTCAGCAGTACATTCAGCAATTGCTTCTTTTAGTATGTTGTATGTCTTAGTAACAAACTCTTGCATCGTTTTAGTACATGTGAAATTCAAATAAAGTTTTAATGAAAATGAAATTAGCTTCAGCTATTTTCAATAAAACAACTTTGATGTTTGCGATTTCATTACATTCATTGTTAACTTTAAATATATTGTAGACCGATTTTTCATATTGCTACTACCTGCAGAAATTGAATCAAAGACGCTCATACCAGCATTGCGTGCCATCTTGGCCAAAAAGCTTGCCGAAGAACATAAGATCAGAGAAGACGAAATATCAAAGATGCTTGGTGTCACTCAAGCCGCAATTAGTAATTACATTCGTGGCACACGGGGCGATCCAAAATTGATTCAAAAGCTGGTGGCCGACGAACAAGTATCTGAGATGCTCAAAGAGCTCAGCGATAGACTCGCGTCGGATATGGCATATACACCATCAAGCCTTGCAAAGTTCATCAGTCTTTGTAACTACATCAAGTCAAGTCTTCTCATATGTGAAATTCATCACAATCTTGAAACAAACATTGATGAAGCAATATGCAAAGAATGTGAAAACATGTTGCTAAAAGGTCCGGGCAGCGTATACTAGTTCTTTATTATTGAAATTTCAATAGTTGATAACATTCGTTTGCCAAACATGTTGGAGTTTTCGGAATCAAGAAGGATGTATTGAATCTTACATGCGCCGTTGAGCATTTTTTCCACTATAATGTTTGCAACTGCTACGGCGTTTGGAATCGAGTTTCCTTTTGCCAAAAGAACGACCTTGTTGTGTTTATTAATCAGTGTGAAGACATCTAACGCTGATTGCATTATCGGATCGTTTCTCACATAGTAATTGTAGGGTTGATCTGAAATAACTTGATTATTTGTCTCCCCCATACTGATCATTGCACTTTTCCCAAATTCACAATTCTTTTAAGTTTTATCGATGATTTGTCCATTAGTTAAAGTAATCAATTGGAATGTTTTGATAATCACCATTTGGCAATCTTCTTCTAATTACAATTGGAATTGCTCGTTCTTCAAGTTCTTGTAATGCGATATCCAGAGACGTTCTGGCAGTTTTCGGAATCTCGATAAATGGTGGTGCTCCTTGAGATAGCTGTAGGGCGCGCGCACCCAAAATCCGTGCCTTCTCAAACCTTGTAAGTGTGGGTGGTCCTATTGCGATTTTGCCTTTTCCTGCAAGTGGAATCTCAACTGCTTCGTGAACGGGATCTACGTCAATTATCTCGCGTTGTTCCATTTCTTTTATTTTTTTGTCAAGCTCTGCGCGTTCATCATCTGTTAGTTCTTTTGTCTCAAAGATTTTCTTGTATGCGTTTATCGCATCTTCCATTGTGGTGTCCTCACTGATCTCTTCAGAAGTTAGCGGTCTAGCAAATTCTGGTTCTTCTTCAACTTCCTCAGTAATCTCAACTTCAGCTTCTTCAGGATCCGACAAGTGAAAAAACTGACTTGGTACGGTTATATATTCATACGCCAAAATTTGTAAGATGAGTGCAGGTTCTGTATCTAGCTCATACCTTGTAGTTGAGATAAAGACCAAATCAAAGCTTACTTGTGAGCTAAAACGTCACCTTTCGCCAAAGACTGTGGGTTCAATATTACGATCATTGCCGCTTGATGGAAACGCCCACTTTCTTGGCCAAAACATTGTGTACATTGAGACTGCAATAAACTCCGGCGTCGAAAGACAGAGAAAAGAGTTCAAAAAAGGTGACATTGCATTTTCACCGGCTGGTGGAAGCATATGCTTTTTTATGTCTGATGTGATGACCACAAAATCAATGACACCAATTGGTAAAATCCTAGAAAATGTCGATGCGTTAAAAGAAGTAAAGCCTGGCGACGTTATTGCAATTTATCAGCCAGCTTGCTGATAAATCCAGTGGCCACTGAATCCACCTGTGCGTTTTAGTGTTCCTTTTTTCAACAGATTTACAAGGCATGCGTTTGCTGCAGAGATCTTGACACCTGTCTGTCTTGCTAATTCTTGTGCAGTTAGATAGTTGTTTGATTTTATGAGCTTGAGTGCTTGGTCTTCGTTTACGATTACAGTAATTTCTGCCTTTTTTTCTGTTTTTTCTTGCTTCTTGTCTTTTTTGTCTTTTTTAGCTCCTTGGTCTTTTGTCTTGTCACTTTCTTGCCTTTTTTCCATTTGAGCTGCGCTTGCTTTCTTTGCTCCACCCATGCATCCGTTCCAAAATTCTCTACTTATAAATGATTTACACCATGTGAAACGAAATAGCGAATAAAAACAAGGAAAATGTTTGTGCGACTTTTACAAACTAGGATTAGTATACTTTGTACTTTTACAACAATCAGATTGGTTAGAAGGTATCTAGATCGTAAAACAAAAGAGCATTTTAAGAGGATGGTTCGTTATGATGATGAACCCAAGTACGTAACAGAAACCGGCCCAAAGATTCCAGAATTTGAAGATTCCTTGAATCCAAAGAGGATAATCTACCTTAAAGATATTGGACGTGAGGGCTCCTCGGATCCCAGCGAGGTGCTGAATGAAAAAATACATGAATTACGCAATGCTGCTGAAGAAACAAGCCAATACATTAAACAAGTCAATAACCATTTAGATAAACAAAAACTACGAATAGATGAGCTGAAGAAACTACAAAAAATCTTTGAAAAGCAAATTTTGAGTCTGGAATCAGATTCAAAAACGATCGACTGAAAGTAATTTTGAAGGTTTCTTGACTTCAGATTCGTCCATGTTTGCTTAGAGTGATTGCCAATTGAGCAGGATCAAACGGTTTTAAGATGTAATCTATTGCTCCGGCCTTCATTGCATCTTGAACTATGAAGCTTTTGCCTGTGGATGAAATCATAATTACTTTGGCATCTGGATCTAATTTTCTTATGGCTCGTAGTGCTTGTATGCCGTCTGCTTTAGGCATCAAAACATCCATTGTTACCAATGTAGGGTGATGTTCTTTGTATTTGAGAACCGCTTCAACACCATCTCCTGCTTCGTAAATCGTCCTTGAAAGCTTGTTGGATTCTACAATGTTACGTATTGCCTTCCTTGTAAAGTGTGAATCGTCTACAATCAAAAATGATGGTTCATAGTCAGAAGACATACTCAATCACCGCCTGATTTTGCCAAGGCATGCAAAATATTTGTCTTATTTACTAGGCCAATTAGATTTCCATCATTGTCGTTTATACCAAGACTGTCGATTTTTTTATTAAGGATTATCTTTGCAGCAGTTCTCATGTCCATAGTGGAATTGACTGCAATAATGCCTTCGGTCATTATGTCTCCAGTTATCTGTGATCCTACAAAACCCGTTTCTGACCACAGACCATCTTGATCAGAATAATTACTTTTACTCGATTGTACTATATTCATTTTAAATGTCTCCATCGTTGCTCTAAAAATATCACCATTAGTGATTATTCCTACTGGACGCCTAGCTTCGTCAACTACCACTACTCTAGATATATCGCAAGTTGCCATTAATTTGATGATTTGATATAGTTTGTCGTTAACTGACGCAGAAAAATAACTAATCGTCATGTAATCGTAAACTTTGTATTTATCGTGACAACAATTAACATAATACTGTAGCAAGTCCGTCTTTGTGATAATTCCATCTAATTTGTCACACGTTCCTATTCCCAGGGTGCTTAGTTTGTTGATGAGCATGATGTGTGCTGCTTGTTGACATGTAATACTGCCTATTGTAAAGAGTATGTTATTCATTATCTCTTGTGAAGTTATCTCATGTATGTCGCGCCCACTTTTGTCTATAAATAGAAATCGTATGATGTCTTTGTCAGTGATTATTCCAATTGGTTTTTTCTTATCAAAAACAAAGATCTTGCTAATTCCGGCTGTAGTCAAATTTAACATGGCGTCATATATGCTGTCGTCTTTTTGTATGCTGATGACATTGACATTCTTAATGTTGTCTACTGTATCATGAATTTTTGAAATGTGGGTAAATTGATTGGTCGTGGCCATATAACCAGTTATTAAAATCAGAATTTTATTTTCCAGTTAGTTTGTTCTGAACAAACATCTTCTAATCACGAATCAATTTTACAAACCATTAGTGAAGAGCTACAATCTTAGCTTTCAACTATAAATAGCATCAAGTAAACATACCAGCATGGGATTAGTTTCAAAAGGAGCTAAATGTGACGTAGATGGCTGCAATAACGACGGTGTACGATCGCTAAACTCATCCAAAGTCGAAAACACTGGCCTACGTCTCAAATCTTCAGCAAAAAAAGCCGTATTGTGTAGAGAACATTATAAGGAATGGAAGAAAGAAACAAAGGAAGACCGGGATCTTGAGCGAGCTCGCTACGACCGCTTCTAGTGTTTTCTCTTTATCTCTAATTTTTGACTTTTAAGTTTTTTGAGATAGCTTTGTTGTAGTTTTGAGTAATACGTGTTGAGATTTTTGTATATTCGCTTTGGTTTTCGTGGTTTTTGCGTTGCAAGTACATATGCTGCAATAATTGGAAATGCGATGGTAGAATCTGCATACACTGTGACTGTTCCCGAATGAGCATCTTGTACTTTGCCCCAACTTTTTCCTTCCTGCAAGGTAGCGCCAGAAAGACCTCCTGTATCTGGACGTGCGTCGGTAATCTGTATTATGTAGTCTTGACCGCCATCATCGTTGCCAAGTATTTGATCAAGCATAGGACCTGTTTGTTGTGCAGTATTCTTTGGAACACCACCTCCAAGTTCCACTATTGCAGATTTTTTTGAATTATACACTATTGCAGCTTGTTCTAATATTTCTCGCACGAAATCTAGATTGTAGATTTTGTTTTGTAGTCTATGCACTCCAAGATTCATTGCCAAAGAAGAGTCTTTGAGTGTTGACACATAGACTGGAACGTCATATTTGTAAGCAGAAACAAGAAAACTTTTTTCTGGGTATCTTGCATGTTTTGCACTAATCTGCCCCATTATATTACAAAATTCTGCGGTAGTAAACGGCTTGCCAATCAGCTTGTCTCTGAACATCTGTTGCACCACTTTGTCTTCTGCTGCAAGAGTTTCAATAAATTTGATATAGACATCTCTTATTCTGACGATTTCTTTTTCGTAAAGTATCATGTCGTCAACTTCAAAATGACCTTGTTTTACAGGAAATCCCCTCGCAAAATGGTCTTCGTGGTAGACATTTGCGCCAGTAGCTATTATCCAATCTACAAATCCTTTTTCAATCAACGTCTTGATTATGCCGCCAAAACCAACGGGGGTCATAGCTCCGGCAACCGTGAGGCATATTACTGCATCCTCTTCTATCATTCTTGCATATAATTTGGCAGCTTCTCCAAGTTGTCTTGCATTGTATCCAGTACTTGCAAAGATTTCGACAAGATCTTCGATTGAGGTATTTTTTGTTATTTTGATATGTGGTATATCTTTTCCACGGAAATGATGGTGATCCATATCGATTGGGTTTTTTCATTGGTATAATAATTATTGTGCCATCATGATATTTTTAAAATAGTTTGAGTTACCTAGCAAAAACAATTGAAAATAATTGACATTACTAATCCTCAACGAGTTAATCGACTACCAGATGATACAATTACGCTATTTGATGGTGGGAATTTTGTTGAACAAGACTTTGTAATTAAAAAGGTAGAATTACGACTGTTTGTGGAAAAAACAGACCAAAAGCTTGGGCCATATTCTCTTATCACGGCACTCGTTGAAACCGATAAAGGTGCAGTCGAGATGGTCTACGACGAAGGATTTAGGGGCCAAAATGCACTAAAAAGAACAGCTGATTTTGTGCTAAACAACCTTGGACTCTCTAGTATAATTTTGCGTTCCGTGATTGCCCTTGGCTCAAAAAAATCTCCCTAATCGGTGACATAACATTTAATTCAATAACCAGAACTGTTTGAAATTGTGCGCATACTACAGTTACATTGCGACAGTATTGAGTATACTCCAATCAAAAAAGAGATCAAATCCGCAGAAGACATAGAACCATCAACTAAACGAATCGATGAAGTCGTAGTTGCATTCGTAGCAATCGAAGAAGGTGACGACACAGATGTTGCAAAGAGAGCAATCTTTGAAATAAAGGCCAGCATGGAAAAGCTTGGCTGCAAAAAACTCCTTCTGTATCCATATGCGCATTTAAGCTCTAATCTGGCATCGCCAACACTTGCACTCAATTTACTAAAAGAAATGGAATCACTTGCAGCAGAATTTGAGGTTTCTAGGGCGCCTTTTGGTTGGACTAAATCATATAATGTGAAGGTTAAGGGACACCCACTTGCAGAAAGCTCTAAGGTGATAACAAAAGATGGACACGACCACGAAGAACAGACATCGGAAGCACTCAAATCTGAATCAAAAATACGTTCATACTGGTACATCATGACACCTGATGGCACCATGCACGAAATCGACAAATTCAATTTTGCAAAGCATAAAAAATTAGAGATTTTATCAAAATATGAAGCAGCAAAGAAAAGAGCAGTAGATGAACCACCACCGCATGTGAAACTCATGAAAAAGATGGCCATTGCAGACTATGAACCGGCCTCAGATTCTGGCAACATGCGATTTTATCCCAATGGTAGGCTGATCAAATCACTTCTCGAACGATTTGTCACAGATGTGGTAAAAAACTATGGCGGATTAGAAGTAGAGACTCCAATAATGTATGACTCTCATCATCCAAGCATGGAGAGTTATTTTAACAGGTTTCCGGCAAGGCAGTACAACATCAATTCGGAAGGAAAACAGCTCTTTTTGAGATTTGCTGCATGCTTTGGTCAGTTTTTGATGGCAAACGACTTTCAGATATCATACAAGAATCTTCCGATGAAGTTGTACGAACTTACAAGATACAGCTTTAGAAGGGAACAATCAGGCGAACTTGTTGGTCTGCGTAGATTGCGTGCCTTCACAATGCCTGATTGTCATGCATTTTGTGCAAATATCCCCCAAGCAATAGAAGAAATCAGAAAACGCTTTGATCTTTCAAGGTTTGTCCTCAAAGAAATAGGAATTGATGAATCTGACTACGAAATGGCGATTAGATTCACTGAGGACTTTTACAAAGAACATAATGACATTATAGAAGAATTAGTTAAAAAAATTGGCAAGCCGGTGCTTGTTGAGATGTGGAAGGAAAAATTCTTCTATTTTGTTCTAAAATGGGAGTTCAACTATGTGGATAACTTGGGCAAAGCATCAGCATTGTCTACTGACCAAATTGATGTCGAAAATGGTATGCGGTATGGAATTAAGTATTTTGACGAAAACAATACCCCACACCATCCAATAATTTTGCATAATTCTCCAAGTGGCGCAATAGAGCGTGTCATCTACGTGTTGTTGGAAAAAGCGGCACTTGATCAGAAGGAAGGTAGAAAGGCACAACTCCCCTTGTGGCTTGCACCAACTCAGGTTCGCATAATTCCACTCAAAGAGGAATTTTTGAAATACTGTGAGGAATTGGCAGAAAGACTTTCTCGGCACGACATACGAGTAGACATTGATGATAGAAACGAAAGTGTTGGCAAGAGAATCAGAGATGCAGAGACAGAATGGATAAGATACAGTCTAGTAATAGGTGAAAAAGAAATTGAAAAGACTAACCTTTCAGTAAGAGACAGAAAGACAGGAGATATTCGGGAAATCACTTTTGATGGTTTTGTAAAAGAAATAAAAGAGCAGACAAAAGACAAACCATTCGCAAAGCTTAACCTAGCCTTACATCTCTCAAAAAGACCACAAATAATGGTGTGAGCGCATATGTTATGTAATGGTTGTTTGTTTAAACCAAACATGTTAAACTAGAATAAGACAGCATGCGCAGTTTATTTAGATAAATCTTGGGCCTCAACATCTTGGTCGCAGAAGATAGTATCGCATACGCTGTACTTTATCAACAGATTTTCGAGGCGCGTGGCCATTCAGTAAAGATAACCCTAAATGGTGAAGAATGTGTTTCAACATATCTGGGAGCGTCCAAAAAGAAGCCATTTGATATGGTAATACTCGATCATTCTATGCCGAAAAAAACCGGCTTTGAAGTAGCAAAAGAAATTCTAAAAGCAAAGCCAGAGCAAAAAATCCTGTTTATAACCAGTTTTGGTGACGAGATTGAATCAAAATTAGACGAGCTTGGAAATACCAAAAGTGTCACCGTACTTGAAAAACCATTCAATTCTTCAATACTTACTGAATGGCTTGATCAAATAATCAAAGAAGACACTACAAATAAAATTCTCCAATTAAACCGCATCTGAATCGCCACAATTTAATTTGTAGTAGCAACTGAACTAATTTAGAAGATGAGTTACCTTGATTTGTATCTAAATAAAAGTCCCTTGATCATATCTCCAAATGAGAGTAGTAAGCCAATAGCAACCGTTTTTGGTGTCCCATTTGATTCTACACATTCATACAAACCTGGAACACGATTCGGCCCTGACGCAATAAGAAGCACATTTAACAATATCGAGATATTCGAGCCAAAATTTGGTGCAGATCTAGAATCAGTTAACATAGAAGATCTTGGCAACACGCAACATACGGTAAACGTGCAAGCGATGCTTGATATGGTAAGCAAAATCACAAACGAATTACAAAAAAATGAAAACTTGACAATAATTCTTGGTGGTGAGCATTCGCTTACTTATGGTACATACACAAATTTTTCTAAAGATACTGCCTACATCGTTTTTGATGCTCATTATGATTTAAGAGATGAATATGCAGGTGCACAGTATAGTCATGCATCATACCTGCGTCGTATCGTTGAAAAACGCGGTGCAGAAAATATAATCCATGTTGGGGCGCGCTCTTTTGTTAAAGAAGAATTGGCATTTCTACAGGAACATAAAATTACGACAGTCACTGATAAAGACATTCGCCAAGGAGATGGTCCAAAGCTTATCAAAGACATGCTTTCCACATTTAACAAAACATACGTCAGTGTTGATCTGGATGTACTTGATCCTGCATTTGCGCCGGGTGTTGGAAATCCTGAAGCAGTTGGAA
This sequence comes from Candidatus Nitrosotenuis sp., assembly GCA_038890395.1. GTDB lineage: Archaea > Thermoproteota > Nitrososphaeria > Nitrososphaerales > Nitrosopumilaceae > Nitrosotenuis. The sequence goes on along the minus strand of JAWAFK010000009.1, from coordinate 28,865 downwards.
TTACCTCAAGGGAGCTATTCGAGATGCTTTATTCATTGGAAGGAAAAACCATATCGTGTCTTGACATAGTCGAATTAAACCCAACATATGACAACGGTTCCACTGCAGCCATAGCTGCAAAGATAATGTCAACAATAATTGCCATGAATATTAAATAGACTCATTTAATCTCAAAAAACAGATGTTAAACAACTTTAGAGACTCCTTGAAGCCATATCTTGAGAAACTTGGCAACAGCTTCGCAGCAACTGGACTTTCTCCCAATTTCTGGACAGCTGTAGGACTCGGGTTTGCATTTTTGTCAGCTGTGGTATATGGCTTGAATTCTCAAATTCAACTTGCCGCGATAATAGGCGGAATTTTGTTACTTGTTTCTGGATTTTTTGATGTAGTAGACGGCCAAGTTGCAAGAGTCACAAAGAAAGTCTCAAAGAAAGGAGGTTTTTTGGATTCGGTTTTTGACAAAATAGCTGAAGTTGCCATATTTTTAGGTCTGTTAGTTGGTGGTTTTGCTGAACCATACTTGGTGTTTTTGGCAATCACACTCTCCTTGCTTGTAAGCTATGCAAGATCAAGAGCGGAATCACTTGGTGTGAAACTAGAGGGAATTGGCATAGGTGAGAGGGCCGAGCGACTATTAGTCATTGCGATAATAGGAATGGCTGGATTTATGCAATATGCAATAATAATCGTAATTATAATCGCAGCGATCACATTCATTCAAAGAATCGCAATCACTGCAAAAAACATTCAAGAATAATTAGTATAATCTTCCTGCTTGTCTTCTCGAATCGGCAGATCTAATCTTTAGTATTCCAAAGTGAATTGCGCAGGACACACAATACCATTTTAGAACTTTTGGTGCCGCAATGTATGCACCTTGTGCCCTTAGTTCTTTTGCAAGAGATGATTCAACCAAGTTTAATCTTGATGTTACTTTCTTTGCCTTGTCTTTTGGAACTGTAGCTCCACAATTGGTGCATTGAATTCGATCGGATGAACCTTTTCCGCCCTTACGTCTACCTCTGCTTGCACGCTTTAATGGCATGCTTGTCCTTGAAGATGCCTCTTTATATTCTTGTGCGCATGTGGATACAAATTTGGAGCAAACAATGTGTCTGTCATTTTGATTTTGGGCTCACTTGATAGACGGCAAACTTGTTTTCAGCATCTATGTTGTATTGTGTGATCAGCTCAAAGCTGTAATCTTTGATGGTTTTTATCTTCTCGTAAAGCGATTCGCCAACCACCATGGTATTTGGCTTTGCAAGAGAATTTATCTTAGAACAAGTGTTCACTGTGGATCCAAAAATGTCGTCAATTGCAGATGTGGCAATGATTGCCACACGAACTGGCCCAAACGTTGCACTTATCCTATAGCTAATCTCTGGGAGGTTTTCATTTCTTAATGTCTGGTTGATTTTTTCTTTTGCACCTAATACCTTCATGCAGCAATTTAACATTTCTTCAAAGGGGCCTAATTCTTCTGAATCTGTCTTTGGGAAATAATATAATAACGCGTCGCCGATATTTTTTACTACTACTCCGTTATTTTGTGTAATTACTGTTGCCAGCGAGTTGAGAAATATTGAATAAAATTTGGTAGTCTGAAAATCACTAAGTTTTGAAGTGAGCCTAGTTGATCCCACTATATCTACAAAACACACACAATAGTTCGAGCTGTATTGTGAGAACTGCAATAATATGTCTTTTTGTTGCTTGATGACATCTTCACGTTCTTTGATTTTTAACAGTGAGTCTTGAATTTGTTCTGCCATCTGATCAAAGGATCGTGATAATTGGCCTATTTCATCCTGAGTTCTTATGTTTGTACGTACATCCAAGTCACCAGCTGCTATTTTTCGTGCTGCCTGTTGCAGCTTTATCAAAGGTTTTGAAATCAGTTTTGACAAAAAATACGCTACTATTCCCACAGCTATTGTTATGGTGACTCCAAGTAAGATGATCTTCTCTTGTAGATCATGCACAGGTTCGAAAACTTCCGTATCATCAATTTCAACTAATAAAACAAGTCCCAAATCCTTCATGCAGTTTGAAGATCCAAGAACCATGACGCCTCTATAATCTGGATATAACCCACTATGGTTTTGACTACTCTCAAAACAAAGGTTTACTGGAACCGTATCAACTTTTTCTTTGAACGCGGCATTTTCTACAAACCTAGACTCTGAGATCAGAATTTTGTCTTCATTAACAAGATATGATTCTCCGGTTTCTCCAAGACCGAGTCTGTTTAGCAAAATCTGATCAACAAATTGTGTGTTTGCAGTAACAATTGCAACTCCGATTGCTTGGTCTTTTGGATTGTCATAAATAGGCGTCACTAAAAGCAGTTTTCCTTTTCCATCTTTTGCCTGAGTTATCTGCGCAAATGGTTCGTTTAGGCCTTTGGTAAATATTGGATCAGTCAGGAACTCTTTTTTGTCTTTCATGCTTAACAAAGAAAACAGTCTTTTGCCTTCTGCGTTTACTATCTCAACGTTCTCAAGATCATTTAGACCACCAATCGTTGCTTCGAATGCTTGGATTTCTATCAAAAATGCGATTCTTCGCTCAGAAATTTTTGCAGCAAAGGTGGTTTCATCTTCAATCGTACTAAACTCTTTTATTAAATTTTGAATCATTGGATCTGTAGCAATTACTTGGATTTGCTGAATTTTTGAGCTCAATAAACTCCGCACAGAATCACCTCTCACTGCAGATTGACTAGTCAGCTGATCCATAACGCGTTGCTCAATTATGAGATTTGCATAGTGAAATGAAAAAAATACTGTAACTCCAATTCCAATGAGCGATACCAGCATCACCAAAGTAACAAGCTTTTTATCAAGTGTTACTGGTATTGGCTTCCTCATGGATTCGAAGGAAATAACTTAGAATATCTCTTTTTCTCAGATTCTTAATCAAAGTTGATTTATGAGCACATCTGTAATGATTATAGATGAGAGGGCTTTGTCACTCGTGCCTCAAATCGAATATGGAACTTGTAATAGACAGAGGCAGAATTCTGTGTAAAGCCTGTTTTGAAAAGGAAAAAACTAAATTCTCAACTTAATGAGCAGAAAAGATGAAACTTGGCATATTCTCTCATTGCACTATAGATGAGATCAAAATAGGCGATAGTGTGTACGAAACCCCTGGAGGCCCAGCATGTTACTGTGGACTGGCAGCAAGAAATATGGGTTTTGATGTAGAGCTCGCAACAAAATTTGGAGGTGATTTTAAATTTGCAGAACAACTTCTAAAAAACAAGATAGTGTTTGAAAACATATCATCTAGAAAACCAACTACTCGTTTTAGATTAGAAATAAATGATATAGATAGAGTTCTGTGGCTCAAAAATTTCTGTGATGAAATTGATTATAGAAAAATCAGCGCTGATGGCATTCTAATTAGTCCGGTTTTCAATGAAGTTCCTAAATCAGTGTTTGAGAAGATAAAAAATGATTCTGAATTTGTCTTTCTTGACCCACAAGGTTTTCTACGTCGTATTGCTGCAGACAAAAAAATCTATTTTGAGCGAACGGAAGTTGATCTGAGCAAAATTACAGGTCTCAAATCGGATCCGAACGAAATATACAATCTTACTGGCCTTGAAGGAGTTCATGGTGTGTTGGTTCTTCAAAAAAAAGTAAAGTACGTTCTATATACAAACAAACGAGACGTCTCATTGTTTTACAATAATAAGCAGTATTCGATTAGATTGCCAAACATGGATGTTTATGATACGTCTGGTGTAGGTGACATTTTCACTGCCACATTTTGTTGCACATTATTAAAAGAAAAAGACATCTTATGGGCATTGAGTTTTGCAGGTGGAGCGGCGCAGGCAGCATTAGACTCAAAGGAGATAGGACTCAATAAAGTGCCACCAAGAGCAGCTACAGAAACCAACGCCGGTTATTTTTATAATACAATCAAATTCACAGACGTGTGAGACTTTATTATAGTGATGGAGGTTAATGTTTCGTGCAATTCGGAATCTCAGGTTTTGGCCCAACAGACATTGCTGTTAAAACAATAAAGACGGTTCTTGATGATTATGGAATAGCATCTACTTATGTTGGATACAAAACTAGAAAAGATATTGATTGCATCATAGTAACTGGCGGCGACAGAGGAGTTCGAAATTATTTTCATAAAACACAGGATCCACAGATACCGATTCTTGGTGTCAGTGAATCAGAATCAAGTGGATTTCTTGCCCAAGTGGACTTGAAGGAGTTTTCTTCATACGTAAATCGAATAAAAAAAGGTGATTATGCAATATCTGAATTTACTAGATTGGGAGTCAAAATAGATGGAAAAACAATATACCCAGTATTAAACGATGTTGCAGTCTTTCCATCAAAAAGTGCAGTGCTCATGGAACACATCTTGCGAATAAACAACGAAGAAGTTTGGCATGACAGTAGTGATGGTGTAATAATTTCAACTCCAATAGGTTCTTCTGCTTATTCCATGTCTGCAGGAGGCCCAATGATATTTCAGGACTCTCCAGTATTTGGAATTGTTTCAGTCAACTCACTTGATATTACAAGAAGGCCTCTAATAGTAAACGACACTAGTTTGATTCAAGTAGATGATGTGACTTCGAGGCTTTTCTGTGAAGTCGTACTTGACGGTGCCGACAGATTCAGAATTAACAACACTTTGGAATGTACAAAATCAACACCGTCTGCTAAAATAATAAAAATGAAAAAAGACTCCACCGCTGTCTCTGCGTTGGCAAAGAAAGTAAAACTTGCCGAAGATCTATTGAATATGCCACCAAGCTCAAAATTGCTTTTGAAGACACTTGAATACGAGGGCTCATTAACGCAGAAAGAACTTGCTACCAAAACTCTTTTGCCAGACAGGACGGTTAGGCTTGCGCTAAGACACCTACTGGATAAAGGTTATGTAAAAAAGAAGATCTCAATACGAGATGCTAGACAAAAGATCTACGAAATATCTAGAATCGATTAATTATCGAGTATAGAAACCTACAGTTATTGAAGCTGGATTGGTAGCTCGTATGAAAAATCGCTACTTTTACAGGTATTTGGCATTATCAGTCCTACTATACTCTTAAAGTCTCTCTATTTGATTGCAGCTCAAGTTATGGTGAGTACAACCTTTCACGGCCTGCACACGCTTCAACAGTAACTATGTAAAGAATTGCGAGTATTCTGGATTTTGTTATCTGAATCGCCTTTACGATCTTGCTGTCATCTAGCGAATTTAGATTACTTATGTACTTCTTTATAGCGGCCTTTTTGATTTTATATTCTACATTTTTTGTTCTACAAAAGAAGTATTTGTAAACAGAGATAAGACAAATATAGCTGCAAAGATGATCAAATCAGGCGTTTCAAAGTTTCTAAGTAAAAATTTGATTTAAAAATTCTGATTTAGATTAAAACAGATTTAGCTTGCCGCAGCCCTTACAAATGCTTCAAATGACTCTTCTGGATAACCAGGTCTACTACTGAATTCTGGATGAAATTGGACACCGAGATAGAATTTATGCGATGGTATTTCTAAGATTTCCATTCTCTTTGAGCCGTCACTTTCTGCAGAAAAAATCATGCCATTTTTTTCAAATGCATCAAGATATTTTTTATTGATTTCATATCTGTGTCTGTGCCTACGCATCACTTTGTTGGAACCGTATGTCTTGAATGCAAGTGTATTGTTTTTGATTTGAATTTCGTGTGCACCAAGCCTTAATGAGCCACCCATATTCTCAATGGTTTTTTGTTCTGGAAGCAAATCAACTATTGGATTAGTCGTGTTTGGTTCAAGCTCTGTAGAGTTTGCGTCTTTAAAGTTACAGACAGAGCGACCAAATGCAACGGCGGCCAGTTGAAATCCGAAACAAATCCCAAGATACGGAATGTTCTTTTCTCTTGCAAAGTTTGCCGTGCTTATGATTCCCTCGGCCCCACGTACTCCAAAACCTCCTGGTACGAGTATGCCGTCATATTTTGTGAGTTGATCTACATTACCATTGATTCCTTCAGAATCTATCCAATCAATTACGACATCTTTACCAATTTTTGCTCCAGCGTGTTTTAAGGCGTGGTTTACACTTACATAACTGTCTGCAAGAGTAACGTATTTTCCAACCATGGCTATTTTCACTTGGCCATTGGTATTTTCAAGTGAGTTGACTATTGCATTCCATTTGTCCCAGTTTGCAGATGTGTTGACTAGTCCAACTTTGTTGAATTTTGTAAAAATATTGTCAACTATTCCTTGGTCATAGAGAATTTGCGGAACCATGAAAATCGATTTGACATCGTGACAAGAAAACACATCTTTTGTTGTGACGTTTGTAAACATGGAAATCTTCTTTTTTGTGGATTCGTGTAGTGGTGTTGAACATCTTACTGCAATTAGATCTGGTTGGATTCCTATTCTGCGAAGTTCCTGTACGCTGTGTTGTGTTGGTTTTGTTTTTTGTTCACCTACTACATCCAAGGAAGGTGCCAAAGTGACGTGCACAAATATGACGTTTTGTGATCCTTCCTCCAACCTAAGTTGTCTTAATGCTTCCAAAAAGGGGAGACTTTCTATGTCACCTACTGTACCGCCACATTCAACTACCAAAATATCGAGTCGTTCATCTTCGGCAATTTTGCGTATGCGACGCTTTATTTCATCTGTGACATGTGGTATTATCTGTACACATGCACCAAGGTATTCCCCACGTCTTTCGGCCTCAATCACCGCAGAATAGATTTGAGCAGTTGTGATATTATGGGTTTTTGCAATATTTTGGTTCAAAAATCGTTCATAGTTGCCTATGTCCATATCACACTCACCACCATCTTCGGTGACAAATACCTCCCCATGTGCTATTGGATTCATGGTTCCGGCGTCATAATTTAGGTATGGATCGATCTTCACACAGGAAACCTTTTGATTCGATAATTGAAGGAGTTTAGCAATAGAGGAGGTCACCACGCCTTTCCCAAGGCCTGACATCACACCTCCAGTAACAAAGATGAATTTTGTCTGCACATTTACAGATGGAAGATGGGATTTTTATTCTTTATTGGCAAGATGCTATCAATAGTATCTTTTAGATCAGCTGGGTAGCTTGAGACAAAAATTTTAATTCGTCCTGTTTTCCTTCAAAGAATTGTTTTTTGAAGGAATTTGGTTAACTTTAATTGGCAGTGTTGCAAGTGCACTTGTCTCATCAAGCTTTATTCCTCAAATCATTAAAGGCTATAAAACAAAACATCTTGATGATGTCTCGTATCTTTTAATGATTCTAATTTCAATAGGTATGTCTTTGTGGATTGTTTATGGAATAGAAAAACAAGACTTGGTCATAATTGGTGCTAATGTGGTTACCATAGTGCTTAACATGATTCTTCTTGCACTGAAAGTAAAATACTCAAAAAAATAGCTATTTTGTGGCATCTTTTAATTTTTTTGTAAATGTCATTACAGTTTTTTCTAGTTTGTTAGGAGTTGTACCTTCTACGAGTTTTATTAGTGCACTTCCAACTATTACAGCGTCTGCACCATGTTTGACATAGTTGGAAATGTCACGTGGTGTAGAAATTCCAAAACCTATTCCTACTGGGATCTTGTTGAGAGTTACTTTTTTGGTATTTTTGAGGGCGTCGATGGTATATCTTTGTATTTTTGACTTAATTCCAGTTGTGCCAAAAACAGAAACTAAATACAAGAACCCTGTAGTCTGTTTAACTATCTTCTCCAATCTGGACTTGGTAGTGTTTGGTGATACAAGGAAGATTGTGTCCATTTTGTGTTTTTTTGCGGCAGCGATGTAATCTTTTGATTCCTCTATTGTCATATCTGGTACGATGAAACCATCAATTCCTACCTTTTTTGCCATTCTAAAAAATTTGTCGTAGCCTTGGTGGTACAGTATGTTTGTATATGTCATTATGACCAGTGGAATTTCACTCTCCTTGCGAATCTTGCTTACTAATTCAAAGAGTTGATTTAGCCTTGTTCCATTTTCCAAAGAAACGGTGCTTGCATTTTGGATAACAGGTCCATCGGCCAATGGATCAGAAAAGGGAAATCCGAGCTCCATTATGTCTGCTCCACCCTTGATGAGTCCTCTTATAACAGAAAACGCGTCTTTGTGACTTGGGTAGCCCACCATAAAGTAGGTAATAAGCGCTTTTTCCTTTTTCTTTTTAAGCTCTTTGAACTTAGATCGTATTCTTGAAATTTCTTTTGACATATTCTTCAATTACTTCTACATCCTTGTCTCCTCTCCCAGAGAGTGTTACTACAATAGATTCTGATTTTGGTTTCGATTTTGCAGCCTTGATTGCATACGCAATCGCATGTGCTGATTCTAAGGCAGGAATAATGCCTTCTGTACGTGTCAACAACAAAAACGCGTCAACTACTTCTTTGTCTGTTGCACTTGTATACTTGACACGTTTTTGATCTTTTAGATATGCGTGTTCTGGACCAACTCCAGGATAATCAAGGCCGGCTGATATACTATGTGTCTCCTTGATTTGTCCTTCTTTGTCCTGCAGAAGATATGTCATCATTCCATGTAAGACTCCCTTTGATCCAACGTTCAACGTTGCAGAATGGTGTCCTGATTTTAGACCTTCACCTGCTGCTTCGACGCCAATAATCTCTGTGTCAGTATCAATTAATGGATAAAATGTACCAATAGCGTTAGAACCGCCTCCAACACAAGCAATAACCGTGTCTGGATTTCCTTTTCCAATCTTTTTCATTTGCATTATGATTTCAGTACCAATTACAGATTGGAAATCTCTTACCATAACTGGGTATGGGTGGGGTCCAACTGCAGAACCAAGCAAATAATATGTGTTTCTGACATTTGTAATCCAATCTCTGATTGCTTCGTTTATTGCATCCTTGAGTGTCTGTGAACCATTTTTTACTGCGTGGACGTCACATCCAAGAAGATTCATCCTAAAGACGTTTAGTTTTTGTCTGATCGTATCTTTGTATCCCATGTAAACTTCAGCTTTTAGTTCAAGACATGCGCACGCCATGGCTGTTGCGACACCGTGTTGTCCTGCACCAGTTTCTGCAATTATTCTGGATTTTTTCATACGTTTTGCCAAAAGTGCCTGCCCAAGCGTATTATTGATCTTGTGTGCACCGCCGTGGAGTAGATCTTCACGTTTTAGGTAGATCTTGGCACCTCCAATCTTCTCTGTTAGATTTTTTGCAAAATAAAGTGGAGTTGGACGACCGGCATACTCCTTGAGATAGTAATCTAACTCTCTTTTAAAAGAAACATCATCTTTGTATCTAAGATAGCTTTCTTCGAGCTCTTGGATTGCAGGAACCAGTGTTTCTGGGATGTATTTCCCACCAAACTGACCAAACCTACCATCTTTTGGAAATCTTAATTTCATATGGCGTTTACCAGACTCCTTACATTTAGTTCAATGTCTTCATTCCTCATTATGCTAGAGCCGATCAAAAAGACATCGGCACCGCAGTTTTTCAAAAACACTACATCTTTTGGTGATTCGATGCCGCTCTCTGACACAATAATTCTTTTTTTGTTAAAACCATCCAAGAGTCTTTTTGTAGTATTGATGTCGATTTCTAGTGTGTCCAAATTTCTATTGTTAATTCCTATAAGATCGGCATTTGTTTTCAATGAGTTTGCAAATTCTGATTTAGTGTGTGATTCTACTAGCACTTTTAGTCCATTTTTGTGGCCATACTCAACGAACTCGTCGATCTCTTTCAAATACCTTAAATCGAAGAGAGATTGTATCAGCAACACATAGTCAGCACCCATCTTTTTTGCAGCATCAATTTGTATCTTGTCTATAATGATGTCCTTCATCAACATTGGGACATCAATTTGTTTTCGAATTTCCATAAAGTATTTTGGTGAACCAGAAAACAAGTATGGTTGTGTAAGAACTGAAAGAGCAAGCGCACCTCCGCGCACCATGGATTTTGCTATTTGCACTGGATCAGAATGCTCTCTAATTTGACCTAAAGATGGTGAGGCGAACTTAACTTCGGTGATGAGTGAGGCGTGTTTATTATTCTTAATTAAAGTGATGAGGTCGGTTTTCGAGTTGCTAAGTGACTCTGATATCTTGTAGGTGTCTTCATCGATTGCCTTACGTGAATTTTCGACGAGTTTTTTGAGAATCCGAGTCATGTTGATTCTACTTCCTTCATCTTTTCTATATCTCCGTAATTTTTGATAAATTCAACAAAATATGAGTATGCTTTGCCACTTTCAAGTATGCTTTTGGCTATTGCTATTCCGTCATCAAACCTGCTTACAATGTTTGCAACAATTAGGCCTCCTGCAGCATTCAGTATTGTTATTTCTTGCATTGAACGATTTGCAGTACCGTTTAGTACACCTAAAAATGCCTTGATGGCATCTTGTTTTGAAGAGACTTGAATATCCTTAATTGACGCTTTATGCAAGCCGAGTTTTTGTGGATCAATTACTAATTTTTCTAATTTATCATCTTTGAGAATATGTATCACATTTTTTGCAGTGGTAGATAATTCGTCTAGTCCGTCTTCTGAGTGAACAGTCATTATGTTCTGTGCACCACGTCTTTTCAAGATGATAATGATTCTCTCAAGATAGTTTTCAGAAAAAACACCAATTAATTGATTCTTGACACGAGCTGGATTGGAAAGTGGTCCTAAAAGATTGAATGCAGTTCTTCCACCTACAAGCTTTCTTGCCGCAGCAACATTTTTCATAGCTGGATGAAATTTTTGCGCAAATAAAAAACCAATTCTTGATTTTTCAATTATTGACGCTGTTTGTTGTGGTGATGCATTGAGATCATACCCAAAGAATTCAAAGATATCAGCGCTACCAGACACTCCAGATATTGAGCGATTTCCATGTTTTGCTATATAACCTCCTGCAGCTGCAATTACAAAGGCTGCTGTTGTAGAAATGTTAAATGTTTGAAGTTTGTCGCCGCCAGTACCACATACGTCTATTATGGTTCCATTACATTTTGGCGCAATATGAATTCCATATTCGTCCATTTTGACCAGCATGGCATATAACTCGTCATCGGTTTCGCCTTTTTTGGTCAGCTTTTGTAAAAAATTGGCCTTTTGCATGTCTGGTATTTCATCAGATAAAATGTAATCCATAGCACGGTTCATCTCATCTATGTTCAAATTAATTCCATCATCAAGTTTGGCTGTAAGCGATGCTAGCATTTTCTTACCTTGTTTACAAAATTTTGAAGAATTTTCCTTCCTTCTGTAGTAAGGATTGATTCCGGATGAAATTGGACACCTTCAATTAGGTATTTTTTATGTGATACCCCCATTACTTCGCCGTCGTCTTCTGCCACGGCGGTAATTTTGAGTACGTCTGGGATTATAGTCTTGTCTCCAACCAGTGAGTGATATCTTGTGGCTCTAAATGGATTTTTCACTCCTTCAAAAAGTGAATCATTGTAATGTTTTATCGGACTAGTTTTTCCATGTCTGACGCATCCTGCATTTACTACTTTTCCACCAAACTCATGAATTATTCCTTGGTGTCCAAGACAGATTCCAAGAATTGGTGTCGTTGGGCCGAGTTTTCTTATCACGTCGGAGCATATTCCAAAATATCGTTTGTCTTCAGGAGTTCCTGGGCCGGGCGAAATTATGATCGCGTCATATTTTTTATCAATTATCTGTTCAAGTGTTATCTTGTCATTTCTTACCACATCTGACTCTACACCGAGATCACCTAGCAGTTGTGCAATGTTGTATGTAAACGAATCATAGTTATCAATTATGAGAAATTTCATTTTGTTGCCTCCTTTAATGCTGCAATCATTGCCTCAGCTTTATGCTCTGTCTCTTTGAATTCGCCTTCCAGTGTAGAATCTGTAACGATTCCAGATCCACTCTGCAAAAACCCTTTGTTACCATCAAAAAATATGCTACGAATGGCAATTGCAAAATCACAACATCCGTTGTTTGAAAAGTATCCCACCGCACCAGCATATTGCCCACGTACGTCGGGTTCAAGCTCGTTTATTATTTCCATGGCGCGTACTTTTGGCGCCCCAGTGACAGTTCCTGCTGGGAATACTGCTTCAAAGGCAGTAAACATGTCATTTTGATCATTTAGTGTGCCCACAACATGGGTCACCATGTGCTGAACGTGAGAAAATCTCTTTACTTCCATCAACTCCGTGACATGAACACTTCCATATTTACAGACTCGGCCTATGTCGTTTCTTCCAAGATCCACAAGCATTGTGTGCTCCGCAAGCTCTTTTTCGTCGTTGAGGAGCTCTTGTTTTAGTTGTTCGTTTTTTTGTTCATCATCAGTAATTTTTCTTGTTCCTGCTATCGGGAATGTTTCTACATTTTTTCCTGTAACACGAACAAGCATTTCTGGACTGCATCCGATGTATGTCTTTGGACCAAATTTCATATGATAAAGATATGGAGATGGGTTCAAATAACGTAATTCTTTGTAAACACGTAAGTAGTCGCCGGTTGCAGAAAAACTGAATCGTCTAGATAACACCACTTGAAATATATCGCCATCATGTAGGTATTTTTTTGCCTTCATCACTATTTCTGAGAATTTTTTTTCATTAATATTCGCAGTTATGTCTGAAAGTGTAATTTTACCAAAAGCTCGTTTGTTTAATTTGATCTTTTCTAGTCTATTTTCATCATAGTAAAAGTAAAGCGAAGTTTTAGTCTTGTTATCATATATGATTCCGTCTCGGTAGATCCCAAACTCCATAAGTGGTTTGTTTTTGTCATTGTTGATCGGGATGTTTTCATAGAGCTTTACGGCATCATAATTTATTATCCCGACTGCACCACCAAGATATCTAAATGATGTGTCGTTTGTATGCTCGATTAGATTCTTCAGCTCAGCGATTGGGTCTTTGGTGAGTATTGTTTTTTTGGTGCCGTCTCGATATTGAAAAACGACATGATCCTCATAACCATAAACCAATATTTGTGGATCAAATCCTATAATTGATGTCTCTGCAAGCTCATCTGGCCCTGTAAGTGACTCGAACAGAAATGTGTGTGAATAATTTTGTTCCAGTTGAGAGTAGATCTCAAATTGTGATCCAGGTAGGCCTAGTGGGATTACTGTAGGTTTGGAGTTTCCAAAGATGGCCACCCATACGTGAACTGGCCTTTGACATCTATTTATAATTTCAAAGCGTGATTCGTAGTGCGATCATACAAGGATTTTTAAGATTTTTCAAAATTTACGCACGATCTCCCTTCAAAAGATGTAAAAATTACGGTATAGTACGGTACCTTTATATGAGATCGTGTGCTCAATAGTTGCATGAGCCAGATGCTACTCAGCAGACCAAAGAAAACTATACTTTATTCTGAAATCTACTTTCCAAAAAAATCAGACATTCTCCGCTCCACTGCTACTGAGGCGACATGTTATTTTTGTAAACAAGAGCTGAAAGAAGGATTCGGTCTTACTGCAAAAAGAATCGGAGACAAAACGGTCTTTGTTTGTAGGTTTCACTGCTAAGTTTTCGCATAACTCCATCCTTCGAGAAATGAGTCAAAAAAAAAACTAGGCCCATTTTGGACTAGTTACAGCGCCTTGGGCAGCAGAACCTACAAGTGATGCGTATTTTGCAAGTGCCCCACTCTCATAGTTTGGTTTTCTTGGTTTCCATTCCATTCTGCGTCTTGCTAGCTCGTCCTCTGCTACGAGCAAGTTAATTGAGTTCGTTTCAGTGTCTATTAAAATCTGATCGCCATCCTTTACGAGTGCTATATTACCACCGACGAATGCCTCTGGTGCTACATGTCCAATCATGAATCCTCTTGTGGCTCCAGAAAACCTACCGTCTGTTACCATAGCTACTTTTTCTCCAAGACCCTGCCCAACCAAAGCTGCTGTCACGGCCAACATCTCTCTCATTCCAGGACCACCCTTTGGACCCTCATATCTAATTACCACGACATCCCCTGCCTGAATCTGGTTTTTTGATACAGCGTCAAATGCTGCTTCCTCCCTATCAAATGTCTTGGCCTTTCCAACAAACTTGGTAATTTTCACACCAGACATTTTCATCACTGCACCATCTGGGGCAAGTGAGCCTTTTAACACCACAGCAGTTCCTGTTTTGTAGAGTGGTGAATCAAGGGGTTTTACAATGTCATTGTTCGGTGGTGGAATATTGATTGAGTCGAGGTTTTGCCTCATTGTTTTTCCAGTGACAGTAATTACGTTTTCATGAAGTAGTTTTCTGTCTAATAATTTTTTGAGCATCATTGGTACTCCGCCTACTTTGTCCAAATCGTTCATAACATACATTCCACCTGGCTTAAGGTCAGCTATGTGTGGTACTTTTTTCCTTACTCGCTCAAAGTCGTCATATGTCAGCTTTACTCTTGCCTCGTGAGATATAGCTAATAAATGAAGTATTGCGTTTGTGGAGCCACCTATTGCGTTAAGTATTGTGATTGCATTCTCAAATGCTTCAAAAGTCAAAACATCTCGCGGTTTAATTCCAAGTTCAAGTAATTTTGCAGCTGCCACGCCAGTATCATACACCATCTTTTCTCTTCTTTCATCTTCTGCAGGTGGACTTGCGCTTCCTGGAAGAGCAATTCCGAGTGCCTCTGAGATCGAAGCCATCGTGTTTGCAGTAAACATACCACCACATGAACCTGCATTTGGACACGCATAATTTTCAATATTCTTTAGTGATTCCATTGTAAGCTGGCCTGCCTCATATGCACCTACAGCTTCGTAGACATCCTGAACAGTGAGTTGTTTACCATTATAGAATCCTGGCATTATTGTTCCTCCATACACAAAAACCGATGGAAGGTTTAGTCTTGCCATTGCCATCATCGTGCCAGGCAAGCTCTTATCACATCCAGCTATACCAACTAGTCCATCGTACTGATGAGCTCTCATCATAAGCTCAATTGAATCTGCAATGATCTCCCTACTGACAAGCGATGATTTCATTCCTTCGTGACCCATAGCGATTCCATCGCTTACTGCAATAGTGCTAAATTCCCTTGGAGTCGCACCAGCATCATGTACACCTTCTTTTGCCTTCTGCGCTAGTCTTCCAAGATGAATGTTGCAAGGAGTGGCCTCGTTTCCTGTGTGAGATACGCCTATGAACGGCCTATCCAAGTCGGCGTCTGTTAGGCCCATTGCCTTATACATTGCTCTATGTGGAGCCCTAGCGGGGCCAACCACAACATTTCTACTTGAAATCAACAAATCAGTCATGACTGCTTTTAATCAAGAGTATATTAGAATTTTATTGATTCTCATTATCTGAGTATCATTTGTGAATCAAGTTCTCGTAACTGTTCGTCAATTTCTGTCTGATTTTGGTTGCCATACGAGATCAGTATCCTATCATTGTCCTCAATCACATAATTCACGATACTGTTCACTTTTTCATGGTTAACATAGAATTTGAGCGAGTACGTTTCGTCAGTACAGAATGTGTGTTGTGGTGTTTTATCTGGGAAGATGAAACATTCATCTGTGAGTCCTATTTGGATGGAATCAAATAAGAATCCAAGCGGCACATTAGATGCATGTCTATGAATGGTGTTTCCATCCTCTCCCTCAAAGTGAATGTAGGGACTTTTTACTTGATACGGTGGTAACGAAAAGTCGAATTTATCGCCATGGATTCTAACTAGAATTGATGCGTGTTCGTGTTCGTCGTTAAGTCTTCCTGCACCAGGCGGGCCACGGAGCGGATCTGTTGCGCTTTTTTCAACAAATGTCCATGATGCATAAGCAACGATTGCTGCAATGACTGCGAGAACTCCTAATCCAATCAACATATTTTTACGCTTTTGCCTCGATTGTCTGTCAGCAAAGCTTTCTCTACGTTCTTCTTTCTTTGAGTTCTTATCGTTGTTGCCCATGAAACACTCACACTCAAAAAATATCCCTAATTAATCAATCGATACCAATAATAAATTATGGATCTAATTCGCAATTATGCACTGTATTTTTTGCGAGATCATATCTGGAAAAAGAGAAGGCCATTTCATTTATCAAGATGAATATCACGTAGCGTTTTTAGACAAATACCCAATCGATAAAGGCCATACACTCGTAGTTCCAAAAAAGCACTATGAAAAAATAACCGATATGGATTCGACAAATGTGGGTGCACTTTTCTCACAAATACCAAAAATTGTCAAAGCGATAATGTCTGCTACTGGTGCAGATGCCTTCAGCCTTGCCCAAAACAATGGCAGAGCCGCAAAACAGATTATCCCACACGTTCACGTTCACATAATTCCACGATATAATGAGATGGGTGCAATCTGGACTAAGCGCACAATTCCATCTTCGACAGAATTAGAGGACCTAGCACGACACATACGGCAGTTTCTAAAGAGCTAGTTGCCTTTTCTAATTTCATCTCCTAGTTTTCTCATGTCTAAGGTTTCTCCAATGTGCTCTAAAATCTGAAAAATGCTGTTTTTTTCGTCGATTCCTGCCTTTCTTAGCTCATCACGCAATACTTGAATTGGATTTTCAATTTCTTTGGCTCTTGGCATTTTTTGTACTTTCTTTAACTTTTCTTTTACTTGTTGAATTTGTTTTCTTCGTGTAGTGATTTCGTCTTTCGTTTTTTGCACTATGAGTTCTTGGTAGAGTAGTTTATCTTTCATTCGTTCAAATTCTTCTTCGAGGCGCATGATCAATGTGTTTGCGTCTTCTTCTGTGATGTATTTTTGATCCAAAACATCAAGCTCAGACTTTGATTTTGTTTTATCAGGAAAATGATTTAATTTGTGGGAAAATTTTTGCTCATTTTCACGAAAATTATTTATTCTGTTTTGCTTTTCTTTAAGCAATTCGTTTGTAAATCTAAAATATCGATCCGTACTGCTAACTTGATCTTTTAGCTTTTCTGATTTTTCCTTTATGATCTCCTCCTTTGTTGTTTTGTTGATTTTGTTAGAAAATGTAATTGTTCTTTCTTTTGCTATTAATGGATCTAAGCTTTCTGGTCTTGGTTCCATTCCAGGAACAAACTTCCATTCCTCTAGTCCGAAATTCTGACTTTCCTTTTTTGGCTCATCTTTTGGTATTCTTTGAATATGCTTTACCACAACCTATTTTCTTATCAGCGTGATTTGACTTCGATGATGTTTACCAGAACACACAACACCATTTTGTTTGTTTGAAACAAAAAAACGCATCTTAAAACACATTTTTTGTGGAGACAGGATATGCCACTTGAGATCTTGATAGCAGAAGACAACGAATTTACTGCTAAACAATATAAAATCGCACTAGAAAAACGCAATCACAAAGTAATACTCACAAAAGACGGTGTTGAATGTGTGGATTATTATGTAAATGAGGCAAAATACGAAGAGCTGTTTAGAAAGAACAGATCTCCTCCATTTGACCTTGTGCTACTGGATCACGATATGCCACGAAAGACAGGTGCCGAGGCGGCAAAAGAGATCTTAGAGTGTAGGCCTAATCAAAGACTGATCTTCTTGTCAGCCTATGGAAATGGCATAATGCAGAAACTAAAGGACGTAAAGGATGACACAGTACACATAATTCAAAAACCATTTACTCTTAACTATTTGATAAAAAAGATAGAAGGTTCAACAATCAAACATAAGATAATGAATGCACAAGATAGCAACGTCATGACAATCACTCAAGACAGTGCGGCAATTAGGTAATTGTTATACCTAATATGGGGATTTTGGTTTAAACAACACTTCATAAAGTGGTGAATATGGTTTGTAACCTCTACAGTCAAAGTCAAATGAATCTGCAATTACAAACTGGGTTTTGCCACTATATGTTTCATCACCATCAAATAGTGTTGTAATAGAATAACCTGCAACATTACAATCTGTGTATGTAAGATGCCGTAAAACTTTACTACCCTTTTTTATGTATATGTAGACATCAAAATCTTTGTAGTCGTTGTTACTCATGTGGGATTCCCAGAGACGATCTGTAACGTAATATAACATCGGTTTATCGTCGCTTACTCCTCCGGTGAGAGTAAATGATGGAAGTTCGTTCTTATCTATCCTATATCCACTTTTTTGAATGAATGTTTTAAATGAATTTACTTCTTCTGTGCCACCTTTGTGTTTGAATATAGCTTTGATCGACAATCCTCCGACCGTATCTGTTGGAAGTGGTTCTATCTGTGCATATACAACACTATAGCTAATTAACATCAGTGATACGATCGTAATGAATACAACAATCTTAACACTACTCAAATCGGGTTTTAAATTATTATGAAATGACTTAAGGAGTTGGTATACAATGCACTCATGAAAAAAAACGAATAACTATAATAAATCAAAAATTTTGATTTGACCTACTTGGATTAGGGTTATAACGTAATATTGCGCCAATTTTACCAAGGCTACTAAGCATTGCCCCATGTTCAGAAATACCCGAGATTACCTCTATTCTTGTCCCTACCTGAGACGCAATAAGGGATAGATAGTCAATCAGGTCTTGCGAGTTCGCTTCTAGATCCATAGATTTGCAGTTTGGACACGGCTTTGAGAGTAGCTCGGTTTGTCTTGGTATTATTTTTGGTCTTTCGAGTATTTCTTCTTGAATATTTTGACATCTTTTGCACGTTATCTCTAAACGGTACAGATTTGTGTCGTCAGTAATCAGAATTGTCTCTACTACGTTATTCTTGAGTAAATTTATGATGTCTTTTAGACCATAAACACCAAGTCCTGAATGAGAGTTTATTTCTCGGAATAATTTTTCTACTAGTTTTTTTTCCTCGACGAGTCTAAAATCTGCTAAAACATCTTGTGCTTTTACAAATGCTTCACGTATTCCTTCAGAACCAGAGTATGATGTATCTAAGGTAGCAATCACCATTTGTTGTAGTCTATAATCAAGATAATTAGATTTCAAAAAATCTTCTTTTGTTGGGCCTGGTCCTGAGACGATCAAACCTTTGATTGGATAAATGTCAATAAAAAATTCTTTTGTTACTTCGGCAACTCTGTTAAAATAATACGTAAGTTCCATTTCACGAAGCCTTTCAAACCTGCGAGCTGATTGACCTCCTTGTCGGTGTTTTCCGGCAACGCCTGAGCTTGTCTCTCTTAAAACCTCGATTCTATTTCCATGTAAAAGGCCCCAACCTGCATCTTTTGTATCAATTGCCAAAAACCCAATTAAATTTTCATCTTTGAGCATGTCTTTTAAAATATCGACGTGAAAATGATCATCGCACCTGTACAGGAACGTGGAAAGATCTTTTGGCGGTTCTATCTCCCAAACTTTAATCACTTCACTCCCAATTGGCCCTCCCCCCTCAGGAGGCAACGCACCACAAAAGATCACCAAACCGTGTTCTGGTGTGTTCTTGTACAGTTTCAGTCTTTGCTGAACTCGTGATAAGGCATCTACTACATGGGTTCTAGTAAGATCAGATTTGATATTATCTGCAGTGCCCTGCTCTTCTCTTAGGTTGTTAATTACCATGTGTAGTTGTTTTCCCTTTGGTATGTATACAGAGATAAGCTCTGTCCCTCTTCCAGAGATGCGCGACAGCTCGTCTAATGTCTTTTTTATTTTGTAAATTTTAACAGAATCCTGTTTTTCTACGTTGATTTTACCCATTATCTCAAACCACCATTACCTCAATATTAAGAAGTTTTGGACAGATTTCCAAATTGGAATGATTTTTTTGTATAAAATACCGCACTAGTAATTAATCAAGGTAATGATTACGAGGCGTGGAAAACCAATCGGAACCATATTGTATTGGAGTAGAAGACTATCCGAAGCTTCTGCGCTACCGTGTAACCAAGCAAGGTTTCTATCATATTGAAGATTTGGTTTCGGAGATCTACCTTGAGGGCAGAAAAGCCTCCATGCGCAAGTTGGTTACTTTAGGATTATTGCTCAGAGTCAACATGTGCCAGACTACAAACATGGAAAATGAAAGTCTTTTTCAAGACGTCTCGAAAAAAGCAAGAAAATTTGGTGGAGTTGAACCAAGATATGTTGCAGAATGTATAAAGACGATGGTGTTAAGAGGTTTTTTGGAAGCAAATCCAAAATACGATAAACATATAGCACTCGAGTTAAGGCAAAACGGACTACATTGAATCAAGTGTTTTTCTGAATACATCTATTGGCTGATTACCAGTTATCTTGACAATTTTATCACCTGTTATGATTAGAAAAGATGGTGTCGCATTAATTCCGATTTTTTGCCCAAAGTCATATGTGTCAATCACTTGTTGTCTATATTTTCCAGAATCAAGACACTCACTAAATTTTTCTAGATTCAGCTCTGTATTGTGTGCGAATTTTATCAAAGATTGTTTGTTAACCCATCCTGTTCTTTCTCCACCCCAATTATTGTACAACTCATCGTGGTACTTCCAGAACTTTCCTTGTTCATTTGCACAATGAGCAGCTTCTGCTGCCAAGATGGAATCTTCTCCATTCAATGTAAAATCTACAAATACCAGTTTTGCTTTACCTGATTCAACATATTCCTCAGTTAACATATCAAGGCTGGATTGGTGAAATTTGTAGCAAAATGTGCATTGATAATCGCCGAACTCAACAATAGTAATTGGTGCCAAGATTGAACCATACGGTGGCGAACTCATGCTAAGCAGTTGTTTGACAGTAAAGTCATTTTGTGCATCATTGGGATTTGTCAAGTATGTAGCGGCAAGGATTCCTGCAGCAATTCCAATTATCACAGGTATTGCCAAGTAATATTTTGCCATGATTTGACACTAGTATGACTCTTCAAATAGTTTGCTGTCACTTGCCGTGTATTGCAAGTGTCCACAAGGCCGAATTCTTTGCAGCAATTTCTGCCACAAAAGGATCGTTTGCAGCAGCAATTATTATCATGTCCCCATTCTGTGGTTTTAATTTATCAAGTAACATGTCATTGGTTTTAAGATCATCGGCAAGACAATCCACATGTTCGTTTGGGAAGACGAACTTATTTTCTTTGTACAGCAACGTCGTCGCACCTAGCGCACCATACAATATAGCATAATCTCTTTGTTCCATTCCTGTTTTTGTCGCAAATCCATATTTTTTTAAAATTATGGCATGATTAAATCTGCCTTGTGCTATCTTGCATTTTTTAATTTCTGATTCTGCAGAAATAACATCAAGTAGATTTTTGATATATGTTTGTCCCTTATTAGTAAGAAATGTTCCAGATTTTGTAGAGTTAACCATCGATTCTTCTCTTAGATGCTCAATCATTGTTTTTACGGCTCCTTCGCCCATGTGAAGTTGTTTGCAAAAGGTTGCACGGCTAACGAATTGATCCTTGTGCAAAAGCTGTAGTGCTTTGAATACATGTGGTACTGAAAAAGTTAAAACTTTGGCCGAACCTTTTCTTGACACCATGTTTTGTAAAATCTGGATTTGTTTTTTCATGACTATCTGTTATATATTGGATAAATCATCCAAGAACTTAAATATATTGAATTGAGCACGGCACACATGGTCCACTCAAAAGAGATCGTCATATCTAAACAGACAGTTCCAAAAATTGCAATCATAGCTCTTGCAGCAATTTTTGTATTCGGACTGTTTGTTGTTGGTTACGATCAGGGTCACCTACTAAGTGTTGTTTTTGGTGATCAAGCATATTTGGACATGTACATACATGAACTTACACATGACATGAGACATGCAGCTGGCTTCCCTTGCCATTAGGTGTGATGTCATGAAAACACTTCTTTTTATTACTCTTGTTTTAGTTTCCGGCTGCGCCGCTGGTGTTATTCATGGACTTGTGAATCTTGTCATTGTTGAGCCGTACTTAGATACTGCCATAGGTATTGAAAACCGAAACATGTTCGAATCAGGTGAAGCACAAGACACGCCACAATTTTGGGCAGAATATTATTCTTACCGTGCATGGCAAAAGGGTGGCCAAATGCTTGCTGGAGCAATACTTGGAACATCATTTGGTGCATTGTTTGGAATCGTTTTTGCATACGCAAAGAATGTGTTGCCTGGGCACCACTTAGTCAAAAAAACAATCATACTTTCTGCAATAATGTGGGCCACGTTATACTTCATACCTTTTGTAAAATATCCAGCAAATCCCCCAACTGTCGGAGATCCAGAAACCATCATTCTTAGACAGACTTTGTACGTTGTTTTTATGGCTATTTCTGGCTTTGGTGCACTCGGGTTTTATCAAATTTACAAAAAAATAAACAAGAAAAGTCTTGCATTTGTTGGTTATGCAGCTTTTATGATGGCGGTATTTGTTGCACTACCGCCAAATCCAGACCCAATTACAGCTCCCCCAGAACTTGTAAATTGGTTTAGGGTAACTTCGGCTATCGCAGTATCTGTATTTTGGCTTGCAATTGCACTGATTTTAGGCACGTTGTGGCAAAAGTTTCAACCAGACAAGATAACTCATAAAGAAATTCAATAATTCTGTGTCTCAAATGGCGTCATTTTTGGTTTTAAATTCTCATTCTATAAAATTAGAACGATAACATTTTATTTAAATACCAAAATAATTTAAACACTGTTTGAGTCGCAAATTTACTCTTCCGCAATTAAAAAAATATGATGTTACACAAAAGGTAATTGAGGCACTTGCAGATGCAGAATCACGCACGATTCTATTTTCACTCATAAAACAAGGTCGTACAGCAGCAGAAATAGCAGATAAATACAAGATTCCATTAAGTTCAGTTTACAAAAAATTAGCAGATCTTGAAGATTTAACATTAGTACATGTAGAAAGATGGATGATTTCTGATAAGGGTAGAAAGTTCAAAGTGTATAGGAGTAGAATCAGCAAGGCAGATATTTCGATAAAAAAACCAGAACCGGTTTTGATTCTAGCACCAAATTAATCGTGTTTGATAACTCATGGCAAAAAACTCCATATTTCAATTAAGCCAATATGATGTAACACAACAGATCATAGAGACGCTTGCTAACGTGTACTCTAGGGCGGTTTTGTTCTCTGTTACAAACAAGGCAAAAGATGCGCAAGCTATTGCAGATGAGTTAAAGATGTCCATATCCACAGTTTACAAGATCCTTGCAAATCTTGAAAATCTTACACTTGTGTATGTAGATAAATTTGTCATTTCAGATGCTGGGAAAAAAATCAAGTTTTATAAAAGTAGGATCAAAAAAGCAGAGATCATAGTGGGCGGGATGACCCCGACATTAAACCTTCAGTCCAACTAATCCGTCATTCTAAGACTATTGGACATATCCCTGTTTTAAATAATGTTAGCTCTCCCTAACCAAAGTATGAGACTCTAACAAGGGCTTCTTGTCATTGCACTAATCATGCCTTTTTTGCTTATGTATGCCCAATCACAAGATGTTGTCATTATACACACTACTGGCGTAGTAAAAATTGGAATCAAGCTAACCAAGCCTGATCTTGAACACAGTGACTTAAATGGTGCAAAAAAAATATTCAAAATTTACCAATGATTACTATGGGCAACGACTCCATACACTGCAACAGTCAGGTGTGGAATTTGCCGATGATCTTCATCTGTTATTGATAGACATCCAATCTAAGATTCAAAACCCAGAAGATGTAAGCACAGTATCGTCGGACATATAGCTCAGCTCGAACAATATTTTTGATGATTTTGTAGAACCCGAGCAAACACCAATTGTAGTAACAAACTTACTTGCCATAGTAGATGAAAACTATCAAACAGCAATATCTGAAAACGATCATGAAAGATATGTTGTTACAACATCACTCGTAGACAGTTCGATTGAGCTTTTTAATTTCAATTTGTCATTTGAGCAAAGACAAAAAGAAGAACTTGAGGCATTTTTTGCAAATTTGAAATCAACCTACAAATCAGTGAATTATAATCTTTGATTAAATTTGGTTTTAATGAAAAATTATATCTTTTTATTTAGAAATCAAAAACGTTTCTGTTTGAAACGATCAACTAATAATTAATTTATTTTTTAAGATCATAAATATAAAATGCAGTATTCTACAAAATCCAAGATTGCCACCATCATAGGAATTGGCATCATTACAGCAGCCGCATCATTATTTGCATTGCCATTCATCAATACAAGCTCTGGCGTACAAAAGATTCCTCAAGAAAGCATGCAAAAAGTTGAAGGTGCAGAACAAAAGTTACTTAATATCATTGCACACGAAAAATCAGAATTAGCATGGAAAATAAATGGAAAACTTCCATGATGAATACACAACTGCTTTGAATATATTTATTGAAAAATCTATATGCGGAATTACTAATTACATGTGCATTGAAAAGACATCTTTACGCCATTGTAGCTATTGTAGTACTTTCGTGGTTTCAAATTTCATTTGCAGAATCTGACATATACAAACTCGTAGTGGATGAAAAAACATTTGACATTAAGTACAATTTTGATGGTAGCGTGATTGCAATAAATGTAGATCAGGAATCAACATCATTACTTGTTGCTACTACTGATGTATCTGACTCTATGTTTGAAATTGGGTTTCCATCAGAGGTACTTAGTGCCACAAATGGAGAGTTCATTGTTTTAGTTGATGGTCTTGAAACTGACTATGTCATATCACACAGCAATGGAAATACGACAATAATGTTCCCAATAGAGACTGGCTCAGAAGAAGTAGAAATAATTGGCACCAACATCATCCCAGAATTTCCATTAGGGGTAATAGTAACTATGGGGATCATATCTTCAATTGTATTGATTCTTTCTAGAACAAAATCTATCTTTAGGTAGTAACTTCATCTAGGTTCTTTGCATTAATTGCGTTCTTTACTTCGCGTGCAATCCTTCTACCCATACTCATTGGTTCTTTGTACAACAAAACTGAGTATGGTGATCCATCCATGTAGATATTTGTACCAGCAACAATCCTTGCCGAAAATTCGAATGCCCAGAATTTACCATCCTGATCATAAACTCCTTCTATGCAGAACGGCCCGTTCATTCCTGGTTTAACCAGTTTTTTTGATGCTTCAACAAATCTTTCACCCATGTTGTATACGTCTTCTAACAATGACTCACGTAATACCATTGGACTGTTACCAATCACATTAAATGAGGATATGTAATCCATATCCATTTGCTGTGGTGCAGGAATTCGTCCAAGTCCCTCTATATCAGATTCATGTCTTTTATCTACTCCAAAAAATTCCAGCTCTTTATTTAACGGTGAATAAAAATATTGTAGGTACGCTAAAACACCCATGACATATTCTTGCAAATACAAATCCGAGTCTCCTTTTATGAGGCCGCTCGCTACAAGCTTATCACGTTTTCTTTTATAGTCGTCTTCGCTTGTTGTAAGAAAATACCCTTTGCCTCCTGCCGCACCGTGTCTTTTTGCTATTGTCAGGTTTTTGATTTGATTTGGATTGGAAATTGATGGAGGAATGTCCAGCCTTGCTTCAATCATCAGTTTTTCTTTTAGCAGTCTATCTGATTCCCATTTGAGAATCCATTTGTTGCCAAATATTGGAGTTTTAATTGACTCTATCTGTTCAGTGGTCATTTGTGCAATAAGAGTACCGTGTGGAATTAGAATTGCCTTGTTTTTTTCAAGGACATTAGTGCATTTTGAATCAAGCAGTTCTAAAAACGAATCAACCAAAATCAGTTCGTCTATAAATTCAAACCTTCGATAGAGTTTTTCACGTTTCTTTTCACATATAAGGAGTGTCTTAAATCCTTCGTCTTTTGCGCCTTTTAGAACTTGGAGAGCGCAGTGTGAGCCAAGAGTAGCAATTGAAGTCATGATCTTTTGATCATTGTTAAATTATAGGCTTTATGAAAGCTCTGCTTGTGTTTTTGAGACAAACTCAAAGACCTCGTCGATGAGATCCATCGAAATCTCTTTTTTTAGTTCATCAGGCGTGGATTTTAAGACAAAGTCGATGAGGGACATGTTTTTTGGGAGTGTGTCTAGGTTCTTTGCATAAACTGAGTATACTGAAATTGCGTTTGAAATCATTACCAATGCCTTCTCTTTATCGGTTAACATCATAGTTAAAATGTATTTGTGTAATTTTTACTCTTTTCTGCGCGCCCGGAGTATCCTCTCAATTATGAGGCCAATTATTACTACACCAAGTGTCACAATTATCGAAATGTAAATGTCAGTAAGTGGCTCACCACTTTGTATCGCATCAGCTTGGATCGCATATTGTGCAGTTTCAGCAGCAGGTGGTGCAGGGGCTTGAAGAGATTTTTGTGCGGCCTCTTCCGTTCCCACCATTATTTCAGCTTGTTCCAACCGTTCATTCGATATGATTACCTGTTGATTTTGTTGCACAAATTGAGATGAAAACCAAGCAGCAATCGCTGCACCCCCTATTGTTGTGAAACGATAAATGCGATTAAATGAATTAAACAATGACTTGCTGGCTTTTGCTTTCTCTGTAAGGCCTGACGGTAAAATAACTATGGCAAACTTGTCCACGGTGTAATATTTCATATCGTGTGATTTGGTGTTTTTTGCAGTCTGTGCTATTTTCACGATTCCAGCTTCTTGCATTTTTTTTAAGTGATATATTACCAACGGTAAGGAAATCTCTGTTTTTTGCGCAATTTGATTTGCAGTCATTTGGTCATTGAATAACAATTTTAGAATCATTCTACTTGAATCGGAGCTTAAAAGCTCGCCCACTGCTTTGATTCTCTGATCGTCTGTCGATAAAATCTCAATTTTGTCATTTATTCCAATTGGGTCTTCTGTATCTCCCATAAATCAAGCGTGATATGATACGTCATATTAACACTTTCTAGTGAGTTGTATTCGATGTTTTTTAAGAAGTAATTCACAGGGAGACATGTAATTAAATCATAAACTTTTCGATTAAATCCTACTTTAATCAAAGGTAATAAACAAACCATTACAAATCCTATACATGAACAAGGCAGTAACACTCGCAGCAGCAACAGGAATTGTTCTTGCGTTTGCATTTTCGCTAGGTGCAATTCCAGCAGGGCTGGAAGCACAAGCACAAACAGCTGAACCTACACCATTCCCATCAAGAGAAAAAACACTCTCTGTAACCGGAACAGCAACCACATCTGTTGATCCAGACATAGTCAACATACAATTTGGAGTTGAAATACAAAAAGAGACCGCAAAAGAAGCATTTGATGCAAACACAGAACAAATGAATGCGATCATTGATGCAATAAAAGCAGTTGGCATCACTGATGATGAGATCAGCACTGCACAACTAACGATTTATCCTGTGTACGAATCGTACCAGGACAAAATAACTGGTGTATACAAACAGAAACTGATAGGATACAGCGTTTCAAACATTATACGTGTTGAAACGGAAAAAATGAGTTTGGCATCAGATATAATCGATGGGGCAGTTGCTGCAGGAGCAAACAGGGTCGATTCTGTGTACTTCACATTGTCTCCTCAAAGACAGATGCAAATAAGCGATGATCTGTTAGCTGAAGCAATAAAGAACGCACAGTCGAAGGCTGAAAAAGCTCTAGCACCACTCAATTATCAGATAATTGGAGTCAAACACGTGGGCCTATCAGAGTTTGGTTATACGCCACCAATACCGCTTCCTTATTACAAGGCAGCATATGACGGCGCAGTAGCTGAATCTGCCGCAAGAGCACCAATATTCTCATCAGAACAAGATGTAAGCACAACTGCAAGCGTAGTCTTTATCATAGGAAGCAAATAAGCTTCTTTTTCCTATTTTTTTTAATTTTGTGAAATTATTAGATCATTTTGTGTATTTGATCGTAGTTGTCGCTTTGGCAAGTAAAGCCTAAACGTGGTACCAACACCTTCTGTACTACTGACGTTTATTGTACCAGCGTGTTGTTCAATAATTTTTTTGCAGCTCGCCAGACCAAGACCTGTTCCGGTTTGTTTTGTTGTAAATAGCGGTTCAAATATCTTTGGTAAGATGTTTTCTGGAATGCCGCAACCACTATCTGTAATTTGTACAGTAACAAAATCACTGCCGTCAAAGATTTTGATGTCAATTTGGCCGGCATTATTCATTGCTTGAATTGCATTCATAATCAAATTAGTAAAGACAATTTCAAGTTTTATTGCATCACATACAAGATAGACAAAATTCTGTGGCATGTTGATTCTCACCAAATCTGGAAGCGTTATTTTTTCTATTGCTGAAGACAAGATCTCATTTAGAAGATGGTTTTTAAAAGTAAGAGAAAGTGGCCTTACGAAATCAAGAACGTCTTCTATTTGATGAGATATTCTGTCTACAGCTCTGTGTAGTCTGTTGTAGTAAATTATTTTGTCTTCAATTCGAAGTTTTGGTTTTACCTCCATTATCTCTACCGTATTTTTGATTACAGAAAGTGGATTTCTCAGATCATGTGCAAGACGTGCTGCTAGCTCACCTATGGCAGCAAATCTTTCAGTATTGGCCGTATTTTTTGTGCTAATTTTTTCTATTTGATGCAGAAAATCGCACTTGATACCTAGTTTCTCATGGTGATTTAATATCGCATCCTCATTTGGTGCTTCCATGAAACACTGTACTTGACAAGTTTTTTGATTGTAATACAACTCGAAGATGGAAACACCGAATTCATTAGCATCTTCGTCGATAGCATTCTTGATTTTTTCTAACGAATCTTCGCTTATACGATGTCCGTCTGTAAATATTGGCATAAATAGATTTATTGTTAATTTTATTAAGTAAATGTTGTTTTTTATTTTAAACAGACAATAAGCCGCGTAGAAACCATCAACTTTTGACCATTTTGTAGATCTGATTCCACGGACAGATCTAAAGCTAACCACACCATTACCATGCCCCATGAGACCATCCCGATACGTGAGAATGGCTCGTAC
>JAWAFK010000008.1:0-74541 GCA_038890395.1 Candidatus Nitrosotenuis sp. | reverse complement strand
GTACAAAACAAAAGAAAAGATACTCAAATTAAAAAAACAAGATTATGGC
The DNA here is from genome assembly GCA_038890395.1 of Candidatus Nitrosotenuis sp. Taxonomy (GTDB): domain Archaea; phylum Thermoproteota; class Nitrososphaeria; order Nitrososphaerales; family Nitrosopumilaceae; genus Nitrosotenuis. The sequence goes on along the minus strand of JAWAFK010000008.1, from coordinate 74,492 downwards.
CTAGTCAGAAAAGGAGACAAAGTGATTGGGCATCTTGCGTTCTCTGCACCAATATTTGGCGGTAACTGGGAAGTATCACAAGAAGAATTAAGATAAACACAAAATAATCGTCATGCAGGATTCAACATCATGAAAATTGGCATTGTAGGCACAGGTCTACTTGGAAATGCCGTTGGACTCAACATCTTAAAGCATGGATACCAGCTCACTGCATATAATCGAACCAAGAGTAAGACAAGGCAGCTTGAAGAAAACGGTGCATGCATAGTAAATTCCCCAAAAGATGTTGCTGAAAATTCAGACATAGTTTTCACCATTGTAAAAAATGCTGATGCGGTACGCAAAGTTGCTTTCGGCGACAGTTGTCTGGCGTGCGGAAGACATGACGGATTGGTAGTAGCAGACATGAGCACCATAAATCCTGTTGCATCAAAAGAGATTGCCAAAGAGTTTGCAGCTCGCGGAATACTATTTTTAGACACGCCTGTGATGGGTGGTCCAAATGTTGCAATCACAGGCGAACTTGTAATGATGGTCGGAGGCAGCAAAGAAGTATTTGACAAACACAAAGCGATTTTTGATGTAATTGCAAGCAAGGTTTTCTATCTTGGAGAAAATGGAACTGCACATGCAGTCAAGCTTGCAATGAATCTTCAGATAGCCATGCTAGCATTAGCTATATCCGAAGGAATAACTCTCGCAAGAGGGGCAAAAATAAAACCTGAGGTGTTTTTGCAGATTCTCAATTCTACATATTTCAAAACAGGTATGAGTGAAAAGAAGGCCTACAAGATGATAAAAGACGATTTTGAGCCAACATTTACGCTAACAAATCTCAAAAAAGACCTAGATACGATAAATGAAGCAGCAAAAGCGTTCGGTTTGAGTCTGCCCATGGCAAAAATGGCAAACGCAATCTACCAGGATGCCGACGATAATGGATTTGGAAACTTGGATTATACTGCCATTTTGGCGTACCTCAAAGAGCGCACCAAATCAAGTTGAGGCATCTGCCCTGTTTTTCTTTGTATGACGGACATAAACTAGCGCCACAACGACAAACAAAACAGCTGTTACCACAGACCAGCCAATAAAAGGCACCAGTTGTACTTCTGCCATACACACAACTAGCTGACAATAAATAAATAGATTTGATATCAGAGTAACCCTAGATGCCTGAGATAATCTGCAAAGACTGCGGCAAGAAGATGTTTCATGAAAATGAAGATACGTTGAAGATCGAAGAAGCCATTCACAAAAAATTCTGTCGCAAAAAACCAGGCGAATCATTTAGCTACATGCACAGAGATTTACAGCACACAAGCACTTTTGATGCTGAACGTGAAGTGGATCAAAAAGGAAAACCAATTTTAAAATAACTTGAATGCTGATGAAATTTTTCAGTCTGGTATAATAGAGTTTAACTTGGGAAACTTCAAAAAAGCACTATTATTTTTCGACAAGACCCTTGAACTTCGGCCAGCACATATTAACGCCCTCATCAAAAAAGGAAATATTTTGGGCAGGTTTGGCAAGTATGCAAATGCCATTAATTTTTATGACAAGGCACTAAATATCGAGCCACAGAACATCTTAGCGTTATTAAACAAAGGTCTCGCATTGCATTATTTGCAAAAATATGACGAAGCCATTGTCTGCTATGATGCAGTCTTGCAACAAAAGCCCAACAATACAATTGCATTATACAACAAAGCCTCAAGTTTAATTCGACAAAACAAGATCAAAGATGTCTTGGGACACTTGAGAAGGTAATCAAATGTGATTTTTCTTTCAAATACAAAGCAAGATTGGACATCGACTTTGAACACATCCAAAAGGACAACGACTTTAGAAGATTGGTGTCATAATACACAGATAAGGAACCAAATGATTCGAGTAACTGCTACATTAATAATCTTTTAGTGTTGACCGTTGCATATTGCCAGACGAATTAGATTATGATGTTGTAGTAGTCGGTGCGGGACCAGCTGGTTCTTCTGCTGCTTTTTCGGTATCCAAAACAGGTCTAAGAGTAGCCCTAGTAGAAAAAGAAGAAACGGTGGCACAGACAGTTCGAACCAGCGGTGTCACATGGATGGATGCCATAGAGGAATTCGATATTCCCCCACATTGTTACAATCCAGTCAAAAACTATGTCTTTTGCTCACCAAACAACGAGGTCTCAATTAAGAGTGACACACCAAAAGCAGCTGTTTTAGATGTACGGAAAACATACAGATGGCTTGCAGAAAAAGCGCAAAAACAAGACGCCGAATTATTTCTAAATACGACAATCACTGGCGCATCAAGAGTTTCCGATAAAATTTCATTGACTGCAATCTCATCAAAACAAGAAATGAAATTTAATGCAAAGATTGTGATCGATGCGAGCGGCTTTCAAAGTGTCGTAGGCAAATCACTTGGACTCGTTTCACAGTGGAAGAGATTTGGTGTAGGTGCTGAGTATGAGACACGAGTCGAAAACTCTGAATCAGATACATGGTATTTGATGGTGGGTCAGCAGTATTCCCCCGCAGGATACGCTTGGATATTTCCTTTGAGCAAAGACATTGTAAGAATTGGAGTTGGTGTTGGTAAACCAGAATCGCCACTTGACCCTACAGAACGACTAAAAGAAATAATTGACAAAAAAGTTGGTCCCATCTCAAAGCTTGGAAAAATTACTCCAATTGAATTCCATTATGGTTTGATTCCAAACGAGGGACTATCTAGAAAGACTGTTTATGATAATTTGATTTTGGTTGGCGATTCGGCAGGACAGGCAAATCCACTTGTACTCGAAGGCATTCGTTACTCAATCAAATACGGCAGATTGGCAGGCCAAGTTGCTGCATCAGCAATTTCAAAAAACAATACAACCGAAAAATCACTCAAGCCATATGAGGACACTTGGAAAAAAGAGATTTTGGCAAAAATAACTGCTGCGTCAAAAGTTCAAAGTAGATGGCTTGGTTTGTCCGATCGTCAATGGGATCAAGAGCTTGACATCATAAAGGAGTTAAGTATTGAGGAGTTTTTGGACTTTATCAAAGCCGATTTCGGCCTCGCAAACATACTCAAACTTGCCACACATCATCCCAAAATTGCTGTACGACAACTCTTCAACATGGTAAAAGGTGCAGTAGGATCCTAATTTGAGAAACTTACAGCCATCAGAAATAACAAAAAGCATCACAATTCATTTTGATATTCCATAAACCCCTAGTCATACTACCAGCATCAAAAGTATGCGTGGTACAAGGCCAAAATATGTGGAATAGAGGTCGCCTACGTCGCACCTCCATACACCAGCAAGACATGCTCAAGATGTGGGTCTTTAGGGACTTCCGAGGACGGGATACAGGTCTAGTGGAACCAAAACCAAAAAAAGATTCCAATGTGTCCTTTGTGGACACACAAACCATGCTGACGTCAATGAGGCATTTAATATTAGCAATCCAGTATTGTTTTGTGTCATTGTACCTTCGGTACGTATAGTGCCAAAGATGCACAACATGGATCAGTTGCGCAAAGAAAGATTTGTGAAGGAAGCACTGATACCCACGCACGCGGCAACGCCAGAAATACTGGTGACCGTAGAACCACAAACTCTGAGTTGGGAGTATGTCAGTTAAGGTTTGGGTAGAATTTTAGTACTAGGCTGCAATTGTTTGGTTTTTAAAAATTCCTTTTGGATGTGGTGTCGGTTCCTCTATTTTTTGAATCTCTGGCATAAAACACAGGGCATGTATCTGCTCTTTGGTTCTTCTGCCGCATTGCACACACACCATACTTACGGCGTTTCTGCATTCTGCACAAATTGTGCATTTTGTCATCTGCCCGCCGCAGTTTCTACAAGATTCGTCTGGCATTTTTCTTCAAAATGACCATTGTGACTTTGAATATAAGACTTGAGTATGATTTATCTGAACGATAGCTCAGTGTGTATTTTTTAATTTCCTTTTTCTGCGTAATGAGTATATAATGCCGACTATAACAGTGCCTACTAAAATTGATATCATTCCCATATTGTCTACTTTTTTTGTTTCGACATCCCTCTGGCTTAGTACTGTTTCTGTGATATTGCCTACATTCGAATCGACAGCTATAAAGCTTGTTGTATAGATATCAGGCCTCAGAACAGAATCAGAGATTGCATACAGCTTTAGATTATTCCCACCTGAAAGCATCTTGCTTGTTATTTCTTCTGAAAGTACAAGTGCCGCAGAATTATTTTGAATTTGCAATATACCAGTATTCACCTGCTCACCTGATGCACTACTTACAAAGTAATACAATAATGATGCGTCAGATGTTTGTATTGGGATTTCAAGCTGGCTTCCGCGCACAACATATTCCGGCACTTCAACTGCTGTGATCTTTGGAAGACGAACATTCTCAAATTTTCGCCAGTGTCCAGCACCAAACGGATAGCTTGGTTCATCAAAGGATTTGATCACTATAGTTCTTGCTTCAGGTGAGTATCTTTCGAGATAGAATGGACCATTACTTATTATAGCGTGATTTTTTTCGTCAATCCATTTTATTGCGGCCTCATATCTTGCATTGTAGTATTCCCATGACCTTTTCGAATCTTGGAGTGCGGAAGGAATTGTTTTTGAGTTTAAGAACTGTTTTAAATATTCCTCGACTAGCGACGCATCCTTTGGAACTATTAGAGACAGCCAGTTAAGATTCTTTGCCTGAGAATCGGTTCTTGAAAACGATGCCTTTCCGTCTATGACTATTTGCTCCATTGCAGCCATGATCTCCCATGGTTGCACTACCCAAACTCCTCCCCAATCGGCAATCTCGGATTCATCAAAATGCCAAAAATTCACATAAACTTCGACTGTGTCTTCGTCCAACACTCTCATGCCAACAAAAGTTCTTGCAGATTGAGCTGCAGTTGGTGAATATTCTGGATCAAAAGTTTTATCATCATCGCCTGATGAAGAAGCCCATTCTTGGCCAAAATACACTGAATATAGAACATCATTTATGTCCATTTTTTGGCCATGATGCCAATTACTCCACAAAAGGTCATAGGTGATCTTACTTGTTGCCTTGGTATTTGGCCCAACTTTGATCCATTTTTGCAAGCTTGAATCCCAGTTTATTGCATCATCTGGCACATCCAGTGCACCGTCTGGCCCTGCTGTGACCACCTGCCAATGCTGCCTTATCGGAAAGTTTTGTCCAGAATATGGGTTTTTGAATATCCCCGGATCATACAGAGTATCCCAGACATTTTTGCTGTATGCATCACCTAAACCACGTACTTGGTTCCATGCTCCCTGATAGACCTGCTTGACTCCTATTTTTAGTTCCGAGTCTTCAGTTCGTGCGTTAATTGGCGTAAATCTTGTTGTTATTCCGCCGCCAAAATCATTTATGATACCATCTACATTTTTGTTGGCAACAAACGGATCAATTTTAGCTGCAAGAAAAATTCGAACCGATTCGTTTATGCCTTCCTTTGTAGCCTGACGAATAAATTCCGCTCTTTGTTGCGCTGACGTATAATTACTCGAATAGATTTTTTGCGTCAGTTCGTCGATTTTTTTATTTTCATAATTCCAGTATGCTGGATTGTTAAAGCCGGGCATGTTTGAAAACCATGGCGCGTACATTTGTGCAAGCCCAAGTGGATCATACTTGACAAACGCGGACCTTCCTGCATATCCTTCGGTGTATATGTTCCATTTCATATCAGCAGGATTGGAACCATAAACTAAGACGTAGGCTTTATTGAGGTCGCCGAATTCTTTTTTTACCACAAATCCAAGCTTTTCAAGCTCCGAGGAGATAACCTCACCTATTGATTTTCTTACTGGGTCATCATTCCGTATGAATATCGTAATATCTATTGGCGTGTTATCGTAGAACCATTTTCCATCAATTTGTTGCGCACCTCCTCGAAGCAATGCCTCGGTAATCATTTGATTTGCGAGCTCGGGGTTGTATCTAAAATTGAACTGTTCCAGCTCTTCTACGATTAATAGATAATCTGGATCAAATGGACCATAATTTGAAATCATGGTGACTCCGAAGCCTCCCATCAATTCATCCACAATCAGCTTTCGATCAACTAGGTAGTTTAGCGCAAATCTAACTTGTTGGTATGAAAAAGGGTTAAACTTGTTACCTTCTGCGGGGTTGACAAGAAGACTGTACGAACCACCGGTTGTAAAGAAAACGTTGATGTTTTGAAGCGATTCTGGGTTTTGTATTAGCTCTGCTGGGATTCTTGAATAGTATATGTCGAGATTACCTTTTTTTACTTCTTCTAAGGCGGTACTTTCATCCAAGTACTGAATAAACTGAACTGAATCAACATAGGTTCCTTTTTGTGCAAAAACAGCAGATATTGTAAATAAAACACAGATCAAAAAAATTACAAGTGCTCGCACATCAAAAATAGAATCTTATCTAATTTAAAGCTCCAAGAACTTTGATTCTACTTTGACAGTGTTACAAATCACGCACAAGCGTTAAAATTTGCACATGACAACGCCAAGTCATTGAATCAAAAACCATGGCTTAGCAGCCTAGATGGAATAATAACCGGTGGTGTTACAGTAAAGGATTTTGCAACTGTTGTAAAGACTGACCAGAACACCGCAAGAAGAATGCTTCAGGAGTTCTCCCAAAATTCCATCGGTAAATTCGATGGAACCATCATGGAGTTTGAGGAAGGAGACAAGTTAAAAGCAACCATATTAGCCCTGCAAAAAGGAGTCCAGATAGACCAAGCTGCAGAATACCTAGACTGGAAAGATTTTGAAGGCCTTGCTGCCAAGATACTTGAGTCAAGGGACTTTGTCATAGCGAGAAACTTGATTTTGACAAAGCCCCGCATGGAGATAGATGTAGTTGGCATAAAATTCGGTGTCGCGATGCTCATAGACTGCAAACATTGGAGGCGTTACAGTCAATCCACACTTCATGATGCAGTAAAAAAGCAAATAGAACGTACAAAACACTATGTCGCAAAAACAAAAGGCGCTATGGCAGCTCCAGTGATTGTGACGCTATACCAAGACAAAGTAAACTTTATCGACAAAGTCCCAATTGTACCAATTTTTCAGCTTGCATCATTTATTGACGAATTTTACGGAAACCTAGAGGATCTAGAGACTATAGTAACAAAGACGCAATAAAGATAACAAAACTTCCGCCCACAAATACCTTTGATATTGTCATGCATTTGTCAAGGGCGCCAGAAAGATCCTCAAGAGATTTTGAACCCATGACTTTGACATCGGTTTGTTGCTCTAAGATTTCAAATGAAGCCTGAGTTAGTTTCCTTTCTGCGTTTTCTGCAATTTTTAGATACCACTTTGAGATCTCTTGGTGTTTTGCAATTTTGCCGAATGGATAGTACCCAGTCCTGTTTCTAACCTTCGTGGAACTGTAATGTGTATCTGATGTGCATATCTCCAAGAGGACTAGGCTGTTTTGTGCAAAGCTAGCTACGATTTCTTCTCGGACACCATTTTCCATGTTGTTAGAGTCAGCCCAGCCAAGAAAGTATTTGGAGTTGTTGATTTTGAGGCACAAAATTCCAAGCCCACCAGGTCCCAAGTCAGGTGTGTCTATCTTCATGTCTGTGGAATTTGCGTACCCGAATTCAAATGGATGATTAGGTTTTGTGATCAGTGTTTCAAGTGCTGCTTTTGCTGCCTTGAGCATGTCTTGCGAATCTGCCTCCGAAATTTCTTTTCCCATTGCGTTGTGACAGTCAACTATCAATACACGCTCAAAATTCCTGTTGTTTGCAAAGTGCTCAATTTCATTTTTTATATAGCTTGGAACATCTTCCATTCCATACGGCGAGAGTGACAAAAACAGTACAGCGGATTTATCAAACAATATGCCAATCACTCTGGCTTTGTTTATCTGCACGATAACAGGCTCAGTGCATGTTGCGCCTTTTTTGAAAAGCGAGTTGTTTGTGAGGCTTGCCAGATAGTTTTCTACCTCTGCTTGTGACGGCAGGTTCAACGCATGGTCAGACACGCTGTGCATCACCATTGCAGATGAGTTCATCGTTTTGTAGATACGATAGGTTATGTTGCTTCCACCTATGGGATGATATGGTCCTGGGTGAACCTCGGGGAGTACCATTCTAAAGTCTTCATTATTTGAGTACAATCTAATTTGTGACGTAAGTACACGTGATTTTTTTGACTTTGATTCTATAATTGACTCCACTTCGTCGAAGTTACCTTTTGACATAGACGCCAAGTATGCCTGCAGGAGTTTGTGTGTACTTTCCACACCGGGACGACCTGCCCTGTCTGTGACATACGACCACACAGATGCAATTGCCAAAAATGCTCCACCAAATCCAAGTGTAATGGGATTAAGTAAGGAGCCATTCCAAAATTCCATTGGGACCATCACCAGATACATTGCTAACGGCTGCAAAAAGCAAATTGCCCACGCCCGTCGCATAGACATGCCAAGTGTTGTAGTGAATATACCAATTCTGAAGCTTGCAAAGATGAACATGCCTTCTGCGACGTAAAATGGTGACACATCAGGCCTTGAAAGTATCGAAGAGGATGCGATGCCTGCCAGGACTATTGCCAGCCATGCTAGATTTCCAAACAGCGACATATGCAATGCCTTAGAATACTCTTTGTTTTTGATAAAACGAGAATCAATGTATTGTGTCACAAGTAAGATCGGAATTATTATCCCCAGTCTGTCAAAAAGACCGAGATCTGCAAAATAAAAATGCACCACAATATAGGTCGTTACCAGAGCAACTACAAACGAAAAGACCAATGACTGCAGATATGATGATGGCGTTAGCAGTGTGAGTGAATAACGGCTATGAATTTTTGATACGTCGTCGTGTGATTCTGTCATTTGGAATTCTATCGTATTAGAAAGATGTCGAGCAGCCACGAAATCACAATAAGACCAGTAGGTATTGACACTACAATTCTTGGATCCAATCTGTATCCTTTTGTCTCATCTTCAAAGAAGCGCAAAAGACCTGCAGATGATGCAGGTAATGGTGCTCCTTTCTTCCTACTGCTCATTTAATGGAAAAGCTATGACCTTGAAATAAAAACTTTCCGTCATTTTTTCAATTTTTGTATCGTTTCTATAAGCGAGTTGATGGATTTAAGAATTTGTTGTTGTTTTTCGTGATCTTTTTCCGATTCGAGTTCTGCTGTAAGCTGTTCAAGTTTCTTATTGAGTGATTCCAAAACCGGATTTTTCGTCTGCTCTTTTTGAATAGGCGTTTCTTCAATTTTGGTTTTGTGTGGTTCTCTTCCGCAGCTAATGCACAATGCGTTGCCATTCTTGATTACTCGCACGCCACCACAATACGGGCACGGTTCAGCTACAAGTGTTGCGCCTGCAAGCAACATTTCCACTGCTTTTTTTCGTAACTCTTGTGACATGAGTTATTTACGATCATTCTTTGTAAAAAAACTAGCTTTTATCCAATAAGGCTTAATAGTCGGATTAGAGTCTGAATTGTAGTAACTAATGGCAGTAATTTGTAACACGTGTGGACTTCCTGAAGATTTGTGTGCCTGCGGTGATCTTAACAAAGAAAGTAGGAAAATTGTTGTAAGATTAGAGGAAAGACGATTCAAAAAGAAAGGCACTATGATCGAAGGGCTAGACTCTAAATTAAATGACGTTCAAGGAACCCTCAGTGAACTCAAAAAACGCTATGCTTGTGGTGGGACAGCAAAAGATGACTATATCTTCTTACAAGGAGACCACCGTGAGACAATGAAAGAAACACTCGTCAAGCTAGGATTTTCTGAATCTAGTATCGAAGTTCATTAGTCTTGCAAGTCCACAAGATTCTTCAAGGCATCGCCATACCTTACTCAGCATTAATTTCGGTAATTTTTGGTCTGCTAATACTGTCGTTCCCAATAGGTGCATATGTTTTCTTTAACTCACAGATAGGCAAAAGCCTCGATTTCAGTTTTCCACTGTCAGAGTTAGAGATTGCAAAACGCTTTGGTCTAGATTGGCTTTCTTTTGTTGGAATAGGCGACCTATTTGTTATTGTGTGGGCATTTTTCCTCATTTTGTTTGTAATTGGCACCCTCGGCCCACAACGAAATTTCCTCAAGGTACTATCCCCACTAATGTCTGGTTCATCATACACCCAAGAAGAAAACTACATAGTTCATGCAATCAAGTGGTTTTCGATAATTGTCGTTCTTTCTGCCATAATAGATGTGATCCAACGTGGCTTTGGTATCACCATCTCTCCGCCTTCTTTTGAAAACGATTTGGTGCAATTTTTGTTAGTAAGCTTTGCACCAATAACAGAAGAGATTGGCTTTAGAGTCATTCTTGTTGGAATACCGTTGTACTTGTTTTACTCTCATAAAGCATCCGTAAAGCTGTTCTTCAAAGCATTGTGGAGTCCATCAAGCCTGTCAATTAAAAACCCAAACAAAGCAATCATAATAATTGTAATTGCAGGAATATTTTTTGGAGCTGCACATATCATAAATGAACAGTGGACCCAAGGCAAGTTTGCACAGGCAACCATGAGTGGCATAATCATCGGTTGGGTCTACTACCGACATGGTTTTGTCGCTGCGATTCTTGTGCATTGGGTTGCAAACTATGCTGTTTTTTCGTATGCAAACTTGGTGTCAACTATAAACGAAATCAGATTTGTTGATGCCTTTTCACACCCTCTGATTCAGACAATTGAGGTTTTGCTAGTCATTACAGGCATGCTGTCTATTGCCATGATGACACTAGGTTACAAAAAACGTCTAGTTACAGCGTAGTGTAAGATCTAAAATTTAAGATGGTTTCCAGTCTTTTGGCATTGAGCCACGAGTCGAGCTTGGCTTTGGTTCATCCTTTGGTTTTTCATAACCTGCTGGAAGAGAACCTTGTTGTTCGTAGACACTTTGGTGCTGTTTGTAGCTTTGGTCATCACCTATGAGCTCTGCCTCTCCTCTTGTTGTGTGATAACCACCAGAAGCTTCACTTGTGCTTGTTGCTCTGAGATATTTTGGATCTATTCCTCTTTGTACATACTCGCTTTCTTGTTTTGCCTTTTTGTTACTCCAGTAGAAGAATCCACCAGCTCCTGCTGCTGCCATTCCAGCCATGCCATAAATTATAAACACTGGGAATGAACCTGTTGAGGTTTGCGCTGCAGTGGTAGGAGCCGTTGCTGAAACCCCGACTACCTCATGCCCCTCCAGCATGTCTGGTGATGCATAACCAGCCAAGAAGATGTTGGCAGAGTCACCAGATTGCACTGTTCTTACATGATAAGTTCTATCAGATGAAAATGTTGCTTTGAATTCTTTTTCTCTTACCTGACCTTCTCTAAAACTGCTCTCACCCATTGTAAATGATGATACGACTACTTTTGCACCTGAAAATCCATATCTACTTGTTTCTGCTGCGATGCCTGTTGGGTCAAACAAGAAGTGCCAGTTTGTAAGTGGTTGATTGCCAATTCCAGATGAATCGATCAGTGGCATCTCCAAAATCTTTTGTGCTTCCGTGCCCTGTATTTGCGCTGCAACTTCTGGGAAGTTTATCTTAAAGAATGAAAGCGGTTGATTTACATCAACTACACCATATTTTTGCGTAGTAACTGGAACTTGGCCATTTACTACGAGACCTCTCCAAGTTACATCAAATAGTGCTGGAGAACCCTCCCTGTATTCTCTAATCAAAAATCCATTGATTGTTGGAATAAGTATTATTCTAAAATCGACTGAAACGTTATCTCCTCTCCCAACCATGTGTGCGTTGTATTCCAATCTTACATCTGTCACATGCGCCGAACTTCTCTTTGACGCGAGGTCGTCGTTAATTTTGTCAATTAGGTCTTGCATGCCGGGAGATGATGAATCAGCAACAAAGTTCATGGTGAGTTCTTTACCACGCAGGGCGTCTGCAATTGCACCGCCGTCTTTATACTCTATAAAGGCCGAACGCTGAAATGTGAATTTTGGGTTTTGGGCAGTCTCAAATGTTTTTGCGTCCCAGTTCAATTGCGCTGCAAAAGCCTGTGACGTAGATCCAACAAGCAAGATTCCCAATACAGCAAAAGCCAGAACCGATGCCCTATTCACAATGACGGTGCCTTTTGGCGCAGTAATAAATCTATCTTGGAGTATGAAAATCGCAAAAAAATTCAAACGAAATTTTCCATGGGTAGATTTTTCGTAATTTAGATTCGGTGATATAAAATTTGTAACTTTTTGATTTTATTGAAAAGGTAATATGGAACCCCGACTCCATACAAAACTGGTTTTATGATAACAATCTTGGCTGGTGGTACAGGTTCTGTTAAACTCGTCCGTGGGTTGATTTCACAAACTCGCGACGTCAATGTGATTTGTAATGTGGGCGACAATTATTGGCTTTATGGATTGTATGTGTGTCCAGACATTGACACCATAATTTACGGTTTAGCGGACATTCTAGACTATGACAAAGGCTGGGGCATCAGAAAGGATACTTTTGGATTTTTGCGACAAATGGAGATTTTTGGTGAGGAGACATGGTTTAGGGTAGGAGACAGAGATGTGGCGACCCACTTAATGAGAACAAACATGCTCAAGAATGGGAAAAATCTTGCAGACATAACTAAATGGTTGTGCGAAAAGTTCGCAGTAGAAGCAAAAATCATGCCGGTCACAGACAACACCATTGAAACCAGAATTACTACAAATAAAGGCGAGATGCACTTGCAGGAGTTTTGGGTAAAGTACAAGGGAAAAGACAAGGTGGAAGGAATTCAGTATGTTGGAGCAGACAAGGCAAGGCCAAATCCTGAAGCGGTGAACGCTATTCATGATTCAGAATTAGTCATAATTGCCCCAGGGAACCCGCTTACCAGCATAGGGCCAATGCTTCAGATCAAAGGCATAAGAAAAGAGCTTGGCAAAAACAGAAAGAAAGTTGTCGCAATCAGCCCCTTGTTGGGCAACAAAGCATTTTCCGGTCCCGCTGCTGAATACATGGCTGCCGCTGGAATAGAGGTATCCCCCTACGGTATAGCTCAGATGTACTCTGATGTTTGCGGCAATATTGTAATTGACTCAAAAGATAGACTGCTTACAAAAAAGATCCAGAATTTGGACATGAAAGTATACGACACTAGCATCAAAATGATCAACAAGGTCACAGAAGATGCTCTAGCATCTTTTGTTCTAAAGAACGTTCGCTTGTAGTTTGAAAGTAGCTGCAGTAATTCCAGTAAAGACATTCTCAAAGGCAAAAACTCGCCTTTGTCTTTCTGAAGATAAGACAGTCGAACTCTGCAAAACGATGTTGGAATCAGTTCTTGACTCAGTCTCTCAGTCCCAGATCAACAAAATTGTGCTTGTCTCAAAAGATGAGGACGCGTTAAAAATTGGCAAAAAATACAATGTAGAACAAATATTTGAGCACGCCGAAAATGGAGTAAACGCAGCAGTAGCACTAGCAGAGAAGTATCTACTTGAAAATAACTTTGGTGCGTCTATAGTGTTACCGCAAGACATACCATTGATAAGACCGCAAGACATCTCAAGTCTTTTGGCGTTTCATAAAAACTCAAAATCTCTGCTTGTTGTTCCTTCAAGGAAGTTTGACGGTACAAACGCACTTTTGCGAAGCCCCATCAATGTGGTAGAAACACATTATGATGAAGATAGTTACAAAATACACCTAAGTACAGGCAAGTCAAGAAATGTGCCGACCTCCTTTGTGCTCATTAGTCGAATAATGTGGGATGTTGATGACAGAGAAGATATAAAGTTCATCATCAATAATATTGAAAAATCGGATCTAGCAGAAAAGATCAAGACCATACTAGGAATCTAACTATTACGACTGCAGATTTATCCAAGCAATTTGAGTTTTAGAATAATTAAGAAAATTAATTGCGTGCTGGCAATAACCCTCCTTTTGTTCTAGACGACATTCCGCTTTGCAGCCTACCTGAACTGAGTGCAGGACTCATAGTTCGATTTGGCTTTGCTCTGCGCGGGTCAGATTTTTCATTCCGTCCTGCTGGAAATCTCAGGGGTTTCCATCATTGTGCTCCAGTCCGGATTTTTTCTGTTCTGTTGCCAACCATCTCTGGTTTTGCATCACTACAACGCGCTCCTGCATCGAGGGAGGAGTTTCCTCTGCTTTTGGCAGTAATCGTCCACCAGCTCGCACACATGATACGAATTTCAGATATTTACGTTATCGGTTTAATTTCGAATCAAAGTATTCTTCATCGTAACGTTCACGCATACGTCTTGCTTTAAGCGAGTAACCAAGATGCATTATATCCACATAGATTTTGTAGATGTGTCGATTCTCTCTAAGTCTTGATGTCATGACCTTCCAAAATCTTCTTGCGTGGAACTCTGAAAATCTATGATCACGTACTACAAACACACTCTTTTTTGTCTTGTCCACTATCTCCAGAGTCTTTGGGCTAAACGCTTGGTCTGCCTGATTTCCAGCCCCAAGTACGATCAGCTCGTTTTCCACTTTGTCAAAATTCTCAAGTAGACTTGGAGCTACATTCTTTGATTTTGGATATATCTTTTCAAAAAACACTTTTTTCATATCAAGATCAAACATCATCTCGTTTATTCTATTCATCACTTCAAGCTCTGTTTCTGGGGATTCCACTACACCTCTCACTACCCGTATTCTGCTGTTGTATTCCTTTGCTATTGAATTAGCAATGCGTAAACCAAGATCAGCATGTCGTCCCTTGTCATAAGAAACCACTACGTTTGCAAGATCCTCCTGAAAATTTTTCCCTACTCTCACGCCAATAAAATCACAGGTTGAAAGAGACAACAATTTTCTATTGTTCCTCAGATACGCAAAGTCGATTATCACTATGTTGATACCTTGTTCTTCTACCGTGGCCAAAATGGCCTCTGTTTCGTCGTGCGAGATTCTCACAAGATGCCGATGACGAATTGATTGAGGTATGGATTTTTTGAGATTGTTGAATTCTTTAATGTCCGACTCTGCAATCTTACTTGACGTGCTGAGTGGTAAGTGGACTGGGATTTTCACTACACTCAGAAATGAGATCTCGCCTTCTTTTTCTTGTGCTAATGCGTTTGCAATCTTGAAAAAATCTGTGACATATTTTGGATCATAGATTATCAGAATTCGATATTCTTTTCTTTCTTTTGGTCCCTGATTATACACTAATGGCGCATAGTGTTCTATTTCTTTTTTTGAAGTATAGAATTTGTAAATCATGAATCCAACTATTATCCAGATTATTGCGATTGCCCACGACAGAGGTTGTGTGAAAAGCAAATACACTGATAACCCAAACGCCGACAATACACCAAGTGTCGGGATTAGTGGAAAAAATGGCGTCTTGAATGTGTAATCAAGTTTGTCACCATACAATCTTCTAATTGTGATTGCTGCATAATTGACCTGAGTGAATAAAAACAAAAACATCACACTTGCTGCAAATGCAAGTCCGGTAAGGTCAAGCGATACTGCCATCACCAGCATTATGAAGCCTGACACTATCGTGGATATGATAGGTGTCTTGTATTTTGGATTTATCCTGCCAAAAAAGTGTGGGAGATTGTAGTGTGTGCCCATTGCATAAGAAACACGGCTTGATGAATACGTTGTTGCATTTAATGCCGCAAGTGTTGAAACAAACCCTCCTGCAAGAACAATCAAAGCCCCAAATGGTAGGAAATATTTTGCAGCCTCGATTATCCCAATCTCGCCAAAGCTTCCAATAAATTCCCAAGATGGTTGTCCTACTTTCTCAGACGACAACCCTCCGATGAATGCAAATGTAAAGAGAATATAGATTGCAACTACAACTAAAAGTGAGATGAAGATGGCCCGTGGTATGTTCTTTTTTGGGTTTTTTAGCTCGTTGCCAGTTTGCGCGATCACTTCGTATCCTTCAAACGCAATGAAGGTAAGACCCATCGCAATAACAAGACCTGAAATCCCATGTGGGAAAAAATCTTCAAAGTTGGCAGGCCAAGTGGAGTTTGTAAAGGCCATTGCATAAAGTGCTGCAACAATTAGCAAACCAATTATCGAAATTTGGGTTATTGTGATTGCATTTCCTACCTTGCTTGTCGGCGACGTTCCTCGCACATTGATAAATGTAAATATGATGACTGCAATTGCTGCAAACGCTTTTTCAATTCCAGCCGACGATTCTAGTATGTTGGCAGATTCTAAAAGATGTGCAAAAAACGAAGCAAAGGCAACAGCGTAAAGGCTACCTGCTATCGTATGCGCAAACCAAGACATCCAACCACTCAGAAATGCATTTGGTCTTGGAAGACCCTCACGAACCCATCTGTATCCCCCTCCGGTATCCGGCAACGCAGAGCTCAGTTCCGCATATGTAAATGCTGTAAAGATCGTAATTATGCCGTTTATAAGAAAAGCAATCATCAAGGCTGGCCCCGCTTCGCCCATACCTGGTCCCACAAGAACGAATATGGCCCCTCCAATCATGGCTGCCACGCCAACCATGACTACATCCAGTAGTGTAAGATTCCTAGCAAATCCCGTATTTTGTGACTCTGACGCCATGTGTATCTACCGCTCCCAAAGCGGATTTGAATAAATCCTTACCCTAGATTAGTTGTTAGTATTTGAGTCAACATTTGTTATAATACCGTATTCTTGTAAGAGCGGCCCTATTTGTTCTTCTGTCTCCAAGGCCGAATAATCCCTTAGGAGATCTTCATTGAGCTCATAAAATGTGTGGCCCCATGTGAACTTTGACAACAGTCCCAGTCCCTGATCTTTGAAACCCAAAATTATAAGTCCGCCAGAGATTGCCTCTACCGTAGTAAGCTTGTTGAGCTTTGAATAATTCACAGGATTTCCTGCCAAGAGTGGTGGAAGTTTTCTTGATATGCCTGAGAATCTCCTCTCAAAAATGTTTTCGGCCATATTCCACGAACAATCAATCCCCGTGATCGAGTCAGCTATTTTCGAATCATTTTTTAGCAAAGTTTGTTTTGCGAACGGATCAAGTACGATGGTGTTGGGCCTTGTCTTTGTGACAGGCCTTGCTAGTCCAAATTTGACTATCTTGGCAGCAGTGCATTTTTTTGGATCATCTTGTTTGAACATCAATACCTGAACGTGCATTAGCTGTCAAACAGGACTTCGAAATATGTGCCTACTGGAATAGCATGTATACTATCTCATAGTATAGTTTTGGCTTGCCGTCACTGTTTACCATCTCGAGTGTCCAAATTGAGTCAGGAATAGATTCTCCTTCAGACTCTGGTGAGATTGAGAATTTTTCAAGGATTGCCGTTCGCCCTGAATACATTACCTTGTAGTTTTGTATTCCAATTGTCACCACTTTGTATTCTCCTTTAGTTGACTCGGAGATAAGGCAGTCTGTGTCTTGGCCTATAATGCATTGGCCTTCCTCATTTGTTATCTTAAGGTCGACGGTAGTTTCTGAACCCCTTGATGTAAAGACTGAACCTTGAAGTGTTACTGGCGCTATTGTTTGCTTATTCTTTGTTTGTGCAAACAAAGGTACTTCCACCACTGCGTCTGTAATTCGGTTAAACTTTTCAGAGATTTTTTGCGGCTTTGCCTCTACTACCTTCTTTTCAATAATTTTGAATGGTTTTGTGAATGTACCAAAGTCGGTGTCTGCTTTTACGACATAGTTTCCTAATGCTGCGTTTGTAGGCAGTTTGTAATCGTACGAGTAGATTCCGTTATTATAGCTCCTAGCAATATCGACTTTTTTGCCCCCAAGTCCGCAGTAAAAGTTGCCGCAGTTTATTTTCGTGTCTTCTTGTGGAATCACTACCAAGTCAAGTGAATTCAAAAAGATGACTTTGTTTGTGGATCCTGAGATGTGAATCGTCTCACCCGGTGAGTATTCTTCTTTGTCTGTCATCAGTGTGAGTGTCAACTTACCCGTATCACTAACTGGTATGTTATTTTTTACTTCAAATGTAGTATCAGCTCTGATTCCTTTGTAAACTGCTGTGACTCGGTATTTGCCATCTTTGAATATTGTCAGTGGGAGATCATATGTTGACTCAAAATGTCCTGCGCTATCAAAGTCTAGCTTGGATGCATAGATTTCTTTGTTGGCCCACGTCTTTATTTGGACACTGACACGGTCTGGCACGACACCGCCTGTTGTAGTCGAGCCTTGTTGCCTTCTTATTGCTTCTCCAGATACTGTGAGTTTTTCTCCTGCGGTGTATTGTTCTCTGTCTGTTCTAACCACTAGGGGTTTGATTTCAAGTGTATCTGTGGCCGGATTCTTTGATACTTTGAATACGAGCTCCAACGTCTGCGATGATGCAATCACAGATATCTTGTAGTTTCCAAATACGCTTGGGCGTGGCTGTCGTGGGTCTCTAATATCTGCAAGAGTAAAATCTTTTTGCGGTATGTCCCAGCTCCAAGAGAATGTCGATGAATCAATCTTCGCTCCTGCGTTGACTGTCTTTCCATCCGGTTTGGTCAAAATTATCTTGACTGCCGATTGTCCTGAAAGTAGCTTTCCAGTAAGCGTGACTTTTTCGCCCAGTCCATAAATTGTTTTATCCGTGCTTGCAATCAGCTGGGTATTTGTAGGATCCAACACATTAGTAACTGTGAACATAGTCGAGGCCATTTTGTCGTCATATGTTGCCTTGACTATGTATGTGCCTGTCTTGAATGTGGACGGATTCAATACGGTTTCAATTTTGTAATTCCCTGCTGTGTCAGGTATTGCAGAAAAGCTGTATGTAGCAGCTGTGTTTTCACTCCCCAATCTTTGTTTTTTGTCAAGGGAGATGATCGAGAGAGGTTTTCCACTTTCGTCTGTAATTGAGACTTTGACAGGGATTGCTTCATACGAGGTACGTGTTTTTGGTATCACATGGCCGGATATGACTAGTTTTTCTCCAGAGACATAGTCCGGTTTATCAGTTAGAACATAGGTATCATCTTTTAATGGGATAAACTCATCAGGGTTCTCCACTACTTTGAAATACAATACAGCACTTCCAAATTCTTTTGAGATTGTAACCCGATAGTCTCCAAGTCTGAGTTGGTCATTTGGAATCTTTAGCTCATACTTGAAGCTGCTGTCTCCTGCAAGATTTACTTGATCTCTAATTTTGAGTGCGTTCTTGGCTGTGTCTTTTCCTATTGTTGTTAGGCCCGTTTGCAGTATTTCCACATCAAGTGCGACTACGTGCTTGTTGCTCCTGCCAGTTATCAAGACCGTGTCTCCAAGCCCGTATACTTTTTTGTTGGTGTTTATGATTATGTTTTCTGCATCCCTGATATCTTTTAGAAGATCAAATGTCGTTTCTGCGTGTTGTTTTCCATAATCACCAACTATGTTGTATGTACCATAGACTGGCTTGACTGTAGTCATAAAGATCCTGCCTGAGAACTTGCCAGATGGTGTTGGAAATAACTTGCCAGAGAAGACTTGTTTTCCTTTGGGATCATAAACTACATAATCGAGACCGGCAAGCGGGATTATCTTATTTGTAGTAGCGGAGATTTCTACTCTTTGTCCTGGGATGTAGGATGATTTGTCAGTTGAGAGTACAAGCTCTGATTCCTGTTGTTCTTCTGAAACTGCTACCTTGTCCCCTACTATGAACAGGGCAGTGTCATCTGCTTCACCATATGTTGCAGTCACAATGTAATTACCCGCACCAATTCCCAAGACTTTGTCAAGTTTTATCTGAGTCTTAAATTGCAAGTTCAGATCCGGATAGAGTGTGAATTTTTTATCATAATTGCCAGGGCCGTCAACATGAATTGTTATTTGTTGTTGTGTAAAGTATGGTTTTTCTTGATAGACACGCTTTGAGACATTACCAGAAATTATTGCAGTCTCGCCAAAAATGTAGTTTCTTTTGTCTGCATCTACATAGATGGTAAGTGCTCCAGATCCCGCTCCTGAAGATTCAAGTTTTCCATTTGAAGAGCCGGCAGATGATGTCCTGAAGACCCAGTCACTCGATGTGTTTGAATCTATACCATCAAACTTTCGTTGCCATGATGAAAAGTCATTTTTTTGATCGGTGATGACTGGTGTTTCGTCGATTATTTTTCCTGTATTATCTCTGAGTTGCACTTTCTCGGAAACATCAGTAAACCACAGACTAGCATAAGAATAGATCAAAAATTGATCAGGCAATATTGTAGTGCCAGTGGGAATTGTCAATGTCTTTTTTGTGACAGTAGTGGACGCAATTTTCCATCCTCCAATATCTACAGATTCACTTGTCGGATTATACAATTCCACCCATTCTGTAATCGACTTTGCGTCATCACCTGCAGGGTTTGTGTCGATTTCGTTGATTACGACGTGATCCGCAAGCTGAGCGTGTGCGCTAAGAAATCCGATGAAAAGTAAAACTGCAAATATACCAGCTAGGGTCAAAGTCCTCATTTTTTATCTATATTTTTGTGGTTCTAGACGTCATTTTAGAACTAAATTGAGCAAAAGTTGAGTAAGTTGTGAGCTTGAGGTGCATTTTACATAAAGATGGTCTTTTTCATTAAAAAATGATGCGCATCACTTATCACAGTTTGGGCATTTTCCTCCCCTTATTTTAGCACCACATTTAGCACAGATTCCTTCTGGAATCGCCTTGGAGATAGCTGCCTCTCTTCGTCCAACGTAGACTTTAATTCCAGCGTAGATCCCTACTGCAATTATTACTGAATAAATCAATGGCAATCCAGTTCCCAAAAGTCCAATCATGAACAAGAGAACTCCACCGACCAAGAGCAAGTCACGTTTTTGATTTTTCAATTACATTTGGATTTATGTTACAGATTAAAAGTATTAAGTGGGATTGGCAGGACTCGAACCTGCGACCTCAGGCGCCCAAGACCCGAATCATACCAAGCTAGACCACAATCCCAATGTGTTGCAGCTTTTTCACCCCAATTTAAGCCTCATGCGAAAAAATGCTGTTCCAATCATCATGATTTTAATAATATGCAAGATCACTGCAACCATTGCAAATTGATGATTATATCAAGGCCGGTAAGATAGCTGCCGAAGTACGTGAACTTGCAAGGAAAAAAGATTGGGTTGGAAAAACTCTTTACGAGATATGTGAGTCAGTTGAAAGTGAGATTAAAAACCGTGGTGGTAAATGTGCCTTCCCCGTAAATACAAGTCTCAATGAGTTGGCAGCACATTACACTGCAGAGCCAAACGACCCCAAAATCTTGACAAGCTCGGATCTTATCAAAATAGATCTTGGTGTGCAGATAAATGGCTTCATTGCAGACACTGCTGTGAGCATTTCCTATGATCCAGAATTTGAGGCACTAGTGCAAACTGCAGAAGAAGCACTCAGAAATGCAATGGCCATGGTAAAAGAAGGAATTAAATCAAGTGACATTGGTAAAACGATAGAAAAAAC
This sequence comes from Candidatus Nitrosotenuis sp., assembly GCA_038890395.1. Classification (GTDB taxonomy): domain Archaea; phylum Thermoproteota; class Nitrososphaeria; order Nitrososphaerales; family Nitrosopumilaceae; genus Nitrosotenuis. The sequence goes on along the minus strand of JAWAFK010000008.1, from coordinate 53,079 downwards.
AGTAAAACAGTATGGCTTCAAGCCAATTGCAAATCTTTCAGGCCACTCACTTGAGCAATACACAATACATGCCGGCAAATCAATTCCAAACATGTGGTCAATTGCCTCATTTACATTATCCGTGAAAGAGGCGTACGCATGTGAGCCTTTTGTGACCACCTCCAAGGGGCTAGGCTTCGTACGTGAAGGCAAGACGAAAAACATCTTTGGCCTCGTCTCCAGAAAAAAAACAAAAAATGAAAACGCAAACAAACTCGTAGACTTCATCTGGGAAAATTATAACTCATTACCATTTGCGCTCAGGTGGATAACAAAAGAGCATGACGAAAAAGAGGTACGACCATTACTTGATGAGCTAATCAAAAATAAAATAGTTAGAGCATATCCTGTCCTAATTGAGGCAAACCAACAGCGTGTAGCTCAGGCAGAACATACATTCATTCCTACATCCACTGGCGCACTGGTAACTACTCTGTAGATTGCCCAAAGATCTTTGCTATGCTCATAGTGGCCTTGCATTTTGCACATTCTGATGTTGCCGTAAAAAGGCAGTCTCCTTCTTTGAATTTTCTTTTTACTTCATTGTTGCAGGATTGACATCGTTCAATCGTATACGCGATCATTGGTTTTTCTTTTTTGTCAAATATCATTGCGGCACACCTAATGTGTTTCCCACCCCCACTACGAGAACTGTTTGGCCTGGCGTGGTATTTTCTAAAATTATCTGATGTATTCTTGACTCTACTTCATCTGCTTTGTCTGCGATCTCCTTTGTCATAAGCGTGATTGCTTCTTTTACTGATTGTTTTATTACAAGTGCGTAAATTGGAATACCGTTTTTTGTAGCTATTTCTTCTATTTGGAATCTGTCTGTACCAATTCCACCAATTGCTGCACCAAATCCTTGCGCCACAGATCCAGAATCCTCACCTTCCATCTTTAGCGCTGCATCCACCATGATGATTATGTTTGGAGGCTTTTCTGCCACAAGTATCTCGACTGCATCACCAGGTCTTCCTACGGTTGCTGCTGGACCTTCTGCCTTCAGAAGATAAAGTTGCCTTTGCTCAAATTCGGTTTGCCCACATACTGTCTCAAGGGCAATTGTCTTTTTTTGTGCATTGAGCATCATTTTTCCAACTACCATTGGCCCTATTCCATCGCCTATCGGTTGTCCTAGCTTCAGTGCAGATATTGCGTCTCTTAATGCAGTAGATTGTTCCATGATGAACGGCATCATCATCTGCAATGGCAGTATTAATGGGAAGTTGTTTTGTTTTTTTGCAGTTAGATAAAGATGTCTCACAATCTTGTGCAACATGTTGAGTGCGGTTACCACTTCTAGCATGTTTTGCACCTTGCTTTGCTCAAGATGATTCATTGTAGAAGAAAGTGATTTTACTTGCAGGCGCGTATAGTTTTCCTTTGATCTTAAGAGGTGTTTTATTTTTGGTATGATGCCGTTTGGGTCAATGTCGACTGGCATTATGGCAAAGTATTCCAAGAATACGTCGATTTTTTTTGATACGTCGTTTGCCACCTTGAGATTTTTTTGAAGATAGTTAACGAGTTCGGTTTTAGAGTCTTCCTTGTATTTCTTTAGCTTCTCGATATTTTTTGCGATCTCACTCGAAGTTATCTGAAGCTGGATCCTCTGACCGTAGAACATGAAGATGATAATAGGTACGATCCAGACAAGCCACATCAGGGGGTTTGACGTATCCTCCCCAAAGAGATTGTCTGTAGCAAAGAGCTCTGTAAAGTTCAAGTTAATCAAAGCCTCATACCACCAAATTAATTGATTTGTGTGACTATTGGGCGCTTAAATTTCAAATAAATTGTCTGCTGGGTAAACAATTAGAAAGTGCTTTTTATATAGCCTACTTAAATCAAGGGGTAACGTATGCCGCAAACAAAACCAATAGTTAGCATAGAGAACGTCGTTGCTTCTGCTTCAGTGGATCAAAAAATGGATCTAAATGAGATTACTCGTAATTTTCCAGACGTAGAGTATCATCCAGACCAGTTTCCAGGACTAGTCTTCAGACTAAAGAGTCCCAAGACTGCGACTTTGATTTTCACATCTGGTAAGATGGTTTGCACTGGAGCAAAGTCAGAAGAGATGGCAAGGAATGCAGTCAAATCAGTGGTTCAGAAATTACGCAAAGGAGGTATCAAAATAAAAAGAGATGCCGTAGTAGACATTCAAAACATAGTAGCCTCCATCAATTTGGGAGGCAAGATTCACCTAGAGCAGGCTGCACGAACGCTGCCAAGAAGCATGTACGAGCCTGAACAATTTCCAGGCCTAATTCACAGGATGCTCGACCCAAAGACAGTCATCTTACTTTTTTCGTCAGGAAAACTTGTCTGCACGGGTGCAAAAAAGGAACCAGATGTGTACAGGTCTGTAAACAATCTTCATTCACTGCTTGAAGAAAAAGGTCTAATGATTTACGATTAGACTTTATTTTTTGTTATGATTCATAAGTAAAGTGGATATACTAAGCACTATCAAGAGTAATAAATGGAAGCCAAATTTTTTAGAGATTTTAAGCTGAATGAGATAATCTTGATTTCATCTCTGCCAGATATTGGGCGTGTTGGTGGATTGGTGACGGATCACATTGCAAAAAAAGTCACCGTCATAGATGCTGCCAAGATTGTACTCGCAGACAAGCCGTGGGTCAATCATAAAGATGGCATAATCGAATTACCAGTAGATGAATATAGGCTGCTAGTGGATGAAAAAAATTCGCTCGTCATTTTTACTGGAACCAACCAACCGCAAGAACCAACCACAGTTTCAGAGCTTGTAAATTTTGTAGTCGAAAGCGTTAGTAAATGGGGCAAAATAAGGATGATAGTTTCAACTGGAGGTTACATGCCATTTCAAAAATCTAGTGGCGATGAAGTATACGGTGTTGCGACAAACTCCAAGCTTCTTGAGATGCTCAAGTCATATGGAATAAAACCTCTCACAAATGATGTCAAGAGCATTACTTGGTTCAATGGCTTGGTACTTGGCGCAGCAAAAAGTAAAAACATCGACGGCATAGGATTGTTTGGTGAAATTTACGATCCAGAAAACCCTCAGCCAAACGCAGCAAAGAACATCATACACAAGTTGGAAAAAATCCTCAAGTTGAAAATAGATACGGATGAGCTACAACAAAAAATTGTAAAACCCGTAGAGATGAAAAAAGACGGTCCAGGAATTGGATAAAGCTATTTTATTTTGGTGCCCACAGGTACCGATTCGTCCACCGTAAGCCAATATGGCTTGTCATTAAGATCAGCTGCCAAAAGCATTGCGTTTGATTCTACACCGCCTACAACCTTTGGCTCAAGGTTTGTTACTGCAATCACAGTTTTTCCCACCAACGCTTCTGGTGCAAAATATTGAGCACCCCCGATTATGAGATTACGCGTCTCCCCTCCAAGATCTATCGTACCTTTGATTATCTTTGTCTTGCTGGGAATTTTTTCAGTAGAAATTATTTTTGCTACTCGGATGTCAAGCTTTGCAAAATCTTCATATTTGATTAGCATATTGAAGGTTTTTTGTTACTGTTTAAAATGAATTTCGAAGAAGGTACGCGTTTCGTGCGCAATCAGTTTATCTAAACCCACTACAGAAAATACGTATGGGTCAGTTCTTCACAGACGACATTGACGCCCTGCTAAAAGCCAACCATGGGGACGCACAACGCCTTGCAAGGATAAAGGCCGATTTTGAGTCAAAAAAGCTGGTCACCATTGAAGACAGAAGATACGTCGAAGGCCTGGTTTCACGTTATTTGCAATCACCACCTAAACCAGAAACTGAACGCATAGTCAAAATCCCAGAAAAGAAAATAGTTCCCCCACCCCCATCGCCACAACCTACTCAAAGCAATCCATTTGAACTAAAGTATCAACAAAAACCAAAAGAGGAAAAACCGATACCAAAGATTGGAGGAGATAAGACAAAGTTAAGAAATATCGTAATTGCAGTCTGCTCGGTAGTATTCGCTGTTTTGACAATAAGCTTCGTTGCTATGAATCAGGACGCTCTGACTCCACCAGAATCGACTCAGACTACCAAAAGCTTGGAGCTAGACGCAGTGTCCTACGCACGAGGAGACATCATTTCGATATCTGGCAAGACAAAAATACCTACATCGATAGTTAGAGTTGCAATTACAAATTCAGTGAACCAAGAGATATGGAGTGAAACACTAAACGTCAAAAATGATGGAATGTTTTCTACCCTAGTGATTGCAGGCGGTAATGGATGGGAGCAATCAGGAAGATATACTGTTGCTGCCACATACAGTGGAACCACAGATACGATCACATTTGACTTTACTGCCGCACCTTCGAATTAATCAAAACTAATATTCAAGCTAAAAAGATCCAAATACATGACCACCACAGAAGTGACAATAACAATCAATGCGCCAGTGGACAGAGTCTGGGATGTGGTTTCAGACATAGACAATGAACCAAAGTTTTGGAAGGGAACCAAGTCAGTTCGCAATATATCAAAGAGTGAAAACGTAGTTATGCGTGAAGTTACCATCGCATTCAAGGATTCTAAATGCATGCAGAAAGTCACCTTCTTTCCAAAGGAAAAGATCGTAGCCGAATTTATAGAAGGAATACTACATGGTACAAAGACTGTAAAATTGACACCACAAGACGGCAAAACAAAGCTTGATGCGGTCTGGGACATCAAACTTTCAGGTATGATGGGGATGTTCACAGGAATGATCAAAAAGCATGTAAAAAATGGCACCGAGCAGGCATTGCAAGCAATAAAGCAAGAACTAGAGAAGTAATATGGAATTTTTACATGTAATTAACTACTTTTTTGTTGCAATTATGATTGGTGTTGCGATAGCTTGGGCTCTTCTTTTAAAATCCATGGTGAATTCGTTTAAACACACACCACGTCTGGACAAATTTGATAAAAAAGAGCAAAAAAGACCCAAGGTCTCCGTAATTTTACCCGCAAGAAACGAGGAGGGTTTTATTGCAAAGTGCCTAGATTCGTTGCTTGATCAGGATTATGACAACTATGAAATAATTGCAATTGACGACTCATCAGATGATGCTACTGGAAAGATAATTGCAGAATACGCAATAAAAGATTCTAGAATAGTTCATGTTTCAGCTAGACCAAAGCCAGATGGTTGGATGGGCAAGAATTGGGCTTGCATGGAAGGTTACAGAAATGCGACCGGTGAGCTTTTGCTTTTTACTGATGCTGACACAAAACACTCTTGCAGTGTAATCTCGCTTGCAGTCTCACACCTTTTGTCAGATGATCTTGATGCTCTTACAGTCATTCCGAAAATGATCTGTCTTGATACATGGACAAAGATCACACTTCCAGTTCTTTCCACATTTTTGCATACACGATTTTCTGCGTTGCGTGTTAACGATCCCAAGAAAAAGACAGGATACTTTTTTGGAAGTTTTTTCATTATTAGAAAAGAAACATATGATAAAGTAGGAACTCACGAGGGAGTTCGTACCGAAATAATCGAGGACGGCGCCTTAGGCAAGAAAGTAAAAGAATCTGGTTACAAACTAAAGATGGTACGAGGCGATCATCTGATCGACGCAGTATGGGCGCGAGACTGGTCCACGCTTTGGAATGGATTGAAGCGGCTCATGATACCACTTTACCTTCAGAGCAGCAAGCTTGCAGCTGGAATATTTGTCGCAGTTTTATTTTTGCTTTTCATGCCCTACATATTTTTGGCGTATTCGAGTTTGTTCTTTGATGCCTCAGAATCGTTTTTTGCTCTGCTTGTATCGTCAATCGTCTCTTCAGGACTAGTCTACGCCGCAGGCATAGTAGACGCAAGAAGTCTGAAGATAGATGTTATCTACAGTATATGTGGCCCAATTGGTAGCTTTATAGTCGTAGCAGGTTTCTTTTTCGGAATGTTGCATGCAAAAAGTGATTCGGCAGTTTCATGGCGTGGCAGAGGCTACTCCATGAAGGATCACATACAGAATTCAATCAGCGTATAGGTAAAGATTATAGACTGAGCGAAAGCTGCAAAATTATTGAGCAAGTCATCTGCAATCGTCGGTGGGCTACTTGGAGCGGTCATCGTTTTAATCGCATATAGTATTTTCTTAAACCCTCCAACCAAAGTACCCACTGTAGATGAGATTTATGACTCCACAAAGAATTCAGTTGTTGCGCAAGACCAAACAAGGCAGCTTACCTTAGTTGAGATCTTTGAGAGATCCGAGTCAGGCGTAGTTCGAATAAACGTCAAACGGCCTGACAATGACCGACGCGGTCCTGGAGGAATAGGTTCGGGTTTTGTATACGATAAGAATGGTCACATAATAACAAATGAACACGTTATACAAAATGCAGAAAAACTTGTTGTTACTTTTCTGGATGGAAGATCATTTCGTGCAAATGTGGTCGGAAAAGATCTCTACACCGACCTTGCAGTAATCAAAGTAAATGCAAGCTCAGACGCACTGTTTCCGCTATCAGTAGGCGATTCTTCAAAGCTAAAGGTTGGTGAACAGATTGCTGCAATAGGAAATCCATTTGGGTTGTCTGGCTCTATGACCTCGGGAATAGTAAGCCAGTTAGGAAGATTGTTACCATCGCAAGATAGAGGATTCCAGATACCAGACATAATTCAAACAGATGCAGCTATAAACCCAGGCAATTCCGGCGGACCACTTTTGAATATGCGTGGCGAGGTAATAGGCATCAATACGGCAATACAGTCAGAAAGTGGGGAGTTTGCAGGCGTAGGCTTTGCAATCCCTTCAAGGACGGTTCAAAAAATCGTTCCAACCTTGATTGAGACTGGTGTATATCATCACCCATGGGTTGGAATTTCTGGCAGAGACATAGACCCAGATTTGGCCCAGATTCTAAATCTACGTGATGCCAGAGGATTTTTGGTAATTAATATCTTAGATGGCAGTCCTGCACAGAAAGCAGGTATGCGTGGTACGACTGAGATAAAAGAAGTCGACGGTGTGCGTTACCAAGTGGGAGGCGATATCATACTTGCAGTAGACGGCAAAATTGTAAGAAAAATTGATGACATTTTGATTCACCTGCAGCGTGAAAAATCTGTAGGTGATCAGATGGTTTTGCAGATTTTGCGTGACGGCAAGGCCACAGATATAGCAATTACATTAGAGGAGCGACCAAATTCCAACAAACTCACAAACTCAACCTCGACACAAAGATAAATAGCAGAATCGAAAAGTCCACATATTGAATAACCTTGTGTTAAGCTGCGAACAGCTAAATCACGCATTAGATGGAAAAGAGATTCAACACGATGATGCGTACGAGATTTTTGATTTTTCAGTCACAAGGCCTGCTGAGATATACAAGACAGCTCAGATTCTGCGCAACAAACACAAATCAAAATCAGTCACATTTTCAAAAAAAGCATTCTTCAACTTGGTAAATCTATGCAGAGACACGTGTGGTTATTGTACGTACAAAGCTGAGCCTAGTGAATCAAAGCTTTCTTTGATGAGTAAAAATGACGTCAGAGATCTAGCAAAGCTTGCAAAAAAGTACAAATGTGTTGAAGCGCTTTTTGTAACTGGCGAGCGGCCAGAACAAAAATACGCTGAAGCAAGAACTTGGCTCAAGAAAAACGGTTTTTCGAGCACCGCAGAATATTTGGTGCATGCAGCTGAGATTGCATTTTCTGAGGGTCTTTTTCCTCATACAAACGCGGGCAACCTCACAAAACCAGAGATACGCGAGCTCAAGAAGACCAACGTGAGTATTGGTTTGATGCTTGAAAACTCGAGTGAGCGGCTAACGCGCAAAGATATGCCACACCAGATGGCACCAAGTAAAAAGCCAAAGGCTAGATTGCGTGTAATAGAGCACGCAGGTGAATTAAAAATGCCGATGACTACTGGCGTCCTAGTTGGAATCGGGGAAACACCATACGAATTGATAGACTCCTTGTTTGAAATAAGAAAACTTCATCAAAGATATGGCCACATACAGGAGATCATCTTGCAGAACTTTCAGCCAAAACAAGATACTGCGATGCACCAAGTCGAATCCGCAGAAGAGAACTACTTTAAGATGATGGTCGCACTATGTCGCATAATAATGCCTCAGATGAACATCCAGATTCCACCTAACTTATCTCCAAACTCATACCAGAGCTTCATCGAAGCTGGAATAAACGATTGGGGCGGGATATCTCCCATCACACAAGATTACGTAAATCCAGAGTTTGGATGGCCGCAAATAGAATTTGTTCAAGAAAATACAGAAAGAGCTGGATTCGAGTTTAAGGCTCGCTTCCCAGTGTATCCCGAATTTATGCATCTTGTGGAACCACGTCTATATGGAGAAATTGTCAAGATGATGGATAAAGACGGTTTTGTAAAGGAGGAATATTGGAGATGATAGATTCCCTTCTGAAAAACGCAGACCCGCTCATAGCAGACACACTTGATAGAGCACTAGAAGAAAAGGAAATAACCGTTGAAGAAGGTGTAAGACTGTACGATGCAAAAGGTATAGACTTTCACCTAGTTGGCATGGTAGCAGACGAGCTTAGAAAACGGCGCGTTGGTGACATCGTTACTTTTGTTGTGAATCGAAACATCAATTTTACAAACGTATGCATAAAACAATGTGGCTTTTGCGCATTTAGTAGAGATTTTAGAGAAGAAGAAGGATACTTTTTGCCAACTCAAGAGATTGTAAGACGCGCAAAAGAGGCATACAATCTTGGTGCAACTGAAGTGTGTATTCAGGCAGGGCTTCCGCCAGATATGGATGGAAAGATGTACGAAAACATATGCAGAGCAATCAAGACTGAAATTCCAGACATTCACATACATGGATTTTCACCAGAAGAGGTTCTTTATGGGGCAAGTCGCTCAAGACTTTCGATTAAAGAATATCTAGCAAGGCTAAAGGATGCTGGTGTTAATACTTTACCAGGCACAGCGGCCGAAATACTTGATCAGGACATTCGCGACAAGATCTCACCGGGCCGAATTACTGTGAACGATTGGGTGGAGGTAATCAAGACTGCTCACAAACTTGGTATAAACTCGACTTCGACTATTATGTTTGGCCACATTGAGAGCCATGAAGACAGAGTAAGACACATTGCAAAGATTCGAGAGATCCAAAAAGAAACTGGTGGCTTTACCGAGTTTGTCCCCCTTAACTTCATCCACTCTGAGGCCCCAATGTACAAACATAGCTTGCATGAAGGAATACGAAGTGGTGCAAGTGCAGTTGATGTGATGCTGACACATGCAATAGCCAGAATCATGCTTAACAATCACATTAACAATATACAGATGTCGTGGGTAAAAGAAGGGCCAAAAATGTCTCAAGTTCTTCTCACATGGGGTGCAAATGACTTTGGCGGCACACTCATCAATGAGAGCATCTCCACTTCTGCAGGATCTCAGCACGGCCAGTTACTAAAACCAAAACATATCAGACGCCTAATAAGAGAAATAGGTAGGATCCCAGCACAAAGAAGCACTACATACAAGGTTCTCAAAGTATACAACTCTGAGCTTGAAGAAGATGAGCTAGATAGAGTGGACGATGCGTCAAGATTTGGATCTTATTTTGAGCTGGTGAAGCTTGATAAATACAGATACAAAAATCCAAGAGCAAATTAGATTTGACGGTTTGTAGTGACATAGTATCTTATGCAAGAAATCTGTTAATAGATGAATGTGAAGCCGTACTATGTACAAAAAAAATTCTAACTGTACGGATCACCGACTCTGAGATTGCGGAAATAAAAGAGAATTTTGAAAAATCCCTCGGCATAAGGATGATTCATGACAAGAAAATATTGTCATTAGAATCCACCCTTTTAGAGCCCAAAAAGATTGTTGATAAGGCGTTAAAGTCAACAAAAAACCTTACCAAAAGAGAGTTTTGGAAGTCCCTCCCATTTAATAAAAAGACTCCTATTGTAGAGAAAACAAATGACCAAAAGGTGTGGGAGATCGATTCCACGAAGGCATCCGAGATTGCCAACCAGATGATCGATGCCGCATCCCATAAACTGGTAAGTAGAATTTCAGGCTCGCTAAATGTAGTTTGTGACTATTTTGAACTTGAAAACTCAAACGGCCTGCAAAGAAGTGAGCGTGCTACATATCTGAGCGCAGTCATAAATGCCGATTCCGAATCCGGTAGTTCTCCGGTTTCCGGCATAGGCCAAGCAAATTCGCGAACGCTTGAGGATTTCGACGCTACAAGTGTGGGAAGAGAGGCTATGCAGATGTGTGTGTCTTCGTTAAACCCTCGAAGCTGTGATGTTGGTATAACAAGTATAGTTTTTGAACCAATTGCAATCGGCGAGATCCTCACTTTTGTAATTGGACCAAATTTTAATCTCAAGACTTTTTCTGAGAAGCGCAGTTGTTTTTCAGATAAACATGGTGTAAAGATCGCCGTTGATGAATTCAGCCTTATAGATGATCCCCATCTTCCAAACGGCTTGGGCACCAAGAGCTTTGATGATGAAGGCACTCCTACAAAAAAAACATCGTTTATAGATAATGGTATTTTTGTTGGAACATACTCGGATTCTTACAATGCTTTCAAAGAAAACGTCGAGTCCTCAGCTAATGCCTGTAGGCCTGGCTCACCCCTTGGCCGTGCCTCTAATCCCATCCCAGTGGCGGCACCGCATAACCTCACCATCAAGCCAGGCAAAGTCAGCCATGAGGAGGTAATTAGCGATACAAAAAATGGCATACTCATCTCAAGACTGTGGTACACATACGCAGTCAATCCTATAAAAGGTGACTTTTCTTGCACTGCACGAAGCGGCATCTGGATGATCCAAAATGGCGAGTTAAAGTCTCCAGCGAAACCAATTAGAATCATTCACAATCTACCAGTCCTCTTGCAAAACATATCACAGATTGCCAACAATTCAAGAACGGTTTTACCGTGGGCTGCCATGCCAGTTACCGCATCAACTATTAGATGTGACAAAATTTCAGTTAGTCCAATTTAGTCATATTTAAGTAGCAAAAACACCAAAATAATTCCATGTGTGATACCCTCGATGAGATTCACGCCATGCAGCTTGCAGCAGTAATTGCAAAGATGCGAAAAGAGGCAAAAAAGGAAGAGAAGTCAATTCCTGCTGTGGCTTAATTTCTTTTCAAAATTTTTTGATCCACGGTTGTTGTTTAAAAAAACTATCACATAATCAAATTACTTTTAAGCTAACCTTAATTAAGGTAAAATACCGTACCATACGGTATGATGAAGGCACGTCTTACATACATACCGCTTGAAGTAGCAGATCAATTAGATGATTTTATCATAACGCGTGACGAACAGATCATGGACGCCGTAAAGGCAAGAACCCGTGACTACAGCATGCTCTCCCTTTTGAAACTATTATATCAATTAAACTGTGGAGCCATGAATTTTTCAGATCTGTACATCAACTCAAAGATAAGAATGAAGAGATCATTTTTGAATTACTTGAAGTTGTGTCTAGACTACGATTTTGTAAGAAAAGAGAGTGTTGGCTCCTCTGTAGTTTACTCGATTACAGAAAGAGGTAGAGTTATGTTGAATTTATTCTTGCAGAAAAGTAATTAATTAGCTCAAAAAACCAAAAACAGTGCGACGCATTTTAGAAGATCATGTCCATGAGATAAAAAAGATCAATTACCAAAGTCCGATAATTTTTGCAGGATTTGTTGGTGCTGGACTAGCCGGTCCACTAGCAATAGGATATTTGATTGAAAAGCTTAGAATGCAGGAGATAGGATTTCTGCGTTCAAAATACCTCCCGCCTTCGACTGTTTTCATTCAGGGCAGACTACGACACCCCTTCCGATTTTACACAAACGAGAGCGGAACAATTTGTGCCGTAATTTGCGAAGTTACTTTGCGAATGGACGGCCTAAACAGTATTGCGACAACGATTTTGGACTGGGCCGAAAGTAAAGGAACGAAGGAATTGATAATTTTGGACGGTGTCGCAAGTGACGAACACGACAATAAAACATTTTGTGCAGCAGAAGAAGATCTGTGTAGAATAATGTCAGAGAAGGGAATAAGCATGATATCACAAGGATTCATCACTGGTATTCCTGGAAGCATTCTTAATGAGTGCATAATACGCAAAATTCGTGCAATCACCCTGTTGGTAAGAGCAAACCACACAAGCCCGGATCCACTAGCTGCAGCCACCCTGATTGACGCGATAAACAAAGTTTATGGTCTCAACATAGACACGACTGATTTAAAAAAAGAGAAAGAAAAGATTGGAATAGAATTCAAAGAATTATCAGAAAAATACAAAGAACACCGCCAAGTTGATTCTGGTATGTACATGTAAAAAGGTCTTTTAATGCGGCAACAAAATTCTGATCAGATGACTTTCACCTACAAGCAAGCAGGTGTAGATGTAAAAAGCATAAAGAAGAGTCAAAACACAATTGGCAGGATTATCACTTCGACCCACAGACTGCAGAAAGTAAAGAGTGGTTTTGGGCATTATGCAGGACTCGTAGTGATTGACAAGTCCAGACTCTTGGCAACGCATACAGATGGAGTAGGCACCAAAGTCCTAATTGCAAACATGTTAAGAAGATATGACACCATAGGAATCGATTGTGTAGCCATGAATGTTAATGACATAATATGCATCGGTGCAACACCAATATCGTTTGTGGATTATATTGCTGCAAACCAAAACAAGCAGACAATTTTTGCCCAAATCGCAAAAGGGCTTGCAACTGGCGCAAAAAAAGCAGGTGTTCCAATAGTAGGCGGCGAGACTGCCATAATGCCAGACTTGTTTGCCGGCAAAAAATTCGTATTTGATCTGGCAGGAATGGTAGCAGGTCTTGTACAAAAAAACAGACTAGTACTTGGTGACAGGATCAAAGAAAACGATGCGATAGTTGGAATTTACAGCAGTGGACTCCATTCAAATGGATATTCTCTTGCGCGTAAGATTTTGCTAAAGAAATACTCGATTGATGACAAGATAAGCGGAATTGGAAAACTCGGCAACGCATTACTGATACCAACTGAGATTTATGTCAGGCCAGTTCTTGAGATAATCAAAAAATGTCAAGTGCATGGACTAGCAAATATAACAGGAGGTTCATTTACCAAGCTCCTCCGGCTAAAAAATACAGGATATGCACTCGATCAATTGCCCCAACCACCAAAGATAATGCAGTTGATTGAAGATTTAGGTGTGAGTAATGACGAGATGTACAAGACATTTAACATGGGAATAGGATTCTGTGTGATTTTACCAAAAAGTGACACTCAACGAGTTATTGAGATTTGTAAAAAGCACAAACTCAAAAGTCAAATCATAGGTTCAATCACAAGCAGAAAAGGTGTTTTTGTACATTCACGGAAATTGGCATAGTTAGACAAAACCTTCATTATTTTTAATTAAATACTTCCTTATATGAGTACTGTGAGAAATAATTAATTTGGAACCACATTTTGTTTCTGTTGTAATTAGTGTCTGCGTGTTGCTTTTTGCAGCAAAACTCATGGCCGAGTTATTTGTCAGATTAAAGCTTCCAATCGTTTTGGGCGAGTTGATAGCAGGGATGATTGTAGGTCCTTTTGCAATAGGATCACTCATCGTTATTCAAGGCGAGACACTACTGCAGTTGAATCAAGAAGTAAAGATACTTGGTGAGATTGGTGCAATTGTGATTTTGTTTATGGCAGGATTAGAAATGACGCCGAGAGAATTTATCAAAGGTGGAAAGGCATCATTTACAGTTGGCACACTCGGTGTGATTGTGCCGTTTTTTGTTGGGTTTTTTGTTTTCCAGCTTTTTGGGTTCCATGCGTTTCAAGCAATGCTTGTTGCTACTGCGTTAACCGCAACCAGCATAGCTATTTCTGTTCAGGTGCTCTCAGAGTTTGGCAAGCTAAAGACGCCCGAAGCCAGATTAATAATAGGAGCCGCAGTTGTTGACGATATTTTAGCAATTGCAGTCTTGTCAATAGTCACATCAATTGACCCAGCAGTAGCAGAAGTTAACATCATAGAAATAACGTTTACCATCTTCAAGGTACTTGGATTCTTTGCAGCCATGGCAATCGCTGCCATATTCATTGTTCCTCGTGTTGTAGGATCAAGACTCTGGAAAGCGGGAGGTGCGATAGAAGGAGTTGTTACGGCTGCGTTTTTTGGGGCAGCTGGTGTTGCCGCATCCATTGGCCTCTCCCCCATACTGGGTTCATTCGTCGTAGGCATGGCTTTAGCATCAACGAAAGTATTTGAACGTGTTGAACATTACATAAGCAAGTTAGGTCTCATTTTCGCACCATTGTTTTTTGCAATAATTGGAGCTCAAGTAGACTTTCGAGGAATAAATGGCGAGATTCTCATAATAGCAGCAGTAATAATTGGAGTAGCTGTTGCAACCAAATTGATTGGTTGCGGCCTTCCTGCTTGGCCATTCCTCAAAAACAAGGCGCAGTCAAAACGGGTTGGAATTGCGATGATATCAAGGGGGGAAGTTGGGCTAATTGTTGCTGGTGTTGGTTTATCGAGCGGTGTTCTGACCTCAAATGTATATACCACAATAGTGATAATGGTAGCAATCACAACCATCATCACGCCGGTGTGGCTCAAGATGGAGTATAGAAAGGAGCTCAAAGAAAGCCCACAATCATGATCGCATCTTTTAGTTTTTCCTTGAAAAATGTTAAATTAGACTAAAAATTTCGAGCATCATTGGCTGAAGAATTTGTAGATATGTGTGCAGTCTGCAAGCAGGGTGTCCCAAAATCCGACATGGTTTATCAAAAAGGCAAGGTCTTTCACTCTCAATGTTTTACAGACCATGGTAGTTCCTTTACCGCCCCTGACTCGGAAATTGCGCAGCTTAGTGCAAGAACCAGAATCGAGCTTGTGCAGCTTAAGAATATGAAGGCAAGAGCCGAGCTTGAAAAACAGTTAGCTAAATCGCAGAATGAACAAGCCAAGAAAAAAGGCAAGAGGCCAATCAAGAAAAGATCAAAGTCAAAAAGAAAGATAAGGGTTATCAAAAAACGTATAAGAAAATCCAAGAATTCGAAGAAAAAGTCTAGAAGACATTGATGATGATTTGAACGAATTTAAAGCCAGTTAGGTATTGTCATATATTGCAAAACACTGTATTTGTGCAGGCATGTCACGAAATCTCTCATGGCTTACTTACCATAGAATCACCTACGAAAAAACAGATAAAATCCCAGATTAAGAAAGTCTGTACCAAATATGCACTTGAGAGAATACCAAGAAACTCGGAAATCCTAGCAACAGTTACTGGTAACGATTACTCAAAATTACAAAAAATTTTGATAAAAAAACCAGTCAAGACTGCATCTGGAGTTGCAGTGATTGCACTAATGCCTAGACCATATGCTTGTCCACATGGTAGGTGTACATATTGTCCTGGTGGAATTGAGTTCAATTCTCCAAACAGCTACACTGGAAATGAACCATCCACTATAAACGCCATTGAAAATGAATACGATCCAAAAAAACAGATCACAACCAAAATTGAAAAACTCATCGCCTATGGTCATGACCCAACAAAAATGGAGCTAGTCATAGTAGGCGGTACATTTCTTTTCATGCCAATCCACTACCAAGAGAATTTCATAAAGTCATGCTATGATGCGTTAAACGGTTTTGTGTCATCTAGTTTAGAAGAGTCAAAGAAGAACAATGAAGTTGCAAAAATTCGAAATGTTGGCTTCACAATAGAAACAAAACCGGATTACTGCAAAAAAGAGCACATAGATACGATGTTAAACTTTGGTATCACCAGAATTGAAATCGGCGTTCAAAGTCTTCGAGAAAGAGTCTACAAGATAGTCAATCGCGGTCACACCTACCAAGATGTAGTAGAATCTTTTCAAATCTCAAAAGATGCAGGCTACAAGCTTGTCGCACACATGATGCCAGGACTTCCCACAGTTAGCCCGCAAGACGACATAGAGGATTTTAAAAAATTATTCAGTGATGAAGAACTAAAGCCAGACATGCTAAAGATATACCCGTCTTTGGTATTACAACATACTCCACTATACAAACAATACATGCGGGGCCAATATGAGCCATATTCTAATGATGACATGATACGAGTTCTAATTGAAGTCAAGAAGATGGTTCCAAGATGGGTAAGAATTATGAGAGTACAACGAGAGATCTCCCCACAAGAGATTATCGCAGGCCCAAAATCAGGGAACCTGCGCCAAATTGTGCATGAAAATCTCAAAAAACAAGGGCTTTCGTGTAAATGCATCAGGTGCAGAGAGATAGGATTTTCTAGTGATCCGCACACAGAGTTATTTTTGCATAGAGAGAACTACACATCGTGTGGGGGTGATGAGATCTTTTTATCGTATGACGATTCGGCAGATAGGATTTATGGGTTTTTAAGACTTAGAAATCCCAGCAGCAAGACGCACAGAAAAGAGATTACAGAAAGATCGTGTATTGTTCGTGAGCTGCACGTGTATGGCAAATCCTTGAGGATAGGCCAAAGAGAAGATGGTCAGATTCAGCATTCTGGTCTAGGTCGAAGTCTTATGTATGAAGCAGAAAAAATTTCAAAAGAAGAATTCGACGCAAAAAAGCTTTTGGTGATTAGTGCTGTTGGAACAAGAGAGTATTATCGCAAACTTGGCTACATATCGGATGGACCATATATGGCAAAGACGTTGACCTGATAAAATGTCTGAAGAAGAAAAGATCATCGTGGGTAAAGGTACATGGATTGACAAGCTTGCCTTTGAGATGATAGAGCGAGAAAAACAGCTTGGAAGAGACACCTCGTTGTTGAAAGTAGAATCAGGCCTTGGCGCATCAGGTATACCACATATTGGTAGTCTTGGTGATGCAGTAAGAGCTTATGGAGTCAAGTTGGCCTTGGAAAACTTGGGCTTCAAATCAGAGCTTATCGCATACTCTGATGACCTTGATGGACTCAGAAAAATACCAGATGGGTTGCCCTATTCGCTTTCAGAACATATTGCAAAACCTGTGTCGCTGATCCCAGATCCCTTTGGATGCCACGACTCATACGGTATGCACATGAGCAGCATCTTGCTTGATGGGCTTAACAAGCTCGGCATCAAGTACAATTTCGTTAGAGCCATCGATACTTACAAGAAAGGAATTCTGAAAAATCAGATCCACACCATTTTGATAAGTTCAAAAAGAATTGGAAGACGGATTACAGAGATGGTCGGACAGGAAAAGTATCAGAAATTCCTGCCGTATTATCCAGTTTGCGCAAAATGCAATAGACTCTATACAGCCCAGTCTTATGAGTATGTTCCAGACAAGATGAGAGTCAAATACCGTTGTCTGCAAACTGAAATTGGCTCAAAGATGTTGCAAGGATGTGGGCATGAAGGTGAAGCAGACATTACAAAAGATTTGGGTAAGCTTGCCTGGAAGGTAGAGTTTGCGGCAAGATGGCATGCATTTGATATCAGATTTGAAGCATATGGAAAAGACATCATGGACTCCGTCAAGATAAACGACTGGGTCTCGGATGAGATACTTGGATACCCTCATCCACACCATGTCAAGTACGAGATGTTTTTGGACAAAGGAGGCAGGAAGATCTCAAAGTCTGCAGGAAACGTCGTGACCTCGCAAAAATGGTTCAGGTACGGAACACCAAAATCAATGCTTCTTTTGCTATACAAGAGAATCACCGGTGCGCGAGAGCTTGGTTTTGAAGACATACCGGCCCTAATGGATGAATACAATGAACTTGAAGACATTTACTTTGGGAAGATCAAGTTAGATAATGAAGCAAAGACGGTTAAGTCAAAAGGACTGTATGAGTACGTCAACCTACTTAATCCTCCAAAAGAGCCTTCGGTGCATGTAAGTTACAGATTGTTAATTGAGCTTTGCAGAATATTCAAAGAGGATCGAATCAATAGAGTTATCAAAAAACTTGTAGAGTATGGAGTAATTAAGAAATCGATGCCAGAAGTGGAAGAAATGATCCAGCTTGCGGGTAACTACGCAGATGATTTTGAAGAACAGGAACCTACCAAAATCGAGATAAATGATTCAACAAAGAGGGCATTAAAGCAGCTTGTCAGCATTTTAGAGGCTGAAAAAGAACCTGAGGATTTGCAGAACATGATCTACAACATATCAAAAGAAAATAACGTCCCACCAAAGGAATTTTTCATGATATTATATCAGATAATTTTGTCTGTAGATCGTGGACCTAAGATTGGCCCATTCATTTTAGATATAGGAAGAAAGAAAGTGGCACAAGCAATTAGCAGACATATCTAAAGATATGGCCCATAATGAACACAACAGACCAAAAAAGAGTGGAGGTTACTTTCTCATAATTTTGGGCGCTCTGTTGTTCATAATTGCTCCAACTTGGTTCTCAAACAAGCCTGAATTTGGTCTTATTCTCATAGCTGTAGGCTTTGCTGTGGGTGGTCTTGGTTTCTTCCTTCGCTTTGTAAAAAAGTGAATAGAGAAATAACCAAGATTTCGAAAAGATAGGTATGGGACTCTTTAAACGTACAAAAAAAGAAGAGTCTCAAGATCAGACAGTATCGGATGTCCAAATAAAGACTCCTGAGGAGATACAAAAAGAACAGGTCGTAAACGAATTAGAATACTTGCGTAAAGAATTAAGTTCAAAAACTGAACACCTAAACTCAATATCTGACAAGCTAGCAAAAGTCAAAGACGAGTACGACCATCTTGTGGGAACGCTCATGACTTCAAAAAGGGAACTCAATGAACACAAAGCTGAACACCAGAAGATTTTGCAACAAATAGAGTCAGCAAAGACAGAATTAGTATCAATAAAAAAACAGGTCGAATCTGGGAGAATTTCACTGGACGAAATACAGAAGGCAAGGTCTGAATTAGAATCAATGAAATCCCAATATCTCATATACAAGGAAGAGGCAGACAATCTAAAATTCGCACATGAGTCCTTTGAGCAAATAAAAAAATCCCAGCAAGAAGCTGCAAAAGAATTAGAACAAATTAGAAAAGAACATGAATCAAAGAAGAAGGAAATAGAAATTGCAAAAAAGGAGCTCAAATTCATAGAGGACCAAATGGCCAATGTTGGAAACAGGGCTGCTCCAAAGAACGTTGTCGCCGCTGCAAGCTCAGTTGTGTCGTCACTCAATAGTAAGCTTCTTGCGACTCAAAAGGAATTAGAGATGCTCAAAATCGCACTGCAAAGAGAGCGCACAGAACACCAAGAAACAAAGAATAAACTTGATGCACTATTAAAAGAGAAGAAAATTTAGAGCTATTTTAGTCTCTTGAGTATTTCTTTTTTGATAAATACAAATTCATCTTCAGAAAGTGCACCTTTTTCTTTTAAGGAGGCCAGTTTAGCAAGCTGCTCGACGACCGATTCTTGTGATCCCACGTTATCGGTTTGCGCGACAACTTGAGATTCTTCTTGTTTTAATCTAATCGCTTTAGAATTGAATGGTGAAGAGCTGTCAACCTCTTCAAGAAACGTATTGTCTTTACACCCTACGATTTGCATGTGTTGAACAAGCTCTTCGCCTGCAAATTCAATTAATGAAGCCTTTGCGGATTTGTATCCGCAGATGTCACATACCACGATAAACATGCCGGAGGCCAAATTTGGAATTTTGTTGGCGTCAGGTTTGCGTACGTATTCGGCATATCTTGTCTTGCCACATTGGTGATTCTCTGTTGGTTTGTGTTCCTCACAGAATTTGAATCCACAATATTGACACTTGGATGGAGTTTTCAACAACTCTCCACAAAATAAGCACGAATTTGCTTTTGTTCTTGGTTGCGACAGGCTCAATTTCAGTGTCAAATTCTCTTCGATTATTAAAAAGGAGCAGCTCGTATTAACTGAAAATCATGGTGTTGCTACGGCAATCTGATTTGTTTTTATTGTACAAATGAAAAAACCCGATGTGATTGCTAGGTATTTCGTTATCATTCCAATGCTAACCATAATTACACTCTCTGTATTTGCTGATGAGTATTTTATTCCGGATTGGTTCTATGAGTCACACCAGTATTGGAGGAACGGTCTGGTATCCGACAGAGAGTTTGTAGATGCGATCTCTTATTTACAAAAGATAGATCTGCTACGAATAAAGAATTCTTCAGATGAGCCGATCATGAGGTTCTTGGTTACAGCTGCCATCATCAAGCAGGATCAACTTGGGAATTCGAGATTTTCTGATTGTACTGGCGGCTGGTACATCACCGGTTATTACACGCCATTAGAAACGGACTACGTTGGCAAATTAATTACGATAAATGTGGATGAGACAGTTTACGAATTAAGAGAGGATTTCGTTGCGGATTTGAAAATTGAGGGATGGGGAAAAACGATTTCTGGGAGATATGTTGGATGGTATGACGATTCATTTCACTTAAGCGATCTCCCACGTGACGCCAATGGGGACAATCTGTTTGTCGGTGTGATAGCAATAGATCAGAGTGTTATTCCCACAAATTCAAATGTTACAATTCCAAGCCTCCCCCCTCCTTGGAACGGTCTTGTCTTTGTTGGCTCCGATGTTGGCCAAAACATAGTTGGCAAACACATTGATGTCTATACTGGTGAAGGAAGAAAAGCTCTCAATGAGACATACACGATCACGGGACACAATAACGTGGTTTGTATGGAGGTAGACTAGTGTCAAAACTGCATTCTATCGTCAGGGTTTTTTCATTTATTGTAATAGGCATAGTAACTATAATAGTGGGCGCATTTATGTTGCGGGGAACAATGCATCTTTGGGACAAGAAAAAACCAGACGATAATAAATCAGATCAATAGATGTTCAACTTATCTAGATTAAATATTAAACGAGAACGCAGGAAGGTAGAGTATAGCTACAGGCCAATGAGGCGTGCGTTGCGTTCTCGTTTAATATGGGTTACAGATGTTTGCTTTTATTGACTGATTAACAATGTTAATCATTGTCTAAATACAGATAGATGGATGTCAATATGGTTGTCAAAGCAAAAAAAGCAGCCTCATAAGCTGAATGGTAAAATCTTACTTGCAATAATTGGTTTGGTGTTAATAGGCTCAACTGTAGGATATTCCGCTTACAATTCTATGATTCCGGTAAACGGAAGATTCCCAGTGCTTGGAGTCCCGCAAAATATCTATCTCATATCAAAGTATGACCAACGGTTTGGCCACATTTTTGCTACAAAATCAACTACTAGCGGAAAAAAGAGCTTGGGATCGTTACATACAACACCGGAGCTGCACCTAAGAAAAGATCAATTAGGTTCCATTCATTTTATCAACGAGGACACAGATTCAAAACACAATCTTAACATAGATGAGTTTAATGTGCACACAAAAGACCTAGGCTATTTTGAAGTGCAAACTACGACATTCATTGCAGACAAATCAGGCACGTTCAGATATTATTGCTCAATACATCCACAAATGACTGGAAATTTAATAGTGGATTGAACTATTCAAATATGATAATGATTTAGGCATGTGTGGTGTGGAAAATTCTGACTCCGACAAATCTCGATTCAGCCTAATAGAAGTAATCGAGAGTTTTATAGAAAAAATAAACAACATACGAATTACACTTCTTGGTATATCCATTTCTGGTTTAATTCTAGCACCATTTGCAATAGGCATGTCAGCATATCTAATTACACACCCTCATTTCTTCTTTGTATTAGATGAATATGACGAGTTTGGAGTCTTTTTATCAATCTCCCTTGCCATCGTCATTGTTGTGTCTTTGGTTTGGTTTGTGTTTGGAATGAGGCAATATGTAATACTCAAATCGTGGAATGAAAAATATACAAGATATATTAGAAAAAAGGAAGAAATAGACAGCACAATTTCGTCGCAGTTTGAGTTAGATGATGATCAAAATACCTAATTTGTGGTTAGAATCGGAAGCTGCTGTTCTTGGAAATAATTCTTCGTATGGCTCAATGATTGTTCTACAGAATTCAACACCTTTGTTGGTTGCTTTATAAATTGTAACCGTACGCTTTCCAGATTCTATAATGGACTTTGAAATGAACCCATGTGACTCAAGATTATCTAAGATCTTTTTGTGTTTTTTCAGATTCAGCCCGCAGTAGCTAACAAGAGTGGTTTGGTTTAATTCACCGTATTCAACAAGAAGGGCAATTATGTCTTTTATTATGTAGATTTTGTCACGATAGCTTTTGCTAACCAATAATTTTGATATCTCCTACATGTAAATAACTCCTAGTGCGTAACGCAGTCAATTACCAATGTTAATCATTTTCTAAATATCACCAAAACCAGAATATTTTGTTGAAAAAATCGCCAACATTTGGAATGATTCCACTTGAGCGGTTACCAAATGGAAGTGTATTTCTTAGATTCAAAAACCATTTTGCTTGTAAAAGATCAATGAGTTAACTTTGTTAATTAGAAGTTATAAATAAAGAGAAAAGGGTTGGTTTGATGACAATCAGGCTTACTTGTGGTGATTATGGTTTTGAGTGTGGATTTGAGCTTCAAGGTAGCGAAAGTCTTACGCTTATAAAAAAACTTCAAGAGCATTTTGAAAAAGAACACGGCATCGATTATTCCGTTGATGCCATAATCCAGATGCTTGTCAACAAGGGTCACACAAAAGATTCTATTAAAAACGAGTGATTCAGACCAATTATATCAAGATTGACGTCGAGTCCGGTGTCACACAAAAGATTCTATTAAAAACGAGTGATTCAGGGGTTAATGACAGCTCTGCCGAGGATTTTTCGATTCTTGAGATCTTCTAGTGCATTATTCGCATCTGAAAGCGAGTATCTCTTTGAGATTATAGGATTTATGACGCCTCTTTTTGCTAAGCCCAAGAGTTCCAGCATATCATTGTAGTTTCCTGTGTATGCACCCTGAATCGTGATTGCTTTGAGTGGTACAGAAACCAAAGACAGTTCTACTGAACCGCCAAACAAACCAACCAGAATCAAATTCCCACGTTTTCTAATCACTGCAAGTCCCATCTTTACTGTAGGTGGTGCGTTGACAAAATCAATTACACAGTCAGCGCCTTTGTTTCCACACAACGCCATGATTTTTTGTATTGCTTCTGGATCTTTGGAATTAACAGTGTGATCTGCGCCAAGATCTTTTGCAGTCTTGAGCTTTTCTTCGTCAATATCCACGCAAATTATGTTCGCATTGGTAATTGCACGTGCTATTTGTACACCCATTAGGCCCAGACCACCTGCACCAAAAATCACCATGTTGTGTTGAGAGTTTGCATTCGATTTTTTTATTGCAGTGTATGCAGTAAGGCCTGAGCATGCAAGTGAGGCTGCTGCATCGAGTTCAATACCGCTTACCTTTGCTAGGTACTTAAAGTGTGGAACGAGAACGTATTCGGCATATCCACCATTTTGAAAGACGCCAAGTGAATGCGGAGTGTCACAAAGATTGTCGTTTCCCACTCTGCATGCAACGCAGACACCGCAACCAATCCATGGATACACTAAGACATTGTCACCCACGTTGAATCCCTGCACAGAATCGCCCATTTCTGCTATGGTGCCTACTATTTCGTGTCCTGGAATTACTGGAAATTTGACACCCCTGTCTGTTACTTTCATAAAACCATCTCCTGTATCATAGCCCCCTTCCCACAAATGTAGATCGCTATGGCATACGCCTGCAGCCTTTACCTTAACTAGAACTTGAGTGCCTTTTGGTTTTGGGGTTTCTATGTCACTGATTTCTAGAGCTTTTTGTGGCTCCATTATTCTTGCTGCCTTCAAGTAGGTTTACCTTCATGTAATTACAATATAAGAGTTGACCGAGTACGGCAAAAAAGTAGAGCCCCACAGTATTATTAAACAAATTTCAAAATTTGGTTGTGAGCAACCTAGGAGTCGAAAACATCGCACAGGCACCGGTTAACATCCTGTTTAATCCAAACACCATAGCAAAAAAAGACGTCTGGGAGATAAACCTGATTCAGATTTTAGAGATGCTTATCCATATTTTAAAAAAAGCAGACAAAAAAGATCTACGAGTTGCAGGCATGGCCGCATTATCGTCCTCACTGATCCATCGAATGAAAGTAGAGCGAATCTTTGCACTACAAAAGGCTGCAATGGAAAAAAAACCATTACGTGAACGCACTGACTTGGACATCCAGTTACTCAATATACCATACAGACATGAAGCCACCTATCCAGTAACCTTAGAAGAGCTTCTTGATCTGTTGGAGAATCTCATAGGAACCATTGCAAACCCCCGATCAAGACGTGGTGGCCAGCTCAAGTTTGAGCCAGTCGAAGTGCCCGATTTTAAGGATTATTTCGTATCGCTTGAAAACATCATAGGAAAATACGAGGAGCTCATTCTAAGGAAGATAGAGCCACAGGGTTTTGGCTATCTTCAATCCATAATAGCAGATCTTGATACTACTGATTCCATTAGATGTTTTTTTGCCATCCTGTTTTTGGCAAGGGATCAAAAAGTCGACTTGGAGCAAGATGGAGATGACATCAAAATTACCATTTTGCATGAGGTGCGGCATGAAGATAGAAGATGACACAGAGGCCACTGCCAGGCTCGAAGCAGCCCTTTACTCTGCAGGAAGACCGCTTTCGGTAGAAGAGCTCATCAAGGCATCAGGCACAGAATCCAGAACTAAGACTCTTGCCCTCCTAGGCAACATAGAGAAAAAGACCAAATCTGCCTTCAAAGCACTAGAGGTGACGACGCTCCCGGACGGTTCATATGTATTTCAATTAAAGCCCGAATTCAATGAGGTCGTAAGGAGATTTGCTTCAAAGCCCATATTGGCAAAGGCCACGCTAAAGACACTTTCATACATTGCATATATGCAGCCAATTTCTTCAAAACAGCTTGTTGAAACAAGAGGTAGTGGCGTATACTCACATCTTAAAGAACTCTCACAGCTTGATTTCATAACTCACCAAAATGTTGGCAGACTCAAAATCTATACTACGACTTCGAAATTCCAAAAATATTTCGGCATAAGTGGAGACTCGGATATATTGAAACAAATTTTATTCAAGAAAGTGAGAAAGTCAACGCCGCAACCCGTGCCACAAATGCAACAGCAAGCCTAAGTGTTGAAGTATTGTGTGATTATTCTATAACGATTGCGTTGTCTATAAATTAGAGTATCTTGAACCTAGATTGTGAAACGAGCTATTGAGAATCTTGCAACAAGCAAGATAACTGGTGGAAGACGGGTTCCACTTAGAACGAGAAGAAAATACGAAATCGACAGATTCCCAAATGAAGCAGTGATGGGACAACAAGTAACAGTCACAAGATCAGTTCGTGCAAATCATGTAAAGACAGGCCTTAAGACAATCGATTTTGTAAATCTTGCGTTGGAAGGTGGTAAGGTTAAAAAATCAAAAATTCTCAAAGTTTTGGAAAATGCAACAAACAACGATTATCAACGACGCGGTGTTATCTCAAAGGGTGCAATTTTGGAAACAGAAGATGGTAAATGCCGTGTTGTTTCAAGACCAGGTCAGCACGGAATAGTAAATGCAGTTTTGATAAAGTGATTTGATTGAAAGATTACGAACATTTCGTAATCTGGTTGGATTATTTCAACAAGACACTAACAAAGAAAATGGGGCGACGACTTCCAAAAGACAGATGTGTTTTTGATCCGTCACTCAAAGAATTAATCGACGCAACAAAAGAAGCTGGTTTTGAGCCAATGGAGTCAGATGATAAAGTAAGATTCCCACGACGGGCCTATGTCCGATCCGGATACATTGTGTTGCCAAAAGTTTCTCCCAAGACAAAAGTTCTTTACAAGATTTCTGAAAAGCTCGTTGCAAAACGTGCAAAACAGTCGAAATAAAATTCGATCTAGCTAGTAGCTAAAGTAAAATTGACAAAAGTCTATGATTAGTTCTGAATTGGTGTAGAAAATAATTGCAGGAGGTAGGGGAAATAATACACTTGGCCAGTAGTGGTCGAGTCATCATACGACTCAAAAGACCACTGGATGAAGGCAACTTTGTTTGCGACGACACCGGTAGAAGAATTGCCAAGGTTACAGAACTCATTGGTCCAGTTAGTAGTCCATTTGCATCGGCGATTCCGATGACAAACAACATCAAAAAATACACTGGTAAAAAAGTGTACTTCCTTGACGAACCTGCAATAAAAGAAAAAACAAGGAAGAGAAAAAGATGAATGTCACAGAATTAGAAACATGCTGCCCAGAATGCAAATCATCTTTAGTTGATGACATGCAAAGTGGCGAAAGAATTTGTTCCATGTGCGGCATTGTCGTACTGGAGCAACTGGCAGATTACGGTCCAGAATCAAAAAGCTCAAGCCTTGAAGAAAAGCTAAAAAACACGAGAGCAAGCGGTCAGACCACGTTCTCACAACACGATCTGGGAATCGCAACTGAGATCTCAATTTCCACAAAGGATTTTTCTGGAAAGACGATCAACTATCAAGTCGCAAACCAGATGCACAGTCTGCGCAAATGGCAACAGAGAGTACGCGTTTCATCTCCAAGGGAGAGGAGGCTCGCAAATGTTTTGTCAATGATTGGCTCAACATGTCAGAATCTCTCATTGTCAGACAATGTTTTAGAGACTGCATCAATGATCTACCGGAATCTTGACTCCCATATGGAAGTCAAAGGAAAATCCGTCGCATGTATTGCAGCTGCAACAATCTACATGGCATGTAAACAATGTGATGTAGTAAGATCTCTAGAAGAAATCTGCGGTGGAACAGGATCAAACAAGGATCTCAAAATGAGAACGAAACTTGCAGCAAAGTACTACCGCATGCTCGTCATGGAGCTTGGCTCCGTGACCGCACCCGTCATAACCATGGACAAGTACATCTCCAAGATCTCGAATCTTACAAACACCGATGTTCGTGTTGAAAGATTAGCCTTGGAGATTGCAGAAAAAACAAAAGACATGAATGTAGCAGATGGAAAGGCACCAAATGGCATTGCTTCCGCATATCTGTACATTGCCTCGATTCTGTTAGGACAGAACGTACTTCAACGCGATGTTTCAAGCGTCGCAGGAGTGACTGAGGTCACTATCAGAAACAGGTGTAAAGAGATTCTTACGTGTTACAAGCTGAGGCTGACGCTAAGACCTAGTTTTGCCAAAAACTAATCCCCCTTCTTTTTGTTTATTTTTCGGTTAGGATTAGCTAAAATTCGTCGGGGTTATATAGAGAAGATAAGACTTTGGAAAATATGGCAGTTCTAGAGATTATTGATCTCCACGTGCGAAGAGAGGGAAAACCAATTCTTAAAGGCGTCAATCTAAAGACGGGTCCTGGTGAAGTGCATGCCATCATGGGACCAAATGGTTCAGGAAAAAGCACACTTGCATACACACTCTTGGGGCATCCAAAGTATGAAGTCACTCAGGGAAAGATACTTTTTGACGGTGAGGACATTACAGAGGCTTCAACGGATGAGAGGGCAAAGAAGGGGTTATTCTTAGGATTCCAATATCCAACAGAAGTATCAGGTGTAGGTTATTCACATTTTCTGAGAACATCTTACAATGCATTGAGCAAATCACTTGCGAACAGCAACAGAGAAGTATTCATTACAGTAAGAGAATTCCAGAATTATCTCAAAAAGAATTTGCAGACAGTTGGCCTCAAAGATGAATTTCTATCAAGGTATCTAAATGAAGGATTTTCTGGTGGTGAGAAGAAGAGATCTGAGGTTCTTCAGATGGCAGTACTCAAACCCAAAGTTTCAATTCTTGATGAACCAGATTCAGGACTAGATATTGATGCAGTACAAGCAGTAGCAAAGGCAATAAGTGATGTATCAACACCAGATGCAACAATAATCGTAATCACTCATTATGCGAGAATTTTGAAATTCCTCAAAAAGCTAGACCATGTTCACGTATTTGCACAAGGTAAAGTACTCAAGTCAGGTGATGCCAAACTTGCAGACGAACTTGAGCAAAAAGGCTACGACTGGGTAATCAAAGCATAACTTATAGTCGCTATACACAGTTTACGTAGAATTCAACAAGGATTTTGTGATAATTAACGGCACTGAAATCACAGTTGGGATAAAGTCAAAACCGGTTCAAGGTGCAGCTAATAAAGAAATCATAAAAAACTACCCAGACATTTTGGGGTGTCATCTGTTAGTATGTTCATAAGAGCTGGAAGTAGGGCAAAAAACCAAGACAGTTGAGATCAACTAGGAAAATTAGATTTTGTACCTTGTTTTTCTTGATGTTTTTTCTCTTTAGCATCTAGCTCAAGATACTCATTAAGACAATACAAATCAAAGACTTTAATCTTTTTTATTCGTGCTTTTGTTATGTGCTTTTGAATGTCTTCAACCAACAGTCCTTGTGCTGCCAAGAACGCTTCGTCTTCTTTTCCAAGTCTTTGATATGCATCTGACTTTCCCATTGCGGCTTCCTTGATGGTTTTATCTATTCTCTGTACACGATCATACAAGGATATTGCGTCATCATATTTTTGCAAGAACGCAAGTGTCACCGCCTTGTTCATAAGAGCGGTGGTGTTATTTGGATTCAGTTGGAGAGACCTGTTGTAGCATGTAATCGCATCATCGTGTCTTCCAAGCTCGTTTAATGAAAGACCTTTACTATCATACGCCCATTCGTCGTTTGGATTTTTTTGTAAAAGTTTGTCGGCACATGTGATAACATCCTGATATCGCTTGAGACGTTCTAGAGCAAAGATCTTATTTTTCAAAGCATACTCGTCAGAATCGTTCTGTTCAAGAACTGCCTCACAACAGTACAATGCATCTTCATATTTTCCAAGATGAAGATACGCTGTTGCCATGTTTTGTAGTGCTACGAGATCTTTTTGATCTTCTTCTAACATCTTTTTGCAGAATGATACGATTTCGTTCCATTTTTTATCGTTGTATAATCTCTTTATGACTTCGATTGGATTGCCAAGATAGCTCAATGTGCTATCTTAAGAAAGGCTTTGCCTCTTTTTAGTTTCTCGTATAACTCCATAGTAAAATAAAACATGATCACCTTGGCAAAGATTTAGCTGAAATTAACTTCGTAGTTTGGCAAGGTATACCGAGATGCAGTAACACCAGTTGCAGTCATGATTTCAAGGGCAGTACAAGTACAAAACCACAGAAGTTTTTCTTTCACAACATCAAGTACATAGCATTTTAGATAAAGATTCATCCAATTTGTGAAAAATGTGATTATCGTTAAATATGGTTTAAAGAAAGAAAAGCCGTGTCAGAGCAATCAAGGACATTTTTCAATTTCTCATTTTTCAAGGTAGACCCTAAATGGAGATGGATGGCAGACCTAGCAAAAGAAGAATCTGCAAAAGAAATAGATCAGGTAATTAGGAATTCAAAAGTAAGGTACAGAACTTATTCCACTTTGGGATTAAGAGACGATGCAGATTTTCTTTTCTGGTTTGCGGCAGAATCAGTAGAAGAGATACAAGGAATAATATCAAGGATTTACTCTACAGTATTCGGCAAATACATAGTACCATCCCACACCTATCTGTCGTCCACAAGGCCTTCCATTTACGCAAAGACTGGGAGAATACCATCATTTGTTGAAGGAGCCGAGGCAAAAAAATACGTTATCGTTTACCCGTTCATTAAAACAAGAGAATGGTATCTTTTACCACTTGAAAAACGAAAAGTCATGATGGACGAACACATCACGGTAGGGCACAAGTATCCACAAATAACTCTGAACACCACATACTCCTTTGGAATACATGATGAGGATTTTATGTTGGCGTTTGAGACAGACGATCTACACGCATTTCAGGATCTAATCATGGAGCTCAGAGAGACACAGGTGTCACGCTATGTCCAGCAAGACACACCTATGATTGTCTGTGTAAACAAGGATATTATTCCACTGATTACAAGTCTAGGATAGATGAACGCATTAAAGGAGTGGGCAACTGTCGTTCAAGCTCTGGAGGCAGGAGATCAGCTTGTGCTTTTGCGCAAAGGTGGAATTTTGGATGTTGTGTCAGGATTTGTGTTTGAGTCAAAAAAATTTCTACTCTTCCCTACCTTTGAGCATCAGAGCTTTGACAACATAAAAGCACCATTTCATAAATATCTAAATTTTGTAAATGAATCAAAATCTCAAGATGGTACTAATAGGATTACGTCCTACGCCGAAGTAATAGCCGAAACTGACCTCACAGATAAGAACAAGATAAACAAATTATCAGAATTTCACATATGGAGTGATTCTTACATAAGTACCAGAATGGCTTGGATGCCACAAAAAGCAATTAAGGTTGCTTTTCTCAAGACATACCTCATTGATGAATTTGAGATCCCGCTCAAACCAGAATATCATGGTTGCAAATCTTGGATAGAAATAAATGCAAACATTGATTCCGGAAGACCGGTATTAAGTGAATCAGAGTTGCGTTCAAAGCTTCAGAAATTCAAGGAGATTGTAAATTGAAATATAGAACGTTAGGAAAAAGCGGTATTAGTGTCTCAGAGATAGGATTTGGAGCATGGACAATTGCCCTTGATTGGTGGGGCAAAAAGATCGATGAAGACGAAGCGAAGAGGATGCTAAAACGTGCCTATGATATTGGAATCAACTTTTTTGAGACTGGAGATATGTATGGAAAGGGAAAAAGCGAAAAGTTGATTGGCGAAGTCTTCAAGGGAATGCGCAATGAAATAGTCATTTCAACCAAATATGGTTACGAGTTCGAAGGGGCCCAACAAATAGGACACAGTGAACTCCCACAAAGATTTGATCCTCTTTTTACTGAGCATGCGTTAAGAAATAGTCTAGCACGACTTCAGACAGATTACATTGATGTATATGGCCTGCACAACCCAAAGATTCATCACATAAGAGACGATGTCATATTCAACACACTTGACAATAAAATCAACGAGGGGGTAATAGGGACGTACCAAGTTGCACTAGGCCCCGCTATTGGGTGGACACATGAAGGGCTTGAAGCAATGAAGCGCAAAAATGTCTCCGCGGTTCAAACCGTGTATAATATCTTAGAGCAAACACCAGGCAATGAGCTTATCGAAGCAGCATCAAAAAAGAACGTAGGCATCTTGGTTAGAGTCCCAGACGCATCAGGAATTCTTACAGGTAAGGTCACTGCCGATACAAAAATAGACGAAAAGGATCATCGTTCAGTACGACGTGGTGAATGGATAAAGTCAGCATTGGAAAAAGTAGAACAACTCAGGCCTATTGCAGAAAGAAATGATCTTAGCATTACTGAGCTTGCAATTAAATTCATTCTATCAAAGAATTCAGTATCATCGGTTTTGCCAACAGTAATTAGTATCGAAGAGATCGAACAGTTTGCTGCCATGTCTGATGGGAGGTATCTGGACAGCAACGATATGACAGAGATCGCAAGATTGTATGCAAGTTGGCCTCCATATGAGCTAAAGGCTACAGCTCAAACAGCATAAAGTACATTTCCGCTTTGGAACTTGGAAACAAGATCTATTTCCGATTCAACTATAAATGAAGCAGTACTTCCAATTGTGAGGAGTGGAAGAAGTTGGCATGTTTGGTACCTATCCAGAGGATAAAGTAAACAAGGCATTTTTGGCATTTTGTATTGAAATAGTTTTACTAAGAATGGGAAAACCACAGTATGAGAAGGTAGTTTCAAAGCTTGAGAAAGATTACAAATGTTTTCTGCCAGATTGTGACAAAAATCCCGAATTTCTGAAAAGAACACTGCAGGATATTTTTGGTAATGCCTATGCAGATATCTTAAACGAGATAAAAAAGGAACTTGGTGAAATTGGTTCTAAAAAATATTTTGTGGATTTCATAAAAGCTATGGAAAAATAAGAGGATAATATCCACATATGATACAGAATTCAATGATGTGTCTTTCACAGAATCAAATGCTATTTGTATCCATAGTTGTAGTGGCATTATTGTTCCTGCTCGCAAACCATCTGGAACAGGAAAAATACCCCATCATTGAAAATAGATTATACTATACGGACATATTTTTCATCATAGTTTCTCCACTTGCTATTGTATTTGGTGCGATTCTCGTATACAGACATGGAACTACTGGTAGTCATTCCATTGCATGGATACTGTTTTTGACAGGGTCGATAGTCTGGTACACAGCAGATCTGACCTATTATTATAACGCAGAGTATGTTGCAGAAGATAACAATACCTATCTTGTCGATTTTTTGTATTATTCTAGTTATTTTCTGTATTTTGGTTTCATGATATTTTACCTAAAGCCGCGAAGAAAAATGATTTCAAAGAAGCTGATTATTGTTGGTACGATTATTTCTATTGGATTTATTATTCCAAGTTTGTATTTTTTATCACAAAAACAAGATGCTGACACTGAGACCGCGATAAACTTAGTCTATCCATTCCTGGATATCATGATCTTCATTCCTGCATTTATTGCATTGGTTTTGTTTTTCAGAGGGTTAGTTAACTTCTTGTGGATTACAGTTACTCTCGGAATTGTATTCATAGCAGTAGCAGATACTACTTTTTTGGTTGAGAGGTGTCTGGAAATATTTTCTCCAAGTAGCATCGCCAATCTGTTTTTTGCATGGAAGTGGATATTGTTCATATTTGGCGCATACAGTCACGTCAAGATTTTTGGAGTTACAGAGGATAGATTTAAGCAGTAATAGTCTCTTCTAGGGTAAATTCGTTTTCTACAAAATACTCTACACGCGTCTTTTTGAATTCACGTGAGCTAAATAGAATTCTGTAATCATCTACTTTGATGTGTTTTTGAATATCTTTTGCCATGTTTTCTGCCTCACCAATAGACTTGCAGTGTACCATTGAGAATACGTTGTATGGCCAATCCGCATAAACTGGTCGTTGATAGCAGTGACTTATCTGTGGGAATGCCCCAAGTATTGCACCAACTTCCTCGATGCGTTGTTCAGGAACACGCCACACAATCATCCCATTTGCGGTAAATCCTGCATCTCTGTGTCTTAGAATCGCAGCGAATCTTCGCATGACTCCGATTTCTTCGTAATATCGTAGTTTTTCAAATATGGCTTCTTCAGTCATCCCAAGGTTTTGAGCAGCCGACAAGAATGGCCTGTCCACCACATCTAGATCTTTTTGTAGTTGACGTACGAACTCTTTGTCTTCTTCGGTTGGCACAAATTTGACTTCTTTGATTTTTTTCTTTTCTTCTGTTGGAGCTACTTCTTTCTTTTTGTCTTCTACCATTTCGAGTTTGACACCTATTTTGAAGAGCTTAATGGTTGGAAGAAGTCTGACTTTATTGATTCCCGGCAATTTCATAAATTTGTCCACCTCGGTCTTTAAATCAGAGCCTGGGGGTGTTGCCAAAGTGAACCAGAGGTTGTATTCATGGTTTCTCTCATAGTTGTGAGACACACCAGGGTGACGATTAATTTGGTTTGCTACTAGTTCGAGCTTGTCTGGGTCAATTGCCATTGCGACGAGTGAGCTTTTGTAACCAAGTCTTCTTGTGTCAAAGATCGCAGATAGTTGTCTGATGATGCCAGAAGATTTTAGATTCGAAATTCTTTTTTTCATTTCATCGTGGTTTGTATGGAATCTGTTTGCTAGTTCCTTGTAGGGTTCTGCAACAAGGGGGAATGACCATTGAATCTCATTTAGTATTTCTTTGTCAAGCGCGTCCAGGGAAGCCATATGGTTGTACAAATCGTTTTTTTATAAAAACGATACGAGAATTTGCCAATCCTATAAATACAAATCAGAAGCTGCCCTAATCGTGATTGTTGACCTAAACGTCAAAGGGAATTTGGTCATCGTAGTTGGAGCTGGTGGAGAAGGCCTAAAGAAAGTAAACTCGCTCCTGACCCAAGACTGTAAGATTTTGGTGATTTCTGATAAGGCAAACACCCAGATTCGAAATTTAGCAAAACAAGGCAAAATTGAATTTAAAAAAATAAAACTTGAGAATGCAGATTTTATAGATGATTATGAGCCGTTTTTGGTCATGGCCGCAACGGATGACAGACAATTAAACAGAAAAATTGTTGAAAAAGCGAAACTCAAACGCTGTTATGCTTATGCTGCAGACGACCCCGACGTAAGCGATTTCGCACACCCATCAGTAATCAACATACAAGACACTGTTCAAATCGCAATATCTACTGGCGGGCGTAGTCCTGCAATGGCACGTAAACTAAAACTAAAAGCAGAAAAGATCTTCAAAGACATAATTGACAAGGAGGATATTTACCAAATCAAGTTGCAAAAAATGGCTCGGGACGCGGCAAAAACAAAGATTCACACCACCCTACAAAGAAAAAAATTCCTATATTCGGTCTTAAATAACAACAAGATAAAGAAATTATTAAAAGAGGACGATTTACCAACTGCACAAAGGGTAGTAATGAAGATGCTGGAGAATTGGCAATGACAAACATAATCAATGCACGAGTTACATTTCGCAAATCCCCAATCCACATATTGGAAAAATTTACTTTTAAAGACATAGAATCTGCATATGAGTCATTCCGCAAATACTCTGGCCTCAAAGAGTTTGTGATTTTGCAAACCTGTAACAGAGTAGAAATTTTTGGTTCCACTGACGAGCTCAAAATAGACAAGATCAAAAAAACTTGGGCATCACTTGCAGGTCTTGAAGAAGGTGCCTTTAAAGAAAATTTCGAGGTTGCAGAAGACGTTGAAGTGTATGACCATCTTTTGAGACTCACTTCTGGGCTTGATTCCATGGTGTTAGGTGAAGAACAAATTCTTGGACAGATAAAAGACTCCATTTCTGTAGCACGTGACATACACACATCAGGCGAGCAGCTTAACACGCTTTTTGATAAGGCGATAAAGATTGGCACCCGAGTAAGAAATGCCACTGGCATCAATAAAGGAACAATCTCTGTAGGCTCAATGGCAGTTAAGCTTGCTGAAGAAAATATTGATGATTTGAAGTCAAAGAAAATTCTTTTGATTGGCACGGGTGAGGCAGCTACACTTGTTGCAAAATCATTAAACAAGCGAGGTTACGATTACTTTGTTACAAGTCGAACCATGGAACGTTCAAAAGCGTTTGCAGAGACTGTCGGAGGAAACCCAATCGAATTTGAGAATGTCTTGCAAGGATTTTCTAACTACGATTTACTCTTTGTTGCTACAATAGCGCCGTATTTTTTGGTAACGTATGATAGAATTAAGCAATCTATGGAAAACAGGAAAGATGGTATGATGATTTTGGATCTTTCCAATCCTAGAACCGTAGATGAAAAAGTAGCAACAATCCATGGAATAAAGATGATGAACCTTGATCAGATAGCAGAGATGGTAGACAAAAATATTCGCTTCAGGGCAAGCCAACGTATGAATGCAGAAAAAATAATTAATGAAGAGCTTCAAGTACTTCAGGCTCACATGAGGAGATTAAATGTAGAACCAGTAGTCAAAGAGATATTCAAGGATATTGACATTAGAAGAACAAAAGAACTTGAAAAGGCGCTACAGATGCTAGGCGAAACAGATCAAAAGAAAATCAAAATAATCGAAGATTTAACAAAAGCCGTAGTGGAAGGCATAATTTCCACACCTATGAACAACCTAAGAAAGGCATCAGAACAATCAGATGATGAGCTGCTCAAGGCAGCGTCAAAGCTTTTTGATTACAAGAAAAAAGATGAGTAATTTTTCAGCCTAGAATTATATTGCTTAGATACAGATTTTTTTCATGACCGCTTCGTTTCCTTCCAAAAGACTCAGACGTCTACGTAAAAACGAAAAAATGCGTAACCTTGTACAAGAAGTTCTGCTTTCTACAAACGATTTGATTTGTCCTATTTTTGTGCAGGAGGGACTCAAATCAAAGACCCAAGTCCAGTCAATGGAAGCAATAGAGCGTTTACCATTATCCGAACTAGCTAACGAGATAGAAGAAATAAAAAAATTAGAGATTCCTGCGATTATGCTCTTCGGCATTCCTGAACGAAAAGATGATGCTGGCACATCTGCGTTTGCAGAAAATGGCATAGTTCAGAGGGCGATTTCAGACATTAGAAAGAATTTTGGAGACAAGATAGTCATTATGGCTGACGTATGTTTGTGCCAATACACTTTATCGGGACACTGCGGAATTGTAAAAGGCGATATAATTGATAATGATTCCAGTATCAAAACACTTGCAGAAATAGCGTTAAGCCAAGCGAGAGCCGGAGTTGATATCGTCTCCCCCTCCGCGATGATGGATGGTCAAGTAAAAGCGATACGACAGAACCTAGATGACAATGGATTCACAGATGTTGGCATAATGTCACACTCAGCAAAACATAGATCTTCGTTTTATACCCCATTTAGAGACGCTGCCGATTGTGCTCCACATTTTGGTGATCGCAAAACATACCAAGTACCATTTACAAATCCTCGCGAAGCACTCCGAGAAATCGAATTGGACATAAACGAAGGAGTTGACATTGTCATGGTCAAGCCGGCTTTGTCATATCTTGATTTAATTGCAGAAACAAAAAGACGATTCAACATACCTATTTCCGCATACAGTGTTTCAGGTGAATATGCTCTAGTCAAAGGAGCCGCAAAGCAGGGATGGATAAATGAGACAGATGTGATGACAGAGATACTGTATTCAATAAAACGTGCAGGTGCAGATATGATAGTCACTTATTTTGCAAAAGCTATGGCAAAACATCTTCTGAACAACTCATGAGAGACGACCAGAAATTTGAGATAGAACGAGCGTATGATTTACTCCCACACGTAGTTGGTGCTAGTTGGGCGTGCGTGTGGTTTAGGCTAAACCAAGTAAGAAAGCCCACAAAAGAGGAATTTCGCCAAAAAACGGTGGAATTCTTGTCTGCGTTAGAAAAGCTTTCAGATGTGTATCCAAACGATGATCAGTTTACGGATATCAAGTCATATATACGAAGTCGCCACACTCAAGAAATCGAGAAAATATTAGAAGGCAAAAACCAAGAAATTGAGAAAAGATATACTCGTTATGTAGATTATGGCTAGATCTCCTTTTTCAACTCGGCAATAAATCCGCGCATAAGCCTAGTTCTACGCTTGGCTTCTTTTTTGGCATATCTGGTATGCATCTTTTTTTCAAGTAAGAACAGCTTACGGTAAAAGTGATCAACTGTCCACGACTTGTCATCTGGTTCTCTTTTTTGGCAAAACGGATCTAATTCATTGTAAAGCGTCCTGTTTTCTGAGCCGCCAACACTGAATGTCCTTGCTATTCCTATTGCACCCAACGCATCAAGTCTATCCGCATCCTGAAGTATTTTCCCCACCAGAGTTTTTGGCACCTTATTTCTTGAGTAACTATGATCGCGTATTGCATCAGAGATTATTTGGATCTCTTTTTTTGTAAAATCATACTTTGTTAGAATTTTTTCTGCTAGTTGTGCACTCTTAATTGAGGCGGTTTTTGATCTCTTGTCAGACTTTGGGAATTGCACCACATCATGAAGCAAGACGGACGCAAGTACGAGTTTTTTGTTTGCCTTTTCATACTCTGCTATCTGTTGCGCATTTTTGTAAACACGCATTATATGTGAAAAATCATGCGCCGAATCATTTTTGATTCGTTGTTGAACTTCTGCACTTAGAGATTCAAGTATGTTCATACTAGATCTTCCAGAACTTTGGTTTTACAAATTTTATCTTTTTTTCAGAGATTAGTAGATTCCAGTTTATCGAGGCAAAAAATACGAGTGCTACTATACTCATTATGTCAATAAATAATACGCCCAAATATCTTTCCTCAAATATCTGCAAAAATGGAGTCAGAACTGCCTGGCTTGCTGACAACATTACATAATAGGCAGCAACTCTTCCAGCCCAATATCCGCAGTAAATCTGGATGCTTTTTGCCTTCATGAGGCCATACGTGATGAACAACATGTTGTCTGGCAGTGGTGTTGCCGCAAAAACAAAAGATGCGGCAAAATACCCCATTTTTTTTGATTGAAGGTAGGCTCCGATTTTTTCTAGATTTGATTTTCGTTCGTTGCTCAAGAATCTTCTAAAGTATCCGCTAGCATGTAGCAAAACGAATCGTCCAAGTGTGGCCCCACTTGCACCAACCAGTGCCAAGATCAGTGGGTCAAGCGTGGGGTCAAGAGCATGAAATGAGACTAAGACAATCCACGTAGGTGGCATCAAGATTGGCGCTGTATTTAGGATGAACATCAAAAGGAAGATACCGAAATACCATAACTGGTAAAAAACAGAAAAAATGTCACTCACATACGTCATTTTTCCTGCTTTACTAAATTGGTTTTGTATTAGCAGCTACAAAATTGTCACAAAGTGCCCTAAAATTGAAAATTTCAGCTATTTTGATCGTTATTTCTAAAAAAATGGATGAAATGTCCAACATCTTTAAATTTTAAGTCGTACATATTATATCATGAGCGCCAAGGTATGGAAATGTTTTAGATGTAATCTTGTCTTCCGAGAAGAATCCTTGGCTGAACTTCACAAAGCTCTCTGCAAACACAACACAACCAGTGTTGATCTAATCGAGGTCTAGTTTTTATTAAATTAAGGTGCAGAGGGTGGGATTTGAACCCACGAACCCCTGAGGGAAGGGATATCTTATTAATGATCTTGAGTCCCTCTCGGTTGGCCGGGCTTCGATACCTCTGCAAGAGCAACTTTTCAGCCTTGATATATAACTGAATATAAGCTGAGCGTGTATGTTTTTAGATACAGGACGAAAATTGAGGATTTTTTAGATTTTCTGTTACTTAGAAAACTTAATACTACTTTTCTTTAGAGGGTTTTTCGTGGTAACAACAGAACAAGCAAAAAACATGCGAAACAAAATAGACATAGAGGGAACCGTTGAGAGGATGGAAGAACCTCGAACTGTTAATCTCAAGACAGGTGGAACCACTGAGGTTTGCAATGCTTTTCTTGTCGACGAAGCAGGTGAGATAAAAATTGCACTCTGGGGGGATGACATAAAAAAAGTCAAAAATGGCTCAAAAATCATCATCAAAAATGGCTACACAAACACCTTCAAGGGCGAGGTCTCGCTGGGTAAAGGAAAATTCGGTGAGCTCATAGTAAAGGAATACTAGATAAGCTCTGATTGTTTTTTCCTATAATCTACTATTAGAATTATAACGCCGATTATTGCTACTGCAATTCCAACGAATAACATTATTCCCGAAATAGCAAGTGGCATCAGTGTTTTTGAGAGAGGTGAGTTTGGATCTACTAGTCTTTCCGACTCTTCTGGATTTTTTGTAAACATCATCACAGTTGTAATTTGTCTACTACCCGTGTTTTTTACATTGAAGTTGTAGATGTCACTTTTTTCGATCTTCAATGTTTCGAACATTGCAGGTTGATTTAACCTAAACTTGCCAAATTCATCCCCATAAATGTTCGATATTGTGATTTCTGCTACGTCACCACTCTCATAGTTTAGGATTTGTATTCCCCACAGTAATGCTTGTGTATCTGTTGATGCATCAAACGAAAAAGAAAACGATTCATTTGGCCTAATGTGTACATTGTCTGAGACTTCATCAAACATGCCTTGTAAGAGATCAGGTAGCGAAAACTGTCCTCCATTTGTACCAGATTCATTTATGATGGAAATGGCCACAACAAAAGAAATTACTATCATTACAACTCCGCCTCCGGCTATGTAGAATCCACGTTGCTTCATACGCCTAATCTCAGATACCGTCCTATAATCTGTTGAGTAAGGATTGTAATTAACGCCTTGTTTTCTTCTTTACCTTTTTTTGTTTTCCTTTTCGACGCTGCTTTTTTTGTTTTGCTAGCGCTAATGCTCTTTTCTTTGCCGCTCTTCTTTTTGCTGCCTTTAGCGCTGCTTCCTTGTGCCTTTTTGCAAGTTGTTTTTCTTTTAATTCTTGTAGTTTTTTTGTGGCTTTCTCAAGCCTTTTTGCTATTAACGCCTCTCTTTTTGTTGCAACCTCAACTTTCCGTTTGAATTTTTCAGTACTTTGTCTGCTTTTCTTGATGAGCGTAAGCAATGTGGGCTTGACATGAACCTGTTTGTGGATTTTTTCAGAGGTTTTACTCTTTGATTTTTTGTATTCCTCTATTTCTCCGACAATTTTTTGCGCTGCCAACTGACGTTGTTTTATTTCCGATTTTAATTCCTGAATCTTTTCTGTAATTTGTGCAAGCCTATCGGTAGCAGATTTCCTTGATTCATCCGAGTCGGCATTTTCGAGGTCTATTTGCGCCTGTTCTCTTGCCTCAATTTCCACCCTCAGTCGATCCTCAGCTGCTTTAATGAGTCTTTCAAGGCTTTCTTTTCTTGCGAGAATTTGATTAAACTCGACATTAATTTCCCCCATCTTTTCTCTTGAATCTTCAATTTTTTTTTCGATTGTATGCAAACCAGAAGAGGATCTTCGATTTAGTGATTTAGCTTCTTTTAGCATTCTTTCATTTTTCCGCCTAATTTTTGCAGCTTCGAGTTTTTGCTGCTTTAGTTTATCCACTAGTTTAGCTAATGAGGCCACGTGTGTTCGTCCTACCTGATTATCGATAAGTTATAACTATAATTAGTATTTGACTTAGATGTTAAGAAATTTAACACTGTAGCCGATCCACACCGTCTACATCTTAAGAAATTTACTTAAGTTGATCCTCTGATAATGTGAACCATGGAATTCCATCCATCTCAGATCCCAATTGTGAAAACTTTTGTTGTCAAAGACGAAAAGTCAGCTTCAGAATCTGCAACAGAGATGGTAAAACTTGGCTTTGAAAATCAAAAAGGTGGGTTCAAAGTACTTATGCCAAAACAGGAAAAGCTTGCAAAAAGAATAGGTTTTGCAATAACCACTGAAATCAATTACCTGTTACGACAATCAAAACAAGAACGCAATCTCAGATATTGGACATACCACCATGATAACGAAAATTATGCAATCGTTCTGATTAGCTCACATGTTTTCGATCAACTAGGTTTGTGACTTTTTGAAACTGTCAAGTTTTAGTTTTTTGGCAATTATACCCGCAATGAGAATTCCAAGAACCGTTCCACCTATGACATCCATTGGATAATGTTGTAAAACATACACCCTACTAATCGATTCAAGTAACGGAAATATCCAAATCAAATAACTTCCTCTTGGAAATCTTTGTGACAGCGTGTAGCCTACAATCAGTGCAAGCGATGCAGCTCTAGTTGCATGACCAGATGGAAATGAGCCATCCGTACCGAGAACGAATGTGTCTTTGCCTACATCAAAAGGCAATTTCGTGCCTAAAAATTCGAGTTTTGGACGCGGACTGTCTATAACATAGCCCTTAATGTAACCCGCTGCTATGGTGCCAGCGACTAACGTCAACAGCAAGATTAGCCCCATCCTCCTTGTTTTCCGTATTATGAAAAGTATTATGGCAAATAGAACAAGCCATGGAATATTTCCTATTTCCGTCATTGTCCACATGAGCAAGTCAAGCGTTTGGTTTCCAGCAGACATTTGGAAATACACGATTGTTGCTTTATCAAATTCTGCAGTCATTTTGGCGTTGACAGTTACTGCCATGACAGCGAAGATTGTGGTAAGCAGCAAGAATGGCCTAGATCTTACATTGAATAACCAGTTTTGCAATCACACAGGACTCAAGGTTGTTCTTTTTAATTTTTCTGGAGTTGAATCGCAACCTGATCGACTCAAAGATTTTAAGATGGCAAAAAAAGACACAAAGCGTGAAGATTCTAACGCTCAGTGATTTTGATGTAAAATCCAAGACGGTTCTTCTTCGCGTTGATATGAATTGCCCAGTTGATCCTATATCTGGTGAAATTTCTGGCGCAAAGAGAATTGAAGAGGCTACAGAGACAATCGAGGCGTTAAAGGCAGCAAAGGTGGTGGTTGTTTCTCACCAAGGACGTGTAGGGAACAAAGATTACATAGGCATGAATCAGCATGCAAAAATTTTGGAAAAACTTGTTGGCAAGAAGATCACTTATGTTGAAGATGTGATTGGTGCGCTAGCACAATCAGAGATAAAAAAAATGAAAGATGGAGACATCATACTATTAGATAATCTGAGATTTTGTGCTGAAGAAAATTATGAGTTTTCACCGGAGGATGCTGCAAACACAATAATGGTGAAACGACTGGGCCCACTTTTTGATTTGTGTGTTCTAGACTCATTTCCAAGTGCGCATAGGTCTCATCCATCGCTTGTTGGTTTTTCTCACATAATGCCTGCGTGTGCAGGCAAGATAGTGGAACGCGAAGTAAGAAAGCTTGATGAAATACTTACAGTAGCAAAAGCTCCACACGTAATCGTTCTTGGAGGTTCCAAGGTAACAGACAGGCTGGAAGCAATCAAGATGCTCATAAAACGTGGTCGTGCGGATCAGATTCTGCTCACCGGTCTCATCGCCAATGTGTTTATGCGTGCTCAAGCTCGGATCAAATACCCACTTGGAATAAAAGGCGAAGATGAAGCAGTTTCAAAAGCACACGCATTGATGGGCGAGTACCCAGATGTCTTTTTCACACCTGTGGATGTGGCAATAGACAAAGATGGTGAACGACTGGAGCTTGACGTAAGGCAGCTTGTAAAAGGGGATCAGATATACGACCTAGGCCAAAAAACAGTTGACCATTACTCTAAGATAATCGCAAGCGCTGGAACAGTCTTTATCTCAGGTCCACCTGGCTTCTTTGAAAAGGAGATGTTCAGTCATGGTACCAAAGCATTATTGGAGTCAGTTGCTAATTCTATGGCGACCACTATTGTAAGTGGTGGGCATCTCACATCTGCATTAAAACGATATGGTTTCGCAGAGAAGATCACCCATATAAGTACCGCCGGTGGCGCTCTTGTGCTGTATCTGACTGGAGAAAAGCTGCCTATGATCCAGGCGCTTGAAGCCGCTGCTCAGAGATACAAAGCTAAATAGCTGCGCGGCACGAAGAGTTTGGACATGTCCGATCTTCGGATTTACCAAGATGGACTTCCATACGGCATGTTGGACAGTTAATCTTCTCAAGAGGTTCGAATAACTTGAACCACTGTGTGGTGAAATTTTGCGCTATGTTTCTCATAACACCTACATCACACAGAGTTTTAAAATGCGGCTCCATGTCATCGATTGTAAGAGAATTATCTATGATGTTATCTTTTTTAAGAATTGAAAAGATTTCGTCGTTTGTGAATCGGATATCAGGATCATTGTATTTTTCGAATATCACTTTGCGTATTTGGAGCGGTATGTCAGACATCTTCAGTACAGTGTTGCGGCCTCTTCCTTCAGTGTGTTTGCGTTTGCATCCTTGAGTTTGTTTGCAAGGTATGTATAAAGACCGTATTTTAGAACCTTTAATGAAAGCAATGCACATTTGATTCTCACTGCTTGGAGGTTTTCTAGGCCTAATTCGCCTAAAACATCGTTTTTTTGAATTTTTTTGACTTCATCTATGCTTTTGCCCTTTACTATTTCAGTTAGTACTGAGGTGCATGCCATACAAATTGCGCAACCTCTCCCTTGGAATTTAATGTCAGATATTTTATTGTCTGTCACATTCATGTAGATATCAATACTATCTCCACAGAGAGGGTTGCTGTCATGATATGCGATATCTGGGCTTTCAAGTTTTCCAAAGTTACTTGGGTGTCTTGAGTACTCCACGATCATTTCATGATAAATGTCTGCGTTGCCACTCATAGTTTAAACAACCTCGCTGCTCTTCCAAGTGAGTTTATCAGCATGTCCACTTCTTCTTTCGTGTTGTAAATGTAAAAGCTTGCGCGTGATGTAGCTGCCACATCGAGTCTTTCCATGAGCACTTGGGCACAGTGATGTCCAGACCTTATCGCAATTCCATCTTCATCAATTATAGTTGCCAAATCGTGTGGGTGTATATCTGCAAAATTAAATGAGATTACTCCACCACGTTTTGAGATGTCTTTTGTGCCATACAACTTGATTCCCTTTATTTGAGATAGTTTTTCTAGCGCGTATTTAGTCAGTTCAATTTCGTGTTGTCTTACGTAGTCCATTCCAAGATTGTTCAGATAGTCTATCGCTGCGGCAAATCCAATTACGTCTGCAATGTTTGGAGTTCCAGCTTCAAATTTGTATGGAAGATCATTCCATGTGGTTTCATATTTATGAACCTCGCGAATCATGTCTCCTCCTCCATGGAAGGGCGCCATCTGCTCGAGGAGTTCCTTTTTTGTCCACAGTACCCCAACGCCGGTTGGCCCCAGCATCTTGTGGGCTGAAAATGCAAAAAAGTCACATTCAATCTGACTCAGATCGACTTTCATGTGCGGCACAGATTGTGCCCCGTCAATTAGAATACGAGCTCCTGCTTTTTTGCAACGCCGAATTATCTCTGGCACATCAGATATTGTTCCAAGAACATTTGACATCTGGCTTACTGTTACCAGTTTTACTCTGCCAGTCTCCAAGTAGCGGTCAAGCTGTTCTAGGATCAGTTGGCCGTCATCATCCACACTAATGTATTCTAGTTTTGCTTGCTTTT
Organism: Candidatus Nitrosotenuis sp.; assembly: GCA_038890395.1. Lineage (GTDB taxonomy): Archaea > Thermoproteota > Nitrososphaeria > Nitrososphaerales > Nitrosopumilaceae > Nitrosotenuis. The sequence goes on along the minus strand of JAWAFK010000008.1, from coordinate 8,519 downwards.
CTTGTGTCAAAAGCTGCCATGGAACTATGTTACTGTGATGCTCATACTCTGTGGTGACCACAATGTCGTCTTTGTTTACATTTTGTCTTCCCCATGCATACGCAACGAGGTTGATTGCTTCCGTTGTACCACGAACAAACACTATCTCTCGTCTGTCTTTTATGTTTAAGAATTGTGCAACCTTGTCGCGTGTCATCTCATAGGCCTCAGTTGCCTCTTCGGCTAGTGCGTGCACGGCTCTATGTATGTTAGAATTATAGTTTGTATAAAAATCCGAAATTGCATTGATTACTTGAATTGGTTTTTGTGTGGTTGCAGCATTATCAAGATACACAAGAGGTTTGTTGTTTCTTACCTTTCTTTGTAGTATTGGAAAGTCCTTGCGAATTTGTTCAACGGATATAGATGTCTGCAATCCTTAAACCTCTACATAGATCTCGTCATTGTCTATTTTAATATTGTACGTTTTGAGAGATTTTTCTGCTGGGGGGTTTTGTGGTACGCCATTTTCTAAATTGAAAACAGAGAGATGTAATGGGCATCTTACCCCCTCATTGCTCAAAAAACCGCTTGAGAGATCAGCTTCTTGGTGTGTACATATTCTATCCGTTGCGTAAATCTTGCCGCCAAGATTTGTGAGAAGTATCTTTTTATCTTCAAAATCAAAACTGAACATTTCATTTATTCCAAGCTGGTTTGTAGAGCACGCCTTTACCCACCTACTCAAAATCCACTCACCTGTATTTGTAGTGGGTCTCAAGTTGATCTGCTTCTTTGTATCTGACTTCCTCCACTTCTACTATTGCACGTAGGTGCTCATCGGATTTTATAACAAGATCCCTGTTGTTCCACTTGGATTCGATCAGATAAGCAATCCAGGCACGCACTTGGTAAGACATTGAACGTGACATTGGCTCCAAAAATCCTTCAACAATTATTCGCTCCGCCTCCTGTCTGCTCAGGCACCGTGTTGCAAGATAAAAGATCTGTTCTTCGTCAATTTGTGCGACTGATGCTGAATGTGTTGCCTTGACATCATTTGTAAGAATTTCGAGGCCTGGAATTGCATCCGATTTTGCGTCCTTGTCTAGTAGAATAGAACGGCCAGAAAGAAATGACTTTGACTGGGATGCGCCTTCAAGTATTTTGATCATGCCCTTGAAGAGTGACTTGGACTTATTTTTAAGGACGGATCTCTGCACCACTTGACCTTCAGTAGATGGTTTTCGATGAATTAGGTTTGCAGACAGATCAAAAGATTGTTCGTTGTTCCCAAATACAACTTCGGCGTCTTGTGCTGACGCGCCTTGGCCATCAAGAAAATAGTTTGTTCTATAGCGCGAAAGCAAAGATCCGAATAATCCAAGGTACCAGCTTATCTTTGCGTCTTGTAAAATGGTGCAATTCCTTGTGGAAAAGCTAACTGCTGATTGATCCATTGCTTGGAATGTAGTGAGTTGGAGATTGCTTGCCTGTTCTGCATGAACTGTAAGCAACTCAAGATACGCTTGCTGTTTTGTTCCTTTTGGTGCATACAATTCCTGAATTATACTTGACTTGCTGCCTTGTTCAGCAACTATCACATTACGAGATATTACCGATGTACCATCAGGCGATATAGATGACACCAGATGAATTGGTTTTTCTAAAATTACGTTTTTTGGTATTTTGATGAATGTTCCGGAGTTAAATGCGGCATTGTTTAATGCAGTATATTTGTCTTCTTTTGGATCACTTGACTCGAAGATTTTTTTTATTAGATCACCTTGTGTTTTTATCGCATCATAAATTGATGATATTATGACTCCTTTTGATTTTAGATCATCAGTTATGTTGACGCGAAAAATATTGGTGCCTGTTTGTATAATGTGGTTTTCCGATTCGAGTTCTGCAAGTCTTGGCTTGAGTGAATCAAAGATTGCATTTTGTGAATCTATTGCCAGCGAGACTTGATTTGGATCCATACGTTTTGCATCTGTATATTTGTTGTAAAGTGGAGATACTTCCGGTGGAAGGCTCTGGTAAATCGAAAACGAGTTTTTTCTATGTTGTTTTAGCCACTCTGGTTCATTTTTTGCTGCAGATATCTCGTCTACATGGGTAGGAGTGATTGTGGATAAAGCAAGTGTTTGCATATTACAACAAAATAGATTGGAAGGAATTATCCTACCGAGTCGTCCATTTCTAGTTTGATGAGTCTGTTTAGCTCTACTGCATATTCCATTGGAAGTTCTTTTGTGAATGGCTCCATGAATCCATTCACTATTAGTGTGAGTGCTTCTTCTTCAGAGAAACCACGAGTCATAAGGTAAAAGATTTGTTCGTCACCTATTTTTCCAACTGTTGCTTCGTGAGTCACAGTAGCATCCTCTTGATTTATTTCCATGTATGGATAGGTATCTGTCTTCGAGGTATCATCAAGAAGTAATGCATCACATCTTACCGATGCTTTTACATTTGTTGCGCCTTTTGCGACGTGTAGCAGTCCCCTGTATGTCGTTCTGCCATTTAGGCGACTGACAGACTTTGAGGTTATTCTAGATGTGGTGTTTGGGGCCAAATGAACCATTTTTGCTCCTGTGTCTTGGTGTTGTCCTTTTCCTGCAAACGCAATAGATAGAGTCTCACCATGTGCTCTTGGCTCAAGCAGATAGATTCCTGGATATTTCATTGTGATTTTGCTTCCTATGTTTCCATCGATCCACTCTACCGTTGCACCTTCGTATGCATACGCCCTCTTTGTCACAAGATTGTACACATCACTACTCCAGTTCTGAATTGTGGTGTATCTTAGTTTGGCACCTTTATGTGCTATTAGCTCAACTACTGCAGAGTGTAATGATTCTGATGAGTAAACAGGTGCAGTACATCCTTCAATGTAGTGAACTTCGGATCCCTCATCTGCTATAATGAGTGTTCTCTCAAACTGTCCTATGTTTTCCGCGTTGATTCTAAAGTATGCTTGTAGTGGCATATCTACTTTGACTCCAGGTGGGATATAGATGAAAGAACCACCGCTCCAAACCGCACTGTTTAATGCAGCAAATTTGTTATCTTCTGGTGGAATTACTTTTCCAAAGTATTTTTTGAAGATTTCTGGGTGTTCTTTGAGTGCTGTATCTGTGTCCAAAAATATGACGCCTTTTTTTGCTAAATCTTCTCTTAGATTGTGATATACAACTTCAGACTCGTACTGCGCTCCGACCCCTGCAAGGAATTTTTTTTCTGCTTCTGGGATACCAAGCTTATCAAAGGTCTTTTTGACTTCAGGGGGAACGTCATCCCAGCTTTTTTCTGTTTTTTCAGAAGCTTTGGCATAATAGTAAATATTTTGAAAATCGATTGTTCCAAGATCCGGCCCCCAGTTTGGCATCGGTTTTTTCATGAAAACTTCGTAGGATCGCAGTCTAAAGTCGAGCATCCACTGCGGTTCGTTTTTTAGTTTGCTGATTTCTTTGATTACTTCTTTTGAGAGTCCTTTTTTGGAGAGATGCACATACATCTCGGTAGAATCTTTAAAATCATATTTTGAATAATCCATCTCCAGATTTTCTGTGGCCATGGAGTGCAAAGCTTTGTTATGTTATAAATAGATTATACACTGTTTACTAGTTGTTCGTCGGAGTAGCTATAGCTAACATAGCTCAAGCTAATGAAAAAATATTTTTCATTGCAACAAATGCGCCGTGAACTGTATGCACATCTGCAACTTTTGGCTCAATGTTGAATTTTTTTAATTCATCTGCAGTAAATGGGCCTATTGCTACAATCTGTAATTTTTGCAATTGTTTTGTTAGATCATTTCTATCACAATCTGCAGACATTATCTCAAAAAACCCTCTAACTGATGACGCACTAGTAAAAACAATTCCGTCTACTTTTTTGTGTGTAAAGGCCTCCTTGAATTCTTTCCACTGTGCAGTATCAGAATAAGCCTGTACATAGTAAAGATAGTTTTCCTTTACTGCAAGTCCTATTTTTTGCAAAAGCTTTGCTAAGAATTCAGTTGATGCCCCACTACGTGGCACAATTACTTTTTTGCCTTCTGCATTCAGTTTGGTAAATAGCTCTCCAACTCCGACCGATGAATATTTTGTTGGCACGTATGATACCTTGATGCCTTCTTTTTCCAATGCCTCCTTGGTTTTTGGTCCAACCGCAATCACTATTGTGTTTGCTACGGCAAGCTGTAGTTGCTGGTACTTGCCATTGTTTTTTGCCACATCAAAGAGAAGTTTCACTGCTTTTGAACTCATAAAGACAGAGTAGTCTGGGTTGAACTCTTTGATGTCGGATAGAAACTCGTCAACGATTTTGTCTCCCTTGCTAACAAGTTCGATTGTAGGAATAGGCATCGGTATGGCGTTTTCTCTTGTAGCCAAATCGATGAATTCCTTAGAATCTTCTTTTGAACGCGTAATTGCGATTGTTTTTCCTGAGATCATTTTCTCCATCCCACTGATTTGTGGAGTTTTACCACATTTCCTATTATAATTATTGATGGAGGTGTGATTTTGTGCTGTTTGATTTTTTGTACTATATTCCCAAGCGTACCAACTACCATCCTATGATTTTCACTAGTGCCATTTTGAATTACTGCTACAGGTGTACGAATCGGAAGACCTCCTGCCATCAATTCCTTTGAGATCAATCTAATTCTTGACAAGCCCATCATGATTACAATAGTTTCAGCTGATTTGGCAAGCAGTCTCCATTTTACAGGTGATTTTATTTTTTGTGGATCTTCGTGACCAGTTACAAACACTACAGATGATGAGTATTTTCTATGAGTCAATGGTATACCTGAATAAATTGCAGAACCTATCCCAGAGGTGATTCCGGGAATTATTTCAAATTTGATTTTGTTTTTCCTTAGGTATTCTGCTTCTTCACCGCCGCGTCCAAAGATAAATGGATCACCACCCTTGAGTCGCGCTACATGCTTGTGCGATTTTGCATATTTTACCATAAGCTGATTTGTCGTATCTTGATGCTTGTAGTCATCTCCCACTTCTCTTCCAACGTAGAACTTTGGTGTTTTTTTTGGAATCATTGCAATTATTTTTTTACTGACTAGGCGATCATATAGAACGACATCTGCTTTTTTCAAAAGTTCGATGGCCCTAAGCGTGATCAATTTTGGATCTCCTGGGCCAGCACCAATCAAATAAACTACTCCACTCATTTTTTGTTCCATTCCTCCAGCTTTTCTCTCCAGTCTTTTGCTAACTCATTTACACCTTTTTGTTGTAGCTCCTCTGCTGCCTGTTTGCCTACCTCGTATGGGTTCAACTTTTGCCCTGATTTTTGTACAATTAATACGTCTTTTCCGTCAATTGAATATGCTACTACTGTCAGAATTACTATCTCACCGTTTACTTGAGCAAATGCGCCTACGGGGAATCTGCAACCAGAGTCCACAAATGACGATAACGCCCTTTCAGACTCTACTGCGATTCGAGTGTTTTGATCTTCAATTGTCTTTAACATGTCGAGTGTTTTTTTGTCGTCTTTTCTACACACAATTCCTAATGCGCCTTGGCCTGGAGATGGTGGAAAGTCAATTGTGGAGAGTTTAGTATGTTTTACATTGATACCAAGTCTGTTTATTCCGGCTTGTGCAAGTACTATACCATCGAATATACCTTCTTGGACTTTTTTTATTCTAGTTTCCACGTTGCCGCGAATTGGTTTGATAATGAGATCAGATCGTTTCTTAGAAACTTGGACTGCGCGTCTGAGACTGCTCGTACCGATTACTGAACCACTGGGAATTGTTTCAAGCGTGTAATCATCTTTTGTAATGAAGACATCGTTGAATGGTTCTCGCTTGGGAACACAGCCAAGTACGAGTTTGTCGGTAAGTATTGATGGAACATCCTTAAGACTGTGGACTGCAAAATCTACAACGCCGTCTGCTACTGCTTTGTCTATTTCTTTTTCAAAGATCCCTTTTTGATTTATGGTAAAAAGCGGGCGGGCATCGGTGTCACCCTTTGTCTTTATTGTCTTTATCTCATATTCAGTTCCTAGATTCTTCTTTTCTAGTTCTGCGATCACCCAGTTTGTCTGTGCCAAAGATAGCTGGCTACCCCTTGTCCCCAAAATGTATTTCAAGATCTCACCGTTTTGAGAGCACTCTGATAAGCGTTTATTGTATTTTCAATGTCTGCTTGAGTATGTGCGTATGATAGAAATACCGTTTCAAATTGTGATGGTGCCACAAAAATGCCTTTTTTTAGAAGGTTTTTGAAGAGTTTATCGAATTTTAGAGTGTCTGATTTCTTTGAGCTTGCATAATCTATAACCGGTTTGTCTGTAAAAAATATCTGAAACATAGAACCAATGGAATTTACCTGATGTGGGATCTTCAAATCGTGTGCAGTCTCATCTATCGACCTTGTTAACTTTGAGCAGAAATTAGTTAATCTTGGATAGATTTTATGCTTCAGCTTAGACATTGTCTTAATAGACGCAATGGCTGCCGCAACTGAGACAGGATTTCCAGCAAAAGTGCTAGCTTCGTAGACCTTACCTAGAGGTGCGAGTTGATCCATAATTTCGCTTTTTCCGCCAACTGCAGATATGACAAAGCCGTTGCTAAGAGATTTTCCGAGTGTTGTCATATCCGGTGTGATTCCAAAGTATTGTTGAGCTCCGCCAAGCGAGAGTCTAAAGCCGGTTATTATTTCATCAAAAATGAGTGGAATACTGTGTTGTTTTGTGATTTTTCTGATATCCTTTAGAAAATTTTTGTTTGGCAAGATAAGGCCCATGTTTCCAAGTACTGGCTCCACTATCACACCCGCTACATCATTATTTTTTCTAATTACTGATTCCAGTTGTTCGGCGTTGTTATATTGTACAACAAGCGTGTTTTTTGAAAAATCTTCTGGGATCCCATCAGAAACTGACATGCCGTGATGGGCAGAGCCTGCCCTTACCAACATCGATTCGTGTGCGCCGTGATAGCAGCCTTCAAACTTGATTATTTTTTTCTTTTTTGTGAATCCCCTTACAAGCCTGATCGCAGTCATGGTTGCCTCAGAACCAGTATTTACCAGTCGGACTTTGTGCATTGATGGATATATTTTGGTAATTAGTTTTGCAAGTTCCATCTCAAGATCAGTTGGTGCGCCGTACATAGTTCCAATTTTTAGTTGTTTTTTTACGGCGTCTATGATCTCTTTTCTTTTGTGGCCAAGCAGCATTGCTCCATAACCGGTGCAAAAATCCAAGTACCTATTTCCATCCACATCCCAAATAAAGCCACCTTGTGCTTTTTTTACAAAGAATGGATAAGGCGCAAAGTATCGTACTGGGCTGTTTACTCCGGCAGGTGTCAGTTTTTTTGCCTGAGCAAATAATGATTTTGATTTTGGCAATGATTTTGATTGGTTTTTTCGTTATTATTAATCCTAAACGCTATTTTTCTTAGTGAATCCTTGATTGTCGCTATGATTCACACTTGGCCACTATGTCGCCATCTTTTTCTGACACTGTACATGAATCATTGTCATCTCCGCCATTAATTATGTCGGTTCCAGATCCACCGGTAAGTGTGTCCTGACCAGATTGTCCTTTGATTATATCTGCACCATTATCCCCATTAATCACATCGTCACCTTCGTTTCCATATATGATGTCGTCACCTTCGCCGCCAAGGATGCAGTCATTTCCTTTGTCACCAAATATGATGTCGTCTCCACCAAAGCCGAATATGAGGTCTGCAAGTGTTGTGCCAAGCAACATGTCGTCCTCCTCACTGCCGAGGATTTGGTTATATGAGCTATGTGGTCTGCCGCATGCTTGTACTGTTACTAACTGAGTCTGGTTAATTGAATTGCCATACTTGTCAACTGCTGTCCAGGTGACTATGGTTTCACCTAGTGGGAATACAGATGGAGCGTTATTCGTTATTTGTGGTGATGAGTCTGTTAGATCAAACACTGTTGCTGTTCCGACTGATAGTGGTGTCTGGAGTGCTATTGCATCAATTACAATATTTTGTGGAACTGTAATCTTTGGAGCTGTGGTGTCTACTACTGTCACTATCTGAGTTGCAGTAGCAGAGTTGCCTGCCTCATCGGTTGCAGTCCAAGTTACGATGGTCTCGCCCAACGCGAATGTGTCTGGTGCGTCGTTTGTGATTGAGGCAATGTCCAAAATATCTGAAACTTGTGGAAGTTCAAGTGTAACGTGGTTATTCTCAACTCCAGTAGCTTCAACAATTATTTTATCTAATTTCACGAATTTTGGTGGAACTGTATCGACAACAACTACTTTTTGTGACACCGTCTGTAGATTACCTGCTTGATCCGTGGAAGTCCAAGTTACGATGGTCTCTCCTACTGGGAACTTTTCTGGGGCGTCGTTTGTGATGCTTGCAACACCCACATTGTCAGATACTATTGGTGCCTCCAAGGATACTGTGTTGTCTGATTTTGAAGTGGCCTCAATTGTAATGTCCGCTGGAGGAATAATTGTTGGGGCAGTGGTATCCACTACGGTTACCTTTT
>JAWAFK010000007.1:0-87166 GCA_038890395.1 Candidatus Nitrosotenuis sp. | reverse complement strand
TGAGAAGGAACTATTCATATTTCTCGAAAGAATGAAATCACTTTATGGGATAAAAGAACTAATTCAATCTGCATTTAGTTCAGAGGAAAGTAAAAAAAATGAATGGATGAAACAACTGTATTCCGAATTCAGAACAAAAGAAGAATGGGAAATAATATCTTTTCTTTATGATAAAGAAGCGAATCTAACTAAAATTGTTGAAGCAACTAACAGTATTGACAGAGATAAAACAAGCAGATTATTGCGCAGGATGATTCAGAAAGGACTCATCAACATATCTAAATCGATAAAACATGGTGTGATTACTGAACATCTATATGCACTTTCTACAAAAACAAGAGAACTATATTTTCCAAAGTCATTTCGAATTATTGGAACAGCAGAAGATATTGATGAAGTAGCATCAAAGGCAATTCAATATTACATTAATAACAAGATGTTTATTTCTCTAGCAATTCAAAATACCGGAAATAGTCGTCTTACATCTGATATGATTGCATATGATTATGAGACTGACGCTGTGATCTCTATTGAAATTGAATCCACGGCAGAGTTATTCAGCCATCCAGAACAAACTCGTCATAACATGTTAAAATGGAAAGAACTAGGATTTACAGAATGCCATGTTTGGTCAAAATCACCGAAGATTCAAGAAATCAAAGATAAACTGGGAGATAAAGCACGGTATGTACGAACATTCCTCATTTAAACAGTAACATATGCTTTGGTCGCTGTATGAAGTAAATTAAAAAAATTCATGCATATTGTAACGACATGATTCAATAATTACTTTAAACAATGTTTTACCATGTTTGAAAGCTTTTTCTCAATTACAAAGGCGCCAGATTTACCAGAAGGCTTTGAGTGGATAAATACAGACGAGCCACTGAATCTATCAAAACTGAAGGGCCACATCGTTGTGCTTGATTTTTGGACTTATTGCTGTATTAACTGCATGCACACACTGCCGGTCTTGGCACAGCTTGAAAAAAAATACGAAACAAAACCAGTAATCTTCATAGGAGTACATTCTGCCAAATTCACAAACGAGCAGGAGGCAAAAAATATCAAAGCAGCAGTGAGCCGCTACGAAATATCACACCCTGTAATAGTGGACAAAAAGATGCGGATCTGGTCAAGCTTTGGCGTAAATGCATGGCCTACCATAATCATAATCGATCCAAACGGCAACATAGTGTACAAACAGTCAGGCGAAGGGCAAAGAGAGGCAATCGAGGACGTAATTGAGGTTCTGCTACAAAGGCATACAGAAAAGAGAACTCTGGCAAAAAAGCCTCTCAAAATAAGAAACACAACACCAAAAAACTCCCACACCCTGTCATTTCCAGGCAAGCTCGCCATATCAAAAGACGGCATTCTTGCAGTAAGCGATTCTAATCACAACCGCATTATAATAGCAGACATGGCAGGCAAGATATTGCATATTGTCGGAAGCGGTCAGGCAGGTCTCCTTGATGGCAGCTTCGAGTCGTGCAGATTCTCTAGGCCGCAGGGTGTAGCATGGATGAACAAGTGGCTCTATGTGGCAGATACTGAAAACCACGCAATACGGCTAATCGATTTTGACAAAAAAAGCGTTAACACAGTTGCAGGAACCGGAAGGCAGGGCCCTTGGGTCTCAGCAGGAGGAAGAGGAACTGAAATCTCACTAAGCTCGCCCTGGGATGTTGCATGCTCTGACAATTTGGTTTACATTGCGATGGCGGGAAATCATCAGATCTGGATGTATGACACACAGACAAGAATGGTTGTGCCGTTTGCAGGCACAGGTCATGAAAACATAATCGACGGGCCTGCAAGGCAGGCGCAGCTTGCCCAACCAAGTGGCCTGTCTGTTTTTGGTAACACATTATATTTTGCAGACAGTGAGACCTCTTCCATTAGAAAACTCGATCTTTCAGAAAAACAAGTAACTACTGTAGTGGGGCGCGGCCTCTTTGAGTTTGGCCACAAGGACGGAACTACTGATGAGGCGTTGTTTCAGCACCCACTTGGCTTGTGCGCAACAAAAGACACCATATTTGTTGCAGACACGTACAATTCCGCAATACGGGTGATCAATCAAAAAAACAACACAGTATACACGCTGATTGGCAAGGAAAACAACATGGCCTGCCTGCCAGACAATCCACACTGTGAGATACTTGGGCTCTACGAGCCAGCCGATGTAAAATTCTATAATGACAAGCTGTACATTGCGGACACTAACAACCACCTGATTCGAGTCTTTGATCTAAAGACAAACAGATTACAGACACTGGATCTGAAATGATTCTCTGACTATATAGTAGACTATAGAATATGTAGAACATGCTTTAATTACATACAAAACTGAGCCCACTCATGGGACAATGGCTTTCATGGGTCAAGTCAAACGACAAAGAAATCCTCACAATTTTGGAGAATCTGGCAATAAAGGCAAAAGAAACTGCAGAGGAGCTGGTGCAGCTTTTTTCAAACATGCAAAACTCAACCGATCATCACACTAAAATAAAAAAACTGGAGCGCCAAGCAGACGAGCTTACCCGCTCAATTTTCGCAGAACTAAACAAAACCTTCATCACTCCTTTGGACAGAGAAGACATACAGCGAATCGCGGCAAAGACAGACGATGTAATAGACTACATGGAAGGAATAGCAGGCAGGATCAAAAGCTACCATGTATCTTCTGCTCCGCCGTACATGTTGGAGATAACAAAGGAGCTTTTGGCCGCAATAAAGGAAGTCGAATTTCTCATATCGAAGCTAAAGAACGTCAAAGTCGACAAGTCGCTAGTAGACCACTGCCGCAAGATAAGCGACATTGAGCACAGAATAGACGACCTGTACCGGGACGCAGTAGGCCAGCTCTTTGAGACAAACGACGCAGTAAACATCATTAAGCTTAAGGACATTTACGAAGCCATCGAGGCAGCATCTGACAGATGCCTTGATGTAGCAGACGTAATCGAAGACATTGTTCTAAAATACACGTAAGACATGTACGAGCTTGCAATAGGTGCAATAGCAGCCGCACTGGTATTTGATTTTGTCAACGGTTGGAACGACGCGGCAAACTCGGTTGCGACAGTGATTGGCACGCGCGTGCTAAAGCCGATTCATGCAGTCCTGTTGTCGGCTGCAGCAAATTTTGTTGGGCCGTTTGTCTTTGGAGTGGCGGTTGCAACCACTATAGCAAAGGGGATCCTCAATCCAGAGGATGTCACCATATACATGATAATTGGAGGCCTTGCAGGCGCAATCTCTTGGGCTTCAATTTGCACGTATCTTGGACTACCTATTTCTGTGAGTCATTCCCTGATTGGCGGCCTGATCGGAACGGGGCTTGCCGCAGTAGGATATGAGAAACTGCTCTTTGATGGGATCTACAAAGTGCTGATAGGAATAGTCGCATCACCAATTGGAGGGATCGCAATAGGTCTTGCCTTTACCACGTTAATAATTACAGTGTTTGCAAAGAAACGTCCAGGCCCAGTCAACAAAACCTTTGGAAAGCTGCAACTCATTTCATCAGCTTGGTTTGCGCTGACTCATGGGGCAAACGACGGCCAAAAAACTATGGGAATCATAGTGCTTGTTTTGATGTCAGAAGGAATATTGACAAGCTTTGAGGTTCCAGTATGGGTGATTCTTGCTGCAGCCTCTGCAATTGCACTTGGTACCTTCATTGGCGGATTCAAGGTAATCAAGACGCTTGGCATCAAGATTGCAAGGCTTAGGCCATACCAGGGATTTTCTGCCGAGACTGGTGGCGGAATAATTTTGGCAACTTTTGCGTCACTTGGAATCCCTGCGAGCACCACTCATGCAATAACTGGAGCAATCATGGGGGCTGGGGCGACGAAAAGAAAGCACGCAGTTCGCTGGAAAGTGGGCAGACAGATAGTCTATGCATGGCTGATTACAATTCCAGGTAGCGCCGCAATCGCCTTTGGCGCAACGCACATAATCAATTGGCTGGCCGGCTCATAAATCAAATTTCCTAATCACAGGCTGTTCGTCAAGCAAACAGCTAAACATAAAACAAAACGAGTTGGTTGTTAGATGTGGTCTCAAAAAAGCCGGACTTTGATATGGCGCTGACGCACCTGCGCAACAACCAGAACATGGCTGCCTACAACATGTTCACAAGCATAGCTTCGCAGATAAAAAAGTCGGATCCAGTCAAGGCAGCTCTGTCTCTTATTTTGGCAACAGAATGCAAGAACCGCCAGAACAAAGACATCACAGAAGAAGCAGTAGAAGCTGGCAAGCTCTTCTTTACTTATGCCAAGACAAAAAAGGACTATTCCGGCAAATCGGCGTTTTTGTGCGCAGCAAAATGCTTTCTCAAGGCAGGAAAATACGATAGCGCAAAGGAGGCCTTTGAGAGATCAAAGGTATTTCAGCTCAAAGAGCCCATTGTAACAAGGCCCATAGTTATAGTAGATGACAGCAAGGCAATCGTACTTAAAATCAAAAACCACCTAAACAATCTTGGATACACAAACACAGAATCGTTTTACACTGGAAGCGACGCCTTGGCCGGCTGCAAAAAGCTACTAAAGCAAAACCCTATAATCCTGCTTGACATGGGACTGCCTGACACAAGCGGAGACGTGGTGGCATCAAAGATTCTTGAGCTAAAACCTGACATTCAAATAATACTGATTACGGCAGACGAAAAAACGACAAAGCGTGTCAAGGACACCATAAGCTCAGGTGCACTCGCGTTCATTCAAAAACCGTTTACAATCAAGGACCTCAAAGACGCACTTGCCACTGCCGAATCAGAGTATTCGCTCTCAAAGAAGTAAGAGCGACATGTTTACAATGTTTACGTTTTTGAAGTCAAACTTTGTTATCCTGTAATCTATGATGTCATCTGAGAATCTTTCTATCAGTCTCGATGCTGGGTTTTTGAAGCCGCGCTCGACTCTCAGTATAACTAGCATGTTCCATTCTCCTTCCATGTCTGCGACTAGAAGATAGTATGGAAGAGAGACTACGTGTTCACGAATTGACTCCTTTAGGGCCTCAAGGGATTTTGTCACCTTAAATTTTAAAAACAAAGCTTCGTGTTCGTTTGTCTCTGCTACGTCAGAGAGAACTGCCTTGTAGCCCTTGATGATTCCGCTTTTTTCGAGTCTTTCTATTCTTTTTCGTATTGTCCTGTCTGAGACGTCATGGCCGAGTTTTCTGAGCTCTACTGCAATGTCCTTTGAGGGGGTGCGGGCGTTTACGTTTAGGATCTCAATTATTTTCTGGTCAACTTTGTCAAGATTGGACCACGCCTCGCCGCTCATTACATTGTGAAAAAAACAAGTATCTATTGAATATTTTGTGTTGACACGTTCGCTATTACAAAAAACCGAACAAACAGATTCCTAAATAGAATTAATCCACACGACAAACATGGATTTAGCCAAATTCCTAATTCCAGCAAAGGGATGACACTAACCTGACTCAAAAAATCGACGTATTGATCGCAGATGATGCCAAGCTTTTTCGCGACTATGTCAAAGCTGCGGTAAATTTAGTAAATATAGACGCCAATTTCATTGAGGTTTCTGACGGCAAAAAACTGTTTCCCACCTATGAAAAACATGTGCCAGAGATTACGCTGGTTGACAGCAAACTGCCAAATGCCGACGTTTTAGACTTTGTAAAGAAATTGGTAGGAATCCATCAAATAGCCACTATAATCATTTTTGTTGATTCACTTGAGCATGTTTTTGTCAAACAAGCCAGGCAGCTTGGAATCGAAGAAATACTTCAAAAAACGATTGATCAATTCTCACTTGGAAGCATAATTAAAAAACACTTGGACAAAAAAATTCCAAAATATCAAGAATTCGAAAAAAAGACAAGATCTACACTGATAAACGCTTTAACTCTCTCAACTTTAGACAAATCTAAAGACACCAGCCAGTACGTCAAACTCGTAAACGCTTCCATCCAAAAAGGGATCGCAAGAATCGAAAATTTAAAGAAATTAGGAGAAGACTTTGATATAACAATTAAAAAACTATCAAATGGAAACAGCCTTGTCGAAAACCAAGACAAAACGGCCACCAAACCAAAATTTGCACCGCAGAACAGTCCTTATTTCTTTATGAGAGAATTCTCAAATGAAGAGCTTAATGATCTTCTAAGAAAGAAGATCAAAGAGCTAAAGGAGATGCAAGCTGAGTTGAAGACAGTAAACAACAGATTACAGGAAACCGTAACAGAGCTTGAAGAAACAAAACAAGAGCTGATTGAGCAGAAGGAACAGCTCGAAGAACAAGTGCAAATACAAGCAAGACACATGTTAAAAGCTGAAAAACTTGCAATAATTGGTGAATTATCTGCAAGAATAGCACATGATCTGCGTAATCCTCTAAACGTCATAAAAAATACATCTGACATACTCAAACTGAGTCTTTCAGATAGACTAAATGAAGATGAGACACAAAAATGGATGCGACTCGAAAAAGCAATATTCAGAATATCGCATCAATTGGACGATGTCCTAGATTTTATCAAGCATCGCCCTATACAAAAAACCAATGTGAAAATTTCTAAATTACTAGGCGATGTTCTTGAAAGAATAGCGATCCCACACAACGTTGAAATCTGCTTGCCGCAAAATGACGCGGACATTCTTTGCGATTCTGAAAAAATGGGCGTAGTGTTCGTGAACCTTATTTTAAATGCCATACAAGCAATGGATGGTCGCCTAGGCACAATCTACATCTTGGTATCTGAGAATCACAAAGATAAAGACTATGTCGAAATAGAAGTAAGAGATACCGGTCCGGGCATTCCTGAAAGCCTTTGGAGCAGGATCTTTGATCCTTTGTTCACTACAAGACAAATTGGCACAGGCCTTGGTCTTACAAGCTGCAAAAGCATAGTGGAAAGACATGGAGGCACAATCACATTTACAAGCAAGATGGGTGTAGGAACAAGCTTTTTCATTAAACTACCAAAGAAAACAGAATGGGAAAACATCAAAAATGAGAGTGAA
Organism: Candidatus Nitrosotenuis sp.; assembly: GCA_038890395.1. GTDB lineage: Archaea > Thermoproteota > Nitrososphaeria > Nitrososphaerales > Nitrosopumilaceae > Nitrosotenuis. The sequence continues at coordinate 80,154 of JAWAFK010000007.1, read as the reverse complement.
ACAAAAAATGATCTGCAATTAATAACATAATTGATATTTTTTATAAAAATTTGAAAGGTGTATTTCAGAATCAGTTCTGTATGTAGTACGATATTTGCATGAATTATTGTAGTTTACGAGTATTCCTGCATCCTGTTTGAGAGAAGAGCCAAACAGATGTCCCAAGGGCTGACTACTTGGTCTCTAAACACCACATATGGGTGTTCCATGCCAAACATTATACTCGCAAGCTCGTTTACCATGATGTCCTTTGTGATTACCTTGGCGTACTCGAGGCCGAATCCGACTATGGGTAGATTCACAAAATCTGTAGTATTGCGTAGGTAGTTCAGGTCAGTTGAGATCTTTTCTATGATTATTCTATCACTGATGAACTGGTTTGTATTTTCCAAGAGAAGCTTACGGGTTCGGTTTCTGATCATCGCATTCATGACTTCATTTACTGTGGAATCAACTCTAAATGTGACTACCTTCTTTTTTGGAAGCTCCGATATCCTCATGTCAGTCATAGATGTCTTGCCTACTTCGAGCAGCTTGCGCGCCGAAATGACTGAAAATCCCCCAATGGCATTTGGTATTATGGAAAAAGCTCTGCCGGTTTTCTGCCACTCATATATGGTGTCTCGAAGTGTGGTAGTGCCACTTACCTTGGTAACGACTGCAGACATCATTTTTTCAACATTGTCTTCAAAAAGACTCCTTGATGGGTTTGCCAGTAATTGTTCTACTATCTCCCTTCCACCAATTATTCCAATTGGCTCGTTTTTGTCGCCAGTCACTACAAGCGAGTCTGCCATGGATTCAAGATACGGAACAAGCAGGCCAACCGCCTCCTCTATCTTTGCCTGTTTTTGAATGCTAACACAGGGTGTGGACATTAGAGAAAGTGGCAAGAGCTCCCTTAGTGGATGATCTGCAATCATTTCTTGATAGCCATACACAAAGTAGAGTTTTAAGGAAGCGGTTTGATTATCAGCCCTGAAAACATCGCGTAAAGATGTCATAGAAAAGCTATTCTCTTTGTATGTACAAGATAAGACAGAGCGATGAAGACGAGTTAGAGAAATGAAATAATGATTGGATTCAGTGAATCTGAGCTCGCCATTTTAGATTGAATATGATGCACAACTGGAAAAAATCTGGATAAACTGTTTTAATCCTGAATCGATTCAACTATGCATGCACAGGGGAATAAAGATAGGAATAATCACAGCAACAATTGCGGTGGCAATCTGGCTTGCAAGTCCGCTATTCTATGAAAGGCCGGTGGATGAGCCTCTACCAGTTGCACTAGATGAGTTCCAAGAAGGGCTGAACTATGAGCAGTTTGCACAAATGCCAGACGAGCAGAGGCAACCTCTTGTGGAAAAAATGCCAGACGAGCTCAAAGAGATGATAATGAACAAGGCGGCAACCCTAGAGAGACCTGTATCTGAATCAATGGGGGACATAGGCACAGCTTCTGCAGTAACCATTTTGCAAACTGGTCAGTTCGAGGGATTGTTGGGCCACTATGCGTCTGGAACCGCAAAGATAATCGACGTTAGCGGAAAAAAATACCTGAGATTTGAAAACTTTGAGGTCACAAACGGACCAGACCTCAGAGTATATCTTACAAAAAACGGCGACGTAAAGAACGGATTACATCTGGAAAAGCTGAAAGGAAGCCGAGGCGATCAGAACTATTCACTAGAAAACATTGATGCTACAAAATATGATACCGTCGTAGTGTACTGCCAGCCGTTCGGGGTCCACTTTGGGCAGGCAAAACTAAGTGCTGCCTGAGATATCATCAGGATAAGGTAAACACAGACAACGATACTCAGTTCAGCTTGATTTTTTTTGATTTAAATTTTATTTTAGGCCGAGTCTGTTGAAAACAAACAAACTAGCCAAAGACGATGCAATACTCACATTCACAGCTTGGAATTTGCTTTGACTTTGCAAGGCATTTTACGTGTTGGCCTGCTTGGCACTGCACACATATCTGATCTAGATTATCAATACTGGAATGTTTTTTTGATCGGTCAAATCCAAAGCCGCCGTCTTGAGGGCCCACCATGGACTGGTTTACGCAAATCTCGTATTTTTATCTGGTGGACAAAAATGAGGGGGGAGTTTATCTTTGAAGAATCGACCTTAACATCCACGCTGTTTTCTCGTGCTTTTCCATGAGTTGCGTAAGAAAGTCCTCGGTACCAACATCATCTACGTCGTCACACAATTCTATGTCGTTTCGGAGTGTGCGAATCACGGCTTCATGGTCTGCAAGCAGGTTCTGTATCATGACTTTAGCGCTTGGATACCTGCCTGGGTGCTCTTTGAGCCTTGCCGCCTTGATGAACTCACCAAGTGTGGCAGGTGTCTTTGCCCCAAGTGAGCGTATTCTCTCTGCCACATTGTCGATGTCTTCTCCTAGGGCCTCGTACTGATCTGCAAAGAGCTTGTGGTATTCGCTAAAGTCCTCGCCAGTGACGTTCCAGTGGTAGTTTCGTGTTTTTGTGTACAAAACATACTGGTCTGCAAGTATCTTGCTTAGCGCATTTACGACCTTTTGGCGCGTGCCTGCGGACAAGCCGATGTTTATGTTGTCCATGAATCTAGATTGGCATTATATTATAACAATTTTTGCGACGTTCTGTTAGCTTGGAATGGCCTTATCGATAAAAGACAATACTAATTTTTACTCCATATTATGATAGGATCATATGGGCAAATTCTCAAGGGTTGAACCTTCGTACATCTCAAAGGATGGATGTAGATTGATCTGGAGTGGTGTAGATGAGGACGACCAGGATGTAGTTGTACTCAACAAAGACGAACTCGAATCGCTTTCAGAACTACTCGTAAAGGATTCCACAGGCAAAGTAGAGCTTGAGGACGAGTACAGCACTATTTTGGTCAACACGGATACTACCCAATTCTATCTCAAAGAGCACAAAGTGCTTGAGGCAAAGACGTCAACTCTGGCAAAAAAGATCCTCGAGTTCAAAAACATTCCGCATGAACCAAAGCCAATCAAGATCTACCCAAAAGAATTCCTGCCGTCAATACAGATACAAAAAGACGACGACTCGGAGCTCAACTCAGTCCTTATTCCAAAAAGCAAGGTAAAGATCTCAGAAAGCGATCTCTTTAGGGTCATGGCGACTCGACGCTCTACTAGAAATTTTGACACATCAAGGATGGTCGAACAGTGGAAGGTCGACAAAATTCTTGCGGCAGCAGACACCGCACCGACTGCTGGCAACTTTCAAGGCTTTGAGGTTTTTTACATAAAGGACAAAGAGATCAAAAAGAGACTGGTCGAGGCCGCAAACAACCAACCATATGTAAACGCACCAGTTGTCCTCGTATTCTGTATGAATCCAGAACGCGTCAAAATGGACTTTCCGCCGGAGACTCTGGCAAAATTCTCGCTACAGGACGCAACTCTTGCAGCGGCGTATTCTCAGCTTGCAGCATCGGCACTGGGCCTAAGCTCAATTTGGATTGGGATGATAGACGAAGAAAAAATAATGCAGATCCTAGACACAAAGCTTAGACCATCGTCAATTTTATGCGTTGGGTACCCGCAAAAGAAGCGTCCACCAAAATCAAGACGAAAGCTAAAAGATCTGATCCACGTAGTGTGATTCAACGTCTGCTCTTTCTTTCCCTTGAGCGCCGTTGCATCCTCTTTAGGCCTTCTGCAAATCTCTTCTTTTCATCCTTTGTCCTTAGAATCATCGGCGGCACAGGTGTAGGTCTACCATTTTCATCCAGTGCAACAGAAGTGACAAAGGCGGTCCCAGTTAGAGTCCTAGTGCCCTTGATGAGATCCTCTGCTTCTACTTTGACTTCAATCTCCATTGACGATTTTCTTACGCAGTTGAGCCGCGCATTCAGGATCAATGCATTTCCGACGTAGACTGGCTTGAGAAAGTCCACTCTGTCGATGCTTGCGGTGACTGCGTTGGTTCTGCAGTGTCGATGAGCTACTATTCCTGCCACAATATCTATGTGCTTTAGTATCTCGCCGCCAAATACGTTTCCTGCTGGGTTTGCATCAGAGGGGAACATCCTTGCGATTACCTCTACTTTGGAGTCGTTTGCGCTCTTTCCGTTCAAGGATCTGATTTTGAGGCGGCTCATATCTAGGTGTTTTGGTTGGGAATCTTTTTAGATAAATGAAAACTCAAAGAAAATAATGGCAGAACTTTCCTATAATGACAAACTCATTTTGGTTCAGTACGCCATACAAAAATACGAAAACGAGACAGTCCTACTTGAAAAGCTGAAATCTGTGCTTTCAGACAAGGACGCCCAAAGAAGCATCGACACACTCATTGGCACGCAGCGCGTGCGCAGAATAGGCCCAGAAATACTCCAAAACAACGAAAGCCACACCGATCTTCCGGAGCTTCCAGATCACATAAAGCCAATAATTGAAAGTCTCTGAGATCAAAGAAATTTTTTAAGCAAGCACTTGACAGCAATCCTGAATCATGGAAGAGATATTGACGCAGATCGGCCAGCTGTCGCCGGTATTTGTTATGGGTCTAGGCCTCACAATAGGATTGCAGCACGCATTTGAACCTGATCATGTGGCAGCCGTAAGCACTCAGATCTCAAAAGGGCGATTTACACATTCGACAAAGCAAGCAATCAAGACAGGCACACTCAAGTCGTCGGCCCTTGGAGCGTTGTGGGGCGCAGGCCACACCACGACACTGGTTCTGATGGGCCTTTTGGTGTACGGCCTCGCAGTAAAGATACAACAAAACATTTTTTCAAGCTTTGAGTTTGTCGTTGGACTGATGCTAGTATTTTTGGCAGTCATTACAATCTTGAATAAAAGAATTAAATTTACACATAGACATCCGCATCAACACCAAGACGGCACGATTCATTTTGACGAACACAATCACAACGATTATGATCACAAACACGGCCACAAATCATACCTGATTGGATGCATCCATGGACTTGCGGGTAGCGGTAGCTTGGTGGTTTTGACTGCAGCAACTCTGAGCAACGCAACCACGGTGATCGGTTTTATCTTGTTGTTTGGTATTGGCTCAATACTTGGCATGGCACTGATAAGTGGTTTGATGTGGCTGCCTTTTGCACTGTCATCCAAAACATCGTTAATAGGCAGAATATTCCGTTATACTGCAGGCGCACTTTCTCTAATCATCGGCGCAAACATATTGTACCAGGTTGGATTTATAGAAAATCTCTTTGGACTCTAGAATCCACGCAGGCCTTGTGGACGGGCAACCTCTGGGTGCTGCTTCATCCAAGATATCTTTTCAAGCATGGCTTGTTTGTCGTGTGGAAACGTTCCCTTGATGGTGTAGGCGTTAGAGCCGTGGTTTGCTCTAAAGATTACCTCACTTTTTACATCGATCTGTGAGATGAGATCCTCAAGCTCGTCTAGTGCTTCGGCGTCGCTTACGGGGATGAATGGCTCACCGAACTTTGTGAGGAATTCGTCTTTTATTCCGTTTTCCAGGTATAACGTAAGGGCACCCACATAATGGGGTGCAGCGGCATTGATCACCTGGGCAGTCCCACGTATGTGCTCCTTGGAATATGTTCTGCCACCAAGGCCCAAAATTATCATGCAAGACAGGGTGTACCCAGCATCCATTGCCTTTTTGCAGGCCCTCACTATGGTGGCAGAGGTTGCTCCCTTGGTCACTTTTTTTAGAATAATATCAGAGCCGCTCTCAATTCCCAAATAGAACATATCAAGGCCCGCATCATGAAGTTCTTTGAGCTCCTCTGGCTTCTTTTTTAGTACGTTCATGGGCATCGCATAACATGATATCCTCTCAAGGCTTGGAAATTTTTCCCGCAAATACTTGACAATCTTTAGCATGTACTCAGTTTGCAGATTCAGCGCGTCACCGTCTGCAAGAAATATTCTGGTTGTCTGTGGCATGGCCTTTGACATGATGTCAATTTCGGCCTTTACTTCGTCCCACGGTCTCTCAACATATTCTTTTGAGCGGTACATGTCGCAAAAAGAGCACTCATTGTAAGAGCATCCAAGTGTAACCTGAAAGATAAGCGAGTGCGCCTCAGATGGAGGCCTGTACAGCGGGTAATCGTAGTTTAGCATCATGATACTAGTTTGGGCGAATTTAGTAATATTACTTTTGGGCACTATGTTTTTAGTTTTACAAAAAAAAACTGCACATCGTGGCAAACGACCCTTACGCCAAGCGTCTCATGTGGTTCGTGTTTGGGGGCTCAAGAGGCGGCATAAACAGGCTCAGACTGATCCAGCAAATAAGAAAGACCCCTCTTAATGCAAACCAGCTTGCAAAAGAGCTGAATCTTGATTACAAGGCAATCTTGCACCACATCTCAGTTTTGGAAAAAAATAACATCATAATGCGAGTCGGAGAAAAGTACAACGTGACTTTTTTTGTCTCAAACTTTCTTGAGGCAAACATGGACTCTTTTGATGAAGTAGCAAGCAAACTGGAAAAAAGTAAATAAGCTTATGGGGTGTGGTTTTTTCTAAATGGAGACGACTTCTGCAGTTTTGTCCGGCGTGTCGATTACTAACATGATCGTCCTTGGGATTCTAATGTTCATATTTGGCAAAATGTACGCCAAGACTAGGGCCCAGATGCCTCTTGGCATGATTGTGTTTTCGGTGATGCTGTTTTTGCACAACACGATTGGCGCGTACGCGTACTTTTCAATGTCGCAGCTTTTCTCGCACGAGATATTTCCGTACCTTCTTGGAGTACACATAGCCGAGCTTGCAGGGATCCTGATCTTCTTGAAGATCGCAATGGACTAAACTGATTTATTCACAGGAGTCATCAGTGAATTGTTGCAAAAAAGCTACAAGGAATACATCAAACTCAACAAGAATCTCATAATCTCGTTTGCCGTTTCGATCTCAATTTCCGCACTTGTGGCGCAGCTCCTCTCAGAGCAGGAAAGCCACATCAACAGCACATATACAGTAGTCGTTGACTTTGTCACGTTTTATTCTACATTTGGCGGCCTGTTCTACCTTGACAATAGAAAAAAATACAAGCTGGAATCCGGAAAAACTGACGCTGCCCGACTCAAAAAAGACCTAGTAAAGATAATCTCGTCTCTTGGAGTGGGCGAAGTAGTGTATCTTACCACTAGGTGGCTGTTACAGTATTATTTTCTCTCAGTAGACTACGAGGCGTACCAGGCGTCGGTGATTGCACATGTGATCTCAACTGTAATCTATATGGGGGTGGTAAATCTTGGTGTCAAGTTGACGAGGTTGTACAAAGATGGCACTTAGCATCTACGTGGACGGCTCTGGAGGCGATAATGCAGGCTATGGTTACTTTATCAAAGAGACAGGCGAGTCCTTCTACGAAAAAAAGCCAAACATCACAAACAACCAGGCAGAGTACATGGCAATCATTGCAGCTCTAAAAAAGCTTGGTCAGTCAGTAGAGCAAATCACCATATACTCTGATTCTAAAAACACCGTCTCCCAGCTGAACCACGAGTTTGCGATAAACTCTGAGCAGCTTCGTGAGCTTGCACGCGAGGCTTGGTCGTACATGAGCAAGCTGCCGAACCTCAAGTTGGTGTGGATTCCGCGATCTGAAAATCTGGCAGGCAAAATGCTTGGCAGCTAAACACATGTAAATACTCAGTGAATAAATCGCTTGTTTTCAGAATGGTATTTTTTCATGAACCATTTCAAAAAATAGTTCTCATCCTCATTCAAATTACCATTTTCTATTGCCTTAAAGTATCGTTTTCTCTCGATAAATCTAATGTTAAGCAACGGGTAGCCATTTTTGTAGAGGATTTTGTTCATGATTAACCTGGAAATCCTGCCATTGCCGTCTCCAAATGGATGTATGTTCACGAACCTAAAATGGGCAAGGCCAGCAAGCTCAACTGGGTTTATTTTTGTCTTATTTTTGTCATACCATTTAAAAAAATCCTTCAGAAAAGGCAGAACAAACTTTGCATGAGGAAAAGTGGTTTGACTATTTACGATGTAAACAGGAAAATGTCGAATCTTGCCTGCAAATTCCGGCTTTGTCTTCTCAAAGATCTCTTTGTGCCACTGCAGTACCATTTTCAACGTCAGGTCATTTTTGACTCTCATTGCTTTTAGGAACACACTGTGGTGTCTTTGCGCCTCTATCATATCGGACTCGGGCTTTTTTGTTGGTGTTATGTGGAATCTAAGAAGGTTGTACGTTTCTTGCTGAGTAAGAGATGATCCCTCAATTTTTTGCGTATCATGGGTAAAGTAGTAAGAAAATTCCACTAGATTCTGCTCAAGAAGTGATTTTGGAGTCTTCTTGAGGTATTCATCATATCCTTTCTTGATTGCATCAAGTTGCGGCTTCCACAAATCTCTTTGAAACTGGAGAAGAAACTCGCGCTTAAGTTGGGTGAGATTGCTTGGTTGTGTCGTACCCAAATAGATCTCTTTGGAAAGCAAACCATTATGGTGTTTCAAATAATAATACGCCTTGCCGTTTTTTACCTTCTTTTTGAGAGAGACCATTGCATCATATACCCCCCATATTTATTAAAATTTTTTAAAATTCGCATTTTGGGGGGTACCAGATATGAAATAATGCATGCCTGATGGAAAACCTGATTTTTACGGCAAAAGCCATACAATATTTACTATTTGTATGACTAGAGATATTGGTTGGTGTGGAATCTAAATTCTTAGAAATCGATCTTTCGGCATACCAAGGAAAGCCGAGGCGCTATATTGTATAGAAAAATTATTGCAGCTGGAGACACTCAAAGTTTACGAAAAGGCATTGTCGTCTTCAAAGGCGCACATTTTTAATACCAAAGAAGGTGAGACATACATTAATTACTTGACAATTCTAAGCAAACGACTATTTCTAATAAAACATTTCCAAAGCGTTCTAAGGTTTAACAGGGTTCCGCAAGAATAGCTTTATTTACGAATCAACTCTGAGCCACAAATATGTCTGGCTCCCTTTTGGAACCAAAATCTATTGCAATAATTGGTGCCTCTGACAAGGAAGGAAGTGTCGGCCGCACCATCACATCAAACATCATGAAAGGATACAAAGGAAAAGTTTATCCAATCTCTCCAACCCGCGACAAGGTCTTTGACATGCCTGCATACAAAACAGTACTTGATGTCAAAGAACCAATTGATCTTGCAGTGGTGGTCACAAAAAATGACATCGTCCCGGCAGTCATGGAAGAATGCGGCAAAAAAAAGATCAAAGGAGTCATAGTAATCACAGCAGGATTCAAAGAAGTAGACGAAGCAGGAAAAAAACTCGAAGAGCAGCTTAAATCTATTGTTAAAAAATACGGCATCCGCATGATAGGCCCCAACTGCCTTGGGGTGATGAACCTTGACCCAAAAACTATGATGAATTCCACTTTTCTCAAAGTCACACCAAAGACAGGGCAAATTGCATTGGTGTCGCAAAGCGGAGCAATCTGTGCAGCCCTTGTAGAAGATGCAAGTGCGCAGGGAATCGGATTTTCTGCGGTGGTAAGCGTTGGTAACAAGGCCGATCTCAATGAAATAGATCTTCTCAAAATGCTTGCAGAGCACGATCAGACCAAAGTCATTGTGATGTATCTTGAGGACATGGGAAACGGCCAGGAGTTCCTCAAGGTATGTAAGGAAATCACAAAGAAGCACAAAAAGCCGGTAATAATTCTAAAATCAGGCCGCAGCCCGGAGGGAGCAAAGGCGGCAATGTCGCACACCGGAGCTCTGATGGGTTCTGATGAAATTTATGATGCGGTATTGAATCAGGCAGGCGCAATACGCGTTGATACCATGGAGGAGTTGTTTGATTATGCGGTAGCTTTCTCAAAGCAGCCGCTGCCGCTCAAAGGTGATCTTGTTATAGTATCAAACGCCGGAGGCCCTGCGATCATCTCAACTGACGCCTGCTCAAAATACGGAATCAAAATGGCCTCAATTGAGGACATTAGACCAAAAATCAACGCCGTGATTCCGCCGTGGGGCAGCTCAAGAAACCCAGTAGATATAGTGGGAGATGCAGACTACAACAGGTTCCGCGGAGTTCTTAATACCGTTCTTGCACACAAAAACGTAGGTTCTGCAGTCGTGATGTGTACACCATCGGCTACGCTGAACTATGATAAATTAGCTGAAGTAATAGTCGAGATGTCTAAAAAATACAAAAAGACGATTCTTGCCTCTCTGATGGGCCTCGACGAGGGAATCACAAACAAGCAGATTTTGGCAGAGGGGGGTGTTCCGTACTACACATACGCTGAAGGCGCAATACGTGCACTGCGTGCGATGCTGCGATTCAGCAAGTGGCTCAACACTCCGGAAGGCAAGATAACAAAATTCCCAGCAAAAAAAACAACAGTCAAAAAAGTCTTTGACTCTGTTCGTGCTCAGAAAAGAACCAATCTTCTGGAAGAAGAAGGCCAAGAAGTTCTGCGAGCGTATGGCTTTCCACTACCTCAAAGCATCTTGGCAAAGACTGCGGATGAGGCAGCCAAGGCTGCAAAGAAGATCAAGTTCCCAGTTGTCATGAAGATTGCATCGCCACAAATAATCCACAAATCTGATGCCGGCGGAGTAAAGGTCGGCCTCACAGACGAAAAACAGGTCAGAGCTGCATTTGACGACATAATCAAAAACGCCAAAAAATACAACGCCAAGGCGCAGATCAAAGGGGTTCTGGTTCAGGAGATGGTCAAAGGTGGAAAGGAGCTCATCATTGGCTCAAAGCAGGAACCTGGATTCGGCCCCGTTGTGATGCTTGGGATGGGCGGAATCTACGTTGAGGTCCTCAAGGATGTCACATTCAGGTTGGCACCGATCACCGACAGGGAGGCAGACGACATGATTGATTCCATCAAGACAAAAAAATTGCTTGATGGCGTCAGGGGAGAAAAACCAGCAGACAAAAAAGAATTGTCATTGCTTATACAGAAGCTATCAGCACTTGTGACCGACTTTCCTGAAATCAAGGAGCTTGATATGAACCCGGTTCTTGTCATGGAAGAAGGAAAGGGCTGCAAGGTGCTTGATGTTAGAATAGGTCTCAGCTAATACAAACAAACGATAACTTATCCGTTAAGGGCAGCATCACAGACTGGGTTATTACTATGTATTGTGGCTTGTTTTAGCTTAATCTTGAACTTTGTATTCCGAGGTTTTGTTCGTAACATAAAGTTGCAACATGGACATCGTAATCCTTCCCACATGATATAAACATCGCAAACTTGACACCGTTTTTGACCAAAACGATACTTTCCCTTGTTCGGACTGCCCTTTGTTATCATGTATTGATAACACGTTCCGTTACACATGCTGCCCAATTTTCTGATCCTCCATCAAATTCGATAAACTACTAAAATTGATTCTCATAACTGTGATCTCAGAAAAATTGTACTTAAATTGGAGAGTTACAACACATTACAATGTATTCCTCGTTTCTAAATACCAGCAAAAATCAACTGTTCTCATGAAAGCTCTAGTCTACGAACAATATGCACCAGATGATAATTATGCAAAGATCCTCAAAGTCAAAGAAATACCGGATCCAAAACCAAGATCAAACGAGATAGTCCTCAGGCTCAAAGCAGCTGCTTTAAACTATAATGATATCTGGGGAATGCGAGGCGTTCCAATTGCAATTCCACTGCCTCATATCTCAGGCTCTGATGCAGCAGGTGATGTTGTTGCAGTGGGGGAAGATGTAATTAATTTCAAGATAGGGGACAGGGTAGTAACACACTCTAATCTTGCATGCAGAACATGCGAACTATGCACGTCAGGAAGAGAATTTGACTGCACAAAAAGGCAGGTTTGGGGATTTCAAACTGGGCCATTATGGGGTGCCTACAGTGAGCTGATCCATATGCCTGAAACAAACATCTCAAAGATACCAGAAGGTGTTAGCTATGAAGAAGCAGCTGCTGCCTCAATGACAATTCTTACCGCTTGGCACATGTTGGTCGGCAGGGCAAAGATTGTGCCAGGTCAAATAGTGCTTATTATGGGTGGTGGTTCAGGCGTCGGAAGCTTTGGAATTCAAATCGCCAAACTGTATGGGTGCCATGTGATAGCTACTGCAAGTAAGGATAAATTGGAAAAATGCAGACAGCTTGGCGCAGATTATGCAGTAGACCATAGAAAAGAGGATTGGTCCAAGGAGGTCTATAAAATAACCAAAGACATTGCAGCAAAGGAAGGGAGAAGGCCAGGTGTGGACTTGACGTTTGACCATATTGGCGAAACTCACTTTAACAAGCAACTAACATTGCTAAATTACGGTGGCACGCTAGTTACATGCGGTGCAACAACTGGATACGATGCCAAAATCGATCTAAGACAGATATTTTTCAAAGGAATTAACGTACTTGGATCAACTCAAGGAACAAAAGCAGAAATGGAAGCGGGATTGTACTGGATGAGTAAGGGCAAGATAAGAGCAGAAATAGACTCTATCTATTCATTTGAGAATGCGGCAGAAGCCCACACCAAGATGCTCAAAGGAAACTTCTTTGGAAAAATTCTGATGAAACCGTGACATTCTAATTTGATTATGACAAAAAATGATTAGACTACTTCAACTTCCCAGTCGTCGTTTATCCATGCACCAACTACTTTGACTGGAAATCTCCAAGATTCCACTATCTTTACAGTATTTTTTATATGATTGATATGCTCGTTTTTTGATACTGGGTTTCCTGCGCAATCATGATGCCCAGAAACCAGGACCAGTTTCGAACCATGTTTGTTGACTGATATTGATACTTTTGCCTTGATCTCCTCCATTTTAGCCGAATTGGAAAACAGCTTGTCAACGCCAGGCTCTGTTACAGTATCCACAAAACCCACATTGTATTTTTCTTGGAGCCAGTGTATTATTGGAAGCTGAATTCTTCCATCCATACAGCTAATTGAGGTGCAGAATCTATTAGAGCGAAGCGTTTCCATCACCACTAAAATCAAGTTTAGAAAAAAAACTGAGAAAACAAACTCAGTGTGGGCAAAGGAAGAATGATTTGGTTATCTAAAAATTCTTTCACAATATCTTATTTCAATTGATTCCACTTATACTAGTAGCATTACATTGTAATACAGTTATTCTATTGGAAAAATTAGAGTAATGTTGCCCCTTTTTGATTTAATTTCTAATCTCTTGTTGATTATGTCATAAAACAGTTCTTTTACCAAGGTCTCAACATAAAGAGACCATTTTTCTCCAAGTTCGTGTTGTATTGTAAAAATGTACGAATCTTTGTTTTGTTCAATATTGTGTTGCATCCATGCCACGTTTAACCATGCACGTAAGATCTCTATAAAATCATTAACAGTGTAATTACGTTTCATAAAATGCAAGATGTTTGAGAATGTTTCTTTTTCAATCACCTTTGCCAGCGTGACTATTTCCTTATCTTCTAGTCTATGTATTGCCGCATTTACAAATGGTTTTGTCATTGGTAATAATCCTACTTTTCGTTCATACCTTCCCCACAAGACATGATTTGAAAGTATTTTAAGTACAAGAGAATTGAAGTTTACTTTTTCATAACTTGATTCTTTTTTCAACTCTGCAATCAATGAAGCTGGGAGTCTTAGAGTACAAACTTGACTTTTTTTATCAGATTCCAGAATTACCATATATCACAAAACAGCAATATCTAATTAAATAGATTTTTAATGATGTAGTTAATGTCTGAAGAACCTTGTGATTTTCCGTTATGAAATGTATTCACACGGCGTAATGATTGTTAGAATGATTTTGATGTGTTTACATCGACAATTATAAACCCAAGCAGCAAACTAAGATTCTTCTAGGCCAGGAAATGAAGCCTCGTAGTCTTTTTCCATCATTTCCTTGTTCTGCTCGTCGTACTCGTCCTCTTCAACTTCTTCTACTGCTGCCTCAATTCGGCGGGTGTCTTTTGTGAGCCATGAGACCTTAATGAGGCCCATTATCTCCAAGTCCAACAAGACCTTGTTGAACTTGTCCTGGGCAAGGCTTACTCCAGACTTTGTGAGGGCTTTTTGCAGATCCTCGTCTGTCATCGAGCCTGCGGCTTTGATCTTTTCATACACAATGTTTCTTATTGGAAAGTCTGCCATTTTTCTTAACCGTAAAACGTCTTGTCTAATTGTTTTGGAACAACATTAGAAATAGTTTCCCTTATTGAAGTATACCACTGGTCTACCTCTTTTGTGATTGAAGGCCTTACCTTTTTTAATGCGGCTGCAAAGTTGGCGCTTGTGATCTTTGTCGAGTTGGTCTGCATTGCGTTGACCCCAGCCTCTCTGCACAAAGCTGCCAAGTCTGCGCCGGTGTAGTTTTGGGTTGAAACTGAAATCTCTTCCAAGTTGACATCGTTTGAGAGCGGCATCTTTTCTGTGAGTATCTTGATTATCTCTAGCCTACCTTTTTCGTCTGGCTGCTGTACATACAATACAGGTTCCAGCCTTCCAGGCCTAAGCAGCGAATGATCTAACAAGTCAGGCCTGTTCGTTATTCCAATTACCACAACACGCGATGAACCGCTTTCCTCCATCTCTGTAAGAAGCTGCGACAGAATGGTCTGACCTATTCCGACTTCGTCACCTGATTTCATTCTTGCAAGAGAATCCATCTCGTCAAATATGACGACACATGGAGCAGACGTCTTTGCCTTTCTGAATATTTCACGGATCGCCTTCTCTGATTCGCCAACCCACTTTGAGAGGATCTCAGGGCCGCGCACAAGTATCATGTTGCTTCCACTTTCAGTAGCTACAGCTCGCGCCAAGATCGACTTGCCACATCCTGGGGGACCATACAGCAAAACTCCGCGTGGCGGTTTGATTCCCATATTGTAGAATTTCTGCGGCTCTTTTAGTGCTACAATGAGGTTGTCCTGCAACGTCTTCTTTACTTCGTCGAGGCCGCCTACGTCATGCCAGAATACCTTTGGTCGCTCCACGTAGAACTCCCTCATGGCGGTGGGTACTACCTCGTGCATTGCATCGTAAAAGTCCATCAGCTTGATGTCCATTGACTGCAGAATCTCTGCTGAGACCTTCTCGGTTTCAAGATCAATTTCCGGCAGATACCTTCGAATTGCCTTGAGTGCTGCCTCGCGGCACAACGACTTGATGTCTGCACCCGTGTATCCGTGAAGCTCTGCTGCAAGTCTTTTTAGTTCTACTTCTTCTGCAATCGGCATCCCACGTGTGTGTATCTGCAGAATCTCCAGTCTTCCATCTACATTTGGAACCGAAACTTCGATCTCTCTGTCGAATCTGCCAGGCCTTCGAAGTGCCGGATCCACACTGTCAGGCCTGTTTGTTGCACCAAGAACTATGACGTTTCCTCTGTCTGTGAGGCCGTCCATTAATGCAAGAAGCTGGGCCACTACGCGTTTTTCCACGTCGCCGTAAGCCTCTTCTCTTTTTGGCGCAATTGCGTCAATTTCGTCGATGAATATGATGCTAGGTGAGTTGTCCTTTGCCTCTTTGAAGATCTCTCTAAGCTTTGCCTCGGTCTCACCATAATACTTGTTCATAATTTCTGGGCCGTTAATTGAATACATATTTGCCTCCGATTCTGATGCTAAAACTTTGGCAATGAGTGTCTTGCCGCATCCAGGCGGTCCGTACAGGAGGATGCCACTATGTGGCTCGATTCCGAGTCTGTTGAAGATCTCAGGGTGCCTAAGTGGGAGCTCGACTATTTCGCGCATTATCTTTATTTCGTTTTTGAGGCCGCCTACCTCGTCGTAGGTGACGCGCGATTTTTTGTCCGTCGCCTTTTCCATGGATATTGAAAACTCGGTAGTTCTGTCTATTGTTACTATTCCCTTTGGCGAAATCTTGCTTATCTTAAAGTCCATTGGATTGCCCAAAATCATGACTGATATCTCGTCACCTTGGCAGAAAGGTAGCCCCTTGAGGCGGTTTTTCACAAAATCAGTAAACTCTTTGTCCACTGTGACTACATCTGATACCGGAGTCAAAACAATTGATTTTGCCACCTTGGTTGCTACTTTTTTTATCTTTACTATGTCGTTTAGAGCGCTTCCAATGTTCTTTCTTGTTTGGCCGTCAATTCGAATGATGTCGGAGAACTTGTCGTCTTCGTCTGTGGGCCATGCAACTGCGCAGCTTGTGCGCTTACCTGTGATTTCAATTATGTCACCTGGGTTTGCCTTTAGAAAATCCATGGCGTCTGGGCCGATCCTTGCCCTTTTTTTACCAACATCTCGTTGCTTTGCCTCGCCGACTCGCATTTGCAATGGCTCGTCTTTTCGCGCCAACTAGAATCACTTCACATCGACTGACTTGCGGCTCATGTTGAGAACCTCAAACTCTGAGACGCCGTCCACAGACCTTATAGTTCCTTCAAGCATGTCCATCTGGCCCTCCTTGTCATCCAAGTTGAACTCTGCCTTTAGGTAGTACAGGCCGAACGCAAGGGGCTCCTTTGTGTATCTTTCAAGCTGGATTCCGCCTTGGAGCTTTCCTTGGATGTTTTTTGCCAGATCGTCCAAGTTGATCTCAGACCCAGTAGGGAGGATCTTTGTGATTAAAAGTAGGCGCGCCATTTTACGGTCCTTGAAACTTACACGACTCACAAGTATATGATCTTGCTGCTTCCCTGCAGCTCTCACACCGCCAAATCAAAATAGAGCCGCACTCTGGACACATGAATTTTACACACTTGTCATTTGGCATGATGTGCTTGTTGCAGCAACTACATACTGGAAGTGTCAGTGATGTTGACATGCCAGCTGTTTTTTTGCATTCCATTTATAGCTTGCTGGCTTTAGCTGAGAAGTTTTCGAACCTCTGAGCCGAAAATCGTTTGTGCTACTTTGAGTGAGCCCTTCAAACCCAGCATCTTGATGAGCGCAGACGTGTGGAAATCAAAGTCGTCGTTTTTTGAAATGTCCTGTATCATCTGTGGTGTGATCGCATTAAACAAACCGTCGATCGTCTTGTTGTCGAGTCGCTCAAGCATCTTTCTTGCAAAAAGCTGCTTTTCAAATTCTTTTCCAAATTTTTCCTCCCATTTTTTTTGGTACGTCTCCAACTCTATCCTATTTTGCGTCTTCAAATATGAGGATATTGCACGGCCTGCAAGAATCCCGCCTATCCCGCAAGAATATATTCCACCCGCAGTAGTAGGTTTGGACTGGCCTGCCGCATCACCCACTATGACTGTGTTGCCATCGACAAAGCTTTTGATTGGGCCGTTGACCCAGATTGGGGCAAAGACCTTTCTGATTATGGAGTGCTTGCCTTTTAGCTCAAGGTATTTTTCGAGTGCTTGCATGGCGCTGATACCGCGGCCTGCCACCCCTACCTTGCCCATTCCATTTCCTGCCGGTATAACCCACGAAAAAAATCCCGGATACTTGGCTGCGTCAAAATTTACCTCAACTAGTTCTTTTTGTATCCAGTCCGCATAGATTTCGTACTGGGCAGACTGGAGGGTGCCGGTTCTGTCTTTTTGGATCAGTGCAGATACACCCCTTGCATCAACTAATATCTTAAAATCAAAAGATCCTGCGGAGGTGACAGCTGTATTGCCCTTGATTTCTTTAAGTGATGTCTTGACTTTGATCTCGGCACCATTTTTTTGCGCCTGGTATGCGACCTGCTTGTCAAGCTCTCGTCTATTAATTACCATAACGTTTTGCTTTTTTGCATCAATTGTGATCTTTTTCCCGCTTGGCGAGCTTAGCGTGGCTGCTTGGATCTGACTGTCAAGTGTCTTCTGTGAAGGAATTACACCGAGATCTTCCAAGGCGGACATTGAGACTAGGCCACCGCAATGCTCAGGCGTGCCCACCTCAAAATCCTCTTCTATTACGAGTACGCTGTGCCCACCATTTGCTACCTCTCTTGCACAAAACAGTCCTGCAACGCTTCCGCCGGCAACTATGACATCATAAGACATTTTGTTACTCTTGTTTGCAGATTAATTTAATTCGTTGCTCAAAAGTTTTTCAATGGTCGCATGCTCACCATACATGATGGGCGCAATAAAGCAGGTGATCGTAGTGAGGGCAGACCTTGGAATGGGAAAGGGCAAGATTGCGGCCCAAGTGGGACATGCATGCGTCCTTGGAGCCGAGGCTGTAAGAAAGTCGCACCCTGACTGGTTTGAGAAATGGTGGAGTGGTCAAGAGAAAATAGTACTCAAGGTAAACAGCGAAAAAGAGCTGCGAGAGGTAAAAAAGGCTGCAATCGAGCTTGGACTTCCATGGGCCGAAGTAACTGACGCAGGACACACACAGATTGCGCCAGGTACATTCACCTGTATCTCCATAGGCCCGGCACCTGAGGATCTAGTCGACAAGATAACAAGCGAGCTTAAACTTCTCTAGAGGCACAATTACTTCCTCAATAAATATAACAAGGTAACTCAAAGTCGCAAATGTGAAGACAAAGACAAAGGGAATAATCGTCGCAGGGTTTTTCGCAGTTATACTCGTTACGTCGACTTTGACTTTGGCGCTAAACAGCATGCCGCAACCATTGACTGAACAGGTTACGATTACCGGCACTCCGGAAGATAACTTCCCAGATGCTCAGAGGCCTAGATTCTGTGGAACGGGAGATGCAAAATCAAATGTATATGTCTCTGAATTCAAAATACCTACTGCATGCACGCAACCTTTGGCAATTACAGTGGATCCACAAGGAACAGTCTGGTTTGTGCAGACAAACACGGGAAAAATTGCAAAGTTTGATCCAATAAACGAGTATTTCACAGAGTACCCAAATCCGCTGTGGCCTGAGGGAGGCCGTTCCATGATGTGGGGAATAGATTATTCTTATGATGGAAACATCTGGTACACAGATGATGCGCACGACTCAATCTGGAGGTTTTCTACTGCCGACAGCTCTTACCAAAGAATCAATTATCCGGCAAACGGCGAGTCACTACCTCAGCATCTTGTGATAAAAGGCAATCAGATAATACTAAACGATTTCTACGGGGGAAAGATCAGCTTCTTTGACACAAAGCAGAGTGGTGAAAAGTCATACCAAAATATCCCGACACCGATACCTGGTTCATTTGTTTCAGGCTTTGATGTGGACTCGCAGGGCAATGTATGGTATACCAACTGGATCCTAAGACAAGGCGGTGCGCTAGTCAAGTTCAACTACAACGAGTACGCAGAGTTTGCAGCTTTAAACCCACTTAATAACTCCACCACACTGGAATTCTCCGAGGCATTTAACTTGCCACCGTCACTTGAAACGCCAATAGGCCTCTCAGTGGATCACAACGATAACATATGGATTGCCGACACCTCAAGCAACTCGTTTTTCAAATTCACCCCATCCGACTCCAAGTTCACAGAGTATGTCACCTCCACTCCAAGGCCATCTGCATACGGTAATGCAACAGGGATGATCAAGTCCCCCGTGTCTGGACCCTACTGGACTCAGACGGACAACGGCAGACTTGTCTTCAATGAGCAGATGGCAAACGCAATAGCAGTATTTGACATTGATAATGAAAGGTTAGTCGAATACCAAGTACCGTCGCAGAATCCAAACTGGGCAGACTGTGCTGGCAAGGTCCAGTGTGGAATATCACAGGTCTTTGGTTTCAAGGTTACAGGAGACAAAATCTGGTTTACAGAATGGGTCGAAAACAACATAGGAGTAGTGGACTTGGCAAGAGAGCTCCCATTTGAGTTTGAAGTTGATCAAAGAGAGATCGTAGTACAGCGAGGCCAGAAAGCAACAGTACAGTTGCAGCTCACACCAAATCTGAACGCAGACGTAGACCTTTCTGCAAAAACAACTTCCCAATTTGATGACATTTCAGTAGAGTTATCTGCTGCGGGTATGACACTGGGCAGCCCACAGACTGTTCGGGCCTCAATTATAACAAGCGATTCGGCACTTCCTGGAACATACAAAGTTCTGCTTTCGGCAAGAACAAACGACGTAACGATTTCCAATTTTATAACAGTGAATATAACTCCGTGATTCCAAAAATCGACTCTGAGATTGGCATCCTAGTGTACACCACAAAGTTCTCAGGATGTGGCGGACAGATACGACAGAGCAGAGAAGACTTTGTAGTCTCAGAGATTCTGTCAGACAAGATTCTTGGGTCGCTCTCGCAGCAGGATGGTTTTGCAGTCTACAAGCTGAAAAAATCTGGAATCGACACAAACCATGCCTTGCAAACAATTCTCAAAAGATTCGGAGTGCGACTAAAGGCACTTGGACTCAAGGACGCATATGCTGAAACGGAGCAGTATGTTTGCTCAATGGCGAAATCAAAATCACTCCCAAACTATTTTGATGAAAGGATATCACTGCAAAGGATCGGTTTTACAAAAAAACCGCTTTCTGCAAAAGACATGCAAGGAAACCGATTCACCATCAGGATAAGCGGCGCAACTGCAGACATTTCAAAATTTTCAGAAACAGACAGGGTTCTGAATTTTTACGGATATCAGAGATTTGGCTCAAGGAGGCCGATCACCCATCTAGTTGGAAAGGCTCTCATCAAAAAAAGATTTGATGAGGCAGTAAAGCTGATCCTTTCACATACATCGGAGCATGACTCGCAAGAAAACACTAACCTGAGAAAACAAATGGCCGACTCGTCAAAGTTTGCAGAACTGGCACACACAATACCAAAACAGATGGACCTTGAGAGAATACTTCTTAAAGAAATGGCGCACCACCAAGATCCAAAAAAAGCAATTTACAAGCTGCCACTCTCAATTAAGAGAATCTTTGTCGACGCGTACCAATCATATCTTTTCAATCTGACTTTGAGCCGCACATTTGAATTTGGCGAGGATCTTTTTTCAGCAAAACAAGGTGACGTATGTTACGACAAAAACTCTGAGCTTGGAAAATACGAAATGAGGGATGATCAACAACTTGCAATCCCGCTTGTAGGGTATTCGTATTTCAAAAAGACTAGATTCGACTTTCACATCTCTAAGATACTCCAAGACGAGCAGATCTCGCCTGCTGAGTTTTACCTCAAAGAAATGCAGGAGGCAAGCAACGAAGGCGGGTTTAGGACGGCAAGACTTGTGTGCAGGAATTTTGCGGCAAATGGAGACAAAGTAAGCTTTGTTCTGCAGCGCGGCTCTTTTGCCACGATTTTGATGCGTGAAATCATCAAGCCCACAGACCCACTCGAGGCAGGCTTTTAAAGAAATTCACTTGCGCGTTAACAAATTGAGATAAAAAATTAATATCTATATTCGAGGGGACAATCAGCTATGACTCACGAGCAGACCGTCAGGGCCAAAAATGCACAAATCTCAATTATAATACCGACCTACAACGAGTCCGAAAACATAGTGCAGATGCTCAAGTCAATAGAGCAGAACCTTCCAAAGAACACAACCACGCAGACCATCATAGTAGATGACAACTCACCTGATGGAACAGCAAGACTCGTAGAGGAGTATCTTCGTAATATGAAAAAGCTTGCAAATCATACAATTGATGTCATCCAAAGAAAGACAAAAGAAGGGCTAAGCTCGGCAATTCTTAAAGGCATTCAGTATGCTACAGGCAACACCATAATAGTAATGGACAGCGACCTGTCTCATCCGGCAAGTCTTTTACCAAAAATGCTTGAAGCACTCAAGCAACCAAAATACGACATAGTGATTGCCTCAAGGTATGTCAAAGGCGGTTCAATCACCGGCTGGACACTCAAAAGAAAACTGATGAGCAAAATCGCTACATTGATTGCAAAGCGTGGCCTCGGCGTCGGAGCAAAAGACCCCATGTCGGGATTTTTCGCATTCAAAAGACACGTCATTCAGGGTTTGCAGTTTGACGCAATAGGATACAAGATGCTACTTGAAATCCTAGTAAAGACAAAAAACAAAAACATTTTGGAGATTCCATACACATTTACAAACAGGAAGCTTGGAGCAAGCAAGCTCGAATCAAAAACAGTATTTGATTATCTAAAGGCAGTATGGCGACTGTACAGGTACGGCAAGGCAGCAGCAAAGGAAGAAAAAAGAACATCAGTTAGCTTTTTCTCAAAGGCGGGCAGGTTCTATACCGTTGGTGCAATAGGGCTTGCAGTGAATTATTTCATATCATCACTATTCTCGGGCATAGTCTCAAACCTCTGGTACTTGCACGCTACAATCATAGGAATAGCAGTGTCTATGACAAGCAACTTTGTGCTCAACAAGATATGGACCTTTGAGGAACGTAACTTTACAACAAGACACACACTAATTCAGTACGGTAAATTTATCGGATTCAGCTCGCTTGGGGCTGTGGCACAGCTTGGGATGGTGTACCTGCTTGTAGACAGCTACAAAATGCAGTATCCAATTGCTCTTGTCTTGGCAGTAGCATGCGCTGCGTTTAGTAATTTTATTCTCAACAAAAAGTGGACATTCAAAGAAAAGATCTGGAGCTAAAAAATTAAAGGATCCGTATCCCAGTACCTCTTGCGGTACTGAGCACGATCTTTTCAAGAAAGATTGTCTTGTCGATCTTGGGGTATTCTGAGATCTTGATGCTTCTTGTTCCACGCCCGACACAAAGCGTAGTATCTGGTGGTATTGCACTCATTACACGTTTTTGCTCCTCTCTGTATGGGTCTCCGGCCCACTTTGGAGGAGTAAGCTCTACATGTCGAACAAGAACTCCTTTGTGTGTGATTATCATCTCCAATCCTTGAATCATATTTGTTGATACGATGTGATATTGCCTGTTTAGCTCAACAGCTAATTTTTCAGCTTGTCTGTAAATTGGTGGTTCAAAAAACTCAAATATCTACCAGCTTTACGGCTAGCTATGGCGGATCCAATGTTTGTAATACCACTTGTATTTTTGGTGCTGGGTGCAGGACTTGGCGGATACGTTGTGTATCACAAACAGACAGTCATGGTGCCGCTAGAAATGCAGGAAAAGGCCGAAATCGAGGCAATGAACTGCGAAGAAATCAAGATAAAACACGAGCTTGGGCAGTACTGGTCGTTTACCAACTGGAAGATAGCAAATGAAAAAGTTAAGTCTTGTGCCAAATGAGTTTTGATTGACAATCCAAAATAGAGTTATATGGCTAAGGAAAGCGCTTTGAGTAGTTTGGTAGCAAAAGAACTCCTTGAGGTCTCAAAGCCAAGAATCGTGGTTTTGCTTGTAATTACCGCAGTCACATCAATGTATGCCGCATCAAAGCTGATAGGCCCAGAACTTGATCCGATGGGCTTGCTACATATCATAATTGCAGGAGCTCTTGCCTCTGCAGGCTCTAGCGCACTAAACCACTATTACGACAAGGACATCGATCCGCTAATGAAGAGGACAAGCACTCGCCCAATTCCGTCTGGGCGCATCAAGCCAGGAGTGGTGCTTTTGTACGGACTTGCAGTTTCTGTGACATCGGTAGTCTATGCTGCTTTTACTCTGAACTTTGTCTCTACATTTTTCATCGCACTTGGAATCTTTTTTTACGTAATAGTGTATACTGTGTGGCTTAAGAGAAAGAACTCTTCTAACATTGTGATTGGTGGTTTTGCGGGGAGTGCGGCATCAATGGCCGGATGGACTGCGGCAACTGGTTTTGTCCCGCCATTCGGAATAGATCTGCTCGGTTTTCTGGTGGGCTTTTTGGTATTTGTTTGGACGCCATCGCACTTTTGGTGCCTTGCAATGAAGATACGTGACGACTACGAAGAGGCACATGTCCCAATGCTGCCAGTGTTGATCGGAATGCACAAGACATCAAAGTATATCTTGGCAAACACGGCAATTCTGCTCCCCTATTCGCTTGCATTATATGCGTTTGGACTTGGCCTAGTGTACTTGGCAATTGCCGCAGCAAGCGGAGGCCTGATGCTTGCATACCACTACAAGCTGACAAAAAACCCTACATCGGATTTTGCGTGGAAGGCCTACAAAGTGACTGCGCCGTACCTGACAATAATCTTTGTAGCTATAGCCATAGACGCAGCATTCCATTTTAGAGTATAAAAAAGAAAAAAGGATTTAGTTTCGTGGTTTCCAGGCACTGATCCAAGAGTTAACGATGTTTTGATTTAGGTCTGCAAATGCGCTTGCATTCTGGTTGATTGTCTTGATGTTTTGGACTGTTGCATCTAGGACTGTTTGGACAACTTTGCTGTTGGTCTCAAATGTCTTTATAAATGCCTCAGTTGCGTCCTGAACTGCAGTAATTGTGGTCTCTGGCAGAGCAGTGTTGACTCCAACCTTGTTTGCAATGCTTTGCTGAATTGCGGTCGTTGTGTGGATAAAGCTACTCCATGTTGAGATGATCTCCTGGCTTAGGTTTGTGTATGATTGCAGGGATTGGGTAGATGCTCTCTCAAATGCGTTCTTTACCTTGTCAAAACTCTTGGTGTAAACTGAAAATACGTCTTTTTGATTTTCGTTTGTTGACATTTTGTTTTGCACCTTTTGATTCGGATGTAAGTCTACCTGATTCTTCTTTGTAGCTTGGTATTTCTTTCCATCCATTGGTTATTACAACCAGTATATGGTATATAAAGTTTTGGTAATAATTGGTAATAAATGGTTGTACAAACCTGGTGCCGTACCAACCAAAAATACAGCATCACAGAAGCGATCTCTAAAAATCACACAGAATCACAATACTTGAACATGAACAAAGTATTGGCAATCTCGATTGGCGGCTCGGCTGCTGCAGTCGTTGTATTTGCTGTTATCATGCTTACAAACATTCCAGAATACGGTCTTGAGATAGATGCAATCAAAGTCGAGGATCTCGTTGCAATAAGCAACGTTCGAATCACAAATACTGGGAAGATGCCCCTCACCGAACTCTTAATTGACATGGGCCAAGGAGACGTACAATACCTAGACAGTCTTGAGCCTGGCAAGACGGTCTGGATTTCGCCCAAGGCACAGAATCTGGTTTCAGTAACCGTAACAACAAAAGAAGGTCTTGTCGCAACAAAGGACTTCAGGGAGCCAATATCTATGGTCGAAGTAGGTCCAGGCTGAGAATTTCAACCCAAGTCTTAATTATAATATCTGCACTGACTCTTTCACTTGAGAGGAAAGATAGTTGGAATCATGGCCTTGTTGCTTTTTTCCAATGTGTATATTGCGTCCGGGTACGTAGCGCCCACCACACAAGAACAAGGCCTCTACAACAAACTACGCGCAGAATTTGAAAAACTCATGATCCCAAAAAAAGATGTCACTGATACACTTGACTCGTTTTCAAAGCCAATAACCATATCATTTCCATGTGATGCAGGATCACTTTATACCCAAGTCGACGCGTCAATCAGAACGAAGCTGGCACGATTCGACAGCAGCCTTGCGCACACAGAAAACACAATCACAGGCGGGATCTATGTCTGGAAATGCAACATAACTATATCTGGAGGCAAGATGACCATAAACTGCGACAACGAGTACATGCTAAACTCTGATGCAATACTCAAGTCGTCAGAAAAAAATGTCGATGTAAAGCTTGTGGAGGATTTGGTAATATTCTACCACGAGTTATTGCACGGCCAGCTCATGATTGAAGCTATGAGGTCAAATGAATCATGGCAAGATGACGCATGCAACAAGCCGTTCGACGGCGACTTGGATTATTCATACACAGATGCAGATCATCAAATAATTACGCCGATACAAACGGATTTTGCCTCGCAACTCATCAAAGGCTTGGGAGGTGTCTTCAAAGTAGAAGAAATTTTGCCTTCTGAGACCGCATCTGGAACATTTTCAAAAAAAGTAGGAAGCCTATATGACTATCCAGATTATGTCAAGTCAGGCATTACGATTTCTGCAAGGTCGTACAACATAGCAAACATAGACATAACATCGCAGAAAAACGACATCATAATTTCAGGAACACTAAACGATAAAACAAGAAACGGGATAGTCTGGATTTACATATTTGGCAAGCCAACACCGCAAACTCCAAACGCGCAGTCACAGGGAGAACAACAAAAGCAGCCTGCTGACAAACCACTTCTCATCCCGTCTTGGATTAAAAACAATGCAAGGTGGTGGGCACAGGGGACAATTGAAGATGCAGACTTTGTCCAAGGAATCAAGTATCTAATTGAAAACAACGTCATGGTTATTCCACAAACTGCGCAAGGCGTCGCAAGTTCGCAAAACATACCGTACTGGATAAAGAGTAACGCCAAGTGGTGGGCAGACGGCATGATATCTGACTCGGATTTTGTCTTAGGAATCCAGTATATGATCAAACATGGTATAATACAGCTAGCCAAAGTGCAGCAGCAACCACAGATAATCACAGACAGTGTGCCAAAAGATCTGGGTTTTGTAAAGGTAAACGGCCAGAGATTCGAAAAACAAATACATCAGTCAACACAGGTGCAAATCTCAGGCAAAATAGAGGACTTTAAGACTGGAACTTACGTCTACCTTACAGTGATTAGGCCGGACCAGTCATCTATAGATCTAAAGGGCATACTGACAAGCAGGGGTGAGTTTACGGTACCGTTTTTGATTGACTCTAATTCGCCTACTGGAAGATATTCCATTGTAGGAAAATATGACAACAAAGAATTTGGCCTCACGTCATTTGTGGTGGATTAGCTACACATGTAACATCAAAACTACGTTTTTACCATTTTTGGTATTTTGTAGTTAGCTTGAAAAATAATAGAATAAAATCACAACTTAGTCAATGATTCGGCGCCACACAATCGTATTAGATAAAGATATAGAGTCAAAGCTGAGACACATGCAGGCCGATCTTATAAAAAAAACCGGTGCATCTGTAAGCTTCTCAGCAGTGATCAATCAGGTATTAAAAAAAGCACTCAAGTAAATCCTCATTACAAGATGTGATTTAGACGGTGCAAAGGATTAGACACGATGAAAAGCACCGTTGTGCAGTTGGCTAGAATACTACGGTCAGTATTACTGCAGTTGCCGACGCAAAGGCAATAAACGAATAGTATGCAAGTCTGTGCCTTGGTATGTTTCTAACATTTTTTGAGGCAAACCTTTGTGAAATATTTCGAATCATCTTTTCACCTCGTTATCATTGTGTCTCAGCACAAGTGACAATGTTGTGTATGTGGTATTGTGGTTCTGTTACCGTGCCGCATTTGTGGCATCTGAATTGGGCGTAATCTCTTCCACAAACTTGGCATGTTTCGGAGTCAGAATACTCTTTCAGCTCGGTTCCACACTTTCTACACAAATCTACTCTCATTTTCTCTATACACTTTGCAAGGATACCATATTAGATAGGATCAACAACTTAGCTGATTTATCATCAAACTAGCTTACAAGACTCTATGATATGGTTTGACTTGCAGTGTTTGTGGTACAAGACAAACCGAGTCATTGGACCTACGAGGTTCGAGCTCCATTTAAAAAAGTCATCGCCTGGGACGCCCTATTCTTTGTACTGGGCATTGGCGTTGGAGCAGGCCTCGGAGCATTCCTAATTACACAATAGGAATGCTTTTATTTTTTTAAAAAAGGACAGTGACGAGATGGGGGACAAGGACTCAAAGCTTGTAGCGCTGGACATGGCACTGCTAGTGATGGCAGTTACATACCTTGTCGCATTCATCTCGTTTTATCCCGAGTCGGTATTCCTAAAGGAAGCACCATATCACATCCCGCACAACGAAATTTACTTTGAGATGCTCTTGTGGGCATTATTTGGTTTACTGGCCTTGGATCTCTACTTGAAGTACAAAAAACTAAACGACTGGAGGCTGTTCATAAAAAAATACTGGCACGAAATTGCCATGATTGCGCTGATCCCGTTTCTTGCTGCATTCAAAATCGCAAAGATCTCACTTAAGCTTGTAAAGACACTCAAGGCCTCAAAAAGCGGCTTTAAGGTGTTCTACAAGGCAAACAAGGCGACAAAACAGTTCAAAGAAGAACCTAGCAACAGTTAGCGGCTTCGCAGCAAGCCACCATTCTTTCAGACGTCTTTACAATCTCAGCAATGAGTCTTGAGATATCCTTGTTTGCAATAGAGTACATAGTCATTTTGCCGCTCACTTTTGTCTTGACTATGTTGCAATCTTTGAGCGCCCTTAGGTGGTGTGATACAAGCGGTTGGTCCTTTTTGAGCTTGGTTACTAGGTCGTTAACTGACATTTCGTGATTTTTCTGCAGCAGCTCCAATATGCTGAATCGTGTTTCTTCACAGATGCATTTTAGCAGTGTTAACCCATTCATATCAATCTTAATTTATATAAACTGGTATTTATGTTACTTGTAATGCCGCGCCCAAAAAAGATTCTATTTGTGTGTGTAGAAAACGCAGGAAGGAGCCAGATGGCAGAGGGATTCTTCCGCAAGTATGCACCACTAGGATACGAGCCACAAAGCGCCGGCACAAAACCAGTCGACAAAGTAAACCCTCTTGTGGTCAAAGCCATGGCAGAAGTAGGAGTAGACATCTTGTCACAAAAACCAAAAGTGATCACAGATTCCGCACTCAAGGAAGCATTTAGAATAGTCAACATGGGTTGCATGGACAAAACATCGTGTCCTGCACTGTTTGTCCATGACATCATAGACTGGTCCATTCCAGATCCAAAAGGAAAACCGCTTGAGGAAGTAAGACGGATTCGCGACCTAATAGAAAAGAGGGTTCAAGAACTTTGCAAAAAACTACCCCAGTAATTTCCGAAAACCAAAAAAAATTCTTTGCGGAGCTCACAGGAACTTTTGTAGTAGTTGTTTGTGCAGCAGGCTCAGTTGTGATCAACGCGCAGTCAGGCGGCACAATAGGGTTGTGGTTTGAGGCATTTGCACCGTTTGCTGCAGTATCAGCAATGGTGTTCCTATTTGGAAAGATTTCTATGGCACACTTTAATCCGGCAGTGACTGTCGCGTTTCTAATAACACGACACTTGCCTCCAAAACTGCTTCCTGTGTATCTTGGTGCGGAGTTTGTAGGTGCGTTCTTAGCAGCGCTTTTTGTCAAATATATGATTGGCACACAAGCAGACTTGGGAGCTAATCATCCAAATTACGAATATTCAATACCTCAAATATTTAGCATTGAGGTGCTTGCAACTTCGATTCTGGTCTCTATGATTCTAGTGGTGGTGTACACAAAGGGCCTCAAAGGATTTGGAAGCATCGCAATAGGCAGCATGATATTTTTTGATATCTTCTTTTTGTCGTTTGTTTCTGGCGCATCGATGAATCCAATACGCTCACTTGCGCCGGCAGTCCTCTCTGGTTCTGTTGGTGATTTGTGGTTGTACTGGTCTGCGCCATTTGTAGGCTCAATTATAATTGGTATAGTGTTTAGAAATAGATTTAAAATATAACACAAAACACAAGATTTCGTATAAATCATCGAAAGCAACACAAAGCACATGCGACGATGTCAATGGGCAAAGGATCAACTGCTTGCCCAATACCATGACAAAGAGTGGGGAGTGCCACAACACAACGACACAAAGCTCTTTGAGCTTCTGATCCTAGAAGGAGCTCAGACAGGACTTTCGTGGTCCATCATACTAAAAAGAAGGGAATCGTACAGAAAAGCGTTTGACAACTTTGACGCAACAAAGATTGCAAAATACACAAAACAAGACATCAAAAGACTTTTGACAAATGAAGGCATAATCAGAAATAGACTCAAAGTAGAATCGACAATTGTTAATGCGAGGTGCTTTCTTGAGGTGCAAAAAGAATTCGGCTCATTTGAAAGGTATCTGTGGAGTTTTGTGGATGACAAACCAATTCAAAACCAATTCAAAAAATTTTCGGATATTCCTACATCGACACCATTATCGGATAAAATAAGCAAGGATCTCAAAAAGAGAGGCTTCCGCTTTGTTGGCACAACGATCTGCTATGCGTACATGCAGGCAATAGGGATGACAAACGATCACACAACAGATTGCTTTAGATACCGTGAGCTCGAAAGTTGAGGCAACCAAATTTTCAGTCTGTTTTTAAAGCGGCGTGAAATAAGTAACTACGAGAGTTGTATTGCATATTTATAGCAGTACGGAGGAAAAATCAGTATGCCGATTAGGAACGGCCAAGAATACATCCAAAGCCTAAGGGGAAGAAATCTCAAAGTCTATCTTTTCGGAGAGCTCGTAAAAGAGCCAGTGGATCATCCAATGATCCGGCCTTCAATTAATGCGGTTGCCGAAACTTACGATCTTGCAGCGCGCGAAGAAGAATTAGCTGCACCAATGTCAAAAATCTCCGGCAAGCGAGTAAACCGATTCTTACACATTGCCGAATCTGCAAACGATCTGGTTTTGCAAAATAAGATGCAAAGAAAGCTTGGACAGCTCACCGGCACATGTTTTCAGAGATGTGTCGGAATGGATGCATTAAACTCACTTCACTCAGTTACTTTTGAAATCGACGAAAAACACCACACAAACTATCACAAAAGACTACTCGAATTCATCAAAAAGATGCAGGAGGAAAACCTCGTCATAGGTGGTGCGATGACCGATGTCAAAGGTGACAGGGGCAAAGCACCATTTGAGCAGGTAGACCCCGACTTGTTTGTGCACGTAGTAAAGAGAACAAACGAGGGAGTCTACGTCAGGGGTGCAAAGGCACACCAGACAGGATGCATCAACTCGCACTGGATTATCATAATGCCAACAATTCGACTCACAGAAAAAGACAAAGACTATGCCATAGTTGGTGCAATACCAGTTGACGCACCTGGGATCACGTACATCTATGGCCGACAATCATGTGATACAAGAAGCATGGAGGACGGCGACATTGATGCAGGAAATTCACAGTTTGCGGGCCAAGAGGCAATGATAATCTTTGATGATGTCTTCATTCCAAACGATTTGATTTTCATGAACGGAGAATACGAGTTTGCTGCCATGTTAATTGAGAGATTTACATGTTATCACAGACGCAGCTATGTATGCAAGACAGGCCTGGGTGACGTCCTAGTCGGAGCTGCAGCAGCAATCGCAGACTACAACGGCGTTCCAGACGTCTCACATATCAGAGAGAAGCTGGTCGAGATGACCCACCTTAACGAGTCAATTTATGCAGCAGGAATCGCATCGTCATACCAAGCTCATGAGATGAAGTCAGGCGTCTGGCTAAACGACGACATGCTCGCAAATGTATGTAAGCACAATGTGACAAGATTCCCATACGAGATATCGAGACTGGCACAAGACATCGCAGGAGGAATCGTAGTGACGATGCCATCCGAAAAAGATTTCAGAAATCCTGTGACAGGACCACTACTCAAAAAATATTTGGCAGGAAGAAAAGGAGTCGACGTAGAAAACAGGATGCGCATACTCAGGTTAATTGAAAACATGACTTTGGGAAGAAATGCAGTGGGCTACCTCACAGAATCGATGCATGGTGCAGGATCTCCACAGGCACAAAGGATCCAAATTGCGCGCCAGATGCAGCTTGGCTACAAGAAAAAGCTTGCCAAGAAGCTTGCCAAGGTAAAAGAGGACGGCGACGAAGCACCAGAAAACTCTGAGTACTTTAAGCGTGTCTTCAAAATCACAAAATAA
Source organism: Candidatus Nitrosotenuis sp. (assembly GCA_038890395.1). Classification (GTDB taxonomy): domain Archaea; phylum Thermoproteota; class Nitrososphaeria; order Nitrososphaerales; family Nitrosopumilaceae; genus Nitrosotenuis. The sequence goes on along the minus strand of JAWAFK010000007.1, from coordinate 48,654 downwards.
TCTACTTGCTGTAATTCTGGTCGCTGTCTGTCTTTTTGTTAGAGTCCAGCTTAGAGTCGCGCTCAATATCTGATGCCTTGACAAACTCCTCGCTTGAAACAGGCTGTTCCTGCTGAGTGAACTCGAATTTGGATTGGTTCTTTTTTCCCTTCGAATACTGCTTTACTATCATTATGCCGATTATCACTGCAATTATTATGTAGTTAATTGGTGGGGTCAGGATCCTAGTCACGTAACCTATCTGGGGTATCACATACGCCACTTTTCCGATGTATTCTTTGTCGGTTATCGGGTAGTCAGTGCCAGGGATGGAGACTGGGTTTGCATCTCCTTTTGTGCGGATGACCTTTGGATCCTCGTCCAGTATTGCCACAACGCGGTGCACTATGACTCGCTCAGGGCCGCTCGGTCTATGAAACACAATGATGTCGCCTACTTGGATATCCTCAAAGGGAACCTTGCCGTCTACTACCAAAACGTCGTATACTTCGAGGACGGGGATCATGCTTCCGCTTGAAACAACATAGAACGGATTCTGCGTGCCAAAGACTATCTGCAGGCCGATCCAGATGGCAGCTACGCCGACTGCAACTATGATTACGTCCTTTATGATGTTCTTGGCAGATGAATTCATCTTACAGCTTGTTTCCGCAGCTTTCACAAAACTTGGAGCCGGCCTTGTTTTCAAAGTTGCATCTTGAGCAAATCATGCCACTTGAGGTACGTTCTGAGCCGTCCCCAAGCAAAATTATCTCGCCAATTTTTTTTATCTTGTTCCATTCCACTGCTTGGTCCTGTCCGTCGTTTCTTGATATGATTAGAACTACTTGATTTGAAGAGTTGATGCCTACTTGCTTTGCGACTCCCACCTTTTTTGCGTTGGCGTCGTATACTGCCATTCCGACAATAGAGTTGATCGAGCCGGACCCAGAAGCTTGTGTTTGAGATGTGGATAGTGTCGGTGGATCCATCTGCATCGCTGCCGCAAATGTAGGCGTAGGTGGAGGAGTTGCTGCTTGTGTCGATGATGTAATCACAGATTCTGTTGCCAGTGGTTTTGCAAGGCCTACGTCTGCCTGCTGATTTGGTTTTTGAAATTCACGGTATTCAGCAATCGTTGAACCGCATATGGTACAAAGGTACTGGCCTCGCTCAAGCAAAATGAGATTTTGTGCCACCTCCTCATTTGGGTTTTCATATTCTATCTTGGGGCTACCTTCATAGTCCTTTTCACAAGTGTTACAGTAATATTTTGAAATTCGCTCCGGCTCTATTCTGCCAACTGGAGCCAAAAACAGATCTGGGCCACCAAGGTTTCCTTTTCGCTGCTGATCGTCGGTGACTTGGGCCAATACGAAGCCACCCGATCCACGCAATTTCTTGAGGCGTAGCTCTGGGCTCATAATGTGCATCAACCTCAGATCCAATTTAAGTATATAGTGTTTTTCCCAGAACATATCTGAAGATATTTAGGTGTGTTTGATTGGAGGGTTTTCAGTAATGTCACTTCTTCACGTCTCAAACGCAAAAGATTGGCAAGCACAGGTAGTGGACTCGCCAAAGCCTGTATTTGTTGATTTCTGGGCAGAATGGTGTGGTCCATGCAGAATGGTAGGACCGGTTGTAGAAGAGCTAGCACGCGACTATGAAGGCAAAGTTCGATTCGTCAAAGTAAACGTCGACGAAGCAAACGAGCTTGCAGCAAAATACAACATCTTTTCAATTCCTACACTGATGTTGCTGCACAAAGGCCAAATTATCGCGCAGCAAGTTGGCGCCGCATCAAAAGAGGCCTACAAAAACATGATTGAGCGAGCACTCGCAAAAATCTAAAACTCCATTTTTTGGTAAAGTAATTAATAATAGAATAATCAATTCTTGGCATGTCACTAGGCGAAGTCGACACTCTGAATCTGCTTGCAGAAAAATTAGACAATCTCTTTAAGGACTCACAGGGATACTACGAGTCGTTTTTGGACACAAATACCATGTACAAACAGGGAAAGCTATCGGACAAAGAGTTCTTTGAGAAACTTGGCGATTATGTGGTAGCTTATTCAGCATTAGAGTTTTTGGCAGTCAAGGTGATCTTTGAGATAAAAAAAGTAATTGACAAGATGGGTGCAGGAAGTCTTGGTACCACTCAGTCTCCAGGTTTGATGCCCGGAATGGGTGGAGGAATGATGGGCGGAATGGGCACACGCGTTCCAGTAATGCCTGCGCAGACGCCGGGAAGGCCCCCATCAGTCGTATCTGCAAAAGATGCGTTTAGTGCCCCTGGAACGTTGCCATCTCCTGATCCTGCTTTGATGCCAAAATCCTCTACGTCTTTGGCAGCCATATGCAAATCATGCGGAGCCGAACTGAGAGCCGGAGCAAAATTCTGCACAAAATGCGGAACCAAAGTCTAATTATCTGTAAGCAGAAAACAAAGGATATTTCGATTCTTCGCTTGGCTTGATGGAGTAAATCTCTTTTACGCTCAACGTCCAGACGCGCACCGGCTTTACATCAAAGCCAAGCTCGTCTAGTTTTTTTACACACTGTGAAAACAGTTGTGGGTCGTTGATCTCCTCTACATCACCTTTCAACTGAAATCCACCGCGGTGCACCTTGTCGACTATGGCAGCACTCGCTTTGGGCCATCGCTTGATGTTGGCATACGTCTTGTTCATGTATGCGTCTGCAAAAACCAGTCGTTCGTCATCAAGAATTGCCATCACGTATCGCGGCGAAATGTTTGGAATTCCGTTTGCGTCAACGCTTGCGATTTCTACCACATTACCTTCTTTGATGATTAATTGGATTGCTTCATCTGGTATCTTGACCAATGATGATCACGTAGGTTATTTTCTCCACATTTTTTGCCATGTCTGGGCAAATGTGTTCATCAGCTCTCCATACGCTTTGAGCTGTTCCATACCTGTCTCACTTGTTATCTTCTGCCAGTTCTCTCCAAACTGCTTGAATGCATTCAAGGCCACACTGTTCATGGATTTTTGCCAGTTTTCGTGGAATTCTTTGAGCGTTTTTTCACTTGATTCGTTGACGGCCTTGAGCATTACCTCGTTGTACTTTGCTTGTATGTCTGCACCGATCTTTTGTATGGATTCATACGCCTGCATCCATTTTTTGAGCAGTGTAGTGTATTCCTCCCACAGGCCATCCCAGTCATTTGCTTTTGCTTTTGACATGGTATGGTATGGATGAATTCGCACATAAACATTGTCTAAAAAATCAAAAATCCAGAAAAGCTAATCTTGAGTCGCACCGCACTCAGTACAGAACCTAGCAGAAGCAGACAGCTTAGAGCCGCACTCTGAGCAGAACTTGGTGTCTGCATCTGTGACCTTGTTTATGCTTCCATACATACCAGTGTTCCTAACCGCACCTGTTGGTTCGTAGTGCTCCTCGTCAATTATCTCGACTGGTGCAAAATCCTTTTCGTCCACATACGCCATTATTCTTGGAATGGTGTTAGACTTATCCTTTGGGTCTGGAATCATGTCACCAAGCCAGAACGAATACCTCATCAGGGTAAGCTCCGGTGTGGAAAATGCAAGGGTGTGCGCAGACATATAATCCTGTGCTGCTTGCTTGCCATTGAAAACTTTCATGAGATTATTCGACTCTGATTATGTATAACGTTTACTGGAAAACAAGGAAGACTAAGACACGATCAGAAAATCTCATTCGCAATGGTGTCCATTTGGTCAAACTCGTCTTTAATAGGCATGTGTGCTTGTTCGTATGTGAAAATAGACATTCCTCTACCTTGTCCAAAATGCGGCGGCAAAATGTATTCTATTTCTTATGATGCGCCCCTCAAGGTTCTGGCACGTCGCACCTGGCACGTGTGTAAAGAATGCACATTCACACAAAATACAGAGGAATTCAAAAAGATGATTTACTGCACCTAAAATCTAAGCTGGGTCGGATTTAGAAAGTGACTCGATTCTTCCTTTGTATTTTTCCTTGTACAGAGTCCTACACGAAGTGCAGCAAAAGAACCGCTCGAAACTTCCAAACTTGAGTATTGTCGGCCTGTGAGGTACTGGACCTTCGCAAAAATCACAAGAAATCTTGACTAGCATGTCCTTGCTTAATTTAACATCGTGATGCTTTAGAGCCCTTGAGCGTACGCTGTCAAGCTTTGCGCCAGTCTTGCCCTCCAGCATTCCAAGATCTATTTGCGGCAAGACTCCCTTTATGAGACCAATGTTGACTAGTCGCTTGTATCTTGCCTGTACTGTGGGTGTGCTTACCTTGATCTCGCGTGATATCTGCCGAAACGATTTACGGCCGTCTTTGAGCAAAGATTCCAAAATTGCGACATCTATGTCATCAAGCTTAAATGGCATCAGAGATTATCAAATTGACGCCGTATTTATCCTAATTTCTTTGACTTTACATTTGTAAAGTGTGGTCTTATATTGCAGATGTGTCGATTTTACAATTGTCAAGTACAGGTAATAAGTAAGTCATATTCCAAGGGTACACAATGAGCACACAACAACTCAAGCGAACAGCAGTCAAGATAGGTGGAATACACTGCGCAGGATGCGCAAACTCGATCCAGTCATCGGTTGGGGGTCTTGCAGGTGTAAAAAAATGTGAGGTAAACCTTGCATCAGAAAAAGCATTGATCGAGTTCGATCCTTCACAAGTGGATCTACCGCAAATCGAAAAGGCGGTTCAGAGTGCAGGCTACAAGATAGTGTACGAAAAACTCACACTCAAGGTCTCGGGCATAACCGATTCATCGGATGCAAACAAGCTTGAAAAAAGGCTACAAGGATTTGAGGGAATCAAATCTGTCTCTGTAAACTACGGGACAAACCAAGTTTTCATAGAATACAACTCTGCTCTTGTTTCACTCTCAGACATAAGACAGTTCGTAGCAAAGTGTGGCTACCAAATTATTTCAGAAGATCTCTCTGCCACCGCAGAAGAACTCGAGGCAAAGAAGCTCAAAAAACTACTCGCAGTCGGAATCGCATTCACCATTCCAATTATGATCTTCGGTTACCCAGAATATCTCCCGTTTATCCCGCTTGCAGGCACAAACATGTCGGCATTTTTGATGTTTGCGTGTGCAAGCATTGTCCAGTTCGTGGCAGGTAGCAGATTCTACGTTGGCGCATTCAGAATTGCAAAAATGAGATCAGCGAACATGGACACACTCGTAGTGCTTGGAACAACTACTGCCTATCTCTTTAGTGCATACAACACGTTTCCGACACCAATGTGGCACAACATCTACTACGATGCAGCTGCAGTAGTGGTCACATTCATCGTTCTTGGCAAATATCTAGAAATCAAGACAAAAGGCAAGACCTCGTCAATCATCAAAAAAATGCTGGAACTTCAACCAAAGATTGCAAGGATACGACGCGACGAAATAGAACAAGAAATTCCAATAGAGCAGATCAAAGTAGGTGATGTCATAGTAGTGAAGCCTGGAGAAAAAATCCCAGTTGACAGCGTGGTAGTAGAAGGGCATTCCGCAGTAGATGAATCTATGGTCACAGGCGAATCCATCCCTGTAAGCAAAAAGAAAGGAGATCTCGTCATTGGCGGAACCATAAATCGCGAAGGCGCCCTATACATTGAGGCGCAAAAAGTAGGAGGGGACACTATACTTTCACAAATAGTAAAGCTTGTTGAAAACGCAATGGGACAAAAACCTCCAATGCAAAAACTTGTGGACACCATATCAGGATACTTTGCATTTTTTGTAATGGCGGCCGCAATTGCAACTTTTATTGGCTGGTATTTCTTTACAATGCATGGCGAACACCACCTAGCAGCCTCAATTATCCCTGCTGTTGCAATCTTAGTTGTTGCATGTCCTTGTGCTTTAGGACTTGCGACACCGACTGCAGTAATGGTCGGCATGAGCAAGGGAGCCCAAAACGGAGTCTTGTTCAAAAGCGGGGAGGCACTTGAAACAATGGGAAAAATCAAGTTCATCGTATTTGACAAAACAGGAACTCTGACTGAGGGCAGACCACAGGTGACAGACATCATACCTCTTGGAGAGTACGATGAAGACCGGATCATTCAGCTTGCAGCAATTGCAGAGAAAAACTCTGAGCACCCACTTGCAAAGGCCATACTGCAAAAAACTCTGGAAAAAAACTTGGCAATCAATGAACCCGAAGACTTTACTGTGGTACCAGGAAAGGGAACTATGGCAACATACCAGAATTCCAAGATCATCGTGGGCAACACGAGCTTTGTGGCAGAAAAAGGAATTGATGTGGACTCTATTAAAGAGATCACAGAACTACAAAAACAGGGCAAAACCGCAGTCGTGGTTACAATCAACAACAAACCTGTTGGTATAATCGGAATCATTGATACGCCAAGAAAGGAGTTAAGTTATGTGGTAAAGCAGCTAAAACAAAGGGGAATGCAAATAGTCATGCTTACAGGAGACAACCAAAGAACAGCAGATACCGTTGCAAAAGAAATAGGAGTTGATAAAGTGATAGCAAGTGTCCTGCCACACCAAAAAGTTGATGCAATAAAAAAACTACAAGAGTATGGTAAGACAGCGATGGTAGGTGATGGAATAAACGACGCAGCAGCACTGACTCAGGCAGACGTAGGAATAGCAATCGGAAGCGGCACAGACATTGCAATAGAGGCAGGCAAAGTGGTCCTTGTAAAAAACAACCTCTTAGATGTGGTATCTGCTTTTGACATATCAAAAAAGACTGTAAGCAAGATAAAGCAGAACCTTGTGTATGCTTTTGCATATAATGTGGCATTGATCCCAGTAGCTGGTATGGGCCTTCTCTATCCTGCAATAGCGGGAATGGCAATGGCTGCAAGCTCTGTCTCTGTGACTAGTAGCTCGTTGCTTCTCAAAAGATGGAATACAAAACATTCTCAATAAGAGAATACAGTTAATTGTTATATACTATGGTATACTTTAGTATACTGATGAATACTACTATAAAAATAAAAGAAAAAACACGCATCAAGCTTGAAAAGCTAAAAGTACATACAAAAGAAACCTACAACGACGTAATTGAACGATTAATGAGAGCCGAAGAAAGCGATGAAATTGATCCACAAACAATAAAGAATCTAAAAAAATCTCTTGCTGACATTGAAAAAGGCAAATTCTATTCACTTAGGCAAGTAGAAAAAGAACTTGGCTTATAACATCTACATTACTGATACTGCAAAAAAACAACTTGCAAAGATAGACAAACAAACTGCAAGAAGAATAGATAACAAACTTCGCGAAATATCACATAACCCTTTCTTGTATGTGTCGAAGCTTGTTGGATTGGATTTTTACAAACTACGTATCAGTGATTATAGGGTCTTGATGACCATCCAAAAAGAGAAATTGATAATAATGGTAGTAGAGATCAGCCATAGGCGTAATGCGTACAAATAACCTTATCTTCAAAATTATATGGTGGACTGGAGGGGAATTGAACCCCTGACTTCTGCATTGCGAATGCAGCGCTATACCACTAAGCCACCAGCCCTCAGTTCTGCACAAACACCGCTCTATTTTTACTCATTTGAAAATTGTTATCTTGTCGCCTGTACACTCTATATCATTGAGCCAAAAGGTTTCAGACCTACTTGAGCGCGGAAGATCCCAATACGAATGGGCAAAAGCCCACATGCAGATCCTCACAAACTCAATAGATCGACTAAAAAAATCAAAGCCACTCAAAGGAATTACGCTTGGTTTTTGCCTCCAGGTGACAAAGGAAACTGCCGTGTTGCTTGTGGGAGCACGACAGCTTGGTGCAGAGGCGGTGGCCTGCGGAGGAAACCCGCTGACCACTCAGGACGACATTGCGGTATTTTTGGAATCACAAGGCATTACGATGTATGCCTGGTCAGGCCAAACAGAATCAGAATACAAATGGTGCCAAGATCAGGTTCTCTCACACAGACCTCAGTTCATAATAGATGATGGCGGCGACCTAAACACCAAAGTGCATTTTGATAAAAGATTCAAAGGCCTGAAGATACTTGGAGCAACCGAAGAAACCACAACCGGCGTGAGCAGATATCACGCTATGGAAAAAAAAGGCAAGCTGCGATACCCAATCATCGCAGTTAACAACGCCAAAACCAAAATGATGTTTGACAACAGGTACGGCACAGGCCAGTCCACAATCGACGGATACCTTCGTGCAATGAATCTGCTTTTTGCATCAAAGAGAGTAGTGGTGTGCGGATATGGGTGGCTTGGCAAGGGAGTCTCACAAAGATGTGCAGGCATGGGCTCTAAAGTTATAGTGACTGAAATCGACCCGATCAAGGCGCTTGAGGCACACATGGACGGCTTTGATGTGATGCCGATGGATCAAGCTGCAAAGATCGGAGACATTTTCATTACGTGTACTGGTATGACTGATGTGATAACAAAAAAGCATCTTCTTTCAATGAAGAATGGAGCAGTTGTGGGAAATGTTGGCCATTTCGATGTGGAAGTTGACGCCAAATTCCTGCTTCAAAATGCAAGGCAGGTAAGGCCCAATCTTGATGAATGTATTCTGCCAAACAGAAAAAAGATCTACCTTGTCAGCAAAGGCCGGGTGGCAAACCTGATTGCAGCTGAGGGACACCCACCAGAGGTAATGGCAATGTCATTTTCAAACCAGCTTCACTGTATCCTGTACCTTTTAAAAAATCATAAAAGACTCAAAAACCAAGTGTACGGAGTACCAAAAGAAATCGATGATCAGGTAGCAGCTGACGCCCTAGCAGCTATGAATGTCAAAATTGACAGACTCTCAAAAAGACAGCTCGCATACGGACAAAGCTGGTAAGCATAATAACAAGAATCATTTCAATCAAATTAGTTGACAGTAGATTGCGTAATTACAGATGCACATGTGATGACACCAAAAGGACTGATCGACAGAAACATCATAATTAATGAAGAAAAAATCGTCGACTTTGCTACTGACATTCCACAATGCGACAAAAAAATTAACGCAAAGGGCCTAGTTGCAATTCCCGGAGTAATAGATACACACGTACACTATGGCGTGTATTCTCCAATAGAGGAGGCGGCAAAGACAGAGTCTAGAGCTGCGGCACTTGGCGGTGTTACCACCATGATGAGAATGCTTCGCCTTGGCCGCTCCTACAAGACACACCTACGGGCTCAGCTTGACGCATCAAAAACTTCACATTATGTGGATTATACCATACATGCAACAATATTTGATGAAAAACAGGCAGACGAAATGAAATTCTGCACAGAAAATGGAATCACATCATTTAAGATTTACATGAATCTGGGCGGCGAGGTGGGCCACGTCTACATGGACATGGATCCTGGAGCATCGGATCTCTTTGAGGCAAGAGTGCAGATTGAAGCAAGTACAATACGCAAAGTCCTCTCAAACGCTGCAAAGCTTGGATGTCCAGTGCTTGTGCATGCAGAGGACTATCAGATGTGTGAGTGCGGAATAAAAAAAGCAAAGAAGGACAGAAAAGATGGCCTTGCAGCATGGTCACAGAGCAGGCCTCCTGACTCTGAGGTAAAAAGCATCAGAAAGGTCTGCGAGATTGCACGAGAGTTTGGCACAACAATTTACTTTGTGCACATTGGTTCTGCTGCCGCCCTAGATGCAATTCAGGAAGAAAGAAAAAAGAAAACCAAGATCTTCGTGGAAACCTGTCCCCACTATATGACGCTGTCTTATGAAAAACAAAAAGGATACTTGGCAAAAGTAATGCCTCCGATTAGAACAGCTTTAGACAATCAAAAGATCTGGAATGCGATTGCAGACAAAACAGTGGATACAATAGGAACAGACCATGTTGCAAACCGACTAAAGCAAAAAGTGGGCGACGACGTATGGTCGTCTCTTGCAGGATTTCCAGGAATTGGTACATCCCTGCCGATTTTGTTATCGGAGGGTGTCAACAAAAACAGAATGGATCTGAGACGACTTGTGGAGATAACAAGCACCAATGCAGCGAAAATCTTTGGAATGTATCCACAAAAAGGAGTCCTGCAAAAAGGCTCAGACGCAGACATCACCATAATCGATCTAAAAAAAGAACAAAAGGTCACTTCCGAGTTCTTTGGTGCATTTTCAGACTATGTGGTATATGAAGGCTGGAAGCTGAAGGGATGGCCCAAGACAGTCCTTGTTCGAGGAACTACGGTGACAGAAAACATGCAAGTTGTCGGAAAGCGTGGACATGGAAAACTAGTACGAAGAACTCTTTCACAAAATTAATTTGTTTTTTTATCTAACCATTCAAATGCTTTCTACAAAGAATTCAACTAAATAGAATGCAACATAACGCAAAACAGCTTTCAAAAACTTGCAGCAACTAAAGGCTCAAATATTTATCTCAATTACATCATAACATAAAAAATTGAAAAGAATATTCCTCTTACTTTTAATTATGTTTTTTTTATTTCCACTTGTTTCTAACTCAAATGCAACTCATATATCAAAACCAATTATAATCAAGCCACAAACAGAGTATCTACTGGGTGAAAAAATAATCCTTAATGGATGGGTAAATTACGACGATAAACCAACACCCAACGTACTCTTGAACTTCAAAGTGGTCAGACATGATGAAATATTAGCTGAACAATCGTTTCCAAGTGATGAGCGTGGCTACTTTAAATTCGAATATGATACAAAAGGCCAAACCGCTGGCACATATCAAATAATCATCACATCAATGTGTTGGGAGGAGCACAGGCAGATCTGCACTCACCAATATCAAACCCTCTCTATTAATGTGAGTGATGCAGAAATATCTGACTGGATACGAAACAACGCCAAATGGTGGTCAGAAAAAAGAATCTCCGATTCTGACTTTATAGAAGGAATTCAATATCTGGTTAAAAAACAAATAATTAAGGTTCCTCCTGTTGATCAAAAAAATACCCCTTCATCCCAACTGATACCTGACTGGATACGAAACAACGCCAAATGGTGGTCAGAAAAAAGAATCTCTAATTCTGATTTTCTAAATGGCATCCAATTTCTGATCAGGCAGGGGTTTATTCGAATTTGAATATCTTCTCCCCATTCCGAGCCACAAAAAACTCAATCTAGAACGTCGAATCTACCATTCTCTTTTGCTTTGTAAATTACATCTGGCTTGTGCGTAAATACTCCTACCTCCAATACTCCTGGAATTTGTTTTATCTTTTGAGCTAATGTCTTTGGAGTCCTGATTACACCAAAATCACAATCATAAATCAGATTGCCATTCTCGGTAATAAACGGATAACCTCGCTCAATCGTTCGCAACACCGGCTTGCCTCTATATCGCTGAATAAATTCTTTCACAGTACCTCTTGCAAAAGGATGTACTTCGACTGGAACAGTTCTATTCAAATATCTGACAAACTTTGTCGAGTCTGCCATGATGACTACTTTGTTTGCAGCGGAAATCAAAACATTCTCTCGCAATAATGCACCACCGCCCCCCTTTATGAGATTTCTTTGCGCATCAATCTGATCTGCACCATCAAAAACAACATCGATTTTCTGTATCTGGTCAGAATCAATCATGTGTATTCCATTTTTTTCTGCCACGAGCTTTATCTGCAGCGATGTTGGAACTGCACGAACTGAAAGGCCTTTTTGCTTGATGTATTGACCAAGTGCATTCACGAATGCAGTTGCAGCACGGCCACTTCCCAGACCCAACACATACCCATCCTTGACAAACTTCAGAGCATCTTTAGACAATGCCGAAATGGCATCATCAAATGACAACTACTCTACCTCGGCCTGTTCTAGCTTTGATAGCGTCTTCATTATTTCGCGTTTAATGGAATCCAAATCGTCTTCGTCTTCTTCGACTAGCTCCGGAATATTCATCTTTGGCTTTTTCTTCTCAACTTCTTTTGGCTCGTCTCTGAACTCTAGCTTCGGTGGCTCTGATCTAATCTGTTTTTCAATATCCATCGGCTCTGTAAGTATTGGTTTTTGCGGCTGAATGGTTTCTCCCACTTTGTGATATGCTTCTTGTTGCGCCGGTGTAGGAATTTGCACTGCCGGTGTCTGAATTTGTGGTGCAACCTTGACTGGTGGAATGATCATTGGTGGAACGGTTGCAGGGATCTCTGTGAGTGTGGTAATCTCTAACTTCTTTGATGGCTTTGCAAACGACTTAATCATCTCCTCGATGCTCTCTGAGCTTACGACTTCGGGTTTTTCTACGACGACAGGTTTGGATTCTTTTTCAATCTTTGCTTCTACCTTCTTCGGTTCTTCCTTTTCGATTTTGGGCTTTTCAAGCTGGATCTGCGCTACCGAAATCTTGGAAGATATCTCTACAAGTTTCTTGTCAAGTGCCGACAGCTTCTGATCCATGAGGCTCATCAGACCGTCCCCTAGTGGACCGAGGTCTGGGTACTTGGAGGCCTCCTCGAGTTTCTCTATTTTAGCTAAAATGACGCCAAGCTGGTGCTGGTACCTTGAGAGAAGCTTGTCACGTTGAATCTTTGTCAAATCACCGCTGTGCGAATACAGCCTAGAAATTGTTTTAGTGAGAATGTCTTTTTCTATTCTAAGGGTCTCAATTTGCGCCCTTATCTGAGTGTTTGCGCCCAAAAGATGTGTCTTGCCTTTTTTGGGAAATCTATTCATCGTGGCAGCCGTTGCCGCACCCGCAATAGAACTAAGGATTATTGCGACTTCCATCTACGCGTACCATTTGATCCAAGAATACTTGCGAATCCTTGCATCCGGAAAGCCACAGCTTGCGCAGCGGTGCTGACGCTTGTGATACGAATTCTTACCACATCTTCTGCATCTGATGTGAGGCTTTTTTCTTGTGAAAAGCCCCATCGAGGGAGTTCCTCTACTCATGCATCATCACGCAGGAGGAGGGGAGATCATAACTACGTTATCCCCTCGCACAACAATGGTTCCAATGCTTTTTGCCTCGCCTTCAGAAGGGATCTCTTCTGAGCCGTCGAGTAGCAGGTTCATGTGCTGGTCAAAACCTCTAAGGTTGCCCCTGATGGTCTTGCCGCCTTTGAGCTTGATTAGAACTACTTTGTCGATGCTTTCGTCCAGTACTTTTACTGCCATGTCAACTGACATTTAATTCACTTATTGGCTCTCCTAACTAGGCATTATATTAAAATTTCATTGGTGAAAATTAGAGTTTTAATCACTAAGCCAACTTTGACACTGTTTTTGTGATGTTTTTCACAATTTCTGCCAAGATCTGGCGCCCAGCTGCACTTGAGGCATTTCTTGGATCTCCCCACACGCCATTTTTGGTCGCTTTAATAAACTGCACAGACGCAAGCTTGGAGATTCGCATCTTCTGTTGCTTTGTCATGTTTTGTGTTGTGAGGCCTTTTTTTGCAAGCTTCATGTTTGGTTTGTTTGATATGGCAAGCATAAGGGAGGTCTCGACAAATCCTGCATGATCAAACTCGCGACCCATAAAATGCCAGTACGAGTACACAAAAACTTTGATCCTGCCTTTATGTTTTCTGCATATTTTGAACTTGAGTGAATTGAGCGCCTTTTGGTTTCCGTGGTGGCCATTTAATATTATTATTCGTGATATGTCGTTTTTTGCAAGAGAGACGCATACATCGTATAAGAACTGCTGCAGAATCGCAGCCCTGATGCTGAGGTTGAAAAACGGTGCATGCTCAAATGATACTCCGTATGATATGGTGGGCAAAAGCAAGAGATTGCACTTTTTTGACACCTGCCTTGCAATCTCGCTTACTATGTCAGAGTCGGTAGAGACAGGAAGGTGCGGACCGTGCTGCTCCAAAGAGCCTACAGGAATGAGCGCAGTCTTTTTGCCTTTGAGCCTCCGCAGTGCGGGATCGGAAAAATCCTGCAAAATCACTTTGTGTACACTTTTCTCCAGCTGACCTCGAGCTTTCCTTCTAGATGCATCTTGACTGCCTTAAGCAGCGTCTCCGCCTCTAGCTTCTGTCCTTTCTTTTTTATCTCCTCAAGCGAGTCTGACGAGTCCACCTTAAAGGAGTCCTGAAAGATTATCGGCCCCTGATCCAATTCTTCTGTGACATAATGGGCAGTCACACCAACAATCTTTGTTCCCCTCTCAAATGCCTGCGCGTACGCAAAAGCACCAGGAAATGCAGGAAGTAGTGACGGATGTATGTTGATTATTCTGTGGGGGTATCTCCACACAAAATTTGGGGTCATTATCCTCATGTAGCGCGCAAGCACTACCAAGTCGATGTCGTACTTTTTTGTTATCTCGATTAAGTGATCCTCTGCCTTTTGCTGGTCTTTTTCGTCAACTAGAACAAACGGAATACCGGCTTTTTTTGCAAGCGGTTCAAGAGTCCTTTCTGTGCCGACTATGACACTGATTATTCCTTTGAGCTGTTTTTTGGCGTTTGCATCAAGCAGAGCTTCCAAGCAGTGCGGCTCTTTTGTCACAAAGACTGCAATATTTTTTTGCGAATTAATCTCGTGATACACGCTGACTTCCATTCCAAGCTTTTTGCCAAGATCTTGGAGTTCCTTGTCAAATTCCTTGATATCAAACTCTTTTGAAAATGACGCCTCAAGGTGCATGCCAAAGAGGCCCTTGATTACGTTCTGGTTTACCTTCTCAATGTTGCCTTTTTTCTGGAAAATGAAATTAGTAAACGCTGCAACTATGCCTTCCCTGTCTTTCCCAACAACTGTGATTCCTATTCTGATTTTTTTCACAGAGTTGTCTTGCAAATTCACTTTATTAACCTAGTTTTGAAATGTGTTACAGACACGCCTGATTTTATAATTGATCAGACTAACAGCAAAAAATCTGTATCTTACATTTGTGAACCAAGATACTGACACATAATTTAATATTTTTAATAAAATCTAGCCCAACCATTGGAAAATCTTACGAATGCAAGCAAGGCGGCCACACTTCAAAACCTCGTAAACAGAAAGAATTTTGGCTTGGTAATAACAGGCATCATCCTTTTGCAGGCAGTCATACTCGCACTTGAAACTTTCTCAGAGTTTTCAAATCTTGATGATATCTTCGAGGTCATTCATTGGTTCGTAGTTGGCGCCTTCATAATAGAGGCCGGCCTGAAGATGGCCTCGCAGTACCCAAGGCCGCAGGCCTACTTTAAGGACGGATGGAACATCTTTGATTTTGCAATAATTGTCCTGTCTCTGATTCCATTTACTGGAAGCTTCTCCACAGTTGCAAGGCTAGTAAGACTGCTTAGGATAACTAGACTCACAAACAGATCTAAAGAAATGCGAATAATGGTCACAACCATAGTCAAGTCGCTTCCAAGCATGGTAAACATCGTATTACTTCTTGGAATTTTGTTTTTCATTTATGGTATAGCGGGATATCACCTTTTTTCAGAAATGGACTATGAACACTGGGGAACTTTGCCGCGCTCGCTGGTGACGTTGTTTAAGGTACTGACACTTGAGGGCTGGGTTGACCTGATGAGGCCAGTAACTGACGTAAACATGTTCAATGTGGTATTTTTTGTCAGCTTTATTGTGATCGGCACTTTTGTTGTGATCAATCTTTTTGTTGCAATAATCGTAAAAAAGACAGAAGAGGCATACAGGCACATCCAAGATCAGTCATCACCATCCGAGCAGGAGATACTAAGCGAGATAAGGGAGATCAGGAGGATGATTGAAGATCTGGAAAGAAGATTCTCAAGGATTAACAATTAACGTTATTTGATTATTCACCTTGACTCTAAAACATTCTACAGATTCTTCAATCCTCTACCACGTTTTAAGACCAAAAAGTGCAAAATCAAGTCCTAACT
Source organism: Candidatus Nitrosotenuis sp. (assembly GCA_038890395.1). Lineage (GTDB taxonomy): Archaea > Thermoproteota > Nitrososphaeria > Nitrososphaerales > Nitrosopumilaceae > Nitrosotenuis. The sequence continues at coordinate 32,876 of JAWAFK010000007.1, read as the reverse complement.
ATACTTCCAGAGTAATGGTGCGGGAGGTGGGATTTGAACCCACGAACCCCTAAGAGATAAGGGCCTAAACCTTACGCCTTTGACCGGGCTTGGCAACTCCCGCAGAAATGCTCCAATTTAACACAAACTTATTGTTTACCATGAATTGACTATACTCAGACAAAAATGGAACAACTCAAATTCATTCTAAAATCAAGCTTTTTGTACGCTGCACTCTCTGCGGCATTTTCCACAATAGGGTTGGTCCCGTTCTTTGACGAGATCCTTCCGCAAAGATACGTAATCGGCAACCCCCTTGAGGTAAGCGGAATATCACCAGAACATGTAATAGGCCACATTTCATTTGGCCTAATCGCAGGCCTTGCCACACTGAAACTAAGATACATCACAATAGCAGGCTTGCTCCCGATCGCACTAGATGCAGACCACCTAATCCAGTTCCTGAATTTAGAAGCAGTGCCAAGGCTTGGCCACTCTGTTGCGTTTGGTCTGCTTGCCGCACCTGCAATGATGTCACTATTAGGAAAAAAAGACATAGTCCTTGGCGCAGTAGCATTTTCTGCAGTTCTCTCACATATCTCCTTTGATGTAATGCTAGAAGACGGCTCTAGATTCCCATTTCTGATACCATTCCAAAACAGCATGGTGTCAATCCAAGGAGCCGACTGGATCATATTTCTGGTAGCAGCAGTAACAATAGTCGGCACGGCCTCACTTCTCACAAAAAAGGCGCAATCAATACAGACAAGACACGAATCAAGCTCATAGGGGAAAGCAGAAATGGGCAGACTATTTGGCACAAACGGAATTCGCGGAATATTTCCAGACGAGCTTGGCCTGCAGTTCATTCACGACATTACACTCTCTATTGCGACCTATTTTGGAAAAGGCCCGATCCTTGTTGGATATGATGGCAGGAATTCCAGCCAGCTAATTGCAAAGCTTGTCTGCTCGACTCTAAACGAGGCAGGTCTAGACTGCGCAAACGGGGGACTTGTGCCGACGCCGGCTCTAGAGTACGCAACAAAAAAACTCAGATATGCAGGCGGAATAATGATCACAGCATCGCACAACCCCCCAGAGTACAACGGCCTAAAACCGGTGGCAGCAGATGGAGTCGAGATACCACGAGAGGACGAATCAGTAATCGAAGACATTTACTTTGGGAAAAAATGGATCAGATCTGCAAAGAGAATAGGAAAGACAAATCAAGAAATGCGAGTCACAGACACGTACATAACAGGTATTCTGTCTCAGGTCGATACAAAAAAAATCAGACAAAGAAAATTCAAAGTCATCTTGGATCTTGGCAATGGCGCCCAAGCAGTAACTGCGCCAAAACTGTGCAAGGAGCTTGGCTGCCAAACATTTCTGATAAACCAACGAATCGACGGCAGCTTCCCAGGCAGGGGCTCGGAACCCACACCGCAAAACCTGCAAAAGCTCTCAAGGGCAGTGATCAGAAAAAAGGCAGACCTTGGGGTGGCATTCGACGGCGACGGCGATCGAAGCCTATTTTGCGACGAGAGAGGTACAGTTCTCACAGGTGACCGCTCAGCGCTCCTTTTGGCAAACCACATCCTGCAAAAAAACCCACACTCCAAGCTGGTAACATGCCTTAATTCCAGCTCCGTCACAGAACAAATTGCAGAAAAGGCAAAAGCGCAGGTAATCCGTACCAAGGTCGGTTCAGTCGAGGTCTCAAGAAGAATGGTTCCAGAAAAAGCACTGATAGGATTTGAAGAAAACGGCGGATTCATGTACGGAAAACACAACGCCGTGCGCGATGGCTGTATGACGCTTGGGTTGCTGCTCGATCTTCTCTCAGAAACTAACAATACGCTTAGTGCAGCACTAGACTCGTTGCCCACATCCTACACAACAAAGGACAAAATAAAATGCACACGGCAACAAGCAAAAAAGCTAATCAACTCCCTAAAAAAACAACACAGAAACTACGATGACAGCGATGGAATCAAGATCACACTTGGTGAAAAAACTTGGGTGATGGTCAGACCCAGTGGCACCGAGCCGATTGCAAGAATATATGCGGAGGCCGACTCGCAAGAAAAACTCGACTACTTGATAAGAGAGTACCTCGCAAAAGCAAGGACTATTTTACGCTAACACTAATAAAGAGATGCACAAAAACTCAAGGAATGAAGATGATCCCGAAGGGTGATTTAGTTGGGTAAGGCTTACTATGTAAAATTCGAGACGCCAGGCGACTTGGTCAATCCAATCTTGGAGGCGGTGCGAGTAGCGTCCCAAAGCGGCAAGGTTCGCAAGGGCACAAACGAAGCTACAAAGGCAATTGAGCGTGGAATCAGCAAGCTCGTAGTTATTGCAGAGGACGTCGAGCCGCCAGAAGTCGTTGCTCACCTTCCGATAATTTGCGAAGAGCAGAACGCGGCATATGCTTTTGTTCCAAGCAAGCAGGAACTCGGTAAGGCGCTTGGAATCGATGTTACCTCAGCAGCGGCTGCGATCATTGATGGAGGAGATGCCAACCACATCATTGAAGAAGTTGTTTCTTCAATAAAGAAGATTAAAGGTGGCAAGTAGCGATGAGCGCTCCGCAAACAGAAGAGGCAGTACCTGCAGAAGTAATACAACTTGTAGGAAAGACCGGCATCGCAGGAGAAATCACGCAAGTAAGAGTTAAGATATTGGGTGGGCGAGACAAGGGCCGCATTCTGACAAGAAATGTCAAAGGCTCTGTACGCATGTCAGACATTTTGATGCTGCGTGAAACAGAACGCGAGGCCAAAAAAATAAAGTGATGATACATTGAGTTTAATTGTAAAGCCATGCAGTTTCTGTGACAGACCAGTAGCAAAGGGTTCGGGAACCATGCTTGTCAAAAACGACGGTACGGTACTATGGTTCTGCTCTCCAAAATGCAAAAAGAACATGTTGGTACTAAAACGTGACCCGCGCACGCTCAAGTGGACAAAAAAATACCAGAAAGGCGGCATCATCAAAAAGTAGCTTACGAAATTGACCGAACAAACACTCTTTATAGTAAAGCCGGACGCAGTAGCAAGAAAGCTGGTAGGACAAATTATCTCAAGATTTGAAAGCAAAGGATTCAAAATAATCAAGCTGAAAATGTTTACATTCACAAAGGCACAAGCTCAAGAGTTCTATTCTGTTCACAACACAAAACCGTTCTTTGGCGAGCTTGTCGATTTTATAACATCAGGCCCAGTTGTAGCTGCAGTAATTGAGGGCAACAACGCCATTGCCACAACTAGACTTTTGGTTGGTGCAACCAAGTCGTACGAGGCAGCACCGGGCTCGATTCGAGGAGACTTTGGCCTTGGGATATCCGACAACATAATTCATGCGTCTGACTCTAAGGAAAGTTTTGAAAAGGAAGCGAGGGTAGTATTTCAGTGATCTGCCTTGCGGATTCGACAGCCAATTGTGGCCGTTTTAGGCCATGTAGATTCTGGTAAGACCTCACTACTAGACAAAATCCGCGGTACCGGCGTACAAGGCAGGGAAGCAGGAGGAATCACACAGCATATCGGTGCAAGCTTTCTGCCCACTGAAACCATACAAAAGATGTGCGGGCAGTTATATCAAAAACTTGCAAAACCAGAACACAAAGTACCAGGACTCTTAGTAATTGATACTCCAGGACACGAAGTGTTTACGAACCTACGCACAAGGGGTGGCTCGGCCGCAGACATTGCCATCTTGGTAGTGGATACAAATCGTGGCTTCCAACCACAAACAAATGAGAGCCTCAAGATACTTCAAGCAAGAAAGGTGCCGTTTGTGATTGCACTAAACAAAGTGGATATGATTTCAGGCTGGAAAAAGACAGACACACCATACATTTCAGAGGCAATAAAACAGCAAGATCAATTCGTCCAAACAACACTGGATGAGCAGATCTACAATGTCGTGGGAACACTTTCAATTCTTGGATTTCAATCAGAAGCGTTCTACCGAGTAAAGGATTTCTCCAAGGAAGTTGCCATAGTCCCAGTTAGTGCCAGAACCGGTGTCGGAATTCCGGAGCTGCTGACCGTCTTGGTGGGCCTAACGCAACAATACATGCAAAAAAGACTCACACAAGAAGAAAAGCCAAGTCGCGGAATAATTCTAGAAGTGAATGACGAGGTCGGCCTGGGGACAACAGCAAACATGATTCTCATTGACGGCCAGATCAAAAAAGGTGATTCTGTTATCGTAGCAAAACGTGATTCTGTAATAGTTACAAAACCAAAAGCCATGCTACTGCCAAAACCACTTGATGAGATGCGCGATCCAAGAGACAAATTCAAACCAGTTGATCTAGTAGAGGCCGCAGCAGGCATCAAGATCGCCTCACCTGACCTCGAAGGCGTATTGCCTGGAAGCACTGTGTACATAACCAATGACGATTCCAAAATAGAAGAATTCAAAAAAATAATCGAGTCTGAAATGAAATCTGTATTTGTGGACACACAAACAAACGGCGTGATCCTCAAATGTGACACAATTGGCTCACTTGAGGCACTCACTGAAATGCTGAGACGACAACAGATCCCAATTGCTAAAGCAGACATTGGACATGTAAACAGACGCGACGTGCTTGAGGCCAAAGTCATAAAGGAAAATGACAGACACTTGGGAGCCATCTTGGCATTCAACGTCAAAGTCTTACCAGATGCACAAGAAGAGGCAGAAATAAGCCATGTAAAGATATTTTCTGACAAGGTGATCTACAGCTTGCTTGATTCCTACACATTCTGGGTCGACGAAGACACAGCAAATGAGGAAAATGCGGTATTCTCTGAGATAACACCTATTGCCAAGTTTACGTTTCTTAAGGGTTATGTGTTTAGGAACAGCAATCCCGCAGTATTTGGAATCAGAGTAGATGTCGGCAAAGTGAGACAAAAAATGCCAATTATGAACAAAAACGGCAAGAGAATAGGATTAATTCACCAGCTTCAGGACGGCAAAAAGTCGATCGAGTATGCAACACAAGGGCAAGAAGTCGCATGTTCCATCCAAGACGTAACTATTGGCAGGCAAATTAACGAAGAGGATGTGTTCTACTCGCTGCCAAGCTCAAGCGAGGCAAAAAAACTCGTCGAACAGTTCTCGCACAAACTCACGCCAGAAGAACAAGCAGTGCTAAACGAGATTCTGGAGATTCAAAGAAAGCAAGATTCATCATACGGTTACATCTGATACTTTTTGGCAATCATGTGTATGCCTGGCTCGCCTACAGCCCCCGTCATTCTTTCTACCGGCTGGCCATCTTTGAACATGATGAAAGTAGGTATCGCTTGGACGCCAAACCGCATTGCAATGTCTTGGTTTAGATCCACGTTGACTCTAGCAAATCTGATGTGACGGTATTTTTTTGCCATCCGCTCAAATACAGGATGCATCAATCTGCATGGTCCGCACCACTCAGCCCAAAAATCAACCAACACAAGGCCTCTGGCAGTAACTTGATCAAAATTCAATGAGCTCAAATCGGCTACGGCTGGCTGGGATGATGCTTCCTGTTGTTGTCTTAGCATCTCTGCAAGTTTTTTTTGCTTTATCTTTTCTATCTCAGGATCTTCCATGAAAACAAAGATCACCATACTGTATTTATTTTCTATAGGTCAAGTAGGTAGCGCATCAGAATTGTGCCGTTTTGTTTTATCTCCATTAGGTGAAAGGTAGGAGATTTTATCTCCACTTTGAAGTGGTGTTTTTTTATGTCAATGTCTTCGCCCACTACATCTGCTAAGATCTTGTATTCGGCATTCTTTTGTAACGTGATTTTGAGGGATTTAATTGCAAATCCTTCGGTTATTGTAAGTATGATTATTTCTTCTAGCCAGTTGTACAGCAAATAGTAAAGGTCTTTGCCAGTAACAGTTATCTTGCGTCTGATTTTCTCTTCCACCGTATTCACATCTAGGATGGTCCCAACCACTGACTTGGCAGCCATCGCAAATGCTTCTTCTAGATTAGTGGCCTCAACTTCGATGAATGCATCAGTTGCATGCTCAAGGTACCTGTAGCTCAATTAGTAACATTGTACTTAGCTGTTATTTAATGCAAAGAGATTTTCAGCTCAAGGACGTAGCAACACCTAAATCCATTGTATAGAAATCTTTTGCAAGTTGAATCTACCTAGAGGAATGAAAGACTTTGAGAGCGATGAGCAATCCCAAATCGAATTTATCAGACAAAAATTCCTTGAGATCTGCAAGACCTTTGCATTCAGATTCATGGAACCATCTCCAATCGAGCTGGTCTCAGTCATTGAAGCAAAAAGTGGGCCCAGTATAAGAAATGAGATATATTTTTTCAAAGATAAGGGGGACAGGGAGGTGGCCCTCAGATTTGACTTCACGGTGGGCCTCACAAGATATGTTGTTTCACAAAAATCTCTAAGACTGCCTGCAAAGATTGCAGCCTTTGGAGGAGTGTGGAGGTATGATGAACCACAAAAGGGCAGATACAGATACTTTCACCAATGGGATCTGGAAATTTACGGCAAGCCTAATCTGGAGTCCGATGCAGAGATAATCGAATTTACGTCAAAATTTTTCTCAAAACTTGGACTCAAAAACATCATAATCGATATTTCACATCGAAAATTGGTTGAAGCAATAGTTAGCAGAATATTTGGCTCAGGTGATCCACAAGTAATTTCTGACATATTCAGGGCAATAGACAAAATCCAAAAAAAGAAAAAAGATGAAATACTAAAAGAATACAGTCAAAAAGGCTACTCTGAGGAAAAACTAGAACAAATTCTAGAGTTTTCTAAGATAAAAGGACCGCCAGACGAGGTAGAAAAACTCTATTCCGTAGCAGAGATTGAAGCATGGAGTGAGCTTAAAGCTCTGTTCTCTTCGCTAAAAAACCGTGGCGTAACAAACATCAGAATTAATTTCGGCATTGTCCGTGGTTTAGATTATTACTCCGGAGTCGTTTTTGAAGCCTTTGACATATCGTCAGATGTGGGAGCGTTGGTTGGTGGTGGAAGATATGATAGTCTTCCAAAGGCCTTTGGGAGAGATGATTTTGGTGCTACCGGTGTTGCAGGTGGCGTAGAAAGAATAGTTCTGTCATTGCAAAATCAAGGTTTTGCAAAGGTTAACTCTGACAACATGATCTCTGTTTTGTATGTCAATGATGAACTTGCAAGACCTGCGATTCAGATCGCATCTAATCTGAGAGACCAAGGTTTTGTAGTAGACATTGATCTTGTAGGCAAGCCGTTCAAAAAACAAATGGAAAATGCCTCTACATCAAAATACGCAATAATTGTAGCACCAAAAGAATACTCATCAAACCAAGTAGTACTAAAAAATATGTCAAGCGGCAAGGAACAAGCTGTTGCTTTGAGTCTATTTTTTTCTGACGCAAAATCATTCTTTAATTTGTAAAAGCTCTTGTCAACATCATGATTTCAGGCCCGTTTGTGAGATTTCCCACCACTACTGCCTTGTTGTTTGCTAAAATGCCTGATGATATGTATGGTACTCCGCCGTTAATGGTTGCAGGCTCTATCTTTGCTCTCAAAATATCTGAAATGACCCTGATGTCGTCATCATCGGTTTCAGGATGCACGATACCACCAGTATTGTTTGCGTATATCATGACTCCAACTTGGTGGTAGCCAGCCACTTTTTTTTGTATTATTTCTATCCCAAGTGTATCTTGGATACCTTTGAGAGATTCCTTTGGTATCTTGGGAGACACAACACCGCCTTTGTCATTTGCACAAATCAAATTCCCTAGCGCAGTCATCTTCATGTCAAGAACACCAATGTTGAGGCCTGTTGACTTTTTTAAATACGACACCTCATACTCTGAAGACGTGCCGGGAAGAAGCATGCCGTAATTGTTTACCACCATCATGGTGCCAAGCAGCCGCGTGTTAGCAATCGAAGCAAACAGGTATGAGACCTTCAGGTATTCTGATAATGTCTTTGCCTTTGTTTGTGCAAAACCGTTTGGCACAAAAACAAAACCGTCGTTTACTTTGGTGTAGATGCCTATGTTTGGCCCACGATACACATCGTATTTGTAAATATCCACTATTCGATTTCTAAACCAAAAAATATGAACGGAGCGATCAAGCAAAAACAGTGTTATAATTTAGTGATTTGATGACAAAGAAAATTTAGTTTACACTAATTTCACCTAGATTTAAATAATATCACACTGACAGTACTCCTATGCCAATAGACGAACATTTCCCACAAGGACTAAAACCATTGGGAAAAATTTTCCATGCTGATGGCGAACACTTTCACTTCAGATGGGGACCTGGCAGAAGCGACGCAGAAGCATTCCATGATGAAAAAGTCATAGAGGCTTACAAAGCACGCGGCGAAAAACAAGTTCCACTTGGAGTTAGCGGTACAATGGTTGCAGTCGACTGGGATTCTTGTGTAGCAGACGGTGCATGCATTGAAGCTTGTCCAGTCCAAGTCTTCCAGTGGTATAGAACTGAACAAGATATTCCGGCAACCGAAGTAGTCGGAAAGACCTTCGCAGGTACTGGTTCCTCAGTAAAAGAAGAACGTAAAGACTACACAGACAAAGCAGATCCAATCAGAGAACACGATTGCATCTGGTGTATGGCTTGCGTATCTGTCTGCCCGCCTCAAGCTATCAAGGTTGATCAATCAAACTTGGAGCACCACGAAAAGGCAGCTGGAACATACGTCAAGCTCGAAGGTGGAGAAAACCCACACGCACACGACTAGAAAACAAATTTCTTTTCTTTTCTTTTAATTTTGAATTTGCAGCTGAACTAACAAATTTTAAGTGGGACCTGTCATCGAATTTCGCAGAGGTCGCCTAGCTCGGTAGGGCGCGGGCCTTGAGAGCCTGTGTGCGCAAGCACCCGAGGGTTCAAATCCCTCTCTCTGCGCTATTTTCCAAACTTGCTTAACTCTGCCAAAAGCGCAGATAGTTGAATCTCTGGATTTGCACCTGACAAAATTCTATAGTCGTATTTTGCAATTGTTTCTGATATGTCAACAAGATTTGCTGTCTTTGTCTTGTAAATGGATTCATTGAGGTATTTGAGAAAATCTGACTCTGACATGCCGTAAACCTTGATGAGCTCAATCATCTTGTTTCTGGCTTCTGTAATCTTTCCACTCAAGGCAAGCTTTAGCACTACATCGACATCGTTTGTTTTTGTTAAGCCAGCTGCAGACTTTACATTTTCTTCGGTGACACTGCCGAGACTTGCCGTTGCTTGCAACAAGTTGATGGCGTGTCGAAGATCGCCTTCAGTGTAATCAAAAATTGCCTGCAGACCATCCTCATCCACTTTCACCTTCTCTTTTTTTGCTATCTCCTTTAGGTGTGCAATTATCTCCTTTTCAGAAATCCTTGTGAACTTGAATACGGCACATCTGCTCTGAATAGGCTCGATTATCTTTGAGATGTTGTTTGCAATCAGAATAAAACGGCAATGCTTTGATGCATCCTCTATGATTCTTCGAAGCGCAGTTTGTGCGTCGGATGTCATCTCATCGGCTTCGTCAAGAATTATTATCTTAAACGGAATATTTGTATCAAGGCCGCCAAATTTTGAGAATTTTTTGACCCTCTCTCTTACCATGTTGATACCACGTTCATCTGAGGCATTGAGCTCCAAGGTGTATTCTTTCCATGATTCTCCTAGAATCTGGCGCGCAAGACATAGCGCAAGCGTGGTCTTTCCGACCCCTGCAGAGCCAGAAAATAGTAGATGGGGCAGCTCCGAGACATTTTTTAGCAGAGCAGTTATGCTTCCTACGACCTCTTTTTGGTTTACAAGTTCGGATATCTTCTGAGGCCGGTATTTTTCGACCCACATTGTATTAGTAGACAATACGATGGATTTGGAGCCAGTCTTAATAATTTATTATGCGTAGGATCAAAAGATCTTAGCTGTTTGTAAATACAGTTGATCGATCGTATCCATTAAATCCTTGAGGCTAGTGTTTGATCTATTGAAAATAAACGAGCTTTTGCAAGCGTACTCGATTGGATATTCCACACAAGATGTCAAGACTGTAGTAAACCACGACTTTAAGATAAACATGTCAAATGTTGTTTTGGATGGAAAGCAAGGCGATGTAATCAACATGCCAAGATGGATTGCACAGATACTGGAATCAGAAAAACATGCAGAAATTCAGGAGCCAGACATGGGAATAGAGCTTACACAGTCCATATCAAAAGAGAATTTTCAAGGTGAGGAGCTGTCTCATCTTGAGCCAGATTTTTACATCAAGGTGACAGGTTACATCGCAAGACAGCCAGAAAAAGAACAAGACAGACTGCAAAGCCTTCTAAAGACTCTGATCAGAAAAAGGCTGGGCAAGATAATTCCAAGAGCAAATTCTATGGAACTTACATCAGAGCTTGCAAAAAAACTATCAATTGAGGAACGTGCGCTCTACAACACAATCCACAAAAACAGCACAGACTTTATAGATCAAATATTTGGTGACAACAAATGACTCTAGAGACACAATCCATTGGTGCTACAATAGATCAGGTACAAAATTTTCTTGCCACCTTTAAGGACAAATCTGGTTCATTTAGGTACGTAGAAGAAATCGACCAGATGATGGCAAAACAAGTCAAGTATATTGTAGTTGATTATAATGACATCGTATCGCAAAAAGACATTGAAACAAAGTTCAACACAGAACCAGACGAGATTCTTTTTGCATTCTCGCAGGCAATAAGAAACATACTTGAGGAAAGATTCCCAGATTACGCAAAAAAAATTGCAGACGACATTAGAGTCAGAATAGCAAACTATCCAATTCAGCGCAGTCTTCGTCAGATAAATGCCGAAGTCATAGGCAAGATGACAAGCGTGTCTGGCATGGTGGTACGTGCATCAGAGATAAAACCACTTGCAAGAAATGTGGTTTACAAATGCTCGGCAGGACACTACACAGAAATCCCATTGGAGCGTGGCGTAAATGTTTACACACCAAGCAAGTGTTCGCATGAAAAATGCACTCACAAGGATTTGAGAATAGACCCAGAAAACAGCAAGTTCATTGACTTTCAATTGGTGCGACTGCAAGAGCTCCCAGAAGACCTGCCGCCAGGCCAACTACCCCACTATGTAGATGTCACAATAAAACAGGATTTAGTAGATTATGCAAGACCAGGGGACAGAATCATATTAACAGGAATTGTGAGAATCGAGCAGGAGCAGATTACGGGCACTCGAGTTCACAGCGGCCTTCACAGACTACGAATTGAAGGAAACAACATCGAGTTTTTGGGTGGCCGCGGAACAAAGAACTCAAGAAGATCCGAAAGAGAAGAGATCTCACCAGAAGAGGAAAAAATTATCAAATCACTGGCAAGGATGCCAGACATCTATGAGCGACTTGTAAATTCGTTTGCACCTCACATTCAAGGACAATCATTAATCAAAGAATCAATTTTGTTGTTAATCGTAGGATCAAATCAAAGGATACTGCAAGATGGCACAAAGATAAGGGGTGATATCAACATATTTCTGGTAGGAGATCCAGGAACAGCCAAGAGTGAAATGCTCAAGTTTTGTGCAAGAATTGCGCCAAGAGGTTTGTACACATCAGGTAGAGGTTCAACAGCTGCAGGACTCACAGCAGCGGTGGTGCGTGATAAATCAGGAATACTCATGTTGGAAGCAGGTGCTGTAGTTTTGGGCGATCAAGGATTAGTTTGCATAGACGAATTCGACAAAATGAAGCCGGAAGACAGAAGTGCACTGCACGAAGTAATGGAGCAACAATCGGCAAGCATTGCAAAGGGAGGAATCGTGGCAACACTTAATGCAAGAACGTCAATTCTGGCTGCGGCAAACCCGATGTACGGCAAGTATGATCCATTTAAAAACATCACAGAAAACGTGACATTACCCGTTCCACTATTGACAAGGTTTGACCTAATTTTCGTAGTGCGTGACATCCCGTCAAAGGAAAAAGACAGAAACATTGCACAACACATCATAGGACTGCACAAACGAGGCACCACAGACACCAGATCAATAATAGACGTTGATATTTTTACAAAATACCTGTCATACTGCAAGAGAATTGATCCCGTTCTGACACCGGAAGCTGAAGAAAAGATTCTGGACTACTATCTGAAGATGAGAAATGTGGAATCTGAAGAAATGATCACAGTTACACCAAGGCAGCTTGGAGGCCTCATCAGGCTCGCTACAGCACGAGCTAGACTGTTGATGAAAGGCCAAGTAGACGGTGAAGATGCAGAACGTGCCATATTTTTGATTCAAAGCATGCTTGAAGATGCCGGAGTCGACGTCAATACGGGCAAAGTAGATCTTGGCGTGCTTCAGGGAAGGCCACACAGTGAGGTTTCAAAGTTGCAGTTATTCATGGATGTCCTCAAATCACTCGAAGGAGACAGCAAGACACCTGTGGAAGAAAAACTCTTTGTAAAGGAGCTTGCCAAGACAAACAAATTCACCGAAGAAGAAGCAAGGAACTTTATTCGAAGGATGCTACGTGAAGCATCAATTTATGAATCCAAGCCTGGCCATTATAACCGTGTATGAAAATAGACGAACTAACACTCGGCCCTTCGGCAATCCAATATCTGACTGAGCAAGGACTTGTAAAACTATATCCTCCACAAGAACAGGCAGTAAAGGCAGGCCTTCTTGATGGGAAAGACATCTTGGTTGCCGCACCAACGGCTAGTGGTAAGACGCTTATTGCAATGCTTGCAATGATGCGTTTTTTAGCCTCAAAAGAAGGCAAGGTAGTGTATCTTACACCGCTTAGGGCATTGGCGTCAGAAAAGTTTGCCGAATTTAAGAAAATGGAGCAGGTGGACTTTGGAAAGCCTGTCCGCGTCTCAATATCAACAGGAGATTTTGATTCGGTGGACAAGGAATTGGAAAATGCCGACATCATAGTACTTACAAACGAAAAAATGGATTCGCTGATTCGTCATGGTGTAGAATGGGCCGACAAAATAGGTCTGGTTGTAGCAGACGAGGTTCACCTAATTGGGGATCCAGACAGGGGACCAACACTTGAGATGATACTGACAAAGCTCAAGGAGTTACCAAACAAGCCGCAAATACTTGCACTCAGTGCAACAATAACTAACTCAGAGGAGTTATCCGAATGGCTTGGATGCAAGTGTGTTTCAAGCGAATGGAGACCGGTTCCGCTAACCGAAGGTATCTTCGATGGCGGCACAGTGATGTGGAACAATGGTGACTCTACAGAAGTGGATTGCAGTATACGCGGTCCTGCAATAGATTTGTGCCTTGAGACAATAAAGAACGGAGGCCAATCACTTGTTTTCGCAGAAACAAGGATGCGCTCTGCATCGCTTGCGGCAAAAGGCGCAGAAGCAGTAGCGAAGCTTCTCTCAAGATCAGAAAAGCAAGATCTGGAAGACATATCTGCAAAAATACTTGATGCCAACGAACACACAGAAATGGTAAAGACGCTTGCCAGCCTGATCAAAAAGGGCGTCGGGTTCCACCACGCAGGACTAAATCAAAACTGTCGTGAAACAATTGAAGCTGAATTTCGAAACGGAAAGATAAAACTCCTTGCGTCAACGCCAACGCTTGCGGCAGGGGTGAATCTGCCTGCACGCAGGGTAGTGATATCGAGCATCGCAAGATACGACGTAAAATCAGCAAGTAACAAACCGATTAGCGTACTTGAATACAAGCAGCTGTGCGGCAGAGCAGGAAGGCCACAGTATGACAATTTTGGTGAAGCCGTAATAGTTGGAAACTCAAACGCAGCCGACCTAATAGAATATTATATCAATGGAACACCAGAACCAATTACCTCCCAGCTTACAAATGACAAGGCACTGCGAGTCCACATTCTAAGTTACATAGTTTCAAACCCGGGCGTAAAAAACGAGGATCTTTTAGAGTTCTTCCAAAAAACACTCGCAGGAATTCAGACAAGAAAAAATACACTCAAGTTTTCAATAGATGTGGCTAAGAGGTTTCTTCTCAACGAAAAGCTCATTGTCCAAAAGGCAGAAAGATTCGCGGCTACGGAATTTGGCAAAAAAGTCTCGATGTTGTATATTGATCCGCTAACTGCAATTTACTTTAAGCGTGGCCTCGAAATAGTCTCAGAAAACAGAAAACACACACTTGGGTTTTTACACCTAATTACCAGTTCGGAGGAGTTCTTCCCAAAATTCTCCCTCCGCAACAAAGATTATGAAATCGTGAGCGCCTTAATTGAGAACCATTCTTCGGAACTAATAGAACCAATCTCGGAATATGACTGCTCGAGGAGCTTGCTTGCACTACATGCGTGGTTAAATGAATCATCAGAAATCCATCTCTCTGACAACTTGGGAATCGAGTCTGGCGACATGCACAGGATGGTGGAGCTGGCAGATTGGTTGACGTACTGCCTGTATGAACTCGCAAAACTCCTCGAACGCGCGGATCTCTTAGAGGAGCTTGCGATGCTAAGAAAAAGAATACAATACGGCATCAAAGACGAACTCATCGATCTTGTCCAAATCAGGGGAATAGGACGAATTCGTGCCCGCAAGCTATTTGCAAATGGGATAACTAACCTTGAGGATCTTCGCAAGATCCCAGTTGACAAACTTACGCAAATAGACAAAATCGGCCCAACCATTGCAGATAATATTAAATCCCAACTGAAAAAAGTAAGGTAATTGCAAGAATATGTAATTGCGGCAGTAGTGTGCTCACTTGTCGCATTTTTTGTTGTATTTGGTATGGTGCCTCCTCTGATACAACGACTCACAAAACGCAACTGGCTTGTCAAAGACGTTAACCGAGTCGGTGGTGCAATGATTCCAAGGCCTGGTGGGCCAGCAATATTGGCAGGAATAGTTCTTGGGGAGGCCGCGCTTTTCTTTTTATTTCCAGTGGAGGCACAAACAACAAAACAGATCGTTGCCATTGTAGTAACAACCTCGCTTGCGTTCTTGGTGGGATTCATAGATGACAGAAAGGTGATGGGCGGATGGTTCAAACCACTTGCATTGGCGGGCGCTGCCATTCCAATAATTTTGCTTGGCGTGTACGAGCCAAATCTTTCATTTCCACTCTTTGGGACAGTAAAGATTCCGGCGCTGTATCTTGGCGTCATAATCTTTATGATCCCAATTACTGGCAACACGATAAACTCCATTGATGTAATGAATGGCATCGCAAGCGGATTCATGGTTATCGCATCGTTTTCTCTTGCGATAGCGCTCTTTATTTTGCAAAATTATCAAACGGCTATCATGACGCTACCTTTGGCGTTTGCATCAGTTGCGTTTTACAAGTACCACAAATTCCCAAGCAGAATATTTCCTGGAGACTCGGGTGCACTTACACTTGGGGCTGCATATGGAACAATTGCAATAATTGGACATGTCGAAGTAGTTGCAGCAGTAGCTCTGTTGCCTGCTGTAATTAACTCGTTCTTGTTTCTATCAAGCGTAAAAAAAATAGTAGAGCACAGGCAGATAAAAGGGCCGACAATCCACACAGATGACCACAAAATTATGGCAAACAAGGACGCAGAAGCTCCTATCACCTTGGTGCGTTTGCTGGTTGCAAGCAAACCACTAAGTGAAAAAGAGATAGGTTTTGCAATATTTCGGCTTGCCGTCTTCTCAGGGGTTCTGGCAGTAATTACGGCGTTTCTAATAGGGGTGCGACTATGGCCCAATCCATGATCTATCTTTTCATAGGCATGATGTGGGCACTGATGCTTGCCGGAGGCGGCATACTTGTTGTGCTTGTGTCAAAAATAACCATACAGGGGTACGGCGAAGAGATGGACTTTTTTATAGCTTCAGTAATCAAGGCAGTAATTGCCATAATTTTGGTGGTGTGTTGGGTGCTGGTTCTAACCAAGCTTAAAAATAAAATATTTCAAAAGCAGATCAAATCTTAGGATTTCCAGTCGGCCTGTTTTTTGTCGTATTCCTTTCTTGAGTACTTGGTTTTTGCAGGAATCCCTGCTACCACCGTGTTTGGAGGGACATCTTTTGTAACTACTGCGCCCATCGCAACTACGCTGTTTTCACCCACCGTCACACCTGCCTTGATGACTGCCCTTGAGCCAATTATGGCTCCGTCTTTTATGGTCACACCAATCATTTTCTGACTTGGGGGATAGGGATCATTTGTGAGTGCTGCAGCAGGTCCTATGAAAACATTTTTGCCAATTCTTGAGAGCGGCGGTATGTAGACTAGGCCTTCGATCATGGTGTTGTCCCCAATGACGACATCATAGTCAATGTGTGCAAGCGAGCCTATCTTGACGTTGTCCCCAATTACTGTGTTGTCTCCGACATATGCAAAATGCCAGATTTTTACATTATTTCCAAGCTTTGCCTTTTTTGAAACAAAATTAGTTACCAAACTATCACAGATGCCATGGTTTTGCGTGTTTAATTATTTTTTGAGGTAGATTCTCCTTGTTTTTTTCAAGAAATCTTATATCTTGTTTTTTATCTCTAAGTTCGTCTGGAAGCATTATTGGAATCTCCTCTATTATGGGATAAAACCGATTACACTTTACACAATAAAGTGCCCCCTCCAAGACCGCTTGTTCTGTTGCTTGCACCTCAAAGATTTCAAGCGGGAACTGCTTGTCAATTGGACACACAAGCATGTCCATCATTTTTTTGTTCATAGTTCTAGGTATATTGGCACTCCTTTTTGGCTGGATAAAAGAGCTGCTTCTGCTATCTTGGTGACGTTTACCGCATCAGCAGGCAAGACACGGGGATTTTGCTTTAGTTGTAATGCACTGATGAAGCTTTTTATCTCAAGTGTGAGTGGTTCTTGTTTTTCATATCTGGGTATTTCGGCACCACCGTCTTTTTCTATTCTTACCTCCTGTGATATAAAGTCGCCAGAAATTATGCCATCGGTGCAGACTGCATTGAAGTGTCTTACACGAGAGGGGGTGATCCAGTTGGATGAGATTATGGCTACTTTGTTGTCTTTGAAGCCGAGCACTATGGTTGCAAAATCCTCATGGTCGTGTCTGATTTTTCCGGCTCTTGCAAACACCACTTCTGGCGTATCATCAAAAAGCCACATTGCGGTATCTATGTCGTGAACAGAGGTGTCATAAATTATCCCCACATCTTTTATGTGGAGTGGCATACGGTTTTCCCTGTGAAACTCAAGCATGATGAGTTCTCCGTATTTTTTTGATTTGACAAATTCTTTTACTGTTTCAACGGCTGGGTTGAAACGTTCAATGTAACCACAAGTAAGCAAGACTCCATTTTTTTTGGCCAGTTTTGTAAGCGCTTCTCCCTCCTCGGATCTGTACGTCATTGGCTTTTCAATAAAGACGCTCTTCTTATGTTCAATTACTTTGGTAGCGATTTCAAAATGTGTCGAAGTCGGCGTGCATATGAAGACAGCATCGAGTTCTTTGTCTTTGAGCATTGCATCAATTGACTGGTAGTGTCTAACTCCGTATTTTTGGGATATCTCCTTTGCCTTATTTTGATCTATGTCGCACACTGCACCCAAGACGCCAAACTGCGATAGTATTCTTGCATGGTTTTTACCCCAGCCGCCTACTCCTATTTGTCCTATCTTCAAGCTAATACACCGGCGTTAACCAGGCAGAGTATTTGTCGTTTCTTGCCATGACCAAGTCTGTGTATGACGACATCAGTTCCTGCGTGATTCTTCCAGGTTTGCCTGAGCCGATCTTTTTGCCGTCGATGCTGATGACAGGGGTTATCTCTGCTGCCGTGCCTGTGAGAAATACTTCGTCTGCCAAGTAAATTTCGCCACGAGTGATTGTTTTTTCTTTTGCCGTATAGCCCAAATCTTCTGCAAGCTTCATTGCGACGTCTCTTGTGATTCCTTCCAGTGCAGATGATTCAAGTGGAGGAGTAAATACTGTGTTGTCTCTGATCATGAAGATGTTTTCACCTGGGGCTTCGCTTACATTTGCATTTAAATCCAAGAGGATGGCTTCGTCATAGCCGTTGCGTTTACACTCCTGCGTGGCCAAAATTGAGTTTAGATAGTTTCCTCCCATCTTTGCTAGCGGTGGGGTTGTCAAATCACTGAACTTTCTCCACGATGAGATTCCGGCAGTAATGCCACCCTTGTTGAAAAGATCTCCAAATGGAAACATAAATACAGCAACATGTGTTGGAGCGTTCTCTGTTACATGCAAATTAATCCCATATTGGCCAACAAAATAGAACGGACGAATATAGCACGATCTTTTCATGTTGTTTTTTTTGCATAAATTGATAATTGCATTTTTTATTTGTTCGTCGGAGAAATTAAGAGAAATGGAATAGAACTGTCCTGACTGTCTGAACCTCTTGATGTGATCATCTAGGCGAAAGATGTTCAGATTCTTCGAATTCCAATACGCTCGTATTCCTTCAAAAATTGAAGTGCCGTAGTGTATAGCATGAGTTGTAATTGGAATTTTGGCCTTGTCATGCGTTGTAAATTTGCCATCAAACCAAACAAATTTCGAAATGTTGAGTTTCATAAAATTTCTGCAAGTGTGGTATTAATCTATCTTGTTCTTAAGGCCTGCCTTTGGAAACTTCATTCCGGCAATCCGTGTTGTCATATCAGGCGCGTTGGCGTATTTTTTTACTACATCCCAATTCTCTTTGATTATAATCGCCACTTCTTTTGGGACATCGCCTTGCCAGTCTGTCTTCTTTCCTCGTGCTTCTTCGTACAGTTTGTTCTTTACCGATGATGCAGAAACCTCTTTTCGAATGCCGATTTTTGGGTTGAGTCTGTATGCTTTGAGCATGAGGCCTTCCGCTTTGTCTCCCGTATATGTGTAAAACTCTTCATTTACTCCTTGTAGGATCTGATTTCGCAGCTTCCATGAGTAAGGCGATAAGATGGGTGGAAAATACCTAAAAAATGGAGCATGGAAGGTATAGTTTGAGGAAACCTCGATCGAATCACCAAAAACTACTTGCAGCATCTTTTTTCTCACTTCGAAGCTAAATGGAAAACTACGACTGTTTACCTCTGTACCATTATCAAGAAAAACTACTGGCATGACCTTTACTTTTGCATCTTTTTTTAATTCATTGATGATTTCGACATGCGCGTTTGTAACGGGATTTAGGTGTGCAAGATAAATTGCAACTGTCAAACACATACACTAAATTCTAGTCCTATTTCAACGCTTGAAAAATCTGGGGACGATGGGACTTGAACCCATGATCTCCAGCGCCCGAGGCTGGCAGTATACCAAGCTAACCTACGTCCCCAAAGTTGGGACAAAACTATTCAATATTACTCTTGATTATCCGTATGACTCGTATTTGACTTCAAAGCTTCCATCTGGTCGCTTGTTTCTCTCAGTCACAAATCCTTTGGCACTCAGATAGTCCATGCAGCCGTCGATCGTGCCTTGCCAGCCACAAATGTAAAACATTGTGTTTTGCGGGGTGACTTTTTCACCAATTAGTTGTTCGAGCGGAGATGGTTCTCCATCTTTGGATCTTAGGAATGTCTCGACTCTGCCGGTCTGACCACTCCATGATCTGTTGAACCATTCTTGCGGTCTGCTAATTGAAGCACGGTATCTAAAGTTCCACTTATCACGACCTCTATCAAGACTCTCCATCTCCAAATCTGTAAAGAGCTGCTTGTAACTCAATTCATCTACATAACTTGCGCCATGAAGAACCACAATCTCTCTTTTGTCGCCTATTGCATGAAGGTGTTGTGCAAAACTCACAAATGGAGCAATACCAGTTCCTCCGCCGAGGCAAACAATTCGTCTCTCATCTTTTTGGCCGTTCGGTAACTTGTCATTAATTAGGAGAGCAGCTCCTGTTGGTTTGACCCAAGTGACTTCATCACCTTCTTTTGCATTGAAAAGCTGTGTGGTCAATCTGCCTGGAAGTGGCTTTCTTACCCAACGTATGACTAATTCAATGAATTTTTTGTTTTCTGGATGGGACGCAATAGAGTATGCTCTTCTGATGATTTTACCTTCGCTTGGTACATTCATTCCTATGGTGATGAATTGGCCCGACTTGTATTCTGGAACGATACCGTCATTTGGAACCAATCTGAATATTGCTAAATCTTCTTTTAATAATTGAACATAAGTAAGAGTTGCTTTGTTTTCTACTACCACAGTCAGACCTCACTTATGACGGTTAAATATTTTATGATAAGTAGTCGATGAAATTTCATCACATTCAGCTAAACGTTAATAATCAATTCTCAAACTTCAAAGACGATCAGAATTTTTCTCTGGTTCTGTGGGCCGGTCGTCTAGACTGGTAGGATACGCCCTTGGCATGGGTGAGATCGAGGGTTCAAATCCCTCCCGGTCCACTCACAAATTCTTTTTTGCAAGAACTAACAGGCTTTTGATTTCAGGATCGTCTACTTGGACGAGCTTGCCTAGCTTTGAGAGTAGGTCTTTGTCACCAATGTCTATTGCTGACTTGATTGCGCTCTTTTTGACTTCTATGTTTGGATCATCAAGACACTTTCTTATTGCGCCGAGCGCTTCGCTTGCCCTAAGAAAGCCTAGAGCACCTACTGCACACGATCTGACCATGGCACTTTCATCGTCGGTTAGCCTAGCAATATGCTGCACTGCATTTTTGTCGTTTCTGTTTGCTAGTACTAGCGTGGAATATCCCCTTACATTCTTACTTGTGCTTTTTAGTGCATCAATCAAGATGGGTGAAATGTCGTTATCATTTAGAACGAGTGAGCTGAATACCTCGCCTCTGACTTCGATGTCTCTGTCGTCAAGAGCAGCAACCAAAAGTGAGATGATCTTTGGATCACTTGAGTTTGAAAGTGATTCAATGGTTCTTATTTTTTCTTCTTTTAAACCAAACTCCATGACTTTCTTTAGTTGTTCAAACATGGTCAATTTTACGTACTAGTTATGCTTCATTTAATAAGAAATTTTTGAAATCTTGGACAAGTTTTCGTTTTAGATTTAAATTATCCATATATAGTTAACAGTGCATGTCCAGCGAAAACAGAGACGTAATTTTCATTGGCAAGAAACCATTGATGGCGTATGTAACATCTACGCTCATTCAGCTGGCAAACTTGCCATCAGTGCATATCAAAGCCAGGGGCCTCAGCATTGGACGCGCAGTAGATGTAGCACAAATCATCTCACGCAAAACAGAAAATGCTGGATACTCCATTGGTGAAATAAAGATAGGCTCTGAACAACTCGAATCAAAAGACGGTAAGTCACGAAACGTATCGACAATTGAAATCGAAGTAAAGAGAAATGCTCCATAAAGAGCTCTTTACTTGTACTTTTTTATTTTATCATCTTTTGTAGAGACTCTCAAGCCTTCTGAATTTTGACAGCTCAACTATTTCATTGAATTCATCAAAGCTGACTAGCTTGTTTGTGAGTCTAGTTGTGGTTCCAGTCCTTTTCAGCTCCTTTAGTATCTGAAGTGAGGCATATGTATTAGCGTAAAGAACAGAAAGTGGGTACAGGATTATCTTAAAGCCCATCTTGTGAAGCTCTTTTGCAGACCTGATGGGGGTTGCACCACCTTCAATCATGTTTGCAACAAGGGGAGCATTGATTGACTTGCCAATTTCCCTCATCTCATCTATGGATTTTGGCGCCTCAACAAATACTGCATCGGCACCTATCTTGCGGTAGTATTTGGCGCGCTCTATTGCCTCACCAAGGCCTTTGGTGGCACGCGCATCGGTTCGTGCAACTATGATGAAATCCTTCCCATTTTTTGCATCGACTGCTGCCTGCAGCTTTTCGACATATTCTTCGCGTTCTACAACTTCTTTGCCTGCCATGTGACCGCATCGTTTGGGCCACCTCTGATCCTCAAGAAACATGCCAGATGCACCTGCTGCCTGCAGCTCATTTACAAGCTTCCATACAGTTAGCGCGTTTCCATAACCTGTATCTGAGTCAACTATTACTGGTACTGAGACTGCTCTACAAATGCGTCTTGCATTTTCCAGCGTTTCTGTCGCACCAATAAAACCGTAGTCTGGCATGCCAAACAAAGTCGCAGATGTCCCATATCCTGTTTGAAACATCGCTTCGAATCCAACTCTTTGTGCAATCTTTGCACCGATTGCGTCATAAACCCCCGGAATGACTAGCGGCTTTGATGCATCGTTGATTAATTTTTTGAGACTTTTCAACAAAATGAATGGTGGCTATAATTATTTATGAATAACTCTGGCCGATCCACACTTCCACAGTCCAGTTACGGTGAGATCCTTATTCTACATAGGATTTAATTATGTCCACCTTTGACTTCAAACCAATGACAAAGGTATTACTTCAACTGCTAATTGCTGCAGGAATATTGTCTTCGGCTACAATATTGACAACCAACGCGTACGCTGAAAGATGTGACATAAATTGTGAGGCTCCAACAATAGGCGTCATAAACAACGGACAAAGAATAGTAGATAACGGCCTAATAATCAACGGCCGCGCATTTACTGCAGAAGAAAACATCCAATCGATACCAACTATGACATTAACTACGGGAAATACAGCCAAGATAAAACTTGAAGTTTATGAGGATGGCGGTGTGAACGAAATAAGGCACGTATCTATTGCCATATCTGACTACAAAGATGACAGGAACCAAAATGAACTTGCAAGTATATGGCTAGAACAGGATTTCACAGGAGAGCAAAATGTGAGAGTAGTAGATCCTAATGGCATCTTCAAGTCTGCCACAGCAAAAATGACTCCGACTGATCAATTTCGTGTGATGGTAGAATTTTCCTTTAAGGTAATGAAGCCATTTGGCACATCATCATTAGTTGTTGATATGTGGGACAGTGGCAGGGCATCTAGGACGAACGTCTTTCTTGATGCAGTACGGGCAACTGGGAACGAAATAATAGACTTTGTACCACCACCTCCAGCTGCAGTACCTGCTGCTCCACTTAAGCAAGTTGCAGACGGCGTTGCCCCACAAGATGTAGAGTGCAGAGAGGGATTTGAACTTGTAATTCGCACCACTGGTGCGCCAGCATGTGTATATCCATTCACTGCAGAAGTCTTGCGAAGTTGGGGAATGGTTGCCTAAAGGCAATTTTCAAACCATCTTCTTTTTTTAGTTTCGTTTCAAATCATTCTATTTTGATCTCTTTTCCCTTTGCTTGAGCATCATCAAGTTTTTGAAGCTCAGACTGGAGGAACTTGCGGTATTTCTGCATCTCGTCTTTGGTCATTTTTGACACATTGGCACTCAACAAGGTGCCCATCATGCTCATTCGTTCAATGAGATCCATAACAACAAATCTACCTACATTTTTTACCCGCATCAGCACTTCGAGTTGATTTTTCACTATCTTGTTGATTGCATCCAAGTCATCTGCAGTGGCACGCCCTTTTTTCGTTATCTGGTATTTTCCATCTTTTGTTTCCTCGATCAAGCCCTCGTCTAGGAGCCTGCCCAAGAGGGGGTAGATGAGTCCAGGTGATGGTTTCCACCTGCCTTCGCTTTGTTCTATTGCGGCATCGATGATCTCCTTGCCTGTGTGTGGTTTGGTTGCAAGCAGCTCCAGAATGTAAAATCTAGAGAATCCTCTTGGCACCGAGCTGCCAACTCTTTGAAACCATTCCGTTACCATCACCAGTGATATCGCTAGTGATAAATATAAGGGTTTTGGGCAAAAGTTCTGCTACAGAGACGACTGATTTGAAGCCTTACGACAATTCGACTGATTTTGAAGTTCAGGGGGGTGAATCATATTAAAAAACAATCTTTATTAACTGGTGATGGTAATACCAACGTATCAGGTGAACATAAAACTGTGATACGCCGTTCCATAACTGTAGAAGATCAACTCAATAATTTTATCAATATTTTAAGAGCCAGATTCTTAGAACATGAAGGAAAAGAGATTGATTTTACAACAATGATCAACGCATTAGCTGCCATAGGAGCTAATAGATTTTCAAAACGTGAAGAAATGTCAGATAAAGAATGGAAAATCTTCAACTCATATCTTGATTTTAGTGATTTGCATTTAGAAGCTGCAAAAGATGAATATCAAGATAGGTGGTTGAAGTACGAATTACCCAAATTCAATTTTCAATCCACAGGTAAAGATGATAATAGTAATAGTGTAAAAAGAACGAAAAAGGAAGACGTTTCAGAACCCGAGTAACCGTTTTCACAAACATTCCTCAAAACTCGAGCTCCGTTCCTATACACTATTACACACGATCTTCTATTTCTACTTTCCATGAGTGACAACAAGCTTGTTGCCTTCAATCTTGACTTTCAACGGCTGGTCAGGTTTGAATGGAAATGCACTATCCTCAACAAAGGCCTTTTCCAAATAGATGGTATGTCTTGATCCTACCTTTGTGATCTTTGTATTAGTCTCGCTTACCAATGCACTATAATTGGTATGTACTGATTTAAGTATTATGGTATTGATATTAGTATAGAAACTGTTATATACATACTATGGTACATACTAATGTATGTACCAACAACTAGAAGAGAGGCAGACTCGAGGTCTTGCCATTGTCTCTATTGCAGGACAAATCAAGCGTATCAATAAATTGCATTACAGAGTAAAATCTCAATCTGATTCTAAGCTGTGGTATGATGTTGTAAAGCAGTATGGCCACAATCTGGGTGGTCGTGAAGATGGAAGATGGACTTGCACCTGCCCAGATTTTAGATTTAGAAGTGTTATCTGCAAACATATCCACAGTGTACTTTTCTCTACAAAATTAAGAAACAAAATAGTATCCGAAGATATATCTCAGCCGATAGTAATTCCTTCCCCAGAATCAAAACCAATAGAGTGCCTAAAATGCAAAGCCCAAGATCAGATCGTAAAGGACGGAAAACGCTTCAACAAAAGGGGTGAAATTCAGAAATATCTTTGCCGAAACTGTGGTTATCGCTTCGTGGTAAACATTGGTTTTGAGAACGCAAAAAAGAATCCAAAAGTGATTTGTGCAGCCATTGATCTCTACTTTAAAGGCATATCATTAAGAAAAGTGGCAGATCATATAAAACAGTTCTACGGTGTGAGCATATCGGATAATTCGGTTCTAAGATGGGTTCAGAAGTTCGGTGAAGTGGTAGCTCCATTTGTAGATAGTTTGAAAGCTCCAAACCTTAGCGGGATTTACCATGTAGATGAAATGGTAGTTCATGTAAGAAAGGAATCAATCGATAAGGGCAACTATCAATGGCTTTGGAATCTTATGGACGAAACTACACGTTATTGGGTTACAAGCAAGATCAGCCAAAGACGCGAAACCGAGGATGCGAGGGCAGTATTCCAAGATGCAAAAGACAAGACAACTCATACAAAAGCTATCATACATGATGGTTTGAAGTCATACAATACTGCTTTTCAAAAGGAATATTATACCAAAAAGAATCCAAGAGTAAAGAACATCAGAAGTATATCTGTAAGAGAACAAGGTCTTAATTCAAGAGTTGAACGATTGAACGGCACAATACGTGAACGTGAAAAGGTAATGCGGAGTATGGACAAGGCTGAAACTGCACAAAAGCTGATTGAAGCTTTTAGGATTCATTACAACTTTTGCAGAGAGCACTCAGCATTAGGAAATACACCAGCTGAAGCTGCGGGGATTGAGTTAGAATTAGGACAAAATAAAATTGAGAATTTGATCAAGTTGGCAAAGGTAAATAATTAATGAGTTTTTCTCAATTTTTTAAACCAATTTACAATCGGATAACTAAAAACTATACCTAGTATTGTGACCACCAAAGTTAAATAACCAAAAAATTCGGCTCTTTTCGCCGCTTCATGAGTTGAATTAATAAAATTTTGATATTCTGATTTTGTCATTATCAATTCTGTTCTATTTTCTACACAATTTTCTAGAATGGAAATCCATTTCTGTTTATCCTCATTAGATGTAAAATTTGTCTTATTAAACCCAGTTATTTCTCCACAACCAGTTTGGAGTGCAATAGGTTTGTTAAAACATGAATATTCTATAAACCCCAAAATGAGTTCTATATCATCTTTTGTTGTATTTTCCTTTCGCATTTCTTGATAAAAATTTGATAAATCCATACAATCAAGTGATTTAGAAAGTGTTTGATTAAGAGTTGGTGATAAGGCATAAATCGATTCAAAGAAGGTGATTATGATAATAACAAATAGAATAATGGATACAGACATTATATACCTCTGATTCATGGAAATTAGTCTAAAAACTACGCTTTTATTTAAATACTTAATACATCAGTCGGGCCGAAGCACCATCTCAAATCAGCCGTATTCGTAGCAGAACTTGGGCAAAAGTTCTGCATTATTTGTGAATGATTAGATCTGTTTTGACTTCAACACATATTTATCGGAATTTTTGCAGTTCAAGGTAAGTAAATGGTTGATTCTATAGAGTATGATCTGATTATAGTAGGCTCAGGGCTTGCAGGACTGCGCGCAGCAATAGAAGCAGCAAAGACTGCACAGTCGCTTAAGATCGCGGTTGTATCTAAAGTTCAAGTGATGCGCTCTCACTCTGTTTCTGCAGAGGGTGGAACAGCTGCAGTACTTTTTGAAGACGAAGGCGACAACATTGAATCACACATCTATGATACGGTAAAGGGAAGCGATTTTTTAGCAGACCAAGATGTTGCTGAAAGGTTGTGCAAAGAAATGCCTCGCGAGATATACCAACTGGATCACTGGGGTATGCCATGGTCCAGAAGAAAAGATGGTAGGATTGATCAGAGAAATTTTGGTGGATATAGTTTTCCAAGAGCAACATATGCATCAGACAAGGTGGGATTTTTTGAGATGCAGACACTCTATGATACATGCCAAAAGTTTGACAATATTTCATTTCTCAATGAATGGTTTGTTACATCGATAATTCACGACGGCCAGCAGTTTGTCGGTGTTACCGCAATTGAGCTATCAAGCGGCACATTCTACGTCATCAAGGCAAAATCACTAATAATCGCAACCGGAGGTGCAGGACGAATTTACAGTTTTTCGACGTATGCACTATCTTCGACGCCAGATGGTCTTGATATGGCATACAGAGCAGGACTAGCGTTAAAGGACATGGAGTTTGTACAGTTCCATCCAACTGGAATTTTACCGTCCGGAATACTAATCACAGAAGGAGCACGCGGCGAAGGTGGATATCTTTTAAACAAAGACGGTGAACGTTTTATGAAAAATTACGCTCCAAGTAAAATGGAGCTTGCACCAAGGGACATCGTGTCACGTGCGATTATGACCGAAATTAGGGAAGGCCGTGGTTTCAAGCACGAAACAGGCGTTGATTGCATGAAGCTAGACTTGCGCCACATAGGAGATGAGAGGATCAAAGAAAAACTTGGCGCAATCAGGGAAATAAGCATCAAGTTTTCAGGAATTGATCCTTCTCAAGAACCGCTTGATATCAGGCCTGTGTGCCATTACATGATGGGAGGCATTCACACAAACATAGATGGTGCAACAGAACTGAAGGGTGTGTGGGCCGCAGGCGAAGCTGCATGCAACAGCACGCACGGTGCAAACAGGCTAGGAGCAAATTCTACGTCTGAATGCATAGTGTGGGGCAAAATAACAGGATATCTGGCTGCAAAACACGCACTTGAGGCAAAGATTCCATCACAATTCCCGCATCATCTTGTCACATTGGAAGAAAAAAGGATCTATGATGGCATATTCAGAGGACAAGGCGAAGTAAACCCGTATGAAGTAAGGCAAGAACTCACAGACACATTAAATGACAAAGCATATGTCTTTAGGACAGAAACCGAGCTGGTCGAAGGATTAAAGAAAATCCAAGAACTAAAAGCAAAAACTTGGAAGCACGTAGATGACAAGGCAAAGGAATACAACACAAACTTTAGCAATGTTATGGAGCTAGATTCTATGTTCAGAGTTGCAGAAGTAGTTCTAGTTGGAGCAATAAATAGGAGAGAGTCACGCGGTGCACACGCACGACTAGATTATCCGCACCGAGATGATGCAAACTTTTTACACCATACACTTGCATACTATGATCCGAAAGGCCCAATAATGAAAAAACATCCAGTAACCATCACTAGGTATCAACCAGTGGAGAGAAAGTACTGATGAAGAGAAACGAAAACAAAGAAGGAATCAAAGGGATGGCAAACCCTGGAAGATACGGAATAGAACGCGTCGCGTACTGGCTGATGAGGATTACTGGGCTTGGGCTCTTGGCATATCTGATTGGCCACATCTATGAGACAAGCTCGATTCTAAACGGAAAAGAAGCATGGAACGCCATGTTGCAACTCACTCAGACTACGGAAGGCCACATCATTCTAACACTCGTAATTGGAATGTGTGTGTTTCATACCGCAAATGGAATAAGGGTAATGCTTGGGCATGGTGGAATTGGTGTCGGAAAACCGGCCCGACCTGACTATCCGTATGTACCCGCCTCTCAAAGTAACATGCACAAGATGTGTATCTATGCCTCGATAGGTCTTGCGGCACTTGCGATGATGTACGGCTTGTCAGTTTTGTTTGGTGAATAAAATATGCGTGAAAGTGTTATAATGAAAATCCACTATGGCACTGCACTTGGAGCAGTGGTACTGGTAGCAGTACACGTATTGTTTAGAATCACGATGATGCCTTACTATGAGTCTCTGGAATACGAAAACGTGGTTGCAAACTACCAATTCATACCGTACGCAATAATGCTTGAGCTGATCTTGATCTTGCTGTCAGTACACGGATTCAACGGATTGCGCATCATTTTACTTGAACTAAAGCAAGGCCGCTCGTATGAAAAAGCAGTTACATACGGCTGCATTGCAGCCATGGCAGGCCTCATCGCATACGGTTCAAGGACTATATTGATGACAAGTATGGGGATGACATAGATGAGCCAGACTCCACAATTAGCAGAGGAAAAATCTTCAACTGAATCTATCTCGTCATCAAAAACAATCACGCTGAGGATAGCAAAGTTCAATCCGGGACATGATAACGCTAAGCAGTTTGTGGATTTTAAGGTGCCATACGAGCGATGGACAACGGTCTTAGACGCCATCCTGGATGTCAAAAAACATCTGGATCACTCAGTAGCGGTTCGTTATTCTTGCAGACAGGCTTCTTGTGGCTCTTGCGGCATGAAGATAAATGGGAGGCCAAGACTTGCTTGCTTTACAAAGATCTCGGAACTAAATTCAGATGTAATTACAGTGGAACCGATGAGCAACTACCCAATAGTAAGAGATCTTGTGGTCAACTTTGAGAAATTATTTGCCACTCACAAAAGGATACAGCCGTTCATAATCAGAGATGATTCTGAAGTAAGCGCCGGCACAAAGGAGATACCACAAAACCCAGAAGAGCTAGAACAATACATCCAATTTGCAAACTGCATCAAATGCGGTCTGTGTAACTCTGCATGCCCCACTATGGCAACAGACTCGTCATTTTTAGGCCCGCAGGCACTTGCACAAGCATACAGGTACGTTGCAGATACTCGTGACAAGGGAAAAGACAAGCGATTAAAGATAATCGACGAGTCTCATGGGATCTGGAGGTGCCATTTTGCAGGTTCTTGCAGTCAGGTATGTCCAAAGGGGGTTGATCCGGCCATGGGAATCCAGTTCCTCAGAGGATACATGCTGGGATTTAGAAAATAACTAGGCAGTCTTTGGCTTTTTTGGATTTGGACTGTTGTTTACTTGATTGTTTATTGCTTCTGCCATAAAGTGGTTTGAGACATTGACTTTGACGTCATCTATTCCGTCCAGCTTGAGCAGGTTGTCATGTATGTCTTGGCAGATCTTAAAACCAAATACTGCGGGACAAAACGGACTGGTTAAATGCAAATCCACTTTTACTTCTGAGCCATTGATGTCGACGTTGTCTACGAGCTCAAGATCAGTAATTGACGTGTTGATTTCAGGATCGACTATTCCGGATAACTCGTCAAAGATTTTTCTTCTTAATTCCTGCAAATCTTGTGCCATAAACGACAAATCATCATTGCTATATATAAAAGCATTATAACTTTAGTTTGATGTATCGCGCCCGCCTTGGAAAAAATCTGGACAAGCACACTTTGGAGTATGTTTCATCGATATCTGATGATGTAGAAATTGCAATTTATGATATAATCGGAAGCCAAGCTCACACAATCATGCTTTATGAAAACAAAATTCTCTCAAAAGACGAAACAAAAAAAATTTTACGTGTACTTGAGAAACTAAAAAAAGAAGATCTTGATAACAACTCTGGCGCCGAAGACATACACGAGCTCATAGAGTCTTTGGTGGTAAAGAAAATTGGAATGCAAATTGGGGGCAAAATGCACACTGCTAGGTCAAGAAATGACCAAGTTGCACTCGATCTTCGAATGAAGATTCGCGACGACATCAACGTGATCTGTGACTGTATATTGGATCTGGTCGAGACTCTGATCAAGCTTGCAGAAAAGCACACCAATACGGCAATGCCACTTTACACACATCTTCAACAGGCACAAATAGGAACATTTTCTCATTACCTACTTTCACACTCGGATGTTTTATTGAGGGACTTTGAAAGATTGTATTCAAGCTTTGAGCGGGTAAACCAATCTCCACTTGGTGCCGGGCCGGTTGGGGGTACGAGTCTGCCTATAAATCGGAACAGCACAGCAAGGATGCTTGGTTTTTCACAAATAGTGGAAAACACAATCGATGCTACGAGCAGCCGTGATGTGGTTGCTGAGTTTGTAAGCGCTGCCTCTATCCTAATGACAAATCTTAGTCGCATTGCAGAAGATCTAGTGATATGGTCGACTTCGGAGTTCTCATTTGTTGAGCTTTCAGATCAGTTTTCGTCACCGTCAAGTGTGATGCCTCAAAAGAAAAACCCAGACATATTGGAATTGACACGAGGCAAGACTGCACGCGTGATTGGAAATTTGGTTGCGGTTTTGTCTAGTCTCAAGGGGTTGGCATCAGGATATGGGCGTGATCTGCAAGAGATCAAGCCTGCAGTGTTTTCAAGCTCAAAAATTGCGATATCTGCACTAATTATTCTGAATTCAATGTTTGCCACACTCAAAGTAAACAGGGACAAAATAAAGAAAGCAACGGAGTCAGGTTACCTTACTGCGCTGGACGTTGCAGAGGCACTCGTAAAAGAAGGGATTGCATTTAGGACTGCACACAAGATAGTTGGAAATCTGGTTCAGGCTGCACACCAAAAAAACAAATCACTTTCTGAGCTTACAGAACACGAAATCAAATTAATTCAAAAGGAATTTGACGCAAAAAAACTACACAAGATAATTTCGGAAATTGATGCAGATTATTCGCTCACTGCAAGGTCATCTGCGGGTTCTGCTGGAATAGCACAGCAAAAGAAAATGATTGCTGTAAGGAAGAAAAAGATCCTCAAATACAGGAAAAACATGAAGAGGAGAACCATTTTGATATCTTCAACGATTACTGCACTGTCACGTAAAATACAAAATCTGATAAAATAGCTTAAGCGGGTTCGCCGGTTTACGTAGGCAGTCTGGATACATTAACGACAAAGAGACATTGTGGGGCTTAAAATACCACATCCTGATTTTTTGTAAATGTGATGTTGTTTTTTGGATCCATTTTCCATTAATATCTCAGGGTAATTAACGGCACGTTGCTGTTATTCAATTTGCCAATAGAAAAATGCAATCTATATCAGATATGCTTAATGCTGTTGCAATATTTCATAAGTATGAAAAGGCTTTGTGAACGATTCTATTGTACCAAAATAATTACAGTTTTTGCATCTGCAAAAGACGGTTCCGTTTGAGTGCGTTGCGACTGCCTCAGGTTCTCCCTTTGGGCAATCCTGTTTGAAATAGTCGTGTTTACTTTGCATGATCTTCTTATACAAAATTTGTATAAAAGGATGACATCTAACATCTCACAATTAAACGTGCTAAAAATAAAAACTCACAGTTACAATGACGAAGTGATCTGTTCTATGCAACTGGAGATATGTGTGATCCAAACGCCACCCAAAAGCCGCTTGCTGATGGAGTAATTATGTACTACACTGCCAACAAAGATAGCGGTGATGCTACAATTGCGGATCCGGAAAGACACTTTAACGAACACAAGAATTTTGGATTAGTGTAAAAATTTTAGCGGGTTCGCGGGTTTCCGCAGAGACAGGTAATCCGGATACATAAACAGGCAGGAAGCGACTGGGACGCTTACAGTATCCCAACCCTGATTTTTTCAAAAAATTAAATATTAAAAATCAGTCTCTAGGCTATCTTTTTTGCCAGATCCTGGAGCGCCCTGTGGTCAAAATTCAGCTTTTTTTGTTCTACTGCGGCCTTTATCTTCTGCCACTCGGAACGATCAAGCTTTTTTGAGGCGATTATGCCGCCTGCAGCCACAATATTTAGCACGTTTGAGAGGCTCCAGTAGCCATCGCTGCTTACTATGAGCTGCGACTGGACCTTTTTGAGGGCTGATTCTAGCTCTTTTTCCAGCGTCATGCTTTTTTTGCTCCTTTGCTTTTCTTGCTTTACTGGAAGTCCCATCAAGCATCAAAACCTTTGATTGCTATAAAAACACCATCTGTCAGTTATGGAAATGACGATATTCGTACTTTAGGATCATGTCATGATTCCATTGAAGAAAATTATAGAAGAATGTACCATGGATCAGTCCTGTAGAAACCATCAACTTTTGACCGTTTTGTAGATTAGATTCTTGCGTCAGATCTTTAGCTAACAATATCGGTAGCTGTTCTCATGAAACCATCTCGATATGTAAAGATGGCTTGTATCATGATGCAGATAATCAAAAGAGCTAGGATACCACCATACCTCCACAGACGTTCAAATCATGTGTACAAGGTATGGCAGCACCTTATACTGCTTGTT
>JAWAFK010000006.1:0-111113 GCA_038890395.1 Candidatus Nitrosotenuis sp. | reverse complement strand
GGTAATAGATCAAGATGTAACAAACGACCAGTATGGAGTTTATTATGACAAAAGATCGACTAAAGATCTTCTAAATTATGGACTGATTCTTTTGGACAAGCCACCAGGACCTACAAGCCACGAAACTGTTGCGTGGGCAAAAAGAATCTTGCAGATTCCAAAAATCGGTCATAGTGGGACGTTAGATCCACAAGTATCGGGAGTCCTGCCGTTGGGCCTTGGTGAGGCAACAAAGGCACTTGGGGTTCTGCTACTTGGACCAAAAGAGTACTACGGCCTTGGCAGACTTCACACGCTACCAAGCAAAGAAAAACTTGAAGGAGTACTCAATATGTTCAGAGGTGAAATATATCAAAAACCGCCACAACGATCTTCTGTACTACGACAGACAAGAACAAGGACGATATACGAGCTAGAACTAGTGGAACAAAAAGAAAGATTATTGCTTTTGCGAGTTTTGTGTGAGGCAGGAACATACATTCGAAAATTATTTTATGACATAGGTGAGATCCTCGGACCTGGAGCCACGATGATCGAGTTGAGGCGCTCACGTGTTCACCAATTCAATGAAAACGAAAAAAAACTGGTTACACTGCACGAACTGGCAGATGCGTTTGCAATATGGAAGGAAAAAAATGACGACTCTAAACTCCAGAAGCTTATCATGCCAATAGAGTACGCATTGACTGAAATCAAGGCAGTGATAATACGTGATTCTGCAGTAGATGCATTGTGCCATGGAGCACAGCTTGCAATTCCTGGTATACTTGAAATCTCGGCCGGTATCAAAAAAGGAGATCTAGTTGGGATTTACACCCAAAAAGGCGAGGTAGTAGCTCTCGCTGAATCATTGATGACTGAATCAGAAATCAGGGATGCAACAAAAGGCTATGCATTTCAGACAAAGAGGATAATTATGGCACCAAACACATATCCAAAAAGCTGGCGCACAAAAGAAAAGTCATCAGACACATAATGATCCCAAAAAGTCTTGTAATATCGGTCGCAAGTGGCGTTGTGGCAGCTGCTGCGATGGGAATGTACCTTCAGGGCCTTACATCACAAGGAGTAATCTATGTACAAGGGCCATCGATTTCTGTGTATGCAGAAAAACAATACTATAATCTTGGAGAAACCATCCAAATTCAGATAATCAACTCTGGGACATCAGAGATTTCATTTGCAGAAGATCTACCAGGGTTGAGGATTAGGGCCCTTGATGGAACCGTCTTTTTTTCCATAACATTTGAAGATCTAAAGCTTGAACCAAAGCAAAAACACGTAGTTGAATGGGCCCAACAAAAAAACGATAATTCCAAAGTAATAGGAGGGCGTTATGTAGTGGAGTCGTTTGCTTATGGTGCTGACGGCAAGAAGGTAAGTGACAGCTTCACACTCGACATACTCCCGTAGGAAAACTTAAAACAAGTTCAACGAGACTCCAAGTTAGGTTTGGCAAAAAAGATCAAGGTCGGGCTAGTTGGCATAGGAAATTGTTTTTCAGGATTAATACAAGGAATCGAATACTATAGGAAGAATCCGTCGCAAAAAGTAATCGGAATAATGCATGAAAAAATTGGTGCTTATTCTATTCATGACTTGGAGTTTGTTGCAGGCTTTGATGTAGGAAAAAACAAGGTCGGCAAGACAATCAATGAGGCAATCTACGCTTACCCTAACATGGTCAATTGGGTTGACAAAAACAAAATGCCAAAGACAAAGGCATTGGTGTATGAGAGTCCGGCACTCGATGGAGTCGGAATCTGGGTACAAAACAGGGTAAATCCGATCAAGAGCAAAAAATCAAAAGAACAGATAACTAAAGACATCAAAAAAACAATTGAAAAAACAGGTGCCGAAGTCATAGTATCGTATCTGCCTGTCGGCTCTGAAAAAGCAACACAGTATTGGGCGCAGATCTGCCTTGATACAGGAGCTGCCTTTGTAAACTGCATTCCATCGTTTATTGCTTCGGACAAAAAATGGGGCGCAAAATTTGCGGCAAAAAAACTTCCGGTGGTAGGAGATGACATCAAAGGCCAAGTTGGAGCTACAATAGTCCACAGAACTCTGGCAAGGCTGTGTGATGAGCGTGGCACCAAGATAGAAAAAACTTACCAGATCAATGTGGGTGGAAACACCGACTTTTTGAATATGAAGGAGCAGGAAAGACTGGTGAGCAAAAAGATCTCAAAGACAGAAAGCGTCCAAAGCCAGCTGTCGGAAAGACTGGCAGACGACCAGATTTATGTCGGCCCATCGGACTTTATTCCGTTTTTGGGCAACACCAAGCTGATGTTCATGAGAATAGAGGGAAGACAGTGGGCAAACATACCATACAACATGGAGGTAAGACTCGAAGTGGATGACAAGGCAAATTCTGCTGGAATAGTAATTGATGCGATAAGGCTTGCAAAACTCGCACTTGAGAGAAAGATGGGCGGCCCAATAATTCCAGCATGTGCATATCTGATGAAGCACCCACCAAAACAAATGACCGATCCTCAGGCAAAATCAGAGCTTGAAAAATTCATTAAAGGATGAGCAAACATCATATTTAGAAAAACACGTTTTTATGAGTTAGTAATCAATTTTTGTGATTCTGACATTGCTTCCATAAGATTCTAAAAAATACCCTAAAAAAATTCTTTAGTTGTTCACCTATTCTATATCCTAACGCTCCTTCCATCATGCCTGATGTCTCAATTATGAATGCCATTTCGGAGCTTATCTGGACGTTGAAAAAAGTCCAGCCGGCCTTTGTGAACGGCTCACCTATTCTATAGCCGTTGCTTACCTTGCACTTGTCTTCAAGTCCTGCCAAGGCCTTTCTTACAAGCTCTATTTCAACATCGTACTTTCTTGTGCTCAGCTGAAAGATTGGATTCACACTCAAAATTATCTTGCAGCCAGTTATAATTCTCAACAAAACGTCGCTTTTAGGTATCTATTTTATCTGAATGAAAACATTGTATGTAGGATTGGGAAAAATCAACCTAGTTGATCTTGTTTTTTGGACGTTGCGTCGAAACGAAAAAGACGTCATAAATCTGTATAATTCGCTCTCAAACATCATGAGGTTGGCTACTGGGGGTGACATGCTAAATTTTGGGTACTGGAATGGAGGAGAATCATCTCCTCTTTTGGCGCAAAAAAACATGTGCGTCATGTTTGGTAGAATGGCGCAGCTAAAGCCGGGACAAAAAGTAGTTGATGTAGGATGCGGCTTTGCGACACCTGCATCTTTATGGCAAAACGAATACGACCCAATAGAAATAACATGCGTCGACATCAACTTCGGACAATTACGAAACGCTGCTACCGGCCTAAACAACCTACATCGGAAAGCACATCTTGTGAACGCGACCGCAAGGGTTTTGCCTTTTGAGGGCGAATCTGTGGACAGGGTGCTAGCACTTGAATCTGCGCAGCATTTCAAACCGCTGGGAGACTTTGTCTCAGAGGCATTTAGGGTACTAAAAAAGGATGGAATACTTGCGATGGCGGTTCCAGTTGTCGTGAAACCGGCTTCGATGATAAAGTTAGGCGTTCTTGCAATGACTTGGTCATCGGAGCATTATGCTATCGATTTTGTCAAATCTGTAATTGAGCAGAATGGATTTGAGATCTCTTTATTACAGAGGATCGGTTCGAGTGTTTTTGAGCCGTTGACAGAATATTATGAGAAAAACCGTCAATCACTAAAAGCCAAGATCTCAAGAGAGTATCCGTTTTATGTTGAAAAGATTCTTTTCAACTCGCTTCAAAAAATGAGGCAAGTGTCAAAAGACAAAACGATTGATTATCTCTTGATGGTTTGTAAAAAATAAACAGTCGTTGCAATCCACAAGTCTGTATGAACCAATACCCCAACAGAAGGATCATCTATTATATAATGAGAATTTGGTAGTCTGTTTGTCCAATGGACACGTGCCGGGGTCGCCTAGCCTGGTAGGGCGCGCGCCTGGAAATCAAAAACCATAAAGCGCGTACTCGCAAGGGTTCGAGAGTTCAAATCTCTCTCCCGGCGCCTTTTTTAAATTTCATATAGGGAACTACTGGGTGATTTTAGGCTTAGGTCGCGTCAAACTAACCCGTGGTTATCTTCTGCATTAAATTAGTTGATAATTATTGGAATGCCGAACGCAGCCAAAGTGTCACATCCAGATA
Organism: Candidatus Nitrosotenuis sp.; assembly: GCA_038890395.1. Lineage (GTDB taxonomy): Archaea > Thermoproteota > Nitrososphaeria > Nitrososphaerales > Nitrosopumilaceae > Nitrosotenuis. The sequence goes on along the minus strand of JAWAFK010000006.1, from coordinate 106,943 downwards.
TTCCAGTAGCTGGATGAATGGTCCACATGAAATACCTGCCTGGTGGGCCACGGAAAAAGATAGATCCTTCCCACCCTGCTTGACCATCAAGCTCTGTAATGTTATTTTTGTGAGTAAAGGAACCATTTTTGCCATTGTTTTGTATCACATCGTCTCCGCTAGATGGAAATGGGATTGGAAGTGCGCCATGAGGCAAGGAAACCAGATCGATTCTTTTGTTATCATCATTTGAACCTGCCTTGAACCACGGTGTCCATGCATCAAAGTCAGTAAACCAAGTTCTCTTGAAAAACAAGGGTTCATCCGTAGAAAATCCCAGCTTCAGCATTGCATCTTCATGGGTATCTCCATCGACACACTCGTCTATCATTTTGTAATCAACCTTGTAAACCTGATTAGAGTTTCCCCTGTAGTGGGCCTTTACATAATAATCAATCAAACCATCATTGTTAAAATCAAAATCATCAGCATCTTTGTCTGAGACATAAATTGGCGCATGTCCATTTCCAAGTACTATCAAATCCGCCATAGCTAAATTGGTAGAACTGACTGTGAGGATCATACCGAGAAAAATTAAGGCAAAGAACAGGCCGATTCTCAACTAGATGATAGCATATTCTGTTCTATAAAAAACTATTATGACTTAAAAGCTAGAAAACCCGCTTAAAATAACTATTTTACAATATAAGTATAATGGCTCAAAATATGCATTGTAGCTAACTTGCAATCTCAATTGATGTTATTTGTAGTATCTTTTGTTCAGCTCTGTTTGCATATTCGTACGCTGTCTTGAACTTTACGTAAGAGTCTTCAAAATTGGACTGTAGAATGGACGCACCGCCATCAATTATCAATCTTTCCGAATCTGCAAGATATTTTTTTGCCCACCAATACGACATCCACAAATCATCTGTCGATTCTGAATTAAGCAGTTGATAGGAATCAGATAACTGTGGCTCCAATGCCGGCAATTTCTCCTCGACTAGTTTTTGATATTTCTCTGTAAGCTGTTCTAAATCAGCATTTTTTGGCACTTGTACTTCAACATATTCCAATGATTCATAATCTTCTATTGTTGGATACATCACGCTTACTGGATCATCATCATGCGACATTCCTAGTGCGTGACCAAGCTCATGTTTTGTCAACAGAAGAGCATGCTCGTAAGGTACCATGTTAAGCTGTTTGTCTTTGAAGAATCCTAGGGTGACAACTATGGTGGGCTTGCCGTATGAATTGGCAGTTTCGGTGGAATAATAACCCAAATTCTCTTCTTGGTTGCTTGACCACTGGATTACAAAATTTGATTTGTCCACAAATTGAACAGTTTCGAATTTGAGTTTTGGATTCTGGTTACTCCAATACTTTATGGCTTCATCTAAAATACCATCAAATTGTTTTTGCCAATGTTGCGGCATTCTTTCAACATACACATAGTATGTTTCTGCATTTGCATGCTGGGCTAGGAATGGTAAAGCTGCTAGTATTCCAATGAATACAACAATGGTAAGTCTAACTGCCTGCACATGATACTGAAAAATCCCAAACAATATAGGAACGTCGGCAATTAAAGGCAGTTTTGCAGTTCCAAACTGGCAATATTACATCATAATCAATTAATGGTTCTAAATGGTTGTTTATGTGATGCAAAAATTTGATTTTGCGATAATTGGGGGGGGCATACTCGGGACAACTATTTCATATTGGCTTTCCGCACTATGTGATCTCAAAATATGTGTAATTGAAAAAGAAAACCACGTTGCAGCGCATGCGAGTGGAAAAAATACTGGTGTTGTCCACTCTCCATTTTATCTCGATCCGCAAAAAAAGAAGACAATCGCTGCAGCAGCTTTGATATCGCATGATCTGTGGCAAGATTTTGCAAAAGCGCAAAGTTTGCCTTGGTTGCAATGTGGTACAATAGAAGTAGCTTTGAATGAAAAGCAACACAAAACCTTGGAAAAATATATCAAGTGGGGGAATCAAAACGGAATCCCCGAAGAACAACTAGATTTGTTGGATGCAATTCAAGTATCAAAAAAAGAACCAAACATCAAATGTTACTCGGGGCTTTATTGCAGCCGCGATGTCTCTACTGACTATGGAATCCTGACAAAGGAATTGCAAAAACTCTCACAATACCAACAAACAACGTTTCTATTCGGACACAGGGTGAGTGATATCAAAGAAGGCAAGTCGACTAGGATCATATTTGATGATGCAACTGATCTTGAATGCGACTTTTTGATAAACTGTACTGGTGGGCATGCACTTGATTTAGCAAAAAAGATGGAGCTTGCAAAAGAATATTCGGCTCTTCATTTCCGAGGCGAGTACTGGGTTGCCGATGCTACTCATGCGAATTTGGTAAACACGAACATATACACCATTGCAAAATTTCCAAACTTTCCATTTTTAGACCCCCACTGGATCAAGCGTGCAAATGGCCAAACTGAGATCGGACCAAATGCAGTACCAGTAGCTGATCCTGAGACTTATTCCGGCTATGTAGGAAATGTCTCACAAACGCTCTCAAAACTCAAAGAAATTCTGAGTGGAAACGCACGAAAGCTGCTGGTCAATCCGGAATTTTTATCGCTTGTTTCAAAGGAGTGGAAAAGCTCGCTCTCAAAAAACGCCATGGTAAATAGAGTAAAGCAGTTCATTCCATCCATCAAAGCATCATACTTTACAAAGCGTGGTACTGCGGGAATTCGCAGTCCAGTCATAACAAAAAAAGGTGAATTCCTCTCAGAAATATTAGAACTAGAGACAGAAAACTCGTTACACATCATAAATTACAACTCGCCTGGCGCAACAGGTGCACCCGCATATGCAGCATTTATTATAAAGAAATTATTGGATGCAGGAATACTACACCCAGCAAAAAAATCAAAACCTACAATATGGAGCTTTCAAAAAATTACAGAAAAGATGCCGCAATAAAATATACAAAATTAATATTGAATCGATAAAACCACAAATCATTGCTGCCAGACAGATGCTCAGTAAAACAAAATGGAAGACGGTGTGTTAATCCTCCAGAATTCGTAATTTCTGTGAATGCAGATTCGGATGAATACATGGTGGGCGTAACATGTGAGGCACACAAAAATGCACTCTCAGAAAAACTACAATCACTACAAAAAGATGGAAAGGTCCCAAACGGCAAGATCAAGTTTGAAAAACTAAAGGCGGTAGGTACGGACTGCGTAAAAGCAAGCCCAGATGATCTTATCCAGCTTTAAACGGAATAAATCATCTTTTTGCCACTGAGGCCTAACACAAGATTCTGTAAAGTAATGTGGGCCATCTTAGCTCTTGTCTCTGCAGTAGAGCTACCTATATGTGGAGATAACACCACATTTTCCATTTTGATCAGTAAACTATGTTTGTCAAGTGGTTCCTGCTCAAAGACATCGAGTGCAGCACCAGCAATCAGCTTCGACCTAAGAGCTCTTATCAAGTCTGACTCGTTGACTATCTTACCTCTCGCGGTGTTTACTAGTAACGCATTCTTTTTCATTTTTTTGAAGATCTTAATGTTGATTATTTTTGCGGTTTCTTTTTTGTAGGGTACATGAATTGATAGTATGTCGCTTTTTCTAATCAATTCATCAAAGCTTACGTATTTTGCACGTAGTTTGTTTTCCAAAGTTTGACTCAGTTTCTTTCTGCTGTGGTAGATGATCTTCATGTCGAATGCAGTTGCTCTTTTTGCTACGGCCTGCCCTATTCTCCCCATTCCAAAAATGCCAAGAGTCTTTCCCTCCAGATCCATTCCTACATAATCGTAAGCACCAAAGATCACAGCCCATTTTCCTGCCCGAATTAGTCTGTCTCCTTCAGTAACTCTACGCATCAAGTCAAGCATAAGTGCAATGGTCAGATCCGCTGTTGCGCTTGTGAGCACCTCTGGAGTATATCCAATTTTTATGCCCCTAAGTTTTGCTTCTGCAAGATCGATGTGATCGTAGCCTACACTGTACGTACTGATCACTTTGAGGTTTTTTGCCACATCAAGGATCTCTTTATCTATTTTATCATAAGGAAAGCAGATGAGGCCATTGACATCTTTGATCTTTTCTTTCAAGAGTCTCTGTGGCATTGGAATCTTTCCGCTGTGTACAAAAACGGAGTATCTTCGCTTCAACTCTTCTAGCACAAAATCATGCAATCGTCTGGTAAGCAGAATTCTCGGTTTGGATTTTGTCACTTTATGCGACAATTACATCAAATCTTTATAACATTTGTTTTCCGTACTATGGGTAAGTTGGCAGACAAGAAAAAAGCCAAGGACGAAGAATTCGCAATATGCGTGGAATGTGGGAACGCAATTGAAAAATGTGTATGTGTCTGTCCGTACTGTGGCGAGCGTGACAAATGTGAATGCGCTTTGTTTGAAGCCGCAACTGGTGGTTAGAAAAACTAACACATATTCTTAATAACAAATAACTCCAAGGAAATTTGTGACTGATATAAGCTGGTTAATTGGTGGGCCTCAGGGAAGCGGAGTAGATTCAGGCGCAAACATCTTTTCACGTGCTTGTGCCGCACTGGGATACAACATATTTGGCAAAAGAGAGTTCTATTCTAACATCAAAGGCGAGCACAGCTACTTTGTCGTGAGGGTTTCTGATAAGGAAATCCACTCAAACATAAATGACGTTACCATGATGGTCTCATTTGATGCTGAAACCATATTTCGTCATTACTCTGAGGTGATAAAAGATGGAGCAATAGTTTATGACTCTGAGCTTTCGGATGTGCCTGCAGACCAAGTACATACACTTGATGACCAATACAAATCAAGACTAATTGCCCATTTAGCTTCAAAGAACAAAAAACCAATCATCAAGGATGTCTTGGATTTAGCAAAGGAAAACGGAGTCAAGCTCTACCCAATATCTTTCAAAGATGTATTGTCAAAGATGGCAGACGAAATCAACAACCCGCGCATCAAGGGAATGGTCAGGATGTATAATGTGCTCGCAGTCTCGTTTTCTCTGGGTATTATGAAAATGCCACCACAAACGCTCCTAGAATCAGTTGAAGCAGTATTTACAAAAAAACAGGCAATAGCAGATCTTAACAAAAATGCTGCAAACTATGCATATAACTACGCTTCAGCAAAGTTCAATGACTTTGGATTTTCAATAAGCGCAACTACAAAAAAACCAGATATGATTTTGGTTCAGGGTTATCAAGGAACAGCGCTAGGAAAAATAGCATGCGGATGCAGATTTCAGCCATATTATCCGATTACTCCAGCTTCAGACGAAAGTGTGTTTTTGGAATCGAACGAAATCTTTGAAGTACAAAACAACAGACCTGGCCATACTCTTGTGATACAATCAGAAGACGAGATCTCTGCAATAGGAATGACAATAGGCGGCGCACTTACTGGTACAAGGTCTGCTACGTGCACGTCAGGTCCGGGCTTTTCGCTTATGGCAGAAGCTCTTGGATGGGCAGGGATAAATGAGGTTCCAATCGTTATAACAAACTATCAGCGAAGCGGACCGTCAACTGGTCTGCCTACACGACACGGCCAAGATGATTTGCTATTTGCAATCCACGCAGGACATGGTGAATTTCCGCGAATTGTATACGCATCAGGTGATGTTGAGGAAAGCTTCTACGATACTACTCGTTGTTTTAACTATGCAGAATTGTATCAAATGCCAGTAATTCACATGATGGACAAGTTTCTTGCAAGCTCAGTAATAACTTGCAAGCGGTTTGATCCAAGTAAAATTGTAATTAAACGAGGAAAGCTGCTTGACAAAGTTGATGGTGAATACAAAAGATTTGCGCTTACCGCAGATGGCATATCACCAAGATCCAAACTGGGACTTGAAAACGGCATTTTTTGGAATACTGGTGATGAAAGCGATGAGTACGGCCACATCACTGAAGATCCCGAACTCAGAATCAAGATGATGGACAAACGTCTCTCAAAACTTGTCTATGCCCTAAAGACAATTCCGGACGAAGAACAAGTCATCTCATTTGGAACTGCAGAAACCTGCATAGTAAGCTGGGGTTCACCAAAGGGGCCAATCCTTGACGCACTTGAAATGCTAAAGCAAGAAAATATTAAAATCGGATTCATTCAGATAAAACTATTACATCCGTTTCCTACAGATTATGTCAAATTTCTCCTAAAAGATGTAAAAACGATCATAGATATTGAAGCAAATCACACAGGACAATTAGGACAATTACTTAGACAAAATCTAGAACGTGGTCCAGACTATTACATCTTAAAGTATACTGGAAGAGCAATGACCTCAACGGAAATTTATGAATCATTAAAAAAGATAATTGAAAAGAAAGCACAAAAAAGAGAGGTATTAATGCATGGGGCTTAGCGATTACAAAACACAAGTACACAATGATTGGTGTCCTGGATGTGTTCTTCCTGATACTCTAATTCACTGTAATCCCTCAGTAAAACAGATACAACAGATCAATGTGGGTGAACGAGTTCTTGGAAGTGATGGTCTTTACCATAAGGTACACGAAATTATATCACACATCCATAGAGGAAAGCTGTACAAACTTGTCACAAAATGCTTTGGAACCACATATTTGACTGATGAACACCCGGTTTTGATAGTAAGGCGCGAACATAAAAAACGTCACAGCAAAAAATTTAGTGCTGTATGGACAAGGGCAGATCAAATTAAAGAAAAAGACTATGTTGTATATCCAATACAAAAAGAGGAAATTGACAGAGAGTATGTTGAAGTTGACTACCAGTTAAGAAAAAAAGATACAGTAAGCAAACCGATCCCACAAAAGATTCCACTAAATGACAAGATGCTCAGACTGATGGGATACTACATAGCTGAAGGCTGGACACACAACAGAGAAATCAGTTTTACATTTAGCTCCAAAGAAGTCGAATTCATAAATGATGTCGAAAACATTATGCTAGAAGTATTTAGACTGACTGGAACCGAAAGCACAAAAAGGAACACCACTACCATATCGTTCAGCTCAGCACCGCTTGCACGAATATTTTTGGAATGGTTTGGGCACAGAGCACAAAACAAGAAAATACCTCACTTTGTGATGCTTCTTCCGGTTCACAAACAAAAGGAACTGATCAAAGGCTTGTGGCGCGGAGATGGCTGGATGAGTACAGAACAAATACGCGGGGGTTTGAAAACGATATCCAAAACGTTATGTGAACAACTAAAAATACTTCTACTGAGGCATGGAATAGTACCAACAATCACCGTTAACAAGGCGTATGGCATTCACAAAGAATCGTATTCAATTCAAGTTGTAAGTGATCGTGATTTTGCTATATTGTGCAAAATACTGGATGAGAATCTACCACCTAAAACCCATGTAGGAAAACCACCATCCTCACTTGTGATGCCGGATTATGTCCTAATACCAGTAAGAAAAATTGACTGCTTTGATTATGATGGACCTGTATATAACTTGGAAGTAGATGATGTAAGTTCGTATGTTAGTGAAAACGCTATTCTGCACAACTGCGGAGATTTCGGTATTGTCAATGCAATTCAAATGTCATTATCAGAAATGCAGATCCCAAGACACAAGGCCGCGATATTTTCCGGAATAGGATGCTCAGGAAAAACGTCACACTTTGTCAATGTGTATGGAATCCATACATTGCATGGAAGAGTCTTGACATTTGCACAAGGTGCCAAACTTGCAAACCCCAGCATGGAGATAATCGCAGTAGGTGGAGACGGTGACGGCCTTGGAATCGGTGCAGGTCACTTTGTCGCAGCCGGACGAAGAAATTTAGACATTACGTATCTGATATTCAACAACGGAGTCTACGGCTTAACAAAGGGACAAGCATCTCCTACACTCAAACTCGGTGAAAAAACAAAATCACTCCCGTCTCCAAACACAAACTACAACGTAAATCCAATAGGACTCGCAATCGCAAGCGGTTTTACGTTTGTGGCACGCGCATACGCATATGACGTAAGACACCTAAAAGACATCATAATTGCTGCAGTACGACACAAAGGCCTTGCATTTGTAGACGTACTACAACCATGCCCCACCTACAACGATATCAACACTCGCGATTGGTATGCGGGAATGGATAGAATGGACGAAGTAACAAAACAACCAAAGCCAAGAATCTACAAGCTTGAAGACACCAACTACGATCCAGTAGTCCACTATGATGCAGAGTCCGAGCTCAACGAAAAGCTAACACAGGCCCTAATTCGCTCATTGGAGTGGGACACAAAAATCCCGGTGGGAATTTTCTACAAAAATGAAATAATTAGCCAATATGATAGAAGAATTGTGGACAAAATACCAAACTATTTGGAAAATCCGCCTGCCTCCCAAGTGATTACAGAAAATGGCAGGGCCATAACCGATTTATCAAAGATTTTAGATTCGTTGAGTGTTTAAAACGTCATAGATGCGTGTAAATTGATATTAGCAAGATACGGGGAAGGTTATGCTATAATTGAATCTGACTGAGGCAAACAAAATATTTCGAAAGGCAATAATCAAAGGATATTTTGAACCAAGCTTACTCAAACTAGATTTTAGCAAATCAAACATCAAACACCCAAACATAGCCGATGACGGCCTGATGCAGTCTAATTTGTTGCATATCTTTTTTGATGTGGAAACAGGTTCAGACTATCCAGATGGAGATGAATGGTTCATCGCAGATTTTTTGTTCCCATACAGTATAAAAATTCCAGACAGTATAAAGGGGACGGATTACTTTACTGCCTTGTCGCTAAATGAGGGAAAAAATTTTTGGCACCACAGAGAACTAATCCGTTTCAAATATGGTAAATCAAAAAAGCTTGAAGAATCACTAGAGTTTTTGGACTCTAAATACAAAGAGCTTCACGAACTTTTGGAACCACTAGAAAAAGACATCAAGTAGCTGGCTTCCAAGTGTTGTTTATCAAAAGAAATTGCTTGTCTTTTGCAAACAAAGTATGCATCTTCCACTTTCTTGTCTCTACATCAAATTTGTAGAGAATCTTTGAGATCTCTTGTGGGATGTTTTCCGAATTTAGATGGAAGGGAAGGAGCTCTATTACAAAGTCCAGCTTTTCTATTGCATTATCAAACCAGCTTCTGTCGTGCACATCAAGGCTAAATCCTATCTTTGGCATGCCAACAAAGTTAATGTCTATTTTCAGCGCCTTGTTATCACCACGCCTCCTTTTCATCTCCTTGAGGAGAAACTTGACTTTGTCCCATCTACGATACTCAAACCACTTGAAGAACTCCTCGTTGAACTCAAGTGGAATCGATAAATTCAACACACTCACAAAATCAGGATCAGGTTCCTCAAGCTGATTCTGCACCACTTTGAATCTCTCTGCAAACAGCTCATATACAACTTCGATTTCCCAAGGCGATACGCCAAAGTGGTCTACATAAGTGGTAAGAAAACCGTCACTCAATGACTACTCTAACTGCAAAATTCTAATTAATCTTTTAACTAAATTGTGTTAAGGTACTTCCACAGGTAAAATATTCCCACAGTGCTTATAAAAAATAGCATTGGCTTCCAAGCAAAAACTGGGATACTTGGAGTCGTCAACTTTATCTTATAATTGTCAAAGATTGTATGAACATAATTTTTCACCTTATCGCTCCAAATCTGGTATTCTATTTGGTGCTTTTTGAGGAGCGTCTCGATTTCGTAAATGACTGGGGTGCGTTGACAAAACAGATGCTGCAAATAATCACGTGAGACTTCGACTTCGGCCTGAATTGCTACTAGGTCCTTTTTGAGATCAAACAGTCTTAGATGCATCTCCCATGGTTTTTTTAGCTTCAAAGACAAGCCGTGTCCTATCTGAGCGTCTTGCTTATGCTCAAACTTTACTTTGGTAAATCCTTCTTTTCTTAGAATGTTGAGTATCTCCTCTGCGCTTTTTTTGACAATGATTGAGAGCTGCTCTACGCCCTTTGTGTCGATGCTTACAGTGTGTCTTTTTCCATCGCCAAAGAAGATCGTCTTAGGATATCTGGTGAGGTACTCCTGTGACATTATACGAGCTGAATTCAAAATTGCTACTATTTAAAGCAACGTCGTAGTATTTTAACACATTATTTGCTGAAACCACGAATGTAAACACACTGCTCAAAGGGGACTGTCATCTCATCTGATCTTATCTTTCTCATAGTCAGCTTGGCACCTGAATTTCTCACTATTGCAATTGGCGTTGATTCGTCACCTTCACCCATCTTGTGGTTTGCAATTGACGCAATATTGTCTGCAGTGGCCTTCAAAGTTACTTTGAGTGGATTACCATCAAGATCCTTGTTGCCTCGGACGTCTTGTACCGGTTCAAGGCCGGCACATGCAATTGCTACGCCCATAGTTCCCGCCCTTGCTGGCATTAGTCTGCTGTCTGCCAAAATTATTCCGACATGGATACCAAAATCCAAAAAGAGTTTGCGGCGTAACTGTTCGGCAATCAAGTAAGGTTCATCTGGGTACAGGATTACTGTTCCCTTTTTGACATTTGATCTGTCGATTCCTGCATTTGGAGCCAAGATATTGTCTGCGGATGTTAGCACAAAGCCTGTGACCCCGCCAAAAACCTTGTCTGATTCACGCAAAACCACCTCGGCAAACCTTGGGTCTAGTTGGTGACTCTTTGACAACGATGCGGCGTCAGTTGATGGCTTGATCCTCTGCAAATCAAGCAATCTGTTTTTTGAGCTCGCAGTATACTTGCTTGATATCACAACAATGTCTCCGTTTTCAAGAGTTACGTTTTTTAATGATTCAACTATGCTGGCATACAGATCAAATCCTGGCTCTTTTCTTTGCACCTTGATTGGGATTACACTAAGTGACACTATGAATACTGCGATTTTCGCATCTTTAATGGTGTCGCCGCAAAGATATTAATCCGAACAAAAGGATCTGTTTTTTGTGAATATCACAGAAAAGATTCTAGCTAGGGCATCCGGAAAATCAAGAGTAGCGCCAGATGATATCGTATTTGCTAATGTAGACAAGGCTATGATTCACGACGTATCTGGCCCAGGAGTCATCAAGGTATTTGAAAAACTCAAAAAAGAAGGAATCAATGTTGACAAACTCTGGAACCCATCAAAAATCTGGGTTGCCGAAGACCACTTTGTCCCATCAGCTGAGAAGATATCTGCAGAAAACATAGTCAAACTTACAAAATTCACCCAACAATACGGAATTGAAAAACACTTCAAGTACGGTATGGGCCAATATGGCATATGCCACACACTATCGCATGAGGAAGCACTAGTACTTCCAGGCGAAGTCTATGTTGGGGGGGATTCTCACACAAACACCACTGGTGCACTAGGTGCATTTGCATGCGGCCTAGGGCACACAGACGTGGCATACGTCCTGCTAAATGGAAAGATATGGTTTAAGGTGCCTGAAACATTGTACTTTAAGCTAAACGGAAAACTCCCAGCCGGAGTAATGGCAAAGGACTTCATCCTAAAGATAATTGGTGACATCGGCACCGACGGTGCAGCATACGCCGCGATGCAGTTTGGAGGTTCTGGAATCACTGCAATGTCGGTAGAGTCGAGGCTGACTTTGTGCAACATGACTACGGAAGCTGGGGCAAAAAACGGGATAATAGAGCCTGATGAAAAAACGTTTGATTATCTGGCACAACGCGGCGCAACAGAATACACTCCAGTATATGATGACAAGGATGCCGAGTATGCCAAAGTGTACGAGTATGAAGGATCAGAGCTGGAGCCACTCATTGCAAAACCATACTCGCCAGAAAACGTCGTACCAGTCAGGGATGTCACAGGCGTCCCACTTGACAAATCATACATCGGCTCTTGCACTGGCGCAAAATACGAGGACTTGGAAGCAGCAGCAAGCATCCTGATGGGAAGAAAAGTCAAAATCCGAACGGAAGTGTTACCTGCCTCAATTTCTATATACAAACGTGCAATGGAAAATGGACTAATCAAGATATTTCTTGACGCAGGAGTTACAGTGGGGCCGCCCACCTGCGGTGCGTGTTGCGGTGCGCATATGGGTGTGCTGGCAAAAGATGAAGTATGCATCAGCACAACAAATAGGAACTTTCCTGGCAGGATGGGCCACGTAGAATCAAAAACATACTTGGCATCACCGCTTGTAGCAGCAGCATCCGCAGTCACAGGCAAAATCACCGACCCAAGGGAACTATGATGGCTGGCAAGGTAATCAAATACGAACGCGATAACATCGACACGGATGTGATACTTCCAGGTACATACCTTAAGCTGCACGATTACGACGAAATAGCAAAACACGCAATGGAGGGAATAGATCCAAACTTTCATGCAAGAGTCAAACCGGGAGACTTTATTGTTGCAGGAAAGAACTTTGGTTGCGGCTCATCAAGAGAACATGCACCGATTGCTCTGTCACACTGTGGAATAAAAGGCGTACTTGCATTGTCATTTGCCAGAATATTTTACAGAAACGCAGTGGACGGTGCGTTCTTACTTCCAATTGAAATAGATGAAGACACTTACAAAAAGATCTCAGAGGGAGACGAAATCGAAGTAGATACTGCAAAAAACGAGATAAAAAACCTCACCAAAAACGAAGTATACAAAATGAAACCTTTCTCAGATATCATATCAAAAATAATTGCCGCAGGAGGCCTCTTCAAGTACAAGCATGACTAGATTCATTTTATATTGTCCTCATTAACTTTGGTTGTAAATGGGCAAAACACTCTTTGAAAAGATCTGGGATAACCACAAAGTAGCCGAAATAAACGGAAGAACACTAATCTACATTGACAGACACATGGTACACGAAGTCACATCGCCTCAGGCGTTTGACGGCCTGCGAATTAACAAAAGAAAAGTGAGGCGGCCAGATCTCACATTTGCGACAATGGATCACAACGTTCCTACCTCCAATAGGTCACTACCAATTGTAGACCAAGTTTCCGCAACTCAGATCAAGGTGCTGGAAAACAACTGCAAAGAGTTCGGTATAGAGCTGTTTGGCCTAGATAGTCCGTATCAGGGAATCGTACACGTCATAGGACCCGAGCTTGGAATAACCATGCCAGGAATCACAATGGTTTGCGGAGACAGCCACACATCGACACACGGTGCATTTGGGGCATTTGCATTGGGAATTGGGACAAGCGATGTCGAGCATGTATTGGCAACTCAGTGTCTCGTTCTTGACAAACCCAAGACATTCGAAATAAAGGTGGAAGGAAAAAGAAAAAACACACACGCAATTACTGCCAAGGATATCATTCTTTCTATAATAAAGAAAATTGGCACGGGTGGTGGTAACGGTACAGTCATTGAGTATCGTGGCGAGGCAATATCGGATCTATCAATGGATGAGCGTATGACGATTTGCAACATGTCAATTGAGGGTGGTGCAAGGGCAGGCCTTGTTGCTCCAGACCAGAAGACATTCGATTATTTAAGGAGAAGAAGATACACACCAAAAAACTATGATTTTCTGGTAGATGAATGGAAAGAAAACCTCAAGACGGATGGGGATGCAAAATTCGATAAATCGTTTACCATAAACGCATCAGAAATAATTCCACAAGTAAGCTGGGGCACAAACCCTGCAATGACTGCCGACGTCACAGAGGCAGTCCCAGATCCTGCAGAATTTGCAAGAGGTGATCCGAGCCAAGAAATCGCAGCAAGAAAAGCACTAGAATATATGGACTTGAAGGCAGGAACACCAATTACGGATATCAAAATAGACCGTGTCTTTATTGGCTCTTGCACAAACGCAAGGCTCCAAGACCTAATTGAGGCATCAAGTGTGATCAAAGGCCGCAAGGTCTCCGACAAAGTGAGGGCGATGGTAGTGCCAGGCTCACAACAGGTAAAAAAACAGGCCGAAGACCTTGGGCTCGACAAGATCTTCAAGGATGCAAACTTTGAGTGGCGAGAGTCGGGCTGCAGCATGTGTCTTGGCATGAATCCAGACATTTTATCACGAGGGGAAAGATGCGCAAGCACCTCCAACAGAAATTTTGAGGGTAGGCAGGGTGCGGGAGGCAGGACACATCTTGTGAGTCCAATTATGGCTGCAGCAGCTGCAATAGCAGGACATTTTGTAGATGTTCGAGAGTGGGTGTAATGGAAAAATTCAAGAATGTGCGAAGTATCGGCACTCCACTTGAGAGGCCCAACGTGGACACCGACCAAATTGTGCCAAAACAGTTTCTCAAGCTAGTGCAGCGGACAGGTTTTGGCAAGTTTTTGTTTTATGATTGGAGATTTGAGCCAGACGGAAGACCAAAGACCGATTTTACGCTAAACGACACCAAGTATAAGGACTCACACATTCTGATAACTGGTGAAAACTTTGGCTGCGGCTCATCAAGAGAGCATGCTGCATGGGCACTCAAGGACTATGGCTTTGACGTAATCATTGCACCGTCATTTGCAGATATCTTCTATAACAACTGTTTCAAAAACGGTATATTGCCAATAACACTAAACAAAGAGCTCGTATCTGAGCTAAGTAGGACAAAATCTACCATAGAAGTGAACTTGGAAAACCAGACAATCAAGTACGATGGAAAAACTATCTATTTTGAGATCGAACCAAGCAGGAAAAAAACATTACTCGAAGGACTAGACGACATAGCTGTGACGCTTCAATTCGAAGACAAAATATCTGCCTATGAAAAAACCCATAGGATTTAGCTCATCTGTGTGATTATCTTTTTGATATCTGAGCTCTTCCTTTCAAGAATGATTGGTGACTCTACGTCGACCCATGGTGTCTTGCCAATATCAAAGGAGCTTACCAAATTATTTTTTGAAAGGTTTTGCAAGACATCATAAGACAGATTCAGGTTCTTTGATTTTGATTTTTTTATGATATCGAGTATTTTACCGCTAAGGATGTAGATCCCAGTACACTCGCAGTTCTGCATCTTGATTAACGGCTTTTCTATAAACTCTGTGATGATTCCATTTCGTACTTTGGCAAATCCAGTCTCCTCTCTTCTATATTGTCTTGTAGCTATGCACGCAAAACTGCCCTTTTTGGTATAATACTTGTACATTTTTTCTACATCGAGGGCGCAAAGGTTGTCTGCAAACCACAATACAAATGGCTGACCCTTCAGCTTTGGAGCCAAGTGAAGTAGGTCGCCTGCAGTACCACTCGAAGAATCCTGCACAAAACTAATCGGCTTTCTATCGTAGTCCTCCAAATAGTGCATTATTTGGCCACCTAGTCCCTTTAGGTCTGCCACTATGATTAGCTCCGAGATGCTCTTAAACGACGCTAAATGATCCACGATGTAGCTGATCAAGGGTCTTTCGTGAACCGGCATCATGGCTTTTGGGAAATAATCGGTAAAAGGCCTGGCACGTGTACCTTTTCCACCGGCTAAAATTACAGCTTTCAAGCTACCTGTATGACTTCTGTTTTCTTCTTCGAGCGCCAGGACCACCAAACTTCTTTGGTTCTTTTCTTCTGGCATCGCCGCTTAGAAGGTGTTTGTCAAATTCACTTATTCTCTTTCTTAACTCATTTCTTACCTGCTTTGTAAATGGATGATCCTTTGGATCTTTTTTTGACTTGGTCCAACCAGTCAACGCCCTTGATATGGCAGTAGCTGTTGCATAGGCCTGACCCATAAAACCACCACCTCTCACTCTGACTGAAATATCTACTTTGTTTCGAAGGTCGCCTGCTATTTCAAGTGGACTCAAAATTACCTCGCGTGCTGTCTCTTGCTGAATCATTTCTGCTGGAGTGTTGTTGATTCTCACCCGGCCTGAGCCTTTTGTGATGTATACATGTGCCTTGGAGGTCTTTCTTGTCGCAAAGTAAATCTCCGTCTTTGGTATCATGTCCAGCCTACCTCTCTTGCGAGCTCTGCCATGGTGGTATAGTTAGCAGAAGGTCGCCTGATCTTTGCGTTGTCCAATGTGATCTTTTTTGATGAGCGAAGCTGGGCCGGCACACCTATGTATGTACGAAGTCTTTTGTGTGCAGCTTGACCTGATGGCTTCTTTCTAGGTAGCATGCCTCGAACCATCTTTGCAATTATAGTGTCTGGCCTTCTTGGGTGGTATGGGCCATGCTCTGGATGCAAAATACTTGCAATTGAGAGAAAGTCTTTGTAGTTCTGAATGATATTTCTCCTGCTTCCACTAATCATTATCTTCTCACAGTTTACTATGGACACGCGGTTTCCTTGCAAAAGCATCTTGGCAACATTTGAACCAAGTCTTCCTGCCAAAAGGTTTGTTCCGTCTACTACGATTTGTTGATCAGCCAATTATCCTTACACCCTTTCCTGTAGGAAATTTGGATATCATCTCAGAATAATTAATTATGTTGCCGCCAGCGGAAAGCACCTTATTTGCGGCCGAAATGGATATTGAAAATGAGCAAAGTGTGATTTTATGAGATATGTTGCCAGTTCCTAGGACCTTTCCTGGCACCACGACGACATCGTTTTCTTTTGTGACATCGTTTATTTTTTTTATATTTACGATTCTTCTAGCAACGGATGGTTTTTGAGCCATAGATGCAAGCTTTGACCAAATCGGCGCCTTATTCTTAGTAGATGCTTTCTTTAGATCCTTTACCATGTTCAGAACTAGCTGGTTAGTCATAGATAATGCCCTTTAAGAACCCAAATATAATTTACTACGCCTTTAGCTCGGCAATTACGCCTTTGAACTCTTCGAGTCTTTGGGCAAGTTCGTCGACACTAGTTTTTATGATCTGTTCCGGACTTAGTGCGCCGCTAGACTCCACAGTCAAGAGATACTCATCGTGTTTGTCTGTG
Source organism: Candidatus Nitrosotenuis sp. (assembly GCA_038890395.1). Lineage (GTDB taxonomy): Archaea > Thermoproteota > Nitrososphaeria > Nitrososphaerales > Nitrosopumilaceae > Nitrosotenuis. The sequence goes on along the minus strand of JAWAFK010000006.1, from coordinate 90,135 downwards.
TGAGTCAATACTGAGATGTTTGCCGAGTTCCATTTTGCATGAGTCGTGCCGCGGCCGAGTCTTGCATACGCTTCAAGCTTTAATTTTTGACCTGGTGCAACTTGGACTATTGGGATCTTATCGGATATTGGCTTGACTGTCTCATCTTCGGAGATGAGCTCTGCAGACGTTATGGTTCTTGTCGTGTCTGTGTCTCCTGAGTCTATAACAAGCATGACACGACAGTTTGAGCAGCCAGCTTGGCTTTTGCAGGAACACTTGGAAGGCTCTGCAAACCTTTTGAGGTCTGTTTTTAGCGGTATTAGGCCAAGTCTGTGCGCTATTCCCTCATCTGACATCACAGAGGAATTCTCGATAATATCTACAGTATCAATAGCAAACACTGGAACGCCGTTTAGGCAAATTCTCCTAAGTGCGTTTGCGTACTGCAAGGGAACCCCTTTAAGCTTTACAGTCATACGCTGCTTATCTTGTGAAACTACTTCCAAAGAAGGCAAACTTGAAAAAATTTTCTTTCTCCCCATTAAAAATCTAGCGTGAGTCTTGACACAGATAAATACCGAGATTTCGTTATCTGTCCTATGACGGATGTCACCGTGATTAGGCATTCAGTTGAAGGCGAAAAGTTTGAGATCCTAGTAAAACCAGACCCTGCCTTGGAATACAAGCTTGGCAAAAGAAAGGATGTCTCATCCGTTCTAGTATCTGATGAAGTCTACACGGATTCCCACAAAGGAACTAGGGCATCGACTGAAAAACTACTCAAAGCCTTCAAAACCCAAGATACCATGGCAGTAATTGAACAGATTCTAAAAAAAGGAGACCTCAATCTCACCACAGATCAGCGACGCAAGATGGTATCAGAAAAAAGAAAACAGATAATCGAGTTCATTGCAAAGACCTTCGTTGATCCACGATCACACCTACCACATCCACCGTTAAGAATAGAGCAAGCACTAGAACAATCTCGCGTTTCAATAGACCCATTCAAAAATACTGAAGAACAAGTAAAAGACATCGTCGAAAAATTGCGCGCAATAATTCCACTAAAATCAGAAAACCTGTTGCTTGAGATAATGATTCCTGCACAATACGCAGCCCAGTCTTACTCGGTTCTCAAGTCTACTGGAACTCTGAAAAAAGAAGAATGGCAAAATAACGGATCACTTAAAGCAATACTAGAAATACCTGCTGGAGCAAGGGCAAGCGTGATAGACAGACTTGGCTCTATAACAAAAGGAACTGCGACCGTGGAGATGGTCAAGTAATGGATGATGTAAAACGCAAATATGTCATACCTGGAGATGTCATCACTACTGGTCCGTACAGGGCAGAAGAAAATGTGCACCTTTTTGGTGACAAAATCATAGCTACAACCGTTGGAATTTCTGAGATTTACGATAGTGGTGTCAGGGTGATCCCTCTTACCGGGGTCTACTTGCCACGAATTGATGACTTTGTAATTGGAATTGTAAGATCACACACATCGCTTTCTTGGGAGCTTGACATCAACTCGTGTTACGCAGGTATCTTGCCTGCACAAGATGTCTTTGGTAGGGATTTTAATCCAAAAGTGGATGATCTGACATCGAGGCTCAAGAAAGGTGACTTGGTAGCTGCAAGAATTGCCAATTCTGACAGATCAAGAGATCCACTAATCACGATATCAGACAGAGACTTGGGGAAAATAGAAGAAGGCGAGCTCATCAGGATATCTCCGACCAAAGTTCCGCGACTCATCGGCAAACGTGGCTCTATGATACAGACGATCGAAAACGCCACAAAGGCCGTGATCACGATAGGACAAAACGGATACGTCGTAGTTTCGTGCGAGGATCCCGATGGATTATTAAAGGCTCTCGATGCCATCAAAATGGTCGAAGAACAAGCACATGTTCCAAATTTGACTGAAAGAATTCAAGAAATGTTAGGATCAAATAGTGGTTAAGAATGGGAGTAAAAAAAACAGACATAATATTACTAGATGACAAAGGCATCCGTTGTGACGGAAGAAGGATTGACGAACCGCGAAGAATAATGATAAAGGCCGGGGTTCTAAAGAACGCAAACGGTTCTGCGTACATTGAGTTCGGTGAAAACAAGATACTTGCAGGAGTCTTCGGGCCGCGTGATGTCCATCCAAAACACTTGGCAAACACGGACAGGGGTATTCTGCGCTGCAGATACCACATGCAACCGTTCTCAGTGGGAGAGAGAAAGAATCCGGCACCATCAAGAAGAGAAATAGAAATTTCCAAAGTAATCAAGGAAGCCTTAGAGCCGGCAGTAATGCTTGAAAATTTTCCAAGAACCGTAGTTGATGTCTTTATAGAAATCCTTCAAGCAGATGGTGGTTCAAGGTGTGCTGCGTTGGATGCTGCGGCAGTTGCTTTGGCAGACGCAGGAATTCCAATGAGAGATATGGTGTCAGCATGCGCTGCAGGAAAGGTAGCCGACACAATCGTACTTGACATCAACAATGAAGAAGACCAAGAAGGCCAGGCAGACATGCCTGTCGCAATAATGCCAAACCTTGGTAAAATAACACTAATTCAACTAGATGGGGTTCTCACACCTCAGGAATACGAGAAATGCGTTGACACAGCAATAGGTGGTTGCAAATTGGTATACGAAATTCAAAAAAAGGCACTGAAAGAGAAATTTTTTGGGGATAGTGCACAATGAGCAATTCCATCATTGATGAGCTTAAAAAGAAAAAAATTCTCGCCTTGCTCAAAGACGGCCAAAGAATAGATGGGCGTGCATTCGATGAGCCAAGACAACTCGTCATTGATACTAACGTGATTCCAAAAGCAGAGGGCTCAGCAAGAGTACGACTCGGGGATACAGAGGTAGTCTGCGGAGTCAAGATACAACCAGACAAGCCGTTTCCTGATCTTGGTGACAGAGGGATCTTTATCTGCACCGCAGAGATTTTGCCTTTAGCTGATCCGAATGTGGAGCCAGGCCCTCCAGGCGAAGACGTAATCGAGCTGGCAAGAGTAGTTGATAGGGGCATACGCGAAAGCGGCATGATAGACCTGACAAAGCTTGTACTGCAAAAAGACAAGTCGGTAATAGGCCTATTTGTTGATAATAGTGTAACGGATTACGATGGCAATCTCTTTGATGCGTGTTCTTATGCATCAGTTGCAAGCATTCTTTCATGCAAGATACCAAAATGGGAGCTCAAAGATGACGTGCCGACGCTTGTGGATGGCGAAGTATCTGATCCTCCAATTACCACGTTACCTGTATCCGTAACTATGGGCAAAATAGGTGACTACATAGTTGTTGATCCAAATGCGGATGAATGGGGCTGCATGGATGCAAGAATGACCATTACGACCAACTCTGCTGGTAACATTTGCGCCATACAAAAAGGAGGCAATGATGGCTTTACTCAAGAACAACTAATCAAATGCGGGCAAATCTCAATTGCTACCGGAGCAAAAATAAGGGAGACATTAAAGAAGATAGGAGGAAGTTAATTGCTCAAAAAAGGTTCATCACTAAAAGGTCTAAGACAAAAATACGGAATTAAACACAGAAAAAAGTTCACCCAGGTACATTCAATCCTAAAATCCAAGAGAAGGTGTCCGGAATGCGGCTCATTAAAGTTTGGCAGACAGGCAGTGGGAATATGGTGCTGCAAAAAATGCGGCTTTAAGGTTGCCGGAACTGCGTACGATGTCAGCATTTAGAGCCACGATCTCAATTAACACAAAAGAAAAAACTAAAGCGATTTTTGACTCGATAAAAACCGACAACAAGTTTTATCCAGAGAACCCCACAAAAACAAAAATCACTCTGAAAAAAAACAACATGCTAATCTCAATAGACTCAAATGAGTTGACTCATCTACGCGCAAACATCAATTCTCTTCTGAGGCTGGTTCAAGCAAGCTATGACTCACTTGAATCTACAAAAATCTGAATCATGGACTTGGACTAGTAGATGAATCTGGAGCTCCGGTGTCGGCGATCACGAACATGATGAGTCGTTGTGTTTGTTCTACATTGCCGTGTTTTGCGACAATGTCGACAAAATATTTCCCAGGCATAGTAAGATTTTCTCTAACAAAATAAGAACCATGCCAGTAACCATTTGAATTTGTGGTTCCCTCTAGTACTGCAAGTGGCTCCGTTGCCTTTTCATGAGTCAGAGTCACCTTTAGGTTCGTCTTGGCCAAGACACCATCAAAACTGTCAAAGAATGGAGATTTGTTGAGGGATGCGTCAAAGGCCTTTATGTGAATGTCGTAAGGTTGTGCCCAATATGTCCGTACATCTTGTTTCACAAATATCTGCAAGTCCACTGGCCTGGTTTCTATTATTTGTGGCATCCGTACAAAGGAGGCTTCTTTTGGTTCATTTACTGCACCACTCAGAGTTTGCTTGTAGATTCCGTTTTCTGTAAAAACAAATACGTTGATGTCATAGATGTCATAAAGTCGGTTTTTTGCTGTTATGTAAATGCCGTCATGCAGAGAGCTTATGATAATGGATTGCGGAAACAACCGTGCTTGTGGCTCAAGTAAAGTAAATTGAGTTACACCGTAACCTATTGTGACAGACTCAAGTGTTTGGAGTGGTTTATTTTTGTAGATGATCTCACCAAATTGAATGTCTATATTTATCTGGTCGTTTGAGCCGGAAATTGATTTGAATTCAAGATTTTGCTGTGCAAATACTGGTGTCACTGAAAATACTGCTAAAGCTATGAATAGCAGTTTCATTACTAATAATTCCAACTTGTTTTATTTAAGAAACCGGTTTAGCGATAATCTATTGTTACATCGGTACAGATAATAAGAAATTCGAGAGCTCTTATCATATGTCACAAGGCCAACAGATTCCGCCATGGTTGCAAGAACAGCTTATGAAGCTGCAGCAGTCGCAGCAAAACCTACAGTCGATAATGGCACAAAAACAACAACTGGAACTTGAACAAATCGAATCAGACAGAGCACTTGAAGAGCTAAAAAAAGTTGCAGATTCTGATCCTGTCTACAAACATGCAGGCTCGATTCTCATAAAATCTACAAAGGCAAATCTCATTGCAGAACTTGAGGAGAAAAAAGAGCTAGCAAACACTAGGTCGGCCGTTCTGGCAAAACAGGAGACAAGGCTTAAAGAAAGTATCAAAGAGCAGGAAGCAAAGATAAACGAGATGATACGCGGTTCGCAAAAACCACCATCCCAATAAATTATTTAATGTATGGTCCAAGTTGGCCTAGATGAAAATTGAAAATCTCAGAATAGTTGTGGATGAGCGCGAAAAGAAAAGCGGCATTCCAGACCTTCTCAAGGCAGTAGGCATCAATTTGGAGATAAAGACACTTCAAGTAGGTGACTACATTGTTGCACCAGAAACAATAGTTGAGCGAAAAAGTATCTCAGATCTAATATCTTCAATATTTGATGGGCGACTGTTTGATCAGTGCAATAGGCTTAAGGAGCACTTTGCAAATCCTGTGATCCTAATGGAAGGAAATGTCGACGAAATAGAACAAATAGTGGAAAATCCTCTCGTTTTCTACGGTGCACTTGCGTCTATTGTAATTGATTTTAAGATACCAATCATTCCGACACCAAACGCTGCACATACGGCAAAACTGCTCGTCTCTATGTGTTCAAGAAAAGAGATGACAAAGGGCCCGTTCCTCAAAAAAATAAAAAAATCAAATGACTTGCAAAGACAACAACTTGCTGTCTTGTGCAGTCTGCCAGGCATAGGTGAAAAGCTTGCCACCAGAATGTTGCAAAAATTTGGTTCGCCGGCAAGGACACTAAATGCATCGTTTGCGGAGCTGGCAAAAATAGAAGGACTTGGTGAAGCGCGGGCCAAAAAAATAAAACAAATGCTCGAGCACCAAAATGTGCTAAAAAAAGAATCAAATCAAAGTACATTAGAGTTGTAAAAAATGCTGCTGGTCTCGTCTGAATGGCTTAACGCACACTTAGATGATCCAAATGTTGTCATAGTAGATACACGACCAAAGGTATCCTACATGTATGGCCATATTCCGGGTTCTGTATCTTTGGCAGTGGATCAGCTGATAAAAATAAATGAACACGGCGCTCACTTGGCACCAGAACCGCAGGATGTCTTACATGTGCTTGGCAATCTTGGAATCGATTCGTCAAAGACGGTTGTGGTTACGGGCGAGGTAATGGATCCATCAGTAGCGCGAGTTGCGTGGACGCTGGAATATTTGGGTCACAAAAACGTCAAAATGCTTGATGTGGGTTTGACTTATTGGCAAAGCCAAGGCAGGCCGCTGTCGAAGGCACAAAAAAAGGTTGTACCAACACAATTCACTCCATACATGCGAACCGAGATGAGAATTGAAGCACAAGAGTTGCAAAATCTTGTCGGCAAGTCTATAATATTGGATGCAAGAACTCCTCAAGAGTATTTTGGCGGTCACATTCCTAGGTCGATTCTGGTTCCGTTTACAGATGGTCTTGGTCAAAGTGGATTCTTGTTTGATAGCAAAGAATCTCTCGCACGACTTTTTGCACAAAAACAGATCACAGTCCAAGATCAAATCATTTGTTACTGTATGCACGGCCATAGAGCGTCGTCACTATTTTACCAACTAAAAATTGCAGGCTTTGAGCAAGTAAGGCTCTATGACGGCTCCTTTATTGACTGGTACTCAAGAAGACTTGCTCTTGAGTAGCTTTCGCCTCAACTTGTTTGCACAGATGGGACAAGTATCCAATGCGGTAAATTCTTTTTTGCAGGCGGGGCAGTAATAGATCCAACTTCCAACGACCTTTATCCCCTTCGTCATTATTGGTGCCACATCCAGTCCAAGATTTTTTGCCAGATTGGAGACTGCATAGTCGTCTGTCACAAGCTCAGCTTTAAGCTGAAGAGCTAATGCAACTGCAGAGATGTCTGCTTTTGAGAGCTTTTGGTAGTCGCCAGTTTTTTTAGAGTGCCCAATTACGGTATTGATTTTTCCAGCATCAGGCTCGATGATTTGAAGTCTGCCCGCATCCAACAAGGTATCTAGAATGCCATGGCTTTGCTTGATGTGTTTTATTTCATCAAAGATAAGTGGTGTGGTATATCCATGCTGTGGTGACGAAAATGGGATGCCTGCGTAAAAAGCGCTTGCATCGTATACTCTATAGGCCAAGCTTGCTCATTTGTCGCAGTCCTCGCTTTTTGAATCTAACAAAGACTGCGCGTTTGTTGTGTTTTTTTATGACGATTGGCTCTTCAAAGCTTGCCGTCTTGATCACCTGTGCGTCCATAACTATGTTGGTGTCATGAGAACAGATGACTTGGATTTTTTCGTCTGGGACTACTATTGACGGCAAGAGTCGCAACACCGGCGCTACTGGGGTTATGATCAAAATGTCCAAGCTTTCGTGCAAAATAGGGCCTCCAAGAGAAAATGAATGACCAGTAGAACCGCTTGGAGTGGAGATCATCACACCATCCATTTTGTGCCTCACAATGTCGTTTTGGAACTTGATCTCATAGTCTGCTGTCTTTGTGAGGTTTTGTCTATTGATGTAGATCTCATTTAATGCCGGTGGGAATTCTTCTCCGCCTGCGGATGCAACGACTCGAGTTCTTTTATCAAGCCAGATCTTGTTTGCCTTGATATCGGCAATTGCGGGATCGATTCTATCAAGTGTGATTTCAGAAAGAACTCCCCTGTTTCCACCCACATTGATCGTCAAAAGAGGAATTTCATTTAGGAGACTACGGAAGGTACGCAGTGTTGTACCGTCGCCGCCAAGTGTGACTACCAAGTCAAGCTTTTTACCGTTGAGGTCTTCGACGGATTCGACTTTTTTTGCACCCTCTACAGACACGGGGGCTATTGTGAAAACCTCTGAATGATATGAAAGAAATTTTTTTGCAACCTTTCTTGCCGCATTTTCTGACTCTTCGGAGCCAAATTTACTTACAATGCCGACCCGACTTAGCTTCAACCACTCCTTTTGTACTGCTTTGTTTAAAAAACATAGTCTTTTCAGAGTGATGGAAAAAATTAATTATGCATCTATTTTTTCACAGTGTGAAATGAGTTATGCACACCCAGAGGTATTAGTCGATACAGAATGGGTGTCAAAAAATCCACCCGGTGACAAAGTGAGATTAGTTGAAGTAGATTACGATCCTGAAAACGGTTACAGAAAGGGTCACATCAAAGGAGCCACACTGATTTGGTGGAAACGCGACATCAACGACCCAATAACAAGGGACATTATAGACAAAAAACAGTTTGAGACACTTATGTCAAAAAATGGCATCAAGACTGACAGCGAAGTTGTGCTGTATGGTGATTTTAACAACTGGTTTGCCGCATTCGTATTTTGGGTCTTCAAGTATTACGGACACAAAAATGTCAAGATAATGAACGGAGGCAGAAAAAAATGGGAACTTGAGAAAAGGCCGTACACTACAGAAGAACCCCAAGTTACACCAACAAATTATGTTGCGTTGCCTCCAGACGAGGGACTACGCGCATACCTCTTTGATGTAAGGCGGGCGCTAAGCAAAAAAGAAATAGCACTAGTAGATGTCCGCTCTCCAAAAGAATTCACAGGAGAAATCACGGCTCCACCTGAATATCCAATGGAACATGCGCAACGAGGAGGACACATCCCCGGTGCACAGAACATTCCTTGGGCAACTGCCGTAAACGATACAGACGGGACATTCAAATCGGTTGCAGAGTTGCAGCAAAATTATGTGCCAAAAGGAATTACACCAGACAAAGAAATCATTTGCTACTGCAGAATAGGTGAGCGTTCATCACATTCTTGGTTTGTGTTAAAATATCTACTTGGTTACCCACAGGTTCGTAACTATGACGGATCGTGGACAGAGTGGGGTAACATGATCGGAAACCCTGTAGAAAAATAAATTGGGCCAAGAACTTCCGATCTTAAAGAAAGGTTCCTTTTACACGATACGTGACGCACAAGAAGATCTCATCCTAGAAGACAGGACAAAGCGCGGTCTCACAGTAATGGAAAAATCACTTGATGAAAAACTCGGAGTGCTTGCAGACAAGGGAATGATCCATGATATGGATGGAATAGGGCACTGGGTTCCAATTAGGTGGTATTTTCCGAAAAAAGAATACGATCTCCAAAAGGTACTAGTTCACGCAGAGGACATGGAAAAAAGGTACACTGAGCTTCGTGAGCTTACCTGTCCGGACGATAACGACTAAAGAAGATTTTTAAATAATCCGAACCCAAATCAGCTATATGTCGCTTTTACTGAAGGATCGAGTTTACAGCATGGAGTCCCCGACTGCAAAAAGGGGAGTCTACCCTCTACATGGCTACAAACTAGGTCTGTATCGCTTACCGATCAAACTTGAAGACCCAGCAGAGATCAAGTCTATCGTTGAAGGCCTAAAAAAGACCTTTACGATGGACACGTTTGCTGACCGCATTTATGCTACATACACTTGGACAGAAGAAAACATGCCAGACCAGCAGGCAAAAGGATACGAAAAAGTGGATCTCTCAATCACAGTTGAAATCGTCACGGGTGAGGTAGTCGATATAATTTACCAGATATTTCCCATTGAAAAGTTCGGTGACCCGCAGTGGGTAAAGGACTATCGCAAAAAGGCAGACTATTACGCAAAGATGGTGATTGACACGATTCTCCGAAACACGATTCTTGCAGACAAGATGATTGAGAGCCTCATGAAGACAGAAAAGCTAGAACAAGAAGCAGCTGTAAAGAGATTAGAGGAGCTCACACCACTTGCAAAGATAGTTCCAAACGCAAAACCAAAACCAAAGGTGGAGGCACCTCAGGGTGCAGCTGCAGCGACACAAACAGCAGTAACCGAGATGCCAGAAGGCGCAAAGCCTGGACCGATCGATGTAGACTACAAATCTCATATGCCACCAAGTGCACCGTTTACCGTACCATCAAACAAAAACGTCATCAAGACATGGGGCAGAAAGGGGACAGACAACACAATATTGGGCGTCTGGGGAGAGTTTGTAGCAGTAGATTTCGATATCTGCATTGCAGACGGCGCATGCATCGATGCGTGTCCGGTCGGTGTCTACGAGTGGTTTGACACACCAGGAAACCCAGCATCTGAGAAAAAACCGCTGATGGCAAGAGAGCCAGATTGCATATTCTGTTTGGCATGTGAGGGAGTATGTCCACCGCAGGCGATCAAAATCTTCCAGAGAAAATCATAGAAGTCATAAATAGGTAGCCGCAACTGAAAAGACGATGGCAGTAAACCCATTTACTCAATTTGTCTTTGATATTTTCATAATTTCTGCGATTTTGCTAACCGCGTACACATTCAACTTTTACTACCTCGCATTCATCTCGCTTAGGCGCAAAGACAAGTACCCAATAGCGCCTCTTGGGACGCCGTCTGTGACGATTCAGCTTCCAATATATAATGAGAAGTATGTCGCAGAAAGGCTTGTAGACGCAGTCTGTGCAATGGACTACCCAAAAGACAAAATGAAGATAATGGTTCTCGATGATTCTGATGACGACACAACCGATTTATTGCACAATCTCGTAAACAAGCACAAAAAAAATGGCTTTGATATAACACACATCAGAAGGGGGACACGACGCGGATACAAGGCAGGTGCACTCAAGTACGCCATGACTCTTACCAACACCGAATACGTCGCAATATTTGATGCAGACTTCATTCCACCGTCTTGGTTTCTAAAAAGGGCAATCCCGTACTTTGCAAAACCAGACATAGGACTGGTTCAATGCAGATGGGGACACATCAACGAGAATTATTCTGCAATGACTCAAGCGCAGGCCCTCAGTCTCGACTTTCATTTTCTTGTAGAGCAGAAAGCAAAAAGCAACTCAAAAATGTACATGAACTTCAACGGTACCGCTGGCATATGGAAAAGAGACTGTATAGAGGACGCAGGCGGCTGGCACACATCAACACTGGTCGAAGATCTGGATCTAAGCTACAGGGCCCAGATGAAAGGCTGGAAATGCATCTTTATCGAAGACATCGTAGTTGAGGCAGAACTCCCAGTGCAGATGAATGCCGCAAAAAGACAGCAGTTTAGGTGGGCAAAGGGTGCCATACAATGCGCAGTCAAACTGCTTGGCGACATACTGATAAAAAAACACATACCGTTTGAGGCAAAGATACAAGCATTTGTGCAGCTGACAAGACACATTGCGTATCCACTCCTTTTGATCCAGTTCTTGGCACTCCCGGTTTTGCTCGCAGCTAACTTTAACTTGTATGTGGTAAAGTTTGTTCCGGCGATTACAATTGCGACCTATCTTGCAATGGGGCCGTTTGCGTACCTGATCGTCATCTATAATCTGTGGGGAAAGAACTGGAAACAAAAAGCAAAGATACTTCCATTCTTGCTGATTTACGCAGCAGGTCTTTCAGTCAATAACACGGTTGCAGTATTTGATGGTTTGTTTGGGAAAAAGAACGAATTTTTGAGGACGCCAAAGTACGGCATCACAAAGAGATCAGATGACTGGAGAGACAAAGCATACAACCTCCCATTCACAAAGACTACCCTTTTGGAGATCTTCTTTGGAGTCTATGGGATGATAGGCATACTTGTTGCTATATTCTCAAAGAATCCAGTCTTTGCGCCAATCATTGGAATACCAACAATAGGTTTCTTCTATGTGGCGTACCTGAGTCTGTCGCATTCAAGATTTAAAAGAAATAAATCCAGCAAGCAAAGATCAAGGGCAGAACAAATGGCAGACAACTACTACAGAGGAGCGGTAATAGGAATGTTCGCGATAATTATTTTTGGAGCGTACATGGCGTACAATGGGTACAAGACGGATGTCTACCCACTGGACCTTTCACGAGGTGCGCTGGACAGAATCGCAGCAGGTGGCGATCCACAGTCCATGCTCCAAGACCTCAACGCCATAAAGAAATACTTGCCAAAAGAGGGCAACCCTGTATGGATCTTCCCAACAGATACTACCAATTTTGAGCGAATACACAAGGACATTGACTCCCTAATCGAATCCATGAATGCAATCAAAAACGAACCAAAGAACTCGGTGGTATATACTACTGCGATGTCGGATCTTCACCTCAGGGCCATTCAGATACGACAAAATATCATGGATGCTACACCATACATGTATGCAAGCTTTTCAAACATAGTATTTAGTTCGATATGGGTCGCAGCTATATTGGGCATATTTGCCATTCTGAAGCGAAAGAAAGAACACCTAAAATCCTACGACAAATCAGAGGACGTCTAACTGTGGATTAGGCGCGAAAGAAGGCCAACTTTCTTTTCTTGTGGGCTTTCTTGTGGTTGCTGTGTTTGAGTATCTGAATTTATTTTGAATTTTGAAATAAGACTCTGTAGCTGAGCTGCAAGCTCAGACATCTGGTTTGCAGATGATGCGATTTCCTGTGTCTGGGCAGTCTGTTCTTCTACTGCAGCTGATGCCTCTTCTGTTGCTGATGCATTTTGTTCTGCTACTGAGGCAATCTCGCTTGTGTTTGCAGAAACTGACTTTACCTTGTTTACTTCGACTTGGGCAGCATCAGACAGTCGTTTTACGTTTTCGGAGATGCTTCTGATTTGTGCCGCAATTTCGTCAAGCGACTTTAATGACGAGTCAATTATGAGTTTGCCTTGGTTTACCTCGTTTGCGCTTGTCTCAATGTCGCCGACTACTGCTTGGGCGTCTTCTTGAATTTGTTTTAGCTTCATGTCTATCTCCTCAGACGATTTTGCGGAGCTCTCTGCAAGTCGCCTCACTTCATCTGCGACCACCGCAAAGCCACGTCCTGCTTCGCCTGCACGAGCTGCCTCTATTGCCGCGTTAAGTGCCAAAAGATTTGTCTGGTCTGCAATCTGCCTTATGACATCCAGTACTGCTGTGATCTCGTTTGTCTTTTGAGCTAATTCTCTGACTTTTTGCGCAGAGCCATTTGTTACTTTAATTATCTTGTTCATTCTCTCTCCTGCTTCTTTTGCTGATTCGGAGCCCTTTTCTGATAAGCTGCCGACTTTTCTTGTTACCTCAAATGATTCGACGGCGTTTGCCGCAAGCTCGTTCATAGTAGTGGAAAGCTCCTCTACGATCTGCCTTGATTTGGCAAGGCTTTGCGCCTGTGACTGCGAACCCCTTGAAACTTGGTCTACGGTGGATGCGATTTGTTGAACCGACGAACTCAATTCGTTTCCAGAGGCGGCAATCTGCTGTGCGCTTGAGGATACTGATTGGGCTGCATAGTTGACTTCGGTGATTATTCCTTTGAGGTTTGTCACCATGTCTTCTTCTGCTGTAAGGAGCCTGCCGATCTCGTCGTTGGATTTTGACTTGCCTACAGATACGGTAAGATCGCCTTGACTTAGCTTTGTAGCTACCTCAGTTGCCTTGATAATCGGTTTGGTAATTGTACGTGAGATAAAGAATGCAAAGATGCCTACGCCTACATTGACTATGACGCCTAGAACTATTGCCTGAAGTGCTATGGAATCGAGTAGTTCTTTTGCCTCTGCACTGCCTACTTTTTCGGCAAGCTGATTTGCCGATGTATATCCACCAATAGATATTACAACTACGGAAACAATGGCGATCGCATTAAAGAGTAACTGTAATTTCCAGTTCAATGAGCCAAATCCTTTGAACATGTAGTAGATTTTTTGAAGACTGAGATTATAGGTACAAGTGTGTTTGCTCTAAACGAAATATTTTCTAAAAATTACGCATACGTGTGGGGGACATAGTTATTATGAAATTACCTAGTTATTATTAGTACGGTACTGTACCGTACACTATGATTCACTGCGAATATTGCACAAAGCAGTTCGTCGAGTCCCTCAACGGCCTGACGGAAAAAACACTACACGAGATACTCCATGGACCAGAACTGGTCAATGAGTAGCTACTTCTTTTTTATCTTATTTTAGTCCGAACCTTTTATTATCAATGACTAGACATAAGACTGGTGTCAACAAAAAAACAAACTAAAGAAAAATCATCTGGTATCACACTTAGCAAAAAAGACTCTAGCGCGCTAGTCAAAAAGATAGGCGCCGTATCTGATTCCACCAAGGCGCTCTCAAAGGAGCTCAAATTGATGTCAAAGATCTTTGCTGACAATCAGAAGATTCTAGTCTCAATGAAGGACATGATTGACTCACTTACGAACACTCTTGAGCAGATCCAAAAACAATCAAAACAGATAAACATCATCGAAGAAGACACACAAAAGCTGTTTTCAGGACTCAATCAGGTGCGGGCGCAGGCAGGATTGATTACAAAGGTGAGTGAGCAGGCAAACAGGCTCCAAGAACAGGTAAACAGGATAGACCAGGCACAAAAAGAGGCGCCAAACCCAGAAAGCATTATGAAGGCAGTGGAGGAAAGCAAGAGCTCTATTCAAAACAACACCCACATGATAATCAAGATAGCACAGCGAATAGACAACTTAAAAGAAGACCTCGAAAACATCTCATCAAAAGCAGACACAAGCAGCCTCGCAAACGAGATTGCTTCATTAAAACAAGACCTTGCCGCACTTATTGCGGACGGGGCTGCAAAGGCTGAAACAATTACACATCTACGAGGCGAGATACAAAAAATAGAGTCGGAGATTGGCTCGCTTGTCAAAAGAGCTGACTCGACTGCCTTCGTCGGAGAAGGACTCAAATCAGTTCAAAACGATCTATCCATGCTCAAAGAAAATGTCTATAACAAAACAAACACAATAGACCAAAAGATCTCCTCGCTTTCGGAGATGGTCAAAAGATCGGAGGCATCCATGACAGAATTTCACAAAAAGGCAGACAAGTTATTTGTGGATCTGCAGCAGATTCAAAGCACCACGAACAAATCGTCTGAGCATACCTCGAAAGAGGTAGTGAGCCTGCTCAAGTTATCAGAATACCAATCAAATGTAAGGATACTTGCAGAGTCCAAATACGGCGATATAAAAGAGATTGAAAAAATGGCAGAACAGACGGCGTCGATTGTCAACCTGTTTGATAGTTTGGCAATTGAGACGCAACAGAAAGTGGCCTTGCCACAAGAAGTGCGTCAATGGGCAATAAGCAAAATGCTGGACTGCGCAGACAAGTGGGAGATCAGATTCTCGGATCTGCTTAACGTACTCATAAACAAGCTAGGCAAAGAACTAGTCAAAGAAAACATACGACTTAATCAAGTACGGGATATCTTTGGAATTCGTGGCGTAGATGAAATTAGAAAAGAGCTCAACTTGCAAAGCTCGTCTTAAAAAGCAGTCAGATACCCCAGGTCTCATTCCACATTTGTTTCAGATGACCTAATCATCACTCTGCAAGATCCGGTGGAGTGTCATACCTAATAATTCTTGGCCAAAATACTGTAAACTTTGCAATTCAAGACAATAATTTTTCACAAATTTGTTATACAAGTCGACATGCTCCATTAAAAAAAATTTCAGGGATTTGTAGGCATGAATTCCCAGATTCTTGAGAAAGTAGAAGCATCAGGAGTCTGTGGAATAAAAAAGGCAGAGCTCAAAAAGATATTTGGCACAGAATGTGACTCCTCACTTGAAGAGCTCGCAAAACAAGAAAAAATCATAGTTGACAACAAAGGCATAGCACACTATGTCTGGAGCAAGGACAACTATCTCTCACACTTATCACAAAACGACCCAAAATTCAAAATACTCTCAAAACTTGTGCAAAATCTTGAAAATACTATAAACCAGCTTCGTAGTGATCACGCAAAATCTTCAAGTCCAATTTTGGACTTTCAGACCAATTTTGACACGTGCCTAAATGAACTGTCAACGTCACTTGGTTGGGTGCCATTTTCAAGCATCAGACAAAAGCTATGCGCATCATTGAATATCACAGCTGAGCAGTTCTACTCTTTGGCATCTTCACTAGTTGAATCGAATCAAAAGTATGAGGTCTCTACGGGGGGTCAGGAGGGTATCCAGGTACGCGGTATGTTGCATGGATACATACGAAAGCTATGACATATCCATATGGACTTAAAACAAACCCATATCCAAGTAGCCCCACCCCCACCGAACACGATGCAAAGATTTTGGGGGGGACAAGGCATCAGGAAGCCAAGGCCGTAATAATTGAGTGTATTTCGGATCTTTACAAGAAAACTTCACGAAGGAATTCTACTGAAAACGATTTCAGACTAATCACGATCGTACAGGACGTGGGATCAGGAAAGACACACCTTGCGTTGCACATCAAGACACTCAAAACAAGACAGGATATTGTGACTACCTATGTGGATCTCTCGACGATCTCGCCAAAAACCAATGAAAGCATCTACAACGCGATAGTGCGAGGCTTCAATAAGGATCTGTTTTCTGAACTCAAGGCAAGCTTTTTGGCGCAAATCACTGAAAAGGCTCAGAGAGGAGACTCGCTTGCCAAAAGAGCGCTTGGTTATGGCTTTGTTGACAAGCTCAAAGGCGTCACGATTAAACAAAAATCAGAAGACATACTTTATGACAAAAAACCTGTGTGTGTTGAAGTGTTGCAAAACTATCTTGCGGCAAATTATAACCAACACGAAACCGTAGTGATTAAAAATATTCTTTGCAACTCTTTTGATAAAATAACAAACCTTGATGAAATGCACGGAAGGCTTGCGGCTATTGCAAGATTCAGCCACAACCTGCTAGGCAAGGTAATCCTCTTTGAGTTCGATGAGTTTGACGCTCAAGAAGGCTCATTGGAGTTTGTCAAATCACTTATCAATGCTCATATTCCTGCATCAATTCTCTTGCTGATTACGACACCATCTTTGTACTTGGATGTGCAAAAGACAAACCCCTCAGTATTTGACAGACTGGAAAAAGCAAATTACAAGATAGATTTGGCTGGTGCAAACTCAATTGATGAGCTGATCGAGATTGCAATAGAGTACATCAAAGAGGCAGACAAGACTGAGAGATTCAGTAAAAAAGAACAACAAGATCTTGCATCAAAGGTCAGGGTACTATGTGATGAGTTCCCAGAATTTAGAAACGTGCGTTCTATCATCAACATACTGAATCATGCAATAGAAAAGGCAGCAGAGCTTAATGCATCGGAGATAACTGAAGCGGTAATTGATGAGACTATCAAGCAGACATACCCAGGACTCAAAATTAAAGGAAGTATAATGGAAGTACCAATATCTGAATTCATAAAACTAAAGAGGACAAACGGCACGACGCAAAACCAGATAAAGCAAGCCGTATCGAATCTAGTCAACTTTGCTCATGACATAGGAAACGTCTCAAAGGCAAGCAAACCAAATCCGTCGTTTGACGTAGTATATTCGGATCCTTATGGAACAAAAATAGGCATCACCGTAGTCATGGACAGCAACCACACAAAGAATTTTGAGACCATATCAAACGTGGTCAAGTCGTCAGCATTTGTGGACAAGCTGGTGATTCTAACTAATACTAACATTCCACAGTCTAGCCAAGCTACTATAGTGAATGTGGACAAATCAAAGCTAATCGACCTTCTTTACTTTAACACGAAATACACCGAACACAAATTGGAAGGGCCAGAGTCAGAAAAAGTCAAAATGCTAGCAAAAACTATTTGCGTCATCTAAAAACCCAAACTAATTTTAATGATCTTATTCACCACTAAATAATGCAAAATTATTTTTTGCAATTGGAGCAAAACTCAGTCAACAATCAGGTTCGAAGTATAATAGACCAAATCACACCTGACATTCCTCATTCCTCATTCATCACGGATTTGGCAATAATCATGATCTTAGCATCTATTGTGACTCTGGTTTTTTTCAAGATGCGGCAGCCTCTCATCATTGGCTATCTGGTTGCAGGAATGTTGATTGGTCCGCTTTCTCCGCTTTGGGGCTCATTCATAACAGAAAATGGTAACTTTATGGGTGTTGGCAGTGTTAGCATACTTTCTGATGTGGAGGTTCTCAACATATTTTCAGAACTTGGTGTAATTCTGCTTTTATTTGTGATTGGAATAGAGTTTCCGTATTCAAAGATCCGCTCGATTGGAAAGGTTGCAGTTGGTGCAGGTACAATCGGCCTGTTTCTGACACTCGGTGTTGTCTTTTACATCTCAAATCTTGCGGGACTCGATTTTATGGACTCACTTTTTTTAGGTGCCGCATTATCGATTAGCAGTACTGCAATACTTGTCAAAATTTTGGAAGATGCAGGCAAGATCAAAAAAGAATCATCAATTCTTGTGTTAGGCATACTGATCGTAGAAGACATTATAGCTGTGATTCTAATCGCAACATTGGAATCAGTCGCGCTTGTCGGAAATGTCTCATATGAAAGCATGGTAGTAGTTGCAATTGTGGCAGGTGCGCTCATCGGTGGAACGCTGACTGTTGGCACCAGAACAATTCCAAGACTAATAGATAGAGTTGCTGCGACACAACACAAAGAGATTCTGCTTTTATCGGTTCTTGGAGTGTGCTTTGGATATGCATTGCTTGCAAACGTGGTGGGACTATCAGTGGCGATTGGTGCATTTTTGGCAGGTGTTCTTGTTGCAGAATCGAAATCTGCTGAAGTCTCAAAGATTCTATCGAGTCCAATCAAAGATATGTTTGTTGCAATATTTTTCGTATCGGTAGGTGCACTGATGAACATAGGAGAGCTTCAGAACTACATTGTTTTGGCCTTTGGAATAGTAGTGCTAGCAATGGCGATAAAGTTCGGCGGTGCGCTGCTTGGCACATATTTGTTACGACAAGGTAAAAGCAAATCCCTTCGTTCGGCCTTTGCACTGGCGGGACCAAGAGGCGAGTTTTCGATCGTAATAATAAAATCCGGAGTTGACATAGGAGCGGTAAGCAGCTTCGTCTTTCCACTTATTGGCATAATATCTATAATTAGCGCATTTGTTTCACCATTCTTAATTAAGGCAAGTGACAAAATAGTTCCAAAGATAGAAGGTAAATAAAATGTCTGAAGATGAGATGAAAAAACTAATGGATCGAGTGCACCTTGGGGTAACCTCGTTTAATTACAACGGCATCAAAGTACCATGTCTTATTCTCTCAGAAAAAAGATTCGATGAAATAATGGCACAAGTGGCAGGAAAACCACTTTCCGTTGAGACCAACCTCAACATACTTCAGGATGGCCAAGGACATGTCTTTGTGGAAATCTCGCTTGTGTTTTCTTCTGGCGGGATTGAGGAAAAACTACTCCTTTACGCAAATGAATCAATGGAATTTTTCGAGTTGATGGCAAATTGTGCCATGCTTGCACTTTCTTCGCCACACTCTCAGATTGGAAAGGATAATGTCTTTATGATTCAACTACCACGGCCTGAAAAAATTTCAAACGCCTTGGAAATAATAAAAAAAGGACTACAAAGGGTAAACTAGAATGCCAGACACAGATTTTACAGAACAAAAAAATCCTTTAAATGCAAATCTTGGCTTAATAACGTATGAGCGACAATGACAGCAGTATGACTGATTCGAATATCCAAATTTCTGTTTGTGACGTAATGAAAGACAATACATCAAAAATAATTAAAAAATTAGAAGCACAAATTCCATTTTCAACTCAGCATTATTCTGACCTTTACACCTTGTTTTTGCACTCAGTTGACGATATTTTTGGCACATGCTACCTTGCAGAAAAACAGTTCTTTGATAGAATTGGTTTTGATCAAAACGTACTCAAATCATTTAAGATGCTCTCCGACCAATTCACTAATGCGTTTCTGACTCAGATTGAAATGACAAACAATCTTCAAAAGTCGCAACTCGAGCTTCAAAAAAATCTACTGCATATGTACGAGCAGTATTTACACGCGCTAGTTGATTCCTACTGGAAATCAGTAGGAGATCTAAACAAGTTCTTAGATAGCACAAAAAAGACATGAGCCAGAAAACTACCATAAGCACAATTAATCCTGCAACGGAGGAGATAATTTCGACTTATGACTCGATGACAAAAGAGCAAATTCAAAATCAGGTGGTAAGAGCTAAATCTGACTTCTTGGAGTGGAGGAACAACTTGGAAAAAAGGAGAAGCTGTCTTTATGCACTTACTGAATATTTGCGCAAAAACAAAATCAAACTTGCCGAAGTGGCCACGCGAGAGATGGGCAAGGTAATCAAAGAAGCCATCTCAGAAGTTGAAAAATGTGCATGGGCGTTGGAATTTTATGCAGATAACGGCGCAAACTTTCTTTCAGATGAAGTGCTGAACACAGATGCACGAAAAAGCTTCATCACGTTTGAACCACTCGGTGTCATTGGTTCAATAATGCCATGGAACTTTCCGTACTGGCAAGCACTGCGTTTTGCAGCTCCAAGCTTGATTGCAGGCAACGTTATTGTCATGAAACCATCTAGTGTAACAATACAGTGCGGACTTGAAATGGAAGTTGCATGCGAAGAAGTTGGAGTTCCAGAAGGAGTGTTTCAGATTCTGGTAGGCAGCTCGGCAGCAGCAACACACCTCATTGAAGCAGATACAAATGCCATTACATTTACAGGAAGTACCAAAGTGGGCGCAACGGTGGGACAAAAAGCCGCATCTCTTTTGAAAAAATGCGTTCTTGAGCTAGGGGGAAGCGACCCATTCATAGTTCTTGAAGATGCAGACGTGGAAAAGGCAGCGAACGGTGCAGTGAAAGGACGATTCATTAACTGCGGCCAAAGCTGCATTGCATCAAAAAGATTCTTTGTCTCAAAAAAACTAGCGGACAAGTTCATAGAAAAATTTGTTCACAATACATCGCGGCTACAAATAGGTGATCCGATGGTAATTGAAAATGACATTGGCCCGCTGGTAAATAAGGACGCACTGGAAAACATCTCATCAATCGTTGATGACGCAAAAAAGAAAGGAGCCCAGATACTTTTGGGTGGCGAAAGAAAGGGCAACAAGGGATATTATTACAAGCCTACTATCCTCACAGGCATCAAGGCCGACATGCGAATAGCAAAAGAAGAGACATTTGGACCGGTGGCACCAATCACAATATTTGAGGATGAAAAAGAGGCCATTCGGATGGCAAACGACAGCGAGTACGGCCTCGGCGCAAGTATATGGACTGAGAATCTAAACAAGGCCGAATCACTCTCAAAGAAAATAGAGTCAGGAATAGTCACAGTGAACAACGTTGTGATATCGGACCCAAGAATCCCCTTTGGAGGAATCAAGCACAGTGGTTATGGCAGAGAGCTCTCAAAATATGGCATGTTGGAGTTTGTCAATATCAAATCCGTTAGATTCTATGATCAGCTCATACACCATCATTACGTAGAATAATTTCAGTGAATGCGGCTGCCGGGATTTGAACCCGGGTCACGGAATTGGCAATCCCGCATATTAACCAGGCTGTACTACAGCCGCATGATTGTTTAGACTAAACCAAGTCTATTAAAATGAATTGTTGTCCCATATCTTTAATCATAGATGGTATCTATCTAAAGCATGGACACCAGACTAGAACAAAAAATAAATGAAAAAATTCAAGAGGCGCTTACAAACATAAATCAAATTCAACAACTCGCAAAAACCTTGGATGAGAAAAGGGCCGATTCACAGAATTTCAAGTACGGTATAATAATTGGTAGATTGTATAACTCATTTTATTATCAATCGCGAAGGATTCTCAAACGGGATCCAACAGAGCAAGAGTTTTCAGAATTCTTGGAAATTCTATCAAAAAGACAAGATGAGATTCTACAACATCTCTAGTTTTTCTTCAGAGGGATTACTTTGATTGTAGGCGTAACCGGTAGTTTAACACATGCACCGGCAAGTGCCTTTTTTGCTAAATCTAGGTGATCCTTTTTTACGTGCATTTCCATGAGGACTTGGCCCTGCTTTACACGAGCAGCTAAACTCACCGCTTTTCCAAAAGCACGCCTCATGCCTTCCTGAAGTCTGTCTGCTCCAGCTGTGGCAATCATCTTGTTTTCTCTGAGCAACACATGCGGGTAGATTCGAAGGACGGAATAATATCCTCCTTCACCTACTACTTGCTCGACTGCCTTGTTTGCAGCGAGTCTTGCAGACTCGATTGCCATGTGTCTTATCTGCATTTTTTCATTTGAACATAGCTGAACACAATAATCATATTCGCCTCTTTTTCCGCCTTGATATTTGGCAATCTTTGGCTGGGGCTTTCCTTTTATGAACTCCTTTCTTGTATATGGTTGTCCATTTCCTATTCTGTAACATCCACCGTGCATAGTATCACTGTTGAAAACACAAAATAGGCACATATATTTTAACGGTGAGATATTTCCATGATTCGATGACTTATATGGAAACTATCATAATTTTTGCCAAATGAGCTCTGATGCCGAACCAGATATTGAAGGTACATTGGTTGACGACCACACTCTGATCACAAACAAGGAGATGCAAAATGTCCTTGAGCAAAAAGGATACGGTGAAACTAGGCATGGCAGATTTCTCCTCAAACCGTTTGAGTCATTGTATTTTCTCTTCTACAAGAAACTACACCTTACCAAAGACAAGAAGATAATTGGCTTTGATGAGCTTTTGCAGATCTGCAGTAAATTCGACGAAAATGCATTAACAAAATTTCTAATTTACCGTGATCTTCGTGTGAGGGGATATACAGTAAAGGATGGCTTTGGATTTGGATCAGATTTTCGTGTATATGAGCGGGGACAGTTTGGAGAAAAAGGCGCAAAATATCTTGTGTTCGGACTTGCAGAAGGCAAACAGGAAAAGATAGGTGCATTACAAAAAAACATTGAAGAAATAACAAAAATGGGCAAAGAGCCAATTTTGGCAGTGATTGAGCGACGTGGTGAGGTGATCTATTACAAGATATCTCTTGTCAGATTTGTAGAAAACACAAAAAACATAGATGCATCTGGTTTTGTGCTCAGCTAATAGTTTCTACTGCCCACTTGGAATCATACTTGAGGAGGTTGTTCTTATAGGCATATACAAAGTCATACACCTGGACATACTTGGTCTCATTATTCCATAATCTCTCAAAATCTGTCAACTTGATGTCCACACGTGGCCTGTCGTTCCAAGTGGTAAATATGTCGATTGATTCAAAATTTCGGTTTTCCACATTGAAGGTCTCATTTGAAGTGCCAGTATAGGCTACCATTTCTCCTTCTTCGTCTCGGAATATTCCTATTCTTTCTGAAAAAGAGCCATCAACATATTCTGAATTTGGTATTGCAATTTTGATGAGGATTTTATTTTTTTGAATCAATTTTTGCAAGATATCTATCTTGCTGTGGTGAATAGAGCCGACAGAAAATATTCCATTCCTACCAGTGAAGATCTTTGCAAGAACATCAAGGTCAGAAGACGCATATCGGTGACCTGTGATCAAACGGATCTTGCCTTCATGATCTGCAAAGTTCTGCAGACCAAGTGAAAGTGTTGAAATGCTCTTTAATGTCATAAATTCCACCGCCCTGTCATATTCGATGGAATTGCTAAGACATGGAATGAAGAAATCTGTGACTAGGTCGTCTCTGTCTGTTCTGTATTGCAGCTTCAATGGAATGTTTCGTAAACCCATGTTAGTCTTAGGACTACATCTTATTTAAGCGAAAACCATTTTTCTGTTGTGATTTTGACAGCATGTTTTTACGATCTTGTAGCGATGAACATTTCAATAATTATTTCAAAACCTAATACACACAGTTATATAGAAAATTTCTTTTAGTTGTATAATTGGGAAAACGTAAGGTTCTAAATGAAAGTGAGCTAAAGGATATCCAGCTTCCACAACAGGGTGAGATGCTGGGAAGAGTCATCAAGCTTCTGGGCAGTGATCAGGTTTTAGTCAAGTGCACTGATGGTAAGACTCGTCGAGGCAGAATCAGAGGAAAGCTAAAAAGAAGAATTTGGATTCGTGACAATGACGTAGTGATTATTGCTCCGTGGGACTTTAAGCAAGATGACCGAGGTGACATTACTTGGAGATTCACACTTGCTCAGGTAGACTGGCTCAAAGACAACGGTCATCTTCCAAAAGATTTCTAGGTATCATTTGTCTTGGAAGAATTGAAAATGTCTTCTGAGGATTTTCCAGATTTTGATGATGTAGCAGAAAAATTTGAAAAGATATTCCCAAAGAAAAAAAAGTCATTGCAGGACGGCTTTAAAAAAGACAAGACAGTCAATCAGGTTCTCGATAGGTCTACAATGTTTACTATGTATGAAATGATAAACGATAAGATAATTGCCTATGTAAATGGCATAGTCAAGGCAGGAAAGGAATCGGTTGTATTTTGGGCAGTAGATAATGCTGGCAAGGATGTAGCGTTGAAGGTGTATTTGGTTTCAACTTCTAGCTTCAAAAAACGCGTGTCTTACATTGTTGGCGACCCACGATTCACACATGTCAAGTCAGGCACAAGGAACATGGTATTTTTGTGGGCAAAAAAAGAATTCAAGAATCTGCAACAATGCTTCAAAAAAAACCTGCCTGTCGTAAAACCATTACATGTATCAAAAAACGTACTTGCCATGGAGTTTGTAGGCAAAAACGGCGTTCCGGCCCCCACATTACATGAAACCGAAGTTGACGAAAATGATTACCTGCAGCTTCGAGACATAATCTTTAGGTTGTATAGAGATGCACGGCTGGTTCACGGTGATCTCTCAGAGTATAATGTTTTTAAAACGGAGAATGGCCTAATTCTTTTTGATCTAGGATCTGCAGTTGATACAATGCACCCAAATGCTCAAAACTTTCTTCAAAGAGACATTAAAAATATGTCATACTTCTTTGCAAAAAGAGGATTAACAGTTGAAAACCCCGCCGATGTGTTCTCAAAAATAATAGCATGAGCTTTGAAAAAATAGTAAGAATACCAGTGGATCGAGTAGGAGTACTTATTGGAAAAGCTGGCAAAGTCAAGTCACAAATAGAAAAAAGCTGTTTTGTCAAGCTGGAAATTGATTCAGAGACAGGAGAAATAGACATTGCTAGCGATGGCTCTGTCAGTCAGATTCAACCGTTCAAAGCAATCGAGATCGTTACAGCCATTGGACGAGGTTTCTCACCGCATAATGCAATGAAACTTCTACAAGAGGAATACTCGCTTCATGTAATGGATCTCAGGGATTTTGCTGGAAAATCTCCACAACAAATTGAAAGGATAAAAGGAAGAATTATCGGAGAGGGAGGTAGAGCAAGAGCAAATATGGAAAATCTTACCAACACTTCAATCTGCGTTTATGGAAAAACAGTTTCAATAATTGGCGATTCACACCACATCAAACTAGCGATATCTGCTATTTCTTCACTTTCTTCTGGAAGCAAACACGGCTCCGTATATGGTAGACTTGAAGCAAACAGACGGAAAGAAAAGTTAGAGAGATTACAACTGTGGGAAAAAGACGATGTCTCTTAAAGAAACATTCTCCCAGATATCACCATCGGAGTTTTTCTATAGGAATAGGGATCTGGCAGGCTTTAGTAATCCAACACGCTCGCTGTACACCGCAGTTCGCGAGTTTGTGGAAAACGGCCTTGATGCATGTGACCAGCGTGGCATACTACCTGACATACACCTTACAATCAAGGCAGTTGATCCTGAAAAACCGGATCCAAAGCCGTACGTTCTGACGGTAAAGGACAACGGCCCAGGCATGGAATCAAAGCAGATTCCGATGGCGTTTGGAACTGTATTGTATGGCTCAAAATTTGGATTAAAGCAGGCCCGTGGGATGTTTGGGCTCGGTGCAACAATGGCAATTCTATATGGCCAAATTACGACAAACAAGCCAGTAATTGTGGCAAGCTCAGCAGACGGCAAAACGAGCCACGAATATGAAATGATGCTCGACATACAAAAAAACAAGCCAATAATTCGCAAGCATTCCACAAAGGAGACAAACAAAAAAGGACTGTCTGTGAGTATCACTCTGGAGGGTGACTACTCCAAGGCCGGTTCCAAGATCAGAGATTACGTGTATCAGACCTCATTGATTACTCCATATGCTACCATAACATTTGACGATCCAAAAGGCGAGCGATTCCAGTACAAAAGAATCGTGGAGACGATGCCGCCACCGCCTACAATAATCAGGCCGCACCCCCACGGAGTGGATGTAGAGACCATACGCCGCATGATTGTTGATACACACTACCAAATACCAACACTTGACGATTCCATGATAGAAAAGGTGCGCAAGGAGCTAGGTCTATCAAAAAAGAATCTGAATTTTGAGGGCATAATGGCAAAAGCAGAAAAAAAATGGCAGAATCTCTCAAGGCCTGTCCGAGTCATAATTGCGTTGATGTCATTTTTGAAGATGGACTTTGAAAAGCTGAGAAGAATAAGAATCGACGATGTGGATCTGATGCATAAACACCTCACATACTGGGATTATGGTGAGGCAAAATCAATCACCGTAGATATGCCAAAGTCCAGTCCGTATTTCAAGCAGCTTGCAAATACGGTATCTGGAGAAACATTAGTGACATTTCTTACAAAAAGATTCCAGAGGATAGGTCAGGCAACTGCGCTCAAATTCTGCGAGTTTGCTGGACTGAAAGCAGAAAAAAGAATTGGCACCTTTACAAACGAAGAGCTTGTCCAGCTTTCTGATTCACTCCAAAGATATGAAGAGTTTCTCACGCCAGACCCAAGCTGTCTTGCACCTCTGGGTGAAGAGCCACTAAGAAAAGGAATAGAGCAGTTCTTCAAGCCTGACTTTTACGAAGTCATACAGAGGAGCGCGTCTGCGTATTCCGGCTTTCCATTTATTGTGGAGATGGGCATTGCATATGGCGGGCAGATTCCTCCAGGCAAGATCACCGTGTACAGGTTTGCAAACAGGATTCCATTGCTGTATGACGAGGGAAGTGATGTAGTATTACAAGTGGTAAACGAAGTGGATTGGGGAAGGTACAAGGTAAAAAACGACGCACCACTTGTCATCGTGAGTCACATCTGCTCCACTCGTATCCCCTATAAGACTGTTGGAAAGGAAAACGTCGCAGACAGGCCGGAAATAGAAAAAGAACTCAGGCTTGCGCTGCAGTATCTTGCTCGCAAATTATCCGCATACATGTCAAAGCGAGGCCTTGCAGAAATTGAGAAAAAGAGAACCAATCTATACCAGAAATATCTTCCACTAATTGCCCAGTTTGCAACGGAACTTGCAGGTAAAAATAAAGAACCTGACTACAAAAAACTGATCAAGGATTTGAGCACAAATGTCGAAGCCCAAGAGTAAGTCGGAAAAGGTTGCATCTGCAAAGAGGGACTCACTTCTTGAGCTGCTAAAAGCAGAAGGGACCAAGGTCTACAATGATCTGGAGAAAGGTCAGTTCCCACAGTTCTATGTGCCAAGTAGATCCGTCAACAACATCGTGTACGACAAGAAACTACGTCAGTATGTTCTGGGCAAGGCAGCAGGCCTTCGAAGCTCAAGGAACATGGCGCAGCTTCGTTCGTTTACGCAGCTGATCTGGCTTGCGTTTTTTGCAAACCGATTAGTGCATGAGAAAAAATCCTCTACGTTGAGAGACATTTACTATTCTTCACAGGCGTTTGCAATTGATTTTGAGGACCAGCCGGAATCCGACAACATCATAGTGGATTTGGAAGCGGTTTTAGCAAGGCCACGTGAGGATTTCCATATATTTCCTGAGGAACGAAGCAGCGTTTTTGGCGATTTGACTATAGAGTACACGGTGCCAGGGTATGAGGGAAGAAGGACAAACCTGTCTGACCATCCAGATGGATACCTGATTGGACCAAGCTTGTCAAGTGCGGAGCTTGTTGACACCAGTGCGGAGCTGGTCATCGCAATAGAGAAAGGTGGTCTCTTTACAAGGTTTGTCGAAGAAAAGGTGGACAAGAAATTCAAGGCAATCATCATTGATACTGCCGGCCAGGCTCCTCGCTCAACTAGATATCTTTTGAAGAGACTGCACGACCAGATGAAGCTGCCAGTTGTGATATTGACTGATGGTGACGTGTATGGAGAGCACATAGCTATGGTCATAAAGTCCGGCTCTGCAAATGCAGCTCATTTGAGAGAGCTTACCGTCCCTGACGCAAAGTGGATTGGCGTGTGGGCATCTGACATTGAAAAGTACAAGCTGCCAACCATTCCAATGACTGAATCTGACATCAAAAGAATCTACGATCTGCAAAAGGATCCAAGATACCAAGAGGGAATCTGGAAAAAGGAGCTCGAGATATTTTTGAAGATAAAAAGGAAAGCAGAGCTAGAAGCGTTCTCAAAGTACGGTCTCACAAACATTACGGACAAGTACCTCCCTGAGAAGCTAGAACTCGCAAAGAGTATGTAATCTCTTATTTTGCAGTGTACCTTGACAACCGAAAATGTCAGTCAGGTAGTAGCAAGTGGTTTTCTGATTCGCAAAGTAAGTACACCATTTCTATATTTGAAATCTGCAATTTCCATACCTGATGCACCATCTATTGGAACCTCTTTTGAAAAGTTGCCAGACCCGCGCACGTACAACACACCGTCAATTAGCCTAACCATTATTTTGTCGTCAGGTCCTGGAACTTCTGCAACAAATATGATCTCTTCATTTCCCTTGATTAGATCATATACCCAGTTCTTGCTTTCTGCCTCCCTTGCAGTATACTTGGGCTTTTCCGTCTTTGTCATTTTTTTTAGGACAAATCCCCAGTAAATCATGGTTGCAGCTGCAATGCCTACCAAAATGAAGCTGACGGCACCTTGGCCATAGCGCAAAGACATGATGTATACTATGCCCAAAAACAGAATTATCATTATTGGGACTATGAAGTTTATAGATTGCTCATTAGAGTAGGATTTTTTGTAGCTTGCCACTTGGATCAGTTGTGTCCAACTAAATATAAAGCATTTATGGACGATTTGGAGTCACGTGTAAAACGGCAATGAAATCGAAAACATGGTGGGGTTGTTTGATACAAATATGGTACCATTATGTTGCTCCACAATGCTTTTACAACTGGCAAGACCAAGGCCCGTTCCTTCCTGCTTTGTCGTAAAGAGAGGATCGAAGATCTTGTCCATTATTCTGGTTGGTATTCCGGGACCAGAGTCTTCGATTTTAATGAGGATGTTGTTTTGTTGCTTTTTTGCCCTAATGCTGATTGTACCTTTGCTGTCTCCAATAGCCTGAATCGCATTTAGTATCATGTTTGCAAGCATGATCTCAATTTTCTGTGCGTCGCACAAAAGCACGATGTCATCTTTTGGGAAATGAATGGTGATATTTGATGGGATCATCAGTGTTTGCAGCGCAGAGATAATTATTTCGTTTAGTGAAGATGGTTTTTTCTTAATAGGGGTTCCCTTTACGTAATCCAACACACCGTCGATCTGGTGCGTCATTCGGAAGATCGATTTTTCAATAAGATCGATTCTTTTGAGGGTGGAATCATCGAGATTTTTACTTGTCTTTTTGATTATTTGGACTGTTCCTTTGATGACAGAAAGTGGGTTTCTCATGTCGTGGGCAAGCCGTGATGCAAGCTCGCCCATAGCTGACAGTCTTTCTGCCTGAATCAATTTTTGAGTCATTTCTATTACTTCGGATTCTAGAACCGTCTTCTCTCCAAGTAGGTTCTTTTCTATTTTGTTGAACTTTCTTAGATTTTGCTCAAGTATTCTTTTGAATTCTGCCGAATTCTTCTTTTCTTCTTGCAACTGGCTTTCTAACACCATTATTCTGTTCTGAACTTCTTTTTCTACAATTGTATTGATGTCGTTGATTATCTTGTCCGACTCGAATTCTTTTCCTAGAGCCTCAAACTCTGTACCTGCCGGCTCGATTGGCACAGGCTGGCCTACCTTGAGGACATCAAGCTCCTTTTCAAAGTTGTTCTGCTTGTTTTTTATTTGCTCTATCTTTTCTTTTTGTTCTGCAATGTGTTTGCTTAGTGAATTTAGGTATTTGTTGACTTCTTTGATGTTGTCACCAAGATCAACTGCATCAATTGTGTGCTCATTCTTGGTCTTTTCCAAAAAGATCTCCTTATCTGGACGCTCAAACAAATCATCAGAAGCTTTGATCTTGTAGTCATCACGGTTTAGATACTTTCTATTTGTCACAAACCAGGTTTGCAATATCCAAAATTAAGTAGCCATGTGTTCAGATCGAACAATTAGACAAAGACTCACCAAATCGATTTTTATTATGGAGACAAAACCGTCAGGTATGGACAAAAAGATCACAGCGGGTCCAACCAAGGGGATATTCCTAAAGGGATCCATCATAGGTGTAATAATCACTATCCCATCACTCGTTGCTTTCTTTGTAAGCTGGTACGTGCTTGGAGACAAAATAACCGCACTTATAGTGGGCGCAATAGTGCATTTCATCGGCATGGGGTTCTCCATCAAATTATCAAAAAAACTCTTCAAAGTAAAGCGACCCGAGATTTAATTATTCATGCACATAATGAGATGCGTTGAACTTAGACAGGATTGAAAAAGCTCTTATTAATGAAATCAAACTAAGCTCAATTGAGGCCAAAGTCTTCTTACATGTGACCACCAAAGGCAAAATGGACGCCAGCAAAATTGCACAAGATCTTGCAATAAGCTATGATGATGCACTCAAAGCGGCAAGAACACTTGTTGAGCGAGGAGGATTTATCGACTTGGCACCAACAGAGTTTGAGGCCATGCATCCAAGGTTTACTGCAGTAAACATGTACAGAAAGATGTGCCAAAAAGAGAACATCGAATTCAAAAAAAATCTTACGGTGGACAACATAGGTGTGGCCTTAGAAGACCACTATGATCGTGCAAGGACTAAATAGTACCTTTTTGCGCCACAAATCGATGAGCGTCGATACGGAAAGCTGTAAGCACCAGATCACCTACTTTGGAGTAACAAATATCAACTACAATGAAAGAACAATCGGCTCAATAGATGTATGGCGTTGCGCAATATGCAAAAAAAGGTTTTGTGAGGAAAAACAACTTGGTATAGATTCAATCGTAGATTATGTGGGCATGCCAAAGATAGAATCTGATGAAAAATGGGCAGTCCTCGTAAGGAAGCTCTTCAAAGGAAAAGATCGCTGGAAGCTTGTCAAACTAAAGGAAAATGGTACGCTCAGGGTGGAAAATCCAGACGACAAGGTAATTGAGATCCCAGTAAAGAACTTTACAGTCGACGATCCAAACCACACAAGCTTTCTAATCGATGACTATGTAAACAAGGCAATAGAGATCTAAGGTGGTACCATGCAACTAGATGTTCGTGTAAACGACGTCAAAGGAACACAGATGGCAGCCAAGATTACCGGCAAGTTTAGCGTAGACGGCCACACATTCAAGTTTTCTGCAATTGCATTTGGGAGGATAGGTGGACATAACATAGGTGCAAAAATATCAAAATCCACAGAAAAAGAACTCAAAAAGCTTGGCTACGACGTAAATGTCGTAATAGACGCTCTACAAAAAAACCTAGTTGAGGGAAACATCACTTTGCCAGAAGGGATAAACAAAGAAACATTTGCGGACGGCTAAAACTCTGCTTCTTCTAATGCTCTTGCACAATGACACTTTCTTTGGTGCGGAATTTCGTCTGGAATGGATGTAAGCAATCTCTTTGTATTTTGCACATTCTTTGACAAAGTCTCAAGCACCTCTTTTGCAGTAACTGGTTTTTCAGCCCACACATCATAGTCTGTGACAGTCGAAATTGAGGCATAACAGATCTGTGCCTCACGAGCGAGTTGGCATTCTGGAACAAGTGTCATACCTATAATGTCAGCACCAGTTGATTTAAAGAATCTTGATTCTGCCTTTGTTGAAAATCTTGGACCCTCAATGCACACGTAGGTGCAATCTTTGTGTACTGAAATGTTCTGCACCTTTGCAGCCCCAAGTATTGCTGATTGCAGCTCAGGACAAAACGGGTCTGCAACTGAGATGTGAATCACCCTGCCATCTTCTGAGAAGGTTCCATTGCGCGATTTGGTAAAATCGATAAACTGGGACGGCAGGACAAACTCGCCTGGGGCAAGCTCTTCTTTGAGGCTACCTACTGCAGAGGGGGCTATGATGCGTGTAATTCCAAGCTCCTTAAATGCCCAGATGTTTGCCCTGTAGTTTATGAGATGGGGCGGTATTGTATGCTTTTTTCCATGTCGTGGCATAAATGCAATTTTTCTACCTTTGAAGATTCCAACTGTAATCGAGTCGGATGGTTTTCCGTATGGAGTGTCTATTGTGATCTCTTTTGCTTCCTGCAGCAGGCCGGAATCATAAATGCCTGTGCCGCCAAAGATTCCAATCTCTGCTTGCTCCACTAGTATTTCACCAATGACTCTATTCTGTATTTTCCTATCTTCTCTCTTCCATTAAGCTCTGTGAGCTCTACTATGAAGGCAAATCCAGCTACGCGACCTCCAAGTTTTTCAACTAGTTCTGCTGCTGCCTTGGCGGTGCCTCCTGTTGCTAGTAGATCATCGCAGATTAGGACACGTTGGTCTTGGCTTATGGAGTTTTTTTGTATCTCCATTGTTGCCTTGCCATACTCAATTGAGTACGTTCTTTTTACTGTGGTACCTGGAAGCTTTCCTTGCTTTCTAATCATGATCATGCCTTTGTTGTAGCGCAGTGCTAAGGCACATGCAAGCGGAAAGCCACGCGACTCGATTCCTGCAAACAGATCGACGTCATTTGCGTGGTATTTTTTTACAATTTCGTCTATTACGTAGGATAAAGCTGATGGGTTTTTCAAAATGGGGCTAATATCTCTAAATAAAATTCCTTTCTTTGGAAAATCTTGGTATTCTGCTATGATGTTTTGGAGATTCACATCGAATACGTCTTGGCAGAGTAATAAAAAGCGTTCTAGTTTATTGCACTGTAAACGTAGTCTCGGCCGTCTCTCCACCAACGGTTGCCTTTATCTTGTAAACTCCAGGTTGCAGTTCAAGTGGGACAGTCCAGATAGTCTGGAAGCTTCCCTCCTTTGTTGAACTCATGGAAAGTTCTTCTATTTCGGCATTCTTTGGATCGAATATCTTGATTATGGTAGTCTGTGTCTTTCCGCCGCCTGTACCAGTTATAGTTATTATTTCACCAGCACGAATGGTGCTCTTATTTACAGTTACTACGAATGCTTGATCTATGGTTCCGGCTACAGTTAGCTTGGCTTCTGCCAGATTTGGCCCACTGGTCGCCTTGATTACCCAAACTCCATCCTTTGCGTCGCTTGGAACCCTAAATGTGCCATCTGAGAACTTGCCTTCTTTGTCAGAGAAGATCTCTTTTCGCTTGATCACGTTACCGGCAGGATCTGACATTTCTATTTTGAGTAGCGAGTTTGGATTGGTAGAGCCCAGAATCAGGATACTGTCTCCAAGATGATATGTCTGCTTTGTTGTCTGGATCTGGATTGGTCCTGAGCTTGTTTGCAGTCCAACTGAGAAGACCACTGTGGTCTGGAATTTTTGGTACTTTATGACCATCGAGTAAACACCTGACTTGTAATTTGTAAGGCTCAGCTCATATTCTGCTCTGCCATCGAGGCCCAAAGTTATGTTGTCAGATATTTTGGCCTTATCTGATGGATCAATTATAAGTAATGAAACGACTGCCTTGGCCGGTCCTTGCAGTGTAAGTTTTGCTTTTTCGGAGGTAAGGTAGTTGAGCTTGTCAAATTTGGCTACTATTTGTTCACCTGGGATCTCACCAAGCCCTATGCGCAAAATCTCTGATTCTTGTTCTTGGGTAAATATGACAACATATGTGCCCTTGGTGGACGTAGACTGCGTTTGGTATTCAAAGCTTACGTTTCCGGAATCACTCACAGTCAAAATGTCAGAGAAGATCTCTTTGCCAATTGGGTCGTTTATTACTACTTCAACTGACTTGCCCGTTAGTGCGGTGCCATTGAATACCATCTTCTCTCCAGGATTATACTTGATGGCAGAAGATGTGATGCGAATAGTCTTTGAGACAGATATGCTGAACGTCTTTTCTATGCTGGCTATGCCATCACTAAATATGACCTTTCTTGTACCTAGAGGTGCATCTGGTGGGATCGTCGTTACATGTGACCACAAGCCTTGACTGTTTACTGTCACGACTGCTTCGTAAATCTTGGTTCCAGATGGATCCTGTACTGTTATGGTGATTGCGCTTCCGGGCTCACCTGTACCGCTTGAGCTGACAACTTGACCGGGTTCTACTAATTCGACAAATTTGTCAACGGTAAGGTGTCTTGCCTGGGGGCTCACCATTTGGGTCTCTCTGTGGTCTATTCTGACGCTGATGACTTTGCTATTTCCTTGATCATCAGTCATGGAGAATTCCACTCTGTCTGCTGCCTTGGTGACTGGTATTTTTGCCCTTCCAAGCAAGTTGCCGTTTGTGTCTGTCAAAAAGTCTTCCAGCTTTTCGCCGTCAATTAAAAAGTTAAACTGCTTGTTTGGAGGAAAACCATAACCAACTATTCTGATACTGTCACCATTTTTTGGCTTGCCTGGAATTATTTTAAACACTGCATTATCTAGATTTGTAGGCGTCGGTTGGGTTTCTTGAGCTGGTGGCTGCGTTTCTGGTGGTTGTGATGTTTGTCCTGGAACTGCCTTGCCGATGGTAAGCTCATTACCACTTGCATCCATGGTCTTCCAGTTTATTCCAGGCGATTCGACTTCGGTCTTGACTCCAAACTTTACAGATTCGCCTGGATCCAAGGCATCATTTGTGGTGAATACAAGCACACCCTGTGGCGTTCTAAGACCAGTCCATCCACTTTCTGTCTTGAAGGATTTGAAAGTGCCGGCGTCGACTCCAAGCCATATCCTGATGGTCTTTACCGGAATGTTGTCATTGTTTGTAAATTCGAGTATGGTGGTTTTTTCAAAATTAGTGCTCTCCACCACTGTAGCCGCAAATGCAGGGACAAACGCAAATAGTGAAAATAATGCTAGTCCAAAAACTACTAGGGTGGAGTCCGTCACAATCATTCTACCTACTTTGCTGAACATTATTTACTTACCCTTTTTAAGAATTAAGAACAATTTATCAGGACCGTATGTAAAATATCAAAAGTCACTATAGAATAACGAGTTATCTCGGTTTACTTCGCTGATACTTGGTCAGCCCTACATGCGCTGTGAGGTTTTGTTGCTGTCTTATTCGTTCTGCAATGAGTCTGAAAAGTCCGCGGAACTGATCTTTTGTTTTGTCTGTCAAAAAGTCTGCCTCCTTTAGAGATATCTTCTCACAAATGTACCTTGCAATTTCCTCTACATCGAACTCGTCCCATCCGTCGTCTCTGTGATCTTGCCAAATGCTGCGGAGGTTGTCGACTATGCCCTTTTTGCCTTTTGCGACCACCTCTTCTTTTGTTAGGTTTCTAAATCCCTCTCTTCTAAGCTTTATTTCATATGTCTGGTTTACAGCGTGAAGGTAATCGTCTATCATAATGAGATCCTCGATGGATTCGATCGGTTTGCCTGCGTGCTCCAAGTAAATTATCTGCATGTCAGAAAACTCATTTGCCTTTAGCTGCTCGGCAATCTTTTTTGATTCAGGTGTGTTGTCTAGTATGACAAACACGTTGTGGCCGTGATTTCGGTAAAATATGGCAAGTGGTAGTGTCGAGTTTTTACTGTATGATGCTACCACGTTTAATGGGTTCATCGAGATATTTGGATCCTCTAAGAATTTGTCAAAGGCGTTTAGGTACATTGCATCAGACATCGTTTCAACAATTATGACAGGTCTGGAGTTGGTACCGATCTCTCTGTCAACTATAGATTCGACTAGGCCACGAGATAGACCATATAAAATAGGAATGAGCGTGGCGTCATCTGCATTCCAGTAATCATAGTAAATCTTGCTTAAGTGTCGCCTCTTATCTAGCTCGACTACCAGCAGGTTACCAGGTGTGTAATCAAATATCATGAATGGAGAGTGGGTTGCATACAGCACCTGATTTGAGCCTGCCAAGCTCTTGAGAAGATCAGAGATTCCCATCTGCTGAGCTGGATGCAGGTTTCTTGCAGGCTCGTCTAGCAGTAGGATTGCCTCCTTCAGCTCTGCCCTCTGGGTCTCTGCTGCAAAATTCACGATAAATGAAAACGTCCACTTGAAGCCTTCAGCTCTTCTACTGAGCAGTCCTGTATTGGTGACGGTTCCGTCCCTGTGGACATCAGATATGACGACACTCATTATGTTACCAGGATTGTACCTCAAATCAACATGAATCGGATCGCCCTTCCAGGCGGGGTTTAGTCTGTCTGTAAGTCTTCTGCTTGCGGTATTTAGTAGTTTGATGAGCTTTGGTGGGCTGTTCTTGTACTCTTCGAGCTTTTCTGTGTCTAGTTCAGCTAGGTAAAAGAGGTTTCTTACAGTTTCTGCTTTGTCAAATTCCTCGCCGTATTCTAGGCCTTCTGGGCGTTTCATCTCCTTGATGTATTCGTCCAAGTTTATGTTTCCATAGATCTTTTTGTAGTCGGAAAAATACACAAAGCGAGGGTGAAGGTGTTCTAAGATAAAGTTCTCAAGTGCGGTTTTCTCTGTTGTTCCTACCAGCAATTCATCATATGTTTTTTCCCGTTCATCATAGAATCTTGACCACTCTGATAAGATCTGTGGCTCGTCTGCGGCAAGTACTTGAAGTGTGTTGTTGAATTCTATCATCTCTCTTAGGTATGTGTCCTTGTCTGGGGGTGGTGGACCCTCAAAGAATGCGATATTAAACTGGATCCTAATGTGGTTTGGTATCGTGGAAATAAAATCAAGAATCTTTTCTGTGTAGTTTTCCCAAGAGTTGAGCGCCTTGTTTCGTTCATCGCTTAGTTTGATGTCGCCAAACTCGTATTGGACTTTGGGGTTCTTGTTTGTTCGAAAAATCTTTATTGTTGTGATTTCTGGAAGGTGCGGAAATCTCTCCTTTATCAACTTGGTCTCAGAGGTACTAAGCTGAAAATGTCCTTCCACTAGTATGACTTCGGACTTGAGTTCTTCTGTCATCTCGTCGCACAAGTCTAGCTCAGAAACTCGTTCTTCTTTATTGAGCAAAGTCAGAGCTTGCAAAATCGTTGTCTTGCCACTCTCATTTCTTCCAACAAATGCAGCCAAGTCTCCGACTTTGATCTCACCTGAGTCATGTATGCACCTGTATGCCCTGACACGGAACTTTCGTAATCGCATCTAGCGCCTATTTGAGTGGCAACGATTTAACTTATTCGACACAAAGTTAGGCGCAAAATTTGGACTGAGCTGTAAATAGATATAAAGATACAATATACAAAAGAAAATTCGTTGGCAACAGGAACTGCTGTAGGCGTATTCATCATCCCGATAGTGTTCTCTTTCATATTTGGCGGCTTGGTACTTGGAGTCGCACTTCAAAATCCAGAGCGCACATTTAGCTTCGAGGCAGGATCGTCTACATCAGGCTCTATACAAATAGTGAATCTACAAAATCAATATGCAGTATCAGATAGTATTAGTGCAAGTGTGTCTGCAAACGATGCAACATTCAGCTGCGGCGACCTTTACATGACCATATATGATGTATCTTCGGGCCAGAGAAAAGCAGTGAGACAAGGCGCTTTCTTCGATCAGTGTTATGGCTCGTCTGGGACTTTGCCACTCGAGGAAAGCTTTTTAGTCATAATAGATGCACCGGGGCAATACCTTCTTGAGGTGCAACTATTTGACGAAAATGGAGATCGATTCATCACAGCTAGCCAGAGATTTAGCGTCCAGTAGCTTTTGAATGCCATGTTATATATTTACACAAGTCAGTAACAAGCACGTGTGAGTTAAATGGCAAGACCTAAAGATTCTGAATCAAAATTAAAGAAGGACAAAAAAGCTGAGAAAAAAGAAGAAAAGACAAAAGTAGAGAAGAAAGTAGAAAAAGTAAAGGAAGACAAAAAGACAGAGAAAGCAAAACAAAAAAAAGACAAGAAAGCTGAAAAAAAAGAAGAAAAAGCAGAAAAGAAAAAGAAAAAAGAAGAGATTCCAGAGAAAACACTCGAAGAAGAGTTAGAAGAGCAACTTACAGACGAAGAAATCGAAAATTTCCAAATCGAAAAAGTCGATATGGAAAAGCTCACAAACAGAGTCTGTCTTTATTTGGCAAATTTTGAAGATGGCATGGTGCAAAGTGAGCTGTGGAAAAAATTTAAACTTACAAGCAGAGATGGCTCAAGACTTGCACTAAAGCTTGAGAGAATGGGAATCATCACGCGTGAGAAAATTCTTGAAAACAAAAGATGGACGTACGTCCTAAAGATAAAAAAGACTCCCGTCAGCACAGAGTCAATTGAGAATGCACCTTGTCTTGTATGCCCAGTTGAACAAAAATGTAGCCTCGACGGTGAGGTCAGCCCAAGGACATGCCAGTGGATTGAAGACTGGGTACTAGCGGAGCTGTCAAAACCAAAGAAAAAGAAAGAACAATGAAGCTACTAGATGCAAAACGTGATCATTATCGAAAGCTTGCAAAGGAGCAGGGATATCGAAGCCGCGCAACATACAAGCTGCTTGAG
The DNA here is from genome assembly GCA_038890395.1 of Candidatus Nitrosotenuis sp. Classification (GTDB taxonomy): domain Archaea; phylum Thermoproteota; class Nitrososphaeria; order Nitrososphaerales; family Nitrosopumilaceae; genus Nitrosotenuis. The sequence goes on along the minus strand of JAWAFK010000006.1, from coordinate 51,660 downwards.
CTAAACAATTCTTATCGAATAATTGGGCCTGGATTTTTCGTAGTCGACCTAGGGTGCGCACCAGGTGGATGGATGCAGGCAGCAGCAAAACTTGCCGGAAATAAGGGCAAAGTAGTCGGCGTTGACACAGCATACATGGACGAAATCCCAGGTACGCATTTCATCAAAGGCAGTGTCGAAGACGAAGCAGTGGCAGATGAGATACTGGAATACCTTGGTACAAAAGCAAACGCAGTCATTTGTGATGTTTCACCACATATCACAGGACACTGGTCCATGGATCATGCAAAACAAATCTCCCTAAACTATTCTTGCTCAAAGATAATGGACAGAGTACTGGCACCAAAGGGTAATGCGGTATTCAAAGTCTTTGATGGGGAATATTCAATGGAGTTTAGGGACTATTTACAAAAAAAATTTGTCAAGGTGCACCTAAGAAAACCAAACGCAAGCAGAAAGCCAAGCAGTGAGATGTATTTTGTCTGCCTTGGATACAGGCCCTAGTGTGCAAACAGTTCTTTGATCTTGTTTACCGGGCAGTTTGTCCTAAACCCCGTTGGACTAAGTGATGTAGGGCTTGATGCAAATCCGCTTTTAGTTAACAGCTCGATTGTCTTTTGAAGTGAGAGCGGAGACGTCTTGATGGCTTCTGCAATTTCGTCCAGCGTGTAGTAACATGCAGGCATCTCAGATTCCAAGATGGCCTTTTGAATCGTTTTTTCGCATTTTTTGTCCACTGCATATTTTGGAATTTCTGCAAGCATAGAAGATACAAACTCTTTTTCAAAGAGGGCGCCAACCCAGAGCGGCCCTGCAGTTTGTAGCTCAGAGTAACACAAATTGCAGTGTGAAGTTGACTCTACTGTAGAAAACCTATTTCCGCAGCTTTTACAGTGTTGTACGAATCCAATCAGGTTTCGCATGTCTGGTTTATGCTGCATCCTCAAGTAAACGCGATAATAATGCTGGTTTGTCTCAACAAAGATCGGAGTTACCTCAAGTTCTAGTCTTGTTGCGACCGTAGCTATCATGCCAACTATGAGTCTGATTGCGATTTCGTTACTGTATGTCGTTTTGATTGGTGTACCATGATATTTTTTCTTGCACGCTTCATTGAAGAGGCCATGTAAAACTTGTAGGTCTGTGGCACTAACAGACAATAGCCCACCATGCATCGTGGCACGAAGGCCGCATTCGATGTATTTTGAAGGAGAACCAAATGGGTCTATGTCCACTATAGTACCGCGGTTGCCTTTACTTGAGAATGTGCCAAGAAAGGTACAGATCTCATTTTCGGAGATTTGGTAGTTTTTCAAAGAGTTAAGTCCTGCAGATCTCTGTGACAACTCAAGAGCTTTTGGATTTACATCGTTTACAAAAACTTGGACATCTTTGATCTCATTTGCAACACGTAGGCCTCTTGCACCAAGACCTGACATGCCATCGAGGAAGAGTCTTGGGCCATCAAAATTCTTTAAAAACGCAGAGTATGCAATTATGGAAAAATCTCTACTCAACTTTGCTCTTGGATTAAAGAAAGCTATCTCTCTTGGAGGAACTTTTTCTTCCATTGAACCACGTGGAACTAGGATCTTAGTGGCACCTTCAATCACGGTAACTATCTGGCTTTGATTGATTTGCAATTTGTATTGTGATCTATTTACTACTATAAAGTTCTAGATAATGATTGTGAATCAAATTCAACTCGAACTGGTTTAATATCCATGAGCAGCAGTTGACACATGCTTATTTGCGGCGTAGACGAAGCTGGTCGTGGATCTATGATCGGACCGCTTGTAATAGCTGGCGTCACAATAAAACAAACAAAGCTGAAATTGCTTTCACAACTTGGAGTACGTGACTCTAAAAAATTAACACCGCTTTCAAGAGAAAAGCTCTACAAAAAAATCACAAAACTGGTAGATGATTACACAGTATCAAAACTAAGTCCAAAACAGGTCGACTCGTATGTACTAAAACACAAACTGAATTACTTGGAAGCAACACACATGGCAAAAATAATCAAAAAACTTCAACCAGCTGTATCTTACGTCGATTCATGCGATGTCAATTCGGCGAGATTTGGCGCAGAACTTACATTGCTCGCAGCCACAGGCAAGATAAAATCATTCCATCAGGCGGATTCAACATTCGTAATAGTATCTGCTGCATCAATAATTGCCAAAGTCACACGTGATAGGGCAATCTCAAAACTAAACAAAGACTACGATCTGGGCAGTGGGTACCCATCCGATGCAAAAACAGTCTCATTTGTAAGAGAATGGTATGCAACACACGGTCAAGTTCCCAACTTCGTTAGAAAAAGCTGGGCACCGATAAGGAATCTTTGTGCTCAGGTCTTACTATGATGTCTGGCTACGACTAGAGCGTGATCCTTATCGTACGGCAAAAGATCTATGTTCTGTATCACTGTAAATCTTGGTTCTAGTTTTCTTATTTCTTCGTCTATGATCCTTTTTGGCGACTTGGTAACATCTATGCTACGCGTCTTGATCACCATGAATAGGTAACCGCCATCTTTGAGAAACATTCTGCAGTTCTCAATTGCAATTTCTGTCTGGTCTGGTTGAGCAATGTCGGAGTATACCACATCAACTTTGCCATAAACTGAAAAATACTGGTCAGGGTGACGTGCGTCCTGCAAAATGGGGACAACATTTTTTCTAAAATTTGCAACGCGATCCAAAAAATCACGCGCAACTCTGCTTGCATGTTCCACTGCAAACACGATGCCTTTGTGACCCACGATATCTGAAATATGTGAGACGGTGGTCCCAGTGGATGCCCCAAGGTACAATACCTTTGTTTCTGGTTTTATTGGGAAAATCTCAAGACCAATGGTGAGTGCTGCCGCAAGCTTACTTCGGAAAGGATCCCATACCCGGTACTCAACTCCAGATTTTCTGTAAAGTTTTTCACCGTACACTTGGTTTCCCTCTACGTAGTTTATGGTGGCAAGTCTTTTTTGTCCATCCACTGTGATCCAATAAATTGGACTATCTTCTTTTTCCAAACTTTTTTCGCTTTTTTATGTCTGCCCTAAATTCCCTTCGAGGGCCCTTTGATCTGGATCCTTCTCTTGGCCTAAATATTTCTCTGCGCTTTTCCTCTCTTTGTGGCTGCGGAGGTCTCACAGTTGGTTGTTTGTATTTTTCACCAATCTCAGTCACTCTGACGTTGAGCTTCTCAAGCAAAGTCTGGTTTAGGCCACCTCCGTAAACATCTACGCGTGCAGCAATGGCTGCCTTTGATGCTATCGCTCGCGCCATTTTGCCTCGTTGCCATCGTGGGGCTGCATGGACTATTGGGTGCTGGAACAAAATTCCATGTTTTGGTGGCTGCGTCCCAGTCTTTAGCGCCCTAAAAAGTGCTTTTTCTGCCCCAAGCACCTGAATCGTGCTTGCGGGAAGAGTTGCAAGTTTTTTGAGTGAACCTGCCTTTGAGAGAATCCTTGCTCCAACAGATGCACCTAAAATCGCAGTCAGATTCGGTGCGACAATCTTCATCTCGTTTTCGACGTGGCTCTCAAGGTCTTTTCTTATTTTCGACATCTCTAGGATCTGTCTTGCAATAGATTGCACCATCGCAAGATTTTCTTTTGAGATGTCGCCTCCCTTACTTTTTTCCTGAATTACAGATAGCATCTCAACTTTGGAATCTGGAAATCCTGCATCTTGGTACACCTTGGTTGAAAGATCCAATCTCTTTCCCGCCAAGACGATCTGAGCATATCCACTGATACTGTCAATTATGTTGTCAAGCTCAGGAAAGTGCAGGCCGTACCACTCGCGAAGCCTCGACGACAAACCGTTCATCATCACATCGACCTCATCTAGTGCTTTGATTGCCTGGGTGATGTGAAGGTCAGGACTCTCTGAGACCTCAGTTACCCTAGCTGACGAAAGCTGTAGCGCAAAATCGCGTAGCTTTGTCATTGCATCCTGGGTGTTTTTTGCAAATCCTGCATCTACTAGAAGCTGCGGCTTTGTTGCCTGAATCTGGTTCACCTGTTCTTCATCCATGTGATGAACATCGAGTGCCTCTTTTTTGAGTGCCTTTAGCAGAGAATCATCGTTTATCAAGAATCCAGCATTGATGCCTCTGAGAAATGAAATGAGTGAGGTGTGTTTGTACTGACCGCTCTTTGACTTTACGAAATCTACAGCAGCTTGCTCAAACGCAAACGACTTGAGCACTTTGGAATCTTCTAAAACAACTGTGCCAAGCTCAGTCAAAACAACAAAATACATAATGCAATTTCTTACCTTCTCATTAAAAAAGCTAGGGCTCCTTTTAGGTGTCTTTTTCAAATCAACCATTATAAGACAACAAGATTTAGTCAAACAAGTGAAGCCTGACCTTTCCGTATCGATTGGAACAGTTTCTCTTGAGAGGCCGGCAATGCTAGCTTCTGGCATATTGGGCATCTCACTTGAGGTCTTTGGCAGAATTTATCGCGCAGGTGCAGGAGCGGTGGTAACAAAGTCATTAAGCAAGGAGCCGTGGGACGGATATCCAAATCCGACTATTGTAGGAATAAAGGGAGGATATCTCAACGCTGTGGGTCTCTCGAATCCAGGGGCACCATACTTTGCAAAGATGATCTCACAAAACAAAGAAGTTCCAATAATTGTGAGTCTGGTGGGTTCAATCGAAGATGATTTTGAATTTATGGTAAAACAGTTTGAAAATGTAAAGGTGGTTGCATATGAACTGAATCTATCTTGCCCACATGTCGAAAAGGTGGGGCTGGAGGTGGGTGACGACCCGGATCTTGTAACAAAAATAGTTTCAAAGGTAAAGTCCTCAACAAAGGTTCCAGTGATTGCAAAGGTGGGCCTTGGCACAACGGACTACCTTGACACAGTAAGGGCAGCAATTGAGGGAGGAGCAGACGCAATTACTGCCATCAACACAATACGTGCAATGGGAATCGACGTTGAGACACAGCGGCCCATGTTGAGCCACAAAATAGGTGGCCTGTCTGGTACCGCAATCAAGCCAGTAGCAGTAAGATGTGTCTATGAGATAGCTTCAAAATATGACATTCCGGTAATCGGTTGTGGGGGCGTTTCTGGCTGGGAGGACGCAGTGGAATTTATTCTGGCAGGTGCCTCGGCAGTACAGGTAGGCAGTGCAATAGGTGACAAGTGGATAGATGTTTTCTCAGAAATAAACGACGGAATTGCAAACTATATGAAAAAAAAAGGATTCGGAAAAATTACGGAGATGGTGGGGATTGCAAAGCGTTTCTAAGACTCCCTCGATTAGGGTGATCGAAAAGATAATTGATGAGACTCCCACTGTGCGCACTTTCATAATCTCAGACGAAATACTTGCAGACGTTCTACCGGGTCAGTTCGCAATGGTGTGGATTCCAGGTGTAAACGAACTCCCAATGAGTGTGATGGTGACAGACCAAAAAGACAAGGCGGCATTTACGGTACGAAAACGTGGAGAATCATCTACGGCATTCTACAACCTCAAAATAGGTGATCAAATAGGAGTCAGAGGGCCATATGGAAATGCATTTGACATCAAAGACGGCAGGCTCATCCTAATTGGAGGAGGAACAGGACTAGTCCCCCTAATGCGCCTTGCAAAGTTTGTCAAACCGACAAACGACGTGACTATACTTATGGGTTCCAAATCAAAAGAAGAGGTATTTTTTGAAGACATGGCAAACAAAATCTTGGCAAAAAACAAACACAGAGTCATAGTCACAACCGAGGACGGCTCTTATGGCGAGAAAGGTTTTGTTACAGACATCCTAGAAAAACTAGTCCAAAATGAAAGATTTGACGCAATATACACATGCGGCCCCGAAGTAATGATGTACAAAGTAGTTCAGCTTGCAAACGCAAAAGGAATATTCGTTCAAGCGAGCCTTGAGCGCATGATGAAGTGTGGAATTGGGATCTGCGGCAGCTGTTGCATGGATGACGTACTGGTGTGTCACGACGGCACAGTCTTTGATGGCACGTTCTTGAGTGGTTCAAAGGAATTTGGGCACACGCATAGGAGCAAAGCTGGTATCATAGAGAACTATTAGCTGCCAAAACAGCCCAGCACATATGCGTAAAAATACCTAAACGGTTAAATAAATAAAAAAAAGAGAACGCCTAACAACAGATGGCACACCCAAAGATAGTACTTACCGCAGATCGTACTTTGATGTCAAATTACCGGGGAATCTCACTTGCAACGTTCTTTGGTTGTGCACCTGCTCTAGACCCAAACAGGGATCACAACAGCTTTTGGTACAAAATTCTCAAAAACCAAGTAACACCAAAGGTTCTCTTCGACTTTATCTGCAACCCAATTCCTCACAACAACGGAGTCGCGTCATATGCGCCGTACGGCCTCAGAAAGGTGGAGGCAGGACTTCTACGAGATGGATTTAAGCGTGAAGACGTAGTTGTGGCTCATCCTGATCATGTCGACAAATTCATAGGTCCTGAGACTCAGGTCGTTGGAACATACGAGATGGATCCCCTGGGGATGGGACCAGTCACCATGACATTCACGTATGGAAGAAAACAGATCTCATATGATGAATATTATAACGCTTACCTGCACAAGAAAATCATCGAGGCAAAAAAGAAGAACGGCAGTAACGCTAAAGTGATTTCAGGCGCCTCTGGAACTTGGCAGTACAATTACGACCCAGAAAAAATAGAGGAGTTTGGAATTTATGCAGTACTTGAGGGTGAGCTTGGCGGCATCGCACCAGAAATCGACGGCCATGCAGGCAGGTTTTTCAATTATCTCATAGAAGGTGAATTTGAAAACATGAACCCCTTTAGAAAAAGAAGCGACTTCAAAGTTGACATAAAAGAATTCCACCGCAACGGCAGGACAATTCATGGCCGATTCGTTAATTTCTGGGACAGGCCAGAAATCGATGAAATTCCAGAAATTGTGGAACCGTCGATGCATGGAATGATAGAAGTAATGCGTGGCTGCGGCCGAGGATGCAAGTTCTGCGACGTCACACTACGTGCGCTTAGATACTATCCGCCAGAAAAGGTAAAGCGGGAAATCGAAGTCAACATCAAAAAAGGTGGACTGCGAAACGCTTGGATTCACAGCGATGACATATTTGTCTACGGAATGGATCCACGAACAAGCAAGCAGATGGAGCCAAACCGCGAAGCACTAGAGGAATTATTTACTGCAGTGATGGAAGCAGGTGTGACTCACACTAACCCGACACACGGCACACTTGCTGGAGCTATAGCAGATGAAAAACTAATTCCAAACATATCGAGGATAATCAAGGCAGGACCAGGAAACCTCATTGGCATTCAGTGTGGATTTGAAACTGGCAGCCTAAGACTGATTGGCAAGTACGCAGACAGAAAACTTGCACCGTTTATGCCAGAAGAGTGGCACTGGGTGGTCAAAGAGGGGGTCAAAACTCTCAATGAACATTATTGGGTTCCTGCATTTACACTGATTATGGGCCTAGACAACGATGAGACTCCTGAAGATTCATGGGAGACAATTCAACTCATCAGCGAACTTGAGCGCGAACAGCCAGATTCTATGTTCACAACTACACCACTCACATTTGTCCCAATTGGATTGCTTGAGAAATCAGAATTCTTCAATATTGGCAACGAGATGAGTGCGCCACAACTTGGCGTAATGTACAAGACATGGCAACATAACTTCAAGTACGGAATTCAGAAATTCATGACAAAGACAGGAAGTAACCAAACCTCTGTGCAAAAACGATTCTTTAACATGCTGGCAAGGACACTTGGTGGAGTGCCTCTTGGTGCAATGGAAAGATTTGCAAGAAGAAAGGGACCAGAGCACGAAAAAGTAATTGAGACAATTAAGGCAAAATACTGGTAAGACACATAAACCCAACATCCTAGAACCTACATATGGCAACTCACGGATCAATTACAAAGGCGGGCAAGGTGCGCGGTCAAACACCAAAGATAGAAGGCCGAAAAAGAGTTGGAACTATCTCAATTCTAAGAAATAAGAACAACTTCAAGAAAAGATTCGTCCTTCATCGAGTTCCTGGTCAAAACAAGCCTGGACAAAAGAAGAAACGTTAGGCACCCAATTTTTTATACCAAGATCTTTGGATCATTGGATTCCTAAGCAAAGCTAATTTACTTGGTGCACATTATTGGTATCACACGGAATTGACAAACCGTAGGAACGGTATTGTGGTGATCAGTTGCTTGGGACGTGCGAATCCCCGAGGCTGATCATCTTTTATTCCATGTTTGTTTGATTTGAAAATACTATCTCATAGATTCTAATCCAAGACATCAAAAATAGGATGGGTCTCAGTATAGTCCTAGCGGGAGGAATAGCCGGAGCTGCAATGATAGCAGTTTTTTCGATCATATTTACAATGACTGCCCAAGTTTACGAAGTAAACTCGTCAAGGACGCAATCTACAGTCTTGGAGAATTTGATAGCACAGACTGACATAGAAATTCAACATCTCAACGCAACGGCTTTTGATGATGTAGTAAGTTTTACGCTTGTAAATACAGGAAATGAAAAGATATGGGATTACGAAAAATTCAACATACTTGTAACTTATACTGCAAATATTGGAGGAGTTCCAACACTCACGACAGAGCATCTTACATATAATTCAGCATTAGCATTTGGCGAAACTGGAAATGACAGCAGCACTGCCAAGTTTGCAAGACCGGATTCAGATATTACAAACAACAACAATTGGGATGACCCTGCACCAGGTGGAAATAACAATAACATACTATACGACGAAATTGATGAGGCAGTGCAAAATGATGCCGATTATGTTACATCTGGGCCAATAGATTTGATTTTGGATACATCGGAAACGCTAGTTGTCGGGTTATCTGATATCGAGGATCCTCGCACCTCGTCAAACCACATAGTCAGATATACTTACAAAAAAGATCAAGCGGGCGGCAACCAAATCGATCTTACAGTGAGCCTACTTCAGGGCGGAACTACAATCGCATCCTGGTCCCACAACAACATTGATCAGAACTTTGTTCTTGCAACTCAGACTCTCACCACCACACAAGCAAACTCAATTACGGATTACACTAATTTGAGGCTCCAGTTCACCGGTACGATGAGTGGTGACAATATACAGCCACGTTCTGTGCAAATCTCATGGGCCGAAGTAGAAGTACCGCCCACAATTTATGACTGCTCACAGGTACCATTAGGCTCAGGTCAATGGACAATAGATAGAATAAACAACAATTTACACGATCCACGCATCCTGAACACAGATGAAGACGGCAAATTCTGCATCAAGTTGACAAACAATGTGTATCCAAATACGGATCTCACGCTCACAGTTTCTACTGATGTCGGTAAAACAAAATCTGATACCTTTGCAGCTTAAACAATTTGTGGCATGCGTTTCCATTTTTGGTTATCTTTGCGTTGCCGAGTAGAGAAATACTATCATTTTGTTAAAAAATTTAGTTAAACTTAGAATAAACGACCTCATACAGTATGAAGGTAAGTGAAATCAAACTTTGAAGAAATGTATTGTTTGCAGCAAAGAATTTGATGGAATAGAGCGAGATGTTTGTTCATGGCAGTGCGACGAGAACCGAAGAAAGAAGCTGCAAAAAAGACTGGACGACGCAGTAAAGGCCGACAAATCACACACAGAAAAGCTAGGCTAGTGGTACTGTAAACAATCACGCTTGATTGAAAGCTTAATAAAATTAGGATTTTCTGTTGGAATTATGTTATTTGGAATCTTTGCTACGCATGATCCAGATTCTTGTCCTCTAAACAACAAAGAAAGCAGAAAAATGTTCATCGGGCTCGAAACTAAACTAAAGACCAATCTCAAAAAATTCAACATAACAAAGCTGATAGGATTTTACATGTCGGTTCTTGAGCACCAATGGATCATAATTCTTGATGCAAAAAACGCCCACGATATAGAGCAACTGTGCATAGCTACTGGAATATCATCGATCAGTACGGTCAAGATTGTGCCAATCAACGACTATAATGTTGTTGTACGTAAAGTAAAAGCCGGCCTCTGAGTCCTCGAAACTGCCTACCAAGTCCAACGTCTTTTAAATTCGGCTCTTTTTCTTTTTGTGAGAAAGGGCTACGACCACATACTACCGTCTTTTGACGTAGTCTGTCATATGCCAAATCTTGGCCGCTGCGAAATAATTGAATCGTACAAAGTTGGTGATGCCTCCGTATTTATCACAAAAGATGGTCAGTATCTGATTTCTGAGCCAAAGCTGTCCCCTCAAGTTCATGCTATGTACTGCAAAATGATGCAGCAGATGTTTTTGTCACTTGAGCCACTAAAAAAATCCGACGATCCTGTAAATTACATAGAAAAACACATCTGGAATGAAGCAAAAGAACAGGCAAACTCTAGCCTCATGTATGGCGAGTTTTCACAGCTGAGGTATTACCTGGTAAGAGACATTCTAGGCTATGGCATACTGGATGTACTGATGCAAGACGAAAATGTGGAGGAAATTACATGTGAGAGATTTGACAGATTAGTAGGAGTTGTTCATAGAAAGTACACCGAATTTAACATTCTTGACACCAACGTCAAATTCGGCACAAATCAATCAATGAATTCATACATTCAAAAAATTATTCAAAAGACTGGCAAAAGTGTCACAGCAGCGTTTCCCATCGTAAATTCAATGACTCCACAAGGGGACAGGATCACAGTAACATATGAAAGCGAAGTATCGTTGCCTGGACCCACACTTGACATAAGAAAGTTCACGCGTGAACCATTCACTATAGGACACTTGTTGGAATTTGACAGTGTGAGTATTCTTGCTACGGCATATCTGTGGCTGTTATTGGATGCAAAGGCATTCGGCCTTATTGTTGGTGAGACTGGATCAGGAAAAACAACATTGATCAATGCATTAACAATGTTACTAAACCCTAGATGGAAAATTCTTACAATAGAGGAAACCCCTGAACTGAAGATTCCTCATTACAGGTGGGAAAGACTGTTTACCCGTTCTAGTCACATGATAAACCAGTCAGAAAATTATGACATTGATATGATGGATCTCATCAAGGCCTCTCTTAGGATGAGGCCTGATTTTGAAATTGTAGGGGAGGTGCGTGGGCAGGAAGCACAATTCCTGTTTCAGAGCGCAGCAACGGGGCATGGTGGGCTGACCACCTTTCATGGATCCGACGCCGAATCTGCGCTAAACAGGCTTGCGTCTGAGCCAATCAACATAAAATCAAGTCAACAGATGCTTTTGTGGTTTATTGTACACATAACACGAACAAAGAGTGTGGACAAAAAAATAGTGCGAAAAGTTGTAAGCGTAAAGGAAGTGATGCCTAAAACAGATGAAGTAGAACTAATTGATATATTTCACTACGATCCAAAATCTTCAGGTTTTGGACTACAAAGAGTTGAGGAACTAATCAACAAAAGCAAAAGGATCCACATGGCAGCAAGCATGCTCAACGTAGACCTCAAACAAGATCTGCAAAAACGAATCTGCTTGCTGGAACAATGTAAATCAAACAAGATCAAGTTGTTGCCCGAAGTGATTAATGTACTCTCAAAATATTATTCGTGCTAATACAGCTGTTATGTTTGGCTGTCAAAGAATCGTAGTATCAACTGCATTATCCAATTGAGGGAAAAAGTGGGGCCAAATATATGCAGACAATTGCCACGGTGCAAGTAATTGAAATTGTAACAGTATGTTTGATAGTAAAGTATGCCAGCTTCGATATGACCAAGGACATGCAAAATGATGAAATTACGATCAACAAATTCACAAGTTGCAAAAAATCTGGCGATACTGTTAAAGTGGAGCCAAACCCCTGCATCATCTGGTTGTATTCTGGCCCTATTTTGCCTAAGAGGCCCTTCATTCCCTGTGTTGCCCACACCATGAGTAGGGGGCTTGCGTAGACCATCAACGTAAAGATCTTTATTCGGTTGACCATCTCTGATCTTACCTGATTGATTTTTGTAGAGAAATCTGTTATCTCTTCAAGAATTTGTGGGCTCCCCCCACCACTTTCGACTATTTTTCCCAAGATGAAAAATGAGATCTTTGCATGCCATGAACGAATGGGTGTTTTTTGTATAACACTTGAGATTGACTCGCCAAAACTGATTCGTGAGGAGACATCTGATACGAGTGTATCAAAAATCTGATTGTATCTTCTTTCATTTGAAATTTGTATGATGGAATTTGGAATATCGAGCCCTATTTTTACGCATTCGGTGATATCTCTGAAAAAATCTGGCAGTGCAGATTCTACCATCTTGATTTCAGAAAATTGCTTTGAGAGGCTCACAAAATTAGTTAGCGACATGGCAATGGCTACAACCGCAAAAATAAACCATCCCTGAGGAACCACAAAGAATGTAATTAGGCCGCCGATTGCGCTTGCGACTATGTAGGACTTGTTAGCTCCAATAATATTATGTGTTTTTGGCTGAATACCGTCAACAAAGATGAGAAAAGCGGCCGTCATTACTGGTACGGCAACAAATGAGAGATTGATAATGATCCACAAGGATTCACGACTCATCAAAAATGATGACATGATGAGCAAGATCGGAAGTATGTTTAACAAAATAAGCAGAATCTCTGCAATACTCTCAGCAGAAGATGCATATTTGGAAAACTTGAATTTGGTTTGGTTAAAGAACTCCTCACTTTTTGATTCCATGTATCTTATGAGATCACCTCCGCTTTTTTGTATCGAAACGTATCCCAAAAGCAAGTTCCTAAATGCCGTGTTTGGATGGGGGAGAGCCAATGTGTTAATAGCTTCTAGCTGATCCATGCCAAAGAGTGAGACATTGCGCTCCAACATCCTCCCCTCACTTTCAATTATTGGAAAGATCTTCTTCCCAACTGATTGCAAAATTGCATCGTAAAGGGGCCTGCCTACAGACTGCATGACACAGCCGTAAACTACAAAGAATGCTAATTCGTCATCTATTGCAGTTTTGCGTTCTGCTTGACTCAACTTTAACTTCAGAGTGGGAAGCACAAAAATAAGGATGGGGATTGCTAGCAATGCAAAAAATATACCATCCACCCAGAGCCCAAGGACAATCCCAAGGGGGAATGTGATTACGAGTGTGAATATTGTGTATGCTGTGGTCTGCCGTGCAATGGTTTTTGGATTTGCAGCCCTTCCAGAGTGACTTATTTCTCTTGCCAAGCTGCTACCTAGTCGTGCCTGTATTCGCACCAAGGTCTTCTGCTCAATTACAGGTTTTAGTAAAGTAATTATTGCGTTATTTGCTGGTTTGGTGACCTTCAATTTGGTAGGCAGTACAAGCTGATACAAAAAACCTATTTTGTTTTTAGTCAAGAGAATCAAACAATTCGACATCTTGAGTCGTTTTCTTTCTTTAAGCATGGTAAAAAATATCACAAGGAAAGCAAACATCAGAAAAACTAACAAATTCTGCAAGTGAATGAAAAACCACATAGCTGCAAGTGAAGCAAAAATGCAGAATTCTTGATATCTCATACCAAATAACAAAGCTCCACAAAAAAGGAGATTTACCTTAAATCTGATTCCGGTTTGTCATCTAATGACAAATCTCTTGAACAAAAAGCGCGGTATTGCTCCAGCGATTACGACGCTGATTCTAATTGGTGTGGCGGTGGCTGCAGGGCTTGGTGGGTACAGCGCATACAATTCGGCATCAAACGTAGCAACACTTAAGGGCGCCATATCTGTGGAAAACATTCAACTCATCAAGAGCTCAAACGGAGAAGAATATTTTTCCATAACACTGAAGAATTCAGGAAACAAACAGATCGGCACAACTACAATAAACCTCCAAACTGATATTGATACAAACACGGTTGGTGTGCAACCATTCTCGACTTCACCACTACCGTCATCAATGAACCCAGGCCAGACATCTAGTGCATATTCTAGAATCAATTTTGCAAATGGCACCGCAATTACATCGCATAACATAGGTGACCACATCCCAGTCGAGATAGTGTCTACAACTTCTGACGGTTCAACAGTCCGCACCATAGCATCTGTGACAGTCAGTCTATCCTAGAGCGACACCTTTTATTTTTTGTAATCTTTTGCTACGATGAAGTCAATTGAGCTACTGTGGTTTGAAGATGTAAATCCATTTAATGAAGCTGTTTTTGCATTTCCAATTGTTGGCAAACTAAGTATGAGGCAGATGTTGGTGCTAGGTCTTGGAATAATAACATCATGGGGTATTTACCAGTCCACTGCAAATTATGCATCGCTCGTTCCAATGTTTGGGTGTTGTTATCTTGCATTCAAAAAGCAAAAAGTGCAATCAACTGAATCATATATTTTCGCAGTGCTGTGCTTTTATTTGAGGTCAAAAGACAATATTGCCAAAAAAATTATTGGCAAGCAAATATTAATTCAGAAAAACAAGAGCACAAAGCTTGCTTTTGCTGAACCATACAGGCCAAAACTTGAAAAGACTGGAAAAGAAATTCAAATAAGACAAGTTTTCTCGGATCCACTCAAACCAATCAGATTAAAAATCAGAATCCAAAGAACCGACAACAAGCCTATTGCCAATACAGAAGCAAAGATCGTCTTTGACGGCAAGGTTGTATCAACTCTGTCAACTGACAACAACGGCGAGCTTGAGGCAATAGTGATTCCCCAAACTTATGGCGAAAAGAAACTTGAAATCTATGCCAAGGGAATGGAGGTTCCAGTATACCAAGAGATGATGTCTATCAAACACGGTTAATGTGCAAAATTTACCCAAAGATTCATAAATTCAACTCTTGGAGTTTTGCACGTACTTGTTTTCTATATCATCATTGGAAGATGTTGTGCGAATTCCGCCAAACATGTTTGGCACCTCATTAAAAAAAGCAGCTATAGCTATTCTTAAGGAAAAATACGAAAGCATGATCAACGCCGAACTTGGCTACATCATCATGATTCTGGAGGCCAAAGTAGACGAAATGGGAAAAATGATTGCGGGTGATGGAGGTACCTATCACAGAGTAGAGTTTGAAGCATTGACATTTACACCAAAACTACAGGAAATTATTTTGGGCGAAATTGTAGATATTACTGACTTTGGAGCCTTTGTAAGGATTGGACCGACAGATGCACTATTACATCTCTCACAGGTCATGGATGACTATTTACAATCCGATGTCAAGTCAGGAATGATAATTGCAAAACAAAGTAATCGTACACTCAAAGTCGGTTCGACACTGCGTGCGAGGATCACAGCAGTGTCTCTTGGTAAGGCAGCTACGATGGGCAAAATAGGAATCACGTGCAGACAACCATTTTTGGGTGCGGAGGACTGGATTGCAGAAGAGGTAAAGAAATCAGGCAAAGAGGACTCTGGAGACAAAAAAGAGTCTAAAGAAAAAAAACCAGTTGAAGTGAAAAAATAGATGGTCAAAGAAATGGCTTGCAGAAAATGCAAGTATGTTTTTGTAGGAAAAGTATGCCCACTATGCAAGTCGTCAGACCTAACACCGGACTGGACAGGCGTAATATTGGTAGCAGATCCACAAAATTCACACATTGCAAAAACTCTGGGCATTACTGAAAAGGGTAAATACGCCTTGAAGGTCGCATAAACGCATGCTTTCTTTTAAATAATTTGTTTGATTAAAACACACACAAATTCTTACTAATATTTAGACGACTTGAAAAGTGTGTCAGACACTAGTCCATACTTTTTCATGAAAGAGCTATCTAACGAAGAGTTAATCCGTCTTCTGGTAAACAAGATTAAGGAATTAAAAATTGCGAAGGAAAAGGCAGATGAACTAAACATCAAACTTCAAGACAACATGGCAAAACTGGAAGAAACACAACAAGCTCTGTCTCAACAACGAGATCAACTAAAGGAAGAAGTCAGGCAAAAGACAGATGAGTTGCTTAAAGTGGAAAGACTGTCTGCAATCGGGCAGCTCTCTGCTAGAATTGCACATGATCTTAGAAATCCGCTTAGTGTTATTCAAAATACATCAAAAATTCTAAGAATCAGGTTGGAGAATCAACTTGATAACAAATCTCGAGAACAGTGGTCACGCTTGGACAGAGCCGTGTACAGAATGTCGCATCAGCTAGAAGACGTAATGGACTATGTCAGACTGCCACGATTAGAAAAGAAAAATTATTCACTGTCAATGGCACTACAAGACGCAATAGAAAGAATTGATGTTCCAACAAATATCACAATTCATCCACCACTAAATGACTGCACAGTCTTCTGTGACCCTGAGAAAATGGAAATTGTGTTCGTAAACTTACTCATCAACGCAATTCAGGCAATTGAAAGAAAGGAAGGCATAATCAAAATCACAATAACTGGGGATGACAAGGCAAACCTAGCTACAATCACAATATCTGACAGTGGCGTCGGAATTCCACACGATCTTCTGGAGAAGATCTTCGAGCCATTATTTACTACAAAACAGGTGGGGACAGGTCTTGGACTGTCAAGCTGCAAAAGCATTGTAGAACAGCATGGTGGTTCAATCACTGCATCAAGTACTCAAGGCAAAGGTTCTACATTCACAATTAAAATTCCAATAAGATCTGACTGGGACGACATTACGAGTTTTGAGAACGTCGTCAGACAGACATTACCATAACCTCATTTCGATATTATAGAAAAGGTTCTATTTGGGCACACGACTAGTCCATTAAATGGATGTTAGAAGAGAGCTTGCCAGATTTCTGGACGAAGATATAGGTACGGGTGATATTACCTCCAAGATAATTACAAACAAGAAGATATCTGCAAAAATCGTATCAAGGCAGGCAGGAATTATGGCAGGCGCTACATATGCAAAAGAGATCTTTGCAATGAAGGGTTGCAGAGTACGACTTCTAAAAAAAGACGGCTCAAAAATAAAACAAAACCAAACAGTGATGCGAATTTACGGCTCTGCAAGGTCCGTACTTGGCTGCGAGCGAACTGCACTCAATTTGTTGTCTAGGATGAGCGGAATTGCAACTCTTACTTCTGAGCTGGTCAGCAAGATCAGGAGCGTCAGCAAGAAGACGAATCTTTACTCTACAAGAAAAACTGCACCAGGCCTTCGCTTTTTTGACAAAGAAGCAGTCAGGATTGGCGGTGGGAAAAAACACCGTATGACATTAGCCGATATGATCATGATAAAAGATAATCACATTGCATCGGAGGGTTCACTTGTGCGGTTGATTTACAGGGCAAAGAAACAGTCAAATAAATTCGAAGTTGAAGTTGAAAACCAACACGACGCCATACTTGCAGCAAAGATGGGCGCAACCATAATCATGCTTGATAATTTCACACCGCTCCAGATACAAAAAACAATATCTGTGCTTCAAAAACTAGGGCTGCGCAGCAAGGTGAAACTTGAAGCGTCAGGTGGCATAAGTGCCAAAAACATCAAGGATTTTGCCAGAACTGGAGTTGACATGATCTCAGTTGGGAAAATAACGAATTCCGCACCTGTAATAGACTTTAGCTTAGAAGTGGACTAGCTTATTGCGAGCATGCGTTCTATGGCACGCCTTGCTTTGTCTGCTGTTTGCTTTGAAACCCTTACTTCGTACTTGTCCTCAAGCAACGATGCATATACTTTGTCCAGAGTTATCATCTTCATGTATTGGCAGACGGCTCCTCGTGAAGCAGGAATGAACATCTTGTCTGGATTTTGTTGCTGCATCCTGTAGAGAATTCCTGTCTCTGTAGCTACGACGAAGGTCTTTGCCGCTGCCTGCTTTGCATAGTTCATCATGCCCTCGGTGGAAAGTATCTGTACTTGGCGGTTATTGTAATCACCTACTGCTACATCGTACATTATCTGCGACGTGCAACTGCATTCGGGATGAACCAAAAGCTCAGACTTTGCATACGAGTCTAACAACTTGTGAATGTCATCAGATCTGATGCCCGCATGTACGTGGCATTCGCCTGCCCAGATATGCATGTTCTTTCTTCCAGTAACGCGTGCGACATAAGAACCCAAAAACATGTCTGGCAAAAATAAAATCTCTTTGTTTTCTGGGATGGCTTTAATCACATTTACAGCATTAGACGATGTACAACAATAATCCAATTCTGCTTTTATGTCAGCAGTTGTATTGACGTAGCCAACAGCCACCGCACTGGGGTGAGATCTCTTCCATGCACGGAGCTGATCCACTGTGATCGAATCCGAAAGCGAGCAGCCTGCGGCAAGGTCAGGTATTAAGACACGTTTGTCTGGACAAATTATGGCTGCAGTCTCTGCCATGAAATGTACTCCGCAAAACAGAATGGTCTTGTGGGGTGTTTTTGCGGCCTGTCTTGAAAGCCCCAAAGAGTCGCCGACAAAATCTGCTACGTCTTGCACCTCAGGTAACTGGTAATTGTGAGCTAGGATGACTACGTCCTTTTTCTTTTTTAGCTCCAAGATTTTCTCGGTTAGCATACGATCATAAGCTTGCTTTTGGTAATCATTTAAAGACTGGGATCATATTGGTAATTTTCAGTCAACCGCTAGATTACGGCAATTTTTGCCAATATCGGTTCTGTCCTTCGATAACCCGACAGAACCCCAATATCAAGTACCTATTCGTATGTGCTCTGAGCATACCTGCCTGAGGCATTCTATTGCAGAAAGGGTGGCGAGCCTACTGGTCTTTGGGTTTGCTGGGTCTGGTACGTTTTCGACACAGATAGTAATTTTTCCAAACCTGCCTTTTGCATCTATGTGGTGAGTGTTTTTTTCTGTGTGTGGATCGGCCACTATTCTGACTGCAGTCTTTTGACTACCGATTCCCGCCAAGCTGAGAAGTGCAGCAACATTGATGTTTGCCGGAAAGAGCTTGACTGCCTCCTTTGCTGGGCCCTCAAAAATTACTTTGGCTGACTTGAGACTGGAAATGTCCATCTTGGCTGTCTCAAAGAACTTGGCGCCTATTAGGGCCTTTGGGTTTTTTGTAGTGGTAAGTGTAACTTCCTCGAGTTCATCTCTGACTGATTTAATTGCATCAAGGCCTGCAATTGCCCCTGAGGGAAGATAGATCATTTTTTTGAACTCTTGGCACGCATCAAAAAGCACCTCGAAGACTGACTCATCAAGGAGGGCGCCTACACTCATCACCATAAGATCCTTGCGATTCTGTATTACACTCAAGGCGTGATTTCGCACTGCTTCTTGGGACGCTGCTTCGACTACCAAATCCACGGGCCCTGATGACAAAAGATGCGGATTACTCACTATGGCGGGCTTTTTTACAATCTTTGATACAAGCAGCTCGCATTTTGTTTTATCAAAATCATAGATCTGTGTAAGCTCCGCAGGGATCTTTCCTACATCTATTGCTAATGCGATCTGTGTGCCTATCGCGCCACATCCCAAAAGACCTATCCTCTTCATCATCAATGAAACGGGCAATCTACTAAATGAATTATTAGAATTCTAGCGGTACTGTGCGGTGGTTTAAAACCATCACATACTCTCCGAATCCAATCCAGCCTTGTCTTTGGTGTTTGAATGTGGAAAAACCTTATTCGCACAGCTTTTTAGGTCTACGAATTTTTGCATTCTTGAAAGTCTTGTGAATTCGACAAGCTTACGTGCATACCATAGAAGATCCAATCCCTTTCTCCAAACGAATCTAAAGTAAATCATAGCTGAAATCGGCAGTGCGAGGCTTAGCATTAGGAAAGTATAGTCTTCTCGCAGCACTGCTTTTGCATCTATGTTCTGAGTAGCGTTAAGTGTCACGGTGTCCGAATTATGTGGAAGGCCAATCCAGTGATCAAATACCTCCCTGACAAAAAACAATACCTTGTCTTTTGGAGGCACACTCAAAGTCACAGTACTCCCATATGGGTAAAAACCGCTCCCAATGGCATTTTCCACATTGATCCTGATCATACGTTGGTATAGTGCCAGTATGTTGGTATCGGAGTCAATGTACATAGACGATATGGTATCGGAGTTTGCTATTCGGCCGTCAAATTCGATGTGCTGTAATTGATATCCGTCTGTTCCGACCTCAAATGTGTTTGGAAATTTGACACTCACAAACTGCGGTCTTAGCTCTTGCATATGGGGGGTCGCAAAGCTTTTTGAAATCTCGGAGGTGACAAGCTTGCTGTCTACATGTAATTCATTTCCATCAGTTCCGACAGCCTCAAAGGATATGGTAAATAGGTTTTCTGCAAAGATTTGAAGGATACTTTTTGCCGGCAGGTAGCCACTCTTCAATGCAGTTACTGTCAAGTTGTGGAGACCTTGTCTGTCCGGTGTTATGGAATATGTATTTTCACTGATCTTTTCGTATGGAAAAGGAGATTCAATTGTAATCTGGGCATCATTTACGTCACTTTCTACTAAAAGCTCAAAGCTTGTGTTTACACGGTTTGTGATGCCGCGCGGAACTAGTTGGAGAGACATATGATTGGCAAAAGACTCTATCTTATGTGCGTCTGCTCCAAACTTTGAGAGAACTGCGAGGCTTTCTACGCCTACCTGATTTATCATCGGCATCCCAGATGTCATCAAGCCTGGCGTGGTTGAAATTGTTGTAGCATTGATCTTTCGCAAAGGAGTTCCGTAGGCGTCTATCTCATGTATTGCATACGGAAATTCTTCCTCGACGTGAACCCTGATTGGCGCATCCAGCCTAATCGAGTCGGCCACTCCCCATGGTACCAGCATCCCTTGGTATGGAATAATACCAGTAGCAGCTGCGACAATTTGCCTTTTTCTATCCAGACTTCCAAACAAGATGGCAGAGTTCTTGTTACTTATGGTGATCTCCTCTTTAGAGTTTGCAGTCACAGTTATTCTTACGGGGCCTCCAAATTCCTTTTGCACGTCTACTAATGCATTTTGTGAGTCAAGGATTGACAGGATTGCAATGTCTTGATTGAAGTGTGGAACTGCAGGAATTGACACAAGTCCGATCCTGTATGATTCTACGTATGGTTGTTTTACATGTACTGTTGTCTGAAAGCGTTCAAGGCCTGGACCTGAAACCGACAAGATATGACTACCATGAGTTTTTCCACCAATCTTGAATTCCACTGCATGATTGGAACCTATTCCCCTTTTTAGCAAAACCTCGTTGCTTTCCGATAACACAATCATGGTTGGGTGAACAAGGTAGGCCGACGTCAGTGTCACAGTCCTTCCGTCTATCTGTACCGGCTCTATTCTGTTTATGGAGTTTGTGATGAGAATCGAAGTCCCATTGGAATCAACCTTTGTAGATGTATTCTTAGTCGTGTTCATGTGGTACAGTGCCACGACTCCAAAGGCCTCAGAATCTGTGGTTTCTGGATATACCCATACCATGGCAATGTTTGGTTTTTTGTTTTCTATCTGCTTGACTCGTCTCTCATCATTTATTGGTCTGAAATTCTCATCGACTAGCACGCTTCCCACCAGTACGTTTGTTTGAGAGGAACCAAAACCTTCGACATCTGCAGTAATCACCGAGGAGCCAGCTTCACTTGAAACAAGCGTTCCTGAACCTATTCCATCTACGAGTGGAATTTTCAATAATGCGTGTTGCCCGATCTGGGGATTCTCGTTGAATCTGACCGAGTTGAGATTGCTTGATGAGATAAATGCATGAGTCGTGTGGGATGGTTTGAATGGTTTTCCATCCTTTTCTAACCAGACGTAAAAATAAGCCCTGGAGTTTTCCATGATGATGTCTGGTGCAACAGATACTCTGACCATAACTTGGTCTTGAATCTTTTCTATGTATGCCTCACCTGCTGTGAATGAAGGAGCAGAAGCAAGAACCGTACCAGAACCAATTACATTTGCAGTAAATTTTGCATAATGTGTACCTTTTTTGATCACAACTTTGTCATCTATGGATATGGCCGAATTGGTAGTCATGGTAACAGGCGTGTCTTTTGAGACTGGTGCAGGAGATCCTCCTGCATCAACTGATAACACGTATCCTACAATGGTATCTGCCTTGGTTTTATTTGCTGCAAACAAAACGGAAAGCGCAACTGGCGAGACACTCGATGGATGAATCTGTGTCTGGACACTTGACAACTTTCCACTACTTGCAGCAAATATTTTCACGGCTCCCTCATGCAACACTTTGATTTCAAAAATTCCATGATTCTTGTATGGGAGAACAGATACGGATTCGGGAACCACAAGTATGTTGGAGTCATCGACTGAAAGCGAAATTATGCTGCCTGTAGACGATGCACTGTCTAAAACTACCAATCCCTTGTAAGTCTCAGACGTGATCATGTTCTGTGGAACCCACAACTCAATTTGTGCAAAAGCAGTAGCTGGTGCAAGTAGGATTAATGGCAGCAATATGAGAAACTCTTTTCTCACGACTCGAAAAAGCTGATCAAGATATAAGTTGCTCAGAGTGTCATGGTTTCATTGATTGTGACGGTCTTTACACTTTGGTGCCACTGTTTGAAATAGTCCTCGTGCACTGTGTGAATTGGAACAACGTTCTTTGCTTTTGTTTCTTGGACGACGTGCCTTATCTGCTCTTTTGAGCCGTGCCCTGAGACATGAGTTACGTTCCAGCTACCATCTTTACGCAAGAGACCAAAATGCACCAGCCAGCGCTTTATTCTTTCGTGGTCGAACCTCATTTCGTCATCGAATGGCTCAGTAGCCGATCTTATGTAACTTGAGCCTTCCTGAGGCCTCACATCGATTAGTTCTTGGAGCTTAAAATCACTACAGTAAAACATGTACTCTTGCTGCTTTGATGAAATGTCTCTGTAATCAACAGAGTTTGCCTTTCCAATAAATTCTCGTTCCCAGATGTCGTAGTCGTTTAGTATCTGCTTGTCGGTCCAGTATTTGCTGTCTTTGTCTATCAACCCCCATGATTTGCGAGGCACATACACACGGATTATTGAGTCATTCATGCTTGGATATGCTCCTTTGTATTTTTCTGACTGTTCAAATAATTTTAGTAGGTAGGCCTGTTTTAGATCTATTACCAGTGTGCGATTTGTCTGCTTGGCAGCAAGATAAAACGACAGTAGTCTATCTAAGTCTCGAGTCGGGTAGGATACTATTACAAGATTTTTTGTCGAGTTTACGACATCTTTGATGTCTTTTTCTACATCGAATTCAGTTGGGGATGAGTTATGTTCAATTCGGGTGCCCTCGCACAATATGTGATCAACGTCAGAGTTTGCGCATTTTTCCACAAACGCGTCGCTTTCTTGTTTTCTTCTTCCATGGAAGCGAAGGTCAGCCGTGTATGCCACAGAACCTTGTGAAGTGTGCAAAACAAAACCGCAAACACCCGGAAGAGAGTGATCCACAGGTATGGGTTCCACCTCGATTGAATCTATGTTGAATTTTTTGTAAGGCGTCATAAGTCGAATCTGTCGTTTTGCGACTTGACGATTTTTGTCGTCCCTTGCTCTATTAATTTCCCCCTTGTTGTTTTTGTAGATTCGAAAGTTTTCTTTGTACGTGATATATTCATCGTGGCTACCTGTGTCCTGCAGCGCCTGCATGATCAGCTTTGTGGCTTCTGTACAATAAATTGGGATCTCAGGTCTCAGATAGTGTATGTATGCTGCGTGGTCTATGTGTGCATGGGTCAGTAAGACAGCATCTATGGCTGTCTCATTTTTGTAATCATCGCTTCCTGTGTGTTTTGAGTAGTCTATTCGATAAATGCCGTCAAGCTTTGGAAGGAGGCCAAACTCAAACAAGTCGCCCATACCGTTGAATGTACGTGGCTGTAAAAACTCTGCGTAAAAACTGCTAGCCTTTCCCATCTGCATTCCAAAATCTAAAAAAATTCGTGTACCTTTGTCCTCCACAAGAAACTTGTTTCCACCAATCTCGTTAATTCCACCATAAAATGTAATGCTGGTCACATCCTGATTGTGGTAAATTGTTAAAAAAACGTACTGTTGTGTCATTTTCACCTTAAAAAAATCACCAAGTTAGTTAGTGATGGCCAGTCCATATCTTGTTGCAGCAGTAAGCATATCGGCCCTCATAGCTTTGGCAGCTATTTCTACGACGTCATCAAACCATATGAACTGGTCGCTTACTGCGCAACAAGCTATGAAGATTCAGACAGACAAGGCGTCAGAAGAAATTACACTCATCATAAAAAACAACACACTTGAGCTTACAAACAATGCAATGATGGCTTCAACGTTAAAGGAGTTGAGGGTCTTAGATGGAAATGGCATTCTCCAAGAAAAAATAGATTTTTCGGCGCACAATGTTGGAGGTTACATACTTGGAGCATTCGAAACGATGCTAGTGCGGCCTGAAAACTTTTCACAATATGATTTTACTGACAGAAAAATTATTGCAATAACTGATCTTGGAAACGTCTTTGCCTCGACAAGTCTAGATGCTACAGAATCTGGAGGTGGAGGCAAAGCCATGATAAACGGCATGGGGATTAATTCGAGAATAATTCAGACAGAACACACAGGAAAGATAAACTACGGGCAGGGAATAGTTGGAATACAAGAATCATTAGAGCCGTACAAAGTGGTACCGTCTACTACAAATTTTGCAGCGGAGATACTTGACTCTGAGCCAAGCCTTGGAGTACTGATCCCCAAATTTAATACCAAATTCACATACCGCAACACAACGCAGACTCTTCAAGATGTGGGGGGCACTACACCAAATGTACTTGGTTACTCGCAAAGCAGAGGTGTCGGCGGCTCCTCAAGTGTCAGCAACACAGACGGAATAACGATTTCTGGAACAGGAACTGTGATTCTAAAGCTCAACGACTACCAAGGCGAGAATTTGGTTATGGAGGGCACTGTTCCGGCAGGTGCCACCATGTATATTGGTTCAAATCCGCAGTACGATTATCTTACCATTCCATACCATGCGACGTACGGGTATCAGGTTTGGTCTGGTGGTCTGCCTACGCCGGTATACTCACAAAATGGCTGTAGCTATGCAAACGGTGCGGGATATAACTGCAACGCATCGTGGACGTACACTAGGACGTTTTCACCACCACTCATGGTCAGCTCGCAGTCAAACTACAACTCGTTTTATTACTCGGCATCTTGGCCATTTTCGATACAGAGTGGAACTCAGAATCCGACCACATACTCAATAAACTCAGTTAGGATGGTTGCCAGTGTATCAAGTGGCTGGCATTCGTGTTATGGCTGTTACCCTACATCGCCACCTGTTCCCACAGGCCAGACACATTTTGTGTATGATAAAGAGATAATCATGCAAAACAAAATCGAGCTTGGTGGCAATTTTCAGACCACATTTAAGTTTGAACAATCAAAACAATACTATTTGGTGGCAAAACCAAACGGAGGCACAATATCCATCAGGGGCTTTATTATTGATCCTCAAAGCACGCCGATGCTTCAAATAGATAATCTCCAACCAAACACACCATTTCAGATTGAAAAAAATGGCAAGGTCGCAGTATCTGGAATGTCGAACTATGACGGCAAAATCACAGTATATGCATCCGAGTTTACCGTAAATGATGTCTCAACAGGAGGAATGTTGCGCCTCTATCCGTCAGCATTGTCATATAGAGGTCCATTTAGTACTATAGTGTTTGACAATATCAATCGTCAAACAATACATATCCCAACACCAGAAGAAAAAATCTACATAGCACACGCTTATGTGAGCATTCCGGTAGTTGGAGAAATCAAAGTAACCGACGTGTATTTGGACAACCATCTCTCACTTGGATATCTTGGTGGAAACTATACCACAGGTGACAAGATAAGGATTCCAGTAATTCCAGGATATCATGACATCAATATGAAGATCAACGGGGTGCCTACGATTACTGTAATTGCAAACGTTCTTGGGGGCACTGGCCTCAAAGTTATGGAATCGACGTCATCTACAATTACCAGCTACGAGGAAAATGCAGTTGTCTCGTCTGTTTCATCTACGGCAGGCTCTACATCTTATGTGATTTCGACAAAGGAGGGAACAATGGTCGCCTCACTTACTGCGACGGTCTCAGCAGAGTCTGAGATTGAAAATTATGCACATTTTGGATATCCGCCTCCGCCGCCTCCGCCACCCGTACCGCGTGATCCGCTCAAGGCATACGTCGACGTCTACAAAAACGGCGTTCTTGTCAAGCAGCAGGAGATCTACCTCAACACAAACCCCCTAGTACAAAACACAGCACAGACTGTTGGCTCGTCATCAAGGGTGACAGTCAAGTACGTCTACCCTCAGACTGTGATAAATGGAGCAATCACCGTGGATGCTTTACCTGGAGACATGGTGGAATTTTACGTGCATGCAAACATACAAGCTGACGGGCCGATTCCGCCTATTCCTTCAGGAGCAGTATTTTACCATTATTCGGGGCAAGGGCATGCTACTGTGACAATTCATGGCGGAAGCATTCTTTCGTCCTAGCTTTGTATCTGGTTTGTGTATTTTCGGTGTTTGTATATTGCGTAGACTATGACCCAGTATGCAAAAAACCAAAAAATGTTCACAGGATGATTCAACTGGTACTGTCCGAGTGTCTCAAGATGGTAATACCAAACATCGCCAATAGCGTTTGACAGATTTCCAAACAACAGGATGAGCCATGCCTTTCCTATCACTCCTCCACGAAACAGCAAGACACCGTACACCGTAATGGGAATACTAATTGAGGGAAGGGCCACAAAGACTAGGCCATAGTAAAACTCAAAATTAAGATCAGTGCTTTGCGACAATGAAAGCAAAAAATACGAAGAAAATATCGCAAAGCCTAGCAAGGCCATCCATAGAACGGATCTATATTTGATTTCTGGCTCAAAATATCTTATGTTGATGAGCATGTGAGCTATTATGAAAGGATACGCGAGCATAAAGAAAGGATCTGCCACAGAGGGGTACGGATCCTCATGGGTGACAAAATTTTGGATTGTGTAGATTGTTTCGCCAACAAATATGAAAAAGTAACCTATACCCAAAATGATAAAGGAGCGACCAAAAACCCTACTTTGTGAATAAGTACTGCCAACAAAGATTGCAGCAAGTGCAGTCGCAAAGGCAGACGTCTCAATGAACTGTTGTGTGATAAAATCGGTCAGTGTGTTTTGTTGTGTCGTGATTCCAAAATGAAAGGCCGAGACGATCCCCACAAGTGCTGTAATCAACCAAAAGTTGATGTTTCCTTCAAGCTTGTTTGGTATGACCCGAGGGCTTTCCATTAAACCAATAGGAAATTCAACAAAATAAGAGTTGGGTTTTGCGCATAAAAATGTGCTAGCCCTTCATGCCAAAGCCTACAAGCACAGAATAACAGCCAAGGCCACAGTCCTCGCAGATTGGCTTGAGCGATTCTTTTTCAGCACTGCCTATGCAACATGGCCTCTTCTCTCGTCCCATGTGATCCACAGAAAGGATTGCCCAAGTAGGGCAGTCGACTGGAGTCGTTCCGCTTCCGCCCCAATTCTTCTTCATAAGTTCGAGCTGGCTTGGCGGATTTATGATGTAGTCTCCAAGCTCCTCTCTGAGTGCGATTATTTCATCAATTACTTTTGTTCTTTGTGGGCCAAAAGGCATCCACAGTGGGTCTCCCTTTGTAAATGGGGTGTGAAATTGGAAGCCTATCTTATTGGAGTAGTCTTTCCACTCTTTGATTACGTCTTTGACCGTCATATAGTTTAGAGAGTTTATCGTCATTGTTATCCAGATGTCTTTGTACGCATTGTCGCCATTTTTTTCGATGTACTCTATGACATTCTTCCGCGTCGTGTCGTAAGCACCCGTACCGCGTATCTTGTCGTGTATCTCACGGGTGCCATCAATTGAGACCCAGTAAAAATAGATGTCCTTGTATCGCTTTAGTGGCTTGGTTCCGTTTGTGACCAAGCAGACTCGTTTTGGGAACTCTTTGATAAAAAGCTCCACTACATCGGGCCTTAGTGTCGGTTCACCACCAACCAAGGTGATGATAAAGACGTGGTTCTTTTTGAATTTGTTTTCGATTACCTCCTTCCATTGTTCCACAGTAAGCTCTTCGTTTTCTTTGCGGTTAAGCCACCAGTAACAGTGCGTGCAATGGAGGTTGCACACGTTGATGATGTCTGCAGAGCCGTACAGCGGACTTTTCTTGTTGAACAGTTTGTAGGATGCATACTTGCCAAACAAGTGAACGTAGCAAGGAGTCTCCCGAATTATCTGTTTGAGGCCCCTGCCCATTATCTCCGTGTCATATCACTTCCGTTAAGAAAAATCACTCCTGCAATAAATTGGCTGCTTTAAGTACTTAAGGTTGGTGCACCGAGAATGCGATTGGTTCTTATTTAGTGGCATGAAGCACAAAGCATGTCAGAAATAAGGAAGATGTATCCATGCACTTGCTCTGACTGTGGCAAGCAAGCAGAGGTACCTTTCCAACCAAAAGAAGGCAGACCGGTTTACTGTCGCGAATGCCTACCAAAACACCGTTCACAAAGAAGATTTTAGGATTAAAAGCTTAAAGTAGTTCTTTAGTGATTTTATTTTTTATCATTTTTTGTATTCTAGAATCTTTGTTTTGTGATCTCTAGTCTACCCTTCATCCACGGGTGAGGTTCGCAGTGGTAGTCAACTTCATGTGCCTCAGTAAAGAGGAATTCGTATGTGTCTCCAGGCTTGATGACTCCAGGTGAACCAAAGTCGCCTGAGTACGAGTCTGCAAACCTGTGATCTGGGGTGACTGTGTGCGCAGTGTCATCGGAGTTGGTCCAGATTACTTTGTTGTCTATTCCAAGCTGTATGTTAACAAGCTTTGGCACAAAGTTGTCTTTTTGGTCTGGCAAGCCGGAGCCTTTGATAATGTCGATTTTTGTCACGCCTACAGGTTCTAGTATCTCATGTGAGACACTTGGTTTTGCAGTGGATTCTGGAAGATAATATAACTGGTAATACGAAACACCAATGGCAACGCCGACAATCATGGTTATTATTCCAATTCCATAAGCATGAGAGGATGTTGGTTTGATGCTCAACTAATTGACGATCTCTACGAGTCTTATAAAAAGCTATAATCTGGCAAGAGATTTTTTGGTTGGATTTGTGGATCTAATATACAGCATTCCATACAAGAGCACACCTTACATATGTTTGCCAAGTGTGCAATGAATGCAGTTTTCGTAGTACAAATTAGAGATTGTTCTTGTACAACCACACTTGCACTTGCAATATTTTATCGCCATGTTTCAATGTTTCAATAACACTAAATGACTTTGTAAAGGATTCTATGATTCAAGTTACTATAATTCACAAATCTTTTTAGAATTTAGGGTATGGATTACTAGCCTTCTGGTTATGGCTAGTCATCTTCACCATCTATCAATTTGTGGACTTGTCCAAAAATGCATTCAAAAACCAACTCACTCTAATACGGGTATGGCGGATCCGGGGGTACTCGGGTAAAAATTTGCCCGAATCCAAGATTTTCAGCTGAAATCAAAGTAGATATGTTCTAAGTCAATATTACGAACAAAATACACTTTAATTATAATATCAACATTATACCAAGTATGGAGATATCCCAGAAATCAAGAAAATTCACCATCATAATAAACAAGGAAAAAGAGGGCGGATACAGTGGCCAGTGTTTGGAGCTTCCAGGTGCTATTAGTCAGGCTGAAACCCTAGAGGAATTAAAGACCAACATGGCAGATGCAATCAATCTGGTTTTAGAATATATCAAAGACAGGGCAAAAAAAGAAAAAAGCAAGATAATGGAAATCACCACCTAAGATTTGAGTTTACGAAACCACCGTTTTCGCGAAGTTTTGAAGGTATTACACAAACACGGATTTGTAGTTGATAGGCAAAGCGGCAGTCACATTCAGCTAGTACATCCAGACGGAAGATATGTCACGCTAGTACGACAAGACCCAATTAAGGAAGGAACTTTAAAGTCCATTCTTTCTCAGGCAAGGATTTCAAGAGAAGAATTTTTGAGAGAGGTTTAGCGGATCCGGGGGGACTCGAACCCACGACCTGACGCTCCGCAAGCGTCCGCACTATCCAAGCTGTGCAACGGACCCACTAAATCAACTAAAATCAAATTTGTAAAAAATGTTTGCAGTAAAACGATTATGTGCTACTCTCTGCCTTTTTTACAAAGATGTAGTTCATTATAAGCCCTGCAATTATCCCGCCAATGATGGGGCCTGCCCAGTAAATCCAGTGAAAATCCCAATATCCTGATGCAATCGCAGGACCAAGTGTTCTTGCTGGATTTACAGATGCTCCAGTTAACGGCACGCCGACCAGATGTATCAAAAATATCATGCCTCCTATTGCTAAACCATACATTCCCGCAGGTGCCTTTTTGTGCACCGCTGTCATGAAAATCACGGTAACAAGAAAGAATGTCAAAACTAATTCTACTGCAAAACCAGACATTGCGCTGTGGTTTAAAAGATCACTTGGACCACCTTGTGTTCCAAAGTTTACTTTTGCACCAAGTTCTGGCAAAATCGTCTTTAATGAAAATGCGGCAATAGTGGCACCGATTATCTGAAATACAATGTATCCTATACCGTCTATGATTCTTATTTTTCTTGTCACCATCATGGATACTGTTACTGCTGGATTGATGTGTGCACCAGAAACATGCCCAAAGGAATAAACCATTAAACCAATCGCTGCTCCATGTGCAAACGATATCAGCAAAATACCTTCAATACTAAGGCCTGTTCCAAAAGCAGCTGCAGCTATTATGACAGATAATGGTCCAAAGAACACTAGACAAAATGTCGCTATAGCTTCTGCAAACCATGATCTTCCACTTACCATGAAAACCAGCTTTGTCAATTAGAATATAAAATATGCGGGTCAGCTAAAATCAAGTGAGGCTCAACAAGGCAAAAAATGCAACTGGTGCTTAAACACACAGGAGATTAGTCATTTTATGTCAACAACAAGATTTCATTAATCTGTGTGATGTAGATATTTGATGAGAAAACTTGGTCCAAAACTTACACACGCACAACTTTATGCTCTAAAGAAACACGAAGGACACATCAAAAAAGACGGTACTAATGTAGCAGAGCATTTGTGTGAGGTGGTTTCAAAGCTAAGCATCATTGGAACTGTGGATGAAGATCTTTTATGTGCTGCTTGGCTGCATGATATTTTAGAAGATACAGAAACCTCGTTTGCTGAACTTGAAAAATTATTTGGCAAAAATATCGCGCTCATAGTATTATCATTAACAAAAAATCGTTCACTAGAAAAAAACCAACAGGATGCACAATACATAACACAGCTCAAAAAAGCATCATTTGGATCAAAACTGATAAAGCTGTGCGATATTGCAGATAATCTGGAAAAAATAGATGCGTCAAAATTGCCAATCACAAAAAAAGTAAAAACTATATCACGACTTGGGAATTATTTTTCTGCTATAGAAAATGACATACTGAACAATCAAACAAAATATCCCAAAGTTAGTAACTTGGTTGATGACATTAATCGTATTCTAAAAAGCTATGAAAGATTTAAGTAAACCTACACAACTTATCTAATTACGGTTATGACATTAACCGTGGACAACCTCCTAAACTGCGTCAATTGACGCTGATAATGTCTACCAAAAATCAATAAACAAAATGTGGTAGACAATGAAAGGACTAGAAATAATGCTTTTGGCAATAGGCGGAATGGCCGGCACCTTCCTAAGATATAGAATCACAGAATCCCCATTACTAATTGGTACACTTCAAGTAAATGTTCTACTAGTCAATGTGATTGGAAGCTTCATTCTCGGCCTTTTTCTGATTTTGTCACAACAATGGGGTCTTGATTCCAAATATGTGGTATTTGCTTCAGTAGGTTTTTGCGGCTCATTAACTACAATGTCTTCATTTGCACTTGAAACAACAAATCTTGTAGATAACAAACAGTATGGTATGATGGCAATCAATATACTTGCAAACGTTGGATTATCTATTGGTGCAATAATTGGAGGAAGGACATTGATGAGTGTAATTCTGGAAGGCGGTCTCAAATGAAAACAATGAAAATGATGTGCCTTACCATAAGAATAAAGAAAAATGACACCATAAAAGGCAAAAGAACTCACAATGTAATTTTGGATATTCTCAAAAAAGGCAAGATCTCTGGTGCTACGGCATGGACTGGAGTTAGTGGATTTGGAAAACGCGGAAAATCGAATTTTCAAATAGAAGGCATCACAGTCAATATGCCACTTGTAATAGAGGTGGTGGATGAGTTAAAAAAACTTGAATCCATACTCCCTCAAATCAAGGAAATAATCGGAGACAACGGTCTTGTTACTTTACATGAGGTAGGAATGATCTAAGGCAAAAATAATTAATTTAGGAAGAAGGCGGACAAACTTTATGCTTCAAGAAGGCGATCCAATTCCTAAATTCGAGCTACAAGACGCAAATGGCAAAACGATCAAGTCATCAGATTTTAAGGGCAAAAAATTCGTTGTTTATTTTTATCCAAGGGATTTCACCCCTGGCTGCACTATGGAGGCAGACGAATTCACAAAAGAGTACAAGAAATTCAAAAAAATTGGTGTGGAAATAATTGGTATAAGCACAGATGACGTTGAATCGCACAAAAAGTTCGTCGACAAAATGGGGATCCCTTACGTTTTGCTCTCGGATCCAGATTCTGAGGTGTGCAAAAAGTTCGGAGTCTGGGGAAAAAAACAATTCATGGGAAAAGAGTACATGGGTGTAATAAGAAGTACGTTTTTGGTAGACGAAAAAGGTAAAATCTTCAAAGCGTTTCCAAGCGTCAAACCAAAAGGCCACGCTGACGAAGTACTACAAGCTTTGAAAAATTAGAAAAGAAAGAAAAGGTCTAGGATGGTTTCCATCCCTGTGGCATTGAGCCTCTGGTTGGGTTTGGTTTTGGTTGCGGTGGGGGTGTCTGTGTTTGTGGTTTGAATCCTGCTGGCAATGAGCCTCTCGTTGCACCACTTGGTTGCGGTGGTGGAGGCGGTGCTGCTTTAGCTTGTTGTTGCTGTTGCACTCGTTCAAGGTATTGTTTTTCATATTCTTCAAGTTGTTCCTTTCTTGATTTCTGTCCGCCAGTAGACGCAGTTTGGGCGTATCCTGCTGGCAGTGTACCTTTTGGTGGTGGAGGTGGTGGAGGTGGTGTCTGTAGCTTTGGCGGAGGTGCCGTCGTTGTTAGTGCAGTGCCTGCTTTGAGGCCATACCCTGCAAAGTATTTGTCTCTTGGATGGTATGCCAGCTTCTCTCTTGTTGCAAAGTACTTGTTTGATGGTTGTGTGTATCCAGGTACCTTTGTCTTTTGCAAGTTCCAATCAGATGTTGGCACATCGACTTTTGCATGTCCCAATCGCTTTGAAGCGTAGTATCTGTTTGGTGCCGGCGAGTAACCTGTCACCTTTGTCCTGTATGTGTGGAAATCCGACATTGGGGCGTTTCTCCACTGCTCCCAGACAGCAATCTGTTCTGCCTCTTGTGGCTTTGGTGCCGGTGGAGGCGGTGCCTGTGTCTGTGGCTTTGGAGGTGGTGCTGTTTGCGGTTTTGGTGGAGGCGGTGCCTGTGTCTGTGGCTTTGGTGCCGGTGGAGGCGGTGCTGTCGTCGTTTGAGGTCGTGATTCAAGTTGACTAGATAATTTTGCTAGTTTTTCTTCCAATTCAGCAATCTTTGCTTCCAAGTCTTTCTTTGTTAGTTTAGGACTTGACATCTAGCCTTCTCAACTGAGCGGGGTTTATTTACATTTGGGTAAATCTCTGATCTGATTCTGGATCAAATTTAATAGAACCAACGAACTATACCATACAATGGATGACTTTGAGCGAGAATACCCAGGGTTTGACTGGAGGAACACACCTGCTTACAAGCATCCAGGCGGAAAGGATTGTCCGTGCCCAAAACACGAGTACATCCGCGAGCAGATCAATTTTGCAAAGACTGTGAATCAGACAAGCAAGGAACCAACGAAGGTCACACTCAAATTTTGTCCAGAGCACTATCGTGTCTACATGGATGAGGTGATCCCGGCAATGCCTCTCAAGTACAAGATTCTCACAAAAATTGCATTGAAGATAGGAGCCATTCAGCTTGAAAAGCTAACACACATGCAGTCTGACCTTTGCTTTTACTGCAAGTTCGGCTCGGGTGGACACGGAAAGAAAAACGAGCTACCGCCAATCTAAATGGGTCCAATTAGGATCTTTGGTTTGTTTGGAGTATCGTGATGACATTTTTTGCCACACAGCGGACACGTCTTTCTATCCAAAAATATGCACTGGCAAATATGTGATTTAAGGTAACTTTCACCGGTCTTGTTGTATTCACCAGTGCCGTTACAAAAGGGGCACTGAGTGCCGAGAAGTTCTATTGTTCCCTTACCTTTACACACAACGCATTTTTGATCACTCAAACAACTTGAATACGGCTCTGCTGATTAAAATGCCTTTATTTCCAATATGGTTGTAATTCAGTCAAGCTTTATACAACATCTGCTCAAAACTGCAGATGTGCCAATCGAAGACACCGGCGAATTCATCAACGCACTAGAGGACGCAGGACAGCTCAGGCGAGTCAAGACCCAAGTCGATGCTGACTTGGAAATAGCAGAGATATTGCGAAGAACAATGTATGCAAATGGGCCTGCAATTCTTTTTGAAAATGTAAAAAATTTTGAGATGCCTGTGTTGGGCAACGCATTTGGTTCAATGAAAAGATTGCAGATAGGTCTTGAGACAGACGACTTTACAGAGATTGGCCAGAGAATTGTAGATATGACAAAAATGGAAATACCATCTGGATTTCTAAACAAAATAAAAAAACTTCCTGAACTCTCAAAGATGGGTGATGTTTTTCCCAAACTCGAAAAAAGTGGTCCAGTCACTGAGGTCTTTGAAGACTCGCCATCATTTGACAAGCTTCCGATTCTTAAGACATGGCACAAAGATGCAGGACGATTTATCACATTCGGCCTTGTAGCCACAAAACACCCAGAAACTGGAGTGAGAAATCTTGGCGTGTACAGGATGCAAGTACTTGATGGAAAGCATGCATTGATGCACTGGCAAAAACACAAACGCGGTGCCCACCACCATGACATCTCAAAAGAAAAAGGAAAAAAAATCGAGGTGGCAATAATAATTGGCGGAGATCCTGCCACTGTATTTTCAGCAGTAGCACCAGTACCTGAGGGCCTTGACAAGTATTTGTTTGCAGGAATCACAAGACAAAAAGGAATCAAGACAGTAAAGTGCAAGACTGTTGATTTGGAAGTTCCTGCAAATGCAGAAATTGTTTTGGAAGGATACGTTGACCCTTCAGACATAAGAGATGAAGGTCCGTTCGGTGATCATACAGGCTACTACACACCAAAGGAGCCATATCCAACATTTACGCTAACTGGAATGATGCGAAGGCAAAAGCCGATCTACCTTACCACCATTGTCGGCAAACCAATTCTTGAGGACGCCTACATTGGCAAAGTAATTGAAAGATCTTTTTTACCATTAATTAGGATGTTTCAGCCAGAGGTAGTTGATTTTGCAATGCCACCAACAGGTTGGTTCCAAGGTATGGCAATCATCTCAATAAAGAAGAGGTATCCAGGTCAGGCAAAAAAAGTCATGATGGGCCTATGGGGCCTTGGTCAGCTTGCACTCACAAAGATCTTTGTCGTAGTGGACGACGATGTCAACGTGCACGACATAAATGATGTCATATGGGCAATTACTACGCGAGCAGACCCTGCTAGGGACACTATGATCATCAACAATACACCTACCGATACTCTGGATCCTGCGTCACCATTAGTCAACTTGGGCTCCAAGCTTGGAATCGATGCCACACAAAAGACAAAAGAAGAGGGCTTTGAGCGCGAAATCCAAGAAAAAGTCGAAGTTGACGAGGCTACAAAGAAGCTTGTCGATTCTAGGTGGACAAGTTATGGTATTTAATGCATCCTGACTGGATTGTAAAAGTTATCACGCTCTTCTACTTGATATCCTATTTGGTGAATGGCATCGATTATTTTTTGACCTGTAAGCTCAGTAGAGCGAGCACCAGTACACGAAACCACCTCTTCACCTATGAGTGTACCACCAAAGTCATCTGCGCCATATTGCAACGCAATCTGGGCCATGCCGACACCGTTTGTGAGCCACGATGATTGAATGTGATCAATTAGGCCATCAAAGACAAGTCTGGATATTGCAATCATCTTGAGTAGCTGCATGCCGCCAACTCCAAACATGGTGTGGTTTTGACGTTGTAGTAAAGTATTGTTTGGCTCAAAACTCCACGGAATGAATGCCATAAAGCCACCTGTTTTCTCCTGAAGTTTTACAATTTTCTCAAAGTGTTCTGCCATATCATTTATGGTCTCAACGTGACCATACATCATAGTGGCAGATGCAGGAAGTCCTATTTGGTGTGCCTCCTCCATGATTCTGAGCCATTCGTCACTTGAGATCTTTTTTGGTGATATGATATCTTTGATAGAGTCGACCAAGATCTCAGCCCCTGCGCCTGGGATGGATTGGAGGCCAGCATCTTTGAGTCGCATGAGAACCTCTTTGGTAGATGTCTTTTCCACCCTTGCAATCATGTCTATCTCTGATGCAGACAAACCGTGGACTCCCACTTGGGGATATTTTTTGCGAATCATTCTAAATGCATCTTCATAGTATTCGATTCCAAGATTTGGATTGTGTCCTCCTTGGATGAGTGCCTGCCTTATCTGAAACATCTCTAAAGCTGTTTTGACTCTGGCCTCAATCTGTGCCAGTGTCAGCGTGTATGATTCATTGTGTCCTGGAGAACGATAAAAGGCGCAGAACTTGCAGTCTGTTATACAAACATTTGTGTAATTTAGGATGATATTGTTAACAAAGGAAGCTTTTTTGCCGAATCGTTTCTGCGTGATGTGGCCTGCAACTAAACCCATGAGATGAATGTCCTCTGAGCTGAGTAGCCTGAGTATGTCACTTTTTGTTGGTCTCTTGCCAGAAAGAGAGTTTTCTAAAATATCGCCAATATCGCTGCGATGAATCTGTTCAGTGATTTGGCTCAATTTGTGTTTGATGGTTTTTCCATAGTATTTATTCCTTGACTGTCGCTTCATCTCAAATTTAGAGTGGTTCACTTTAAATCACTTTGAAGCTAATTACATTGAGTTGATACAAGAGACTCCAAAAAATCTAGTGCCTAAATTTTTTGGCAAGACTGCGGCAACGTACGAACAGATTGCATTCTGGACAACTTTTAGCAAAGATCGATTATGGAAAAATGAAATAATAAATCAAATCACAAACAGCGACTCGATTTTGGATCTTGGTTGCGGCACTGGTATTTTGACAAGAATGTTTGCAGACAAATTTCCGCACTCAAAGATAATAGGTGTCGATGTGTCTGCAAACTACCTTGATGTAGCAAAAAAGAATTCATTACGATACAAAAATATAAAATACATTCATCAAGATGCAGAGCAGCTGCGCTTGGATGAGAAGTTTGATTGCATCGTGTCGTCTTACATTCCAAAATACTGCGATGCAAAAACCTTAGTTGGAATGTGCATGAAACACCTAAAACAACAAGGGATGATAGTTTTTCACGACTTTACATATCCAAAAAACAAAGCAGTGTCGAGTCTTTGGCAGTCTTACTTTGTGCTGTTGCGCGGTGTCGGAGTGTTCATACCAAGTTGGCGTGACGCATTTGTCAGTTTGCCAAAACTAATTAGATCAAGTACATGGTTAAGCGATTACAGCAAGGAAATGAGAAATAATGGCCTTGCTGTCAGAGTGCAGTCATTTACATGGAATACTGCCGCAATGATAGTTGGCAGTACAAATTGATTTTATAATCTCGCAACAAAAAAGATTGCAGTGCCACAAATTATTCCGAGGCTGAGTATCTTGAGCACCATTTCCTTTTTGTGTATAAGTCTTGGATCTGCACCTGTTTTTTTCATTTCTTTGTATTTTCTTGAGTTTGTTATCAGGATGTAGGTAAGAACACAAGATGGTATGGAAAGCAAAATTGCCTCATAAGATATTGTGTTTGTTTGAATCGCAGAACCTGCAAAAATAGGCAACACTGCCCACGAAACCAACACAGATATGTTGTTGTGGAATCTGCCGCCAAACAATTCAAGATTGTATGCAAATAGGAAAAATCCCTCGATGATTCCGATTGGAAATAAAAGAGGTGAATCCAAAAAAGCATAGTACAGACCGATTGCAAAGGCAACAGATAAAGCTGAAAGTGAGACCGCAAGTACGAGTCGTTTTGGTAGCTCACCCCACGGTCTAGTCTTACCGCCTATTGCATCAAGGCAATGTGCAGACACCCCAAGGGCCAAAAAGTAAATCAAACAAATGGCGCCTAATCGCTCAAGCTCAAATGGCCCTGCAAGAGAGCCCCACGCCGCAAAAGACACGATGATTCCAGTATATGGCAAAAACAACATTCCAATACAAATTCTAAACCACCTTGGGCCGAACTTTGGAACAAACCACTCAGACGTTCTGTCCACTTGCACAATCTCTAATACGACGAATTAACTTATTTCTTTGATGACTCTATACATAATATTTCACACATCCTTGTGACAGGCCTTTTAAGGCGACAAATCGATCTTAGTTTATGCAGCGATACAGAAAATTCATCAAAAAAGGTGTTGCTGAACCATTGTTAAAAATTCCTTTTCACGGCAAAGCACCAATCAAACGTCTATCTATGTTGAGCAAAAAATTGGTTCCAAAATCCAACACACATGTCGCGGTCCACTTTGTTGACTCGAAAAAAAAGTTTCCACAATACAGCTTTTTGCACAAACATGATTGCGATGAAATCAATCTCATACTATCAGAAAGCGGTAAGCTTACCTACAAGATTCAGCTTGATAATGAACTCTATCGTGTCTCCTCACCGTCTACGGTCTTCATTCCAAAGGGCGTAAGACACAACGCAAACGTCGTTTCAGGCAAAGGAATTTTTGTATGCATAATTTTGTCGGATGACTACAAGACTGAATAATCTTGCTACGAGCCTTAATTTTAATAGGGGTATCTAGAGCAGATCGCTTATGGTCACAGGCCTTCAAATCCGAATGGACCGAATACTCCGCAAGGGCAAGATGCTCTGCATACCAATGGATCATGGAATATCTAGTGGTCCAATCGAAGGCCTCTCAAGCCCTGCAGCAATAATTCAACAATGTGAAACTAGAGGTCTCACAAGCGTCATAATTAACAAAGGAATTCTTAAATCATTACCAAAACCCTCCAGAGTCGGTGTATTGGTTCATTTTTCTGCAAGTACATCGCTTTCAATGTCTCCAAACAGAAAGATGTTAAGTGGTAGTGTCGAGGAAGCATTGCGACTCGGCGCAGACGGCGTCTCACTCCACATCAACGTTGGCGGAAAGGAAGAACCTGAAATGCTCGAACAGCTCGGCAAGATATCTGATGAGTGCCACAAATGGAACATGCCTCTGCTTGCAATGATGTATCCTCGCGGAGAGAACATCAAGAATCCACACGATCCTGAAATAGTAGGCCATGTGGCAAGAATAGGCGCAGAACTCGGTGCAGACATTGTAAAGACATTGTATACGGGAGATATTGACTCGTTTGCCAAAATTGTAAAGAGCACACCAGTTCCAGTGGTGATTGCGGGCGGCCCCAAAGCAAAAACTGACGCAGACATTCTGCAGATGACAGAAGATGCAATGAAGGCAGGAGCAAAGGGTGTAACTTATGGTCGTAACATATTTGCACACAAACATCCAGACCAAATGGTCGAAGCACTGGCAGGAATAATATTCAGAAAGGAATCAGCAAAAGAAGCAGAGAAGAAAATTGGAAAAAAATAGAGATTTAATAATTCTGCCCAAAGTCTCCAAGTTGCAGCTTGCAAAATTTCTGATGGGGTTGGAAAACGAAGGGATCAAGACGGTTTATGTGGATCCAAAATTGATTGGGACAAAATCGAAGCTGTCCACGATATACCAATCTCCAAGCGCCAAGTATGTCATACTGGAAAAGGATGGTCCAAGACCAAAGGGCAAAAAGGTAGGCAAGAGATTCAAGGTGCTTTCAAACGCAGACATTGAGAAGATCTTCACTGAAGCAAAAAAAGGGCTTGATTTTGTAATAATTGAGGTAAAGGACTGGAAGATAATTCCACTTGAGAACATCATAGCCAAACTGCACAAAATGCACACTGAGATCTTTGCGCTAGCTAGGACTCCAGAGGAGGTACGAAAGATGTTTTCTATCTTAGAGATTGGTGTAGACAGAGTCATCTTTGAAGCAAGCTCGATTTCTGAGGTAAAGGAAGCAATGGTGTACCTTGGCAGCAGCAAGTTTGAGCTGAGGGAAGCAAAGATAGTCGATATCAAGGAGGTAGGCGACGGCGAACGAGTATGTGTCGATACGGCATCCATGTTACACAAAGGAGAGGGGATGCTCATTGGAAGCAGATCAAACTTTTTGTTTTTGGTTCACAACGAGTCTGTCGGCTCTTCATTTACTTCCCCACGGCCGTTCAGAGTGAATGCAGGAGCGGTCCACTGTTACACACTTTCTCCTGATGGTACCACAAAGTATCTTTCTGAGCTAGAGACTGGCACCGAGGTGCTTGTAGTGGATTCTAAAGGAAAGGCACGAAGAGCAACAGTCGGACGATCGAAAATAGAGAGAAGACCTATGTTGATGATAAAAGCCCAGACAGGAGACGAAATTGGCGGAATAATTGCACAGGATGCTGAAACAATCAGATTTGTCAGACCTGGTGGCCACTTGGTATCAGTCACTCATCTCAAAAAAGGCGATACGGTACTTGTATATGCAAAATCTGCGACTGGAAGACATTTTGGCATGGAAGTCTCAGACGAATACATTTTAGAAAAATAGATGGCATACAAGACGTGCGTCAGTGTAGCAGAATCGAGCCCATCAAAAATGACTTCGACACTGCTTAGGGCGCTAAAAAAATCAGACTATGCAGAACTTCGACTAGATTTTCTCAAGCCGGCTGACATTCCAGAAGTGCTTGAAAAAACAAAGAAACATCATAAAAGGTGCGTGTGCACACTACGTCCAAAGTCAGAAGGTGGCAAGTTTTCTGGAACAGAAAAAGAACGCATCTCGATTCTAAAGCTGATTGCAGAATACAATCCGTACCTAATTGACATCGAGTTTTCTACACTGTCCAAAAACAAGACATTGCTCAAGTATGTAAAAAAAACTGGCACAAAGATCTTGGTGTCGTGGCACGACTTTAAGAAGACTCCCAATGTGGCTACCTTGCTGCAAAAACTTGGCAAGATGCGAAAGTTCTCACATTATGTGAAAATAGTTACGACTGCAAACTCAATCAGAGATACTGCCACCATCCTATCGCTATACAGAAAGCAAGATCCAAATCTGATTGCGTTTGCGATGGGTGATTATGGAAGAGCCTCTAGGTTGCTTTGCATGAATCTTGGAAGCCCATATACGTATGTCTCGCTTGGCAAGCCTGTTGCACCAGGCCAGTTCAGTGTAGATGAAGTTAAATCGCTCCTTGCTTTGCAAAAATAAAGATGACTAAAACATACGCAGTGATTGGAGATCCAATAGATCATTCGCTTTCTCCCAGCATTCACAATGCGGCCTTTAAGGCTACAGGACTTGATTGTACTTACATAGCATATCGTATTCCAAGGGGCGAGCTAGAGGCAGGAATAGAATCGCTAAAAAGAATAAAGATCTCGGGATTTAATGTAACCATACCACACAAAATAGAGATGATGAAGTTTTTGGATGAGTCAAGTCAGGAATGCAAAACAATTGGCGCAACAAACACTGTAACAAATGATGACGGCAAACTCATTGGATATAACACTGATATGGATGGATTTTTGGAGCCAATAAAGAAAAGAAAGATTCCAATTTCCGGACAAACTGTATTACTGCTTGGGGCAGGTGGGGCAGCGAGAGCAATTGTTGCAGGCTTTGCAAAAGAAAAGGCGCAAAAGATCACAATTGCCAACAGAACTCTGCAAAAAGCAGAGGTTCTAGCCAAGTTTGCCTCACGTCTTGGGCTCGAGTCGGACGCCGTGCTGCTTTCCAACGCAGCAGACGTAGTGCCAAAATGCAAATTCGTAGTTAATGCCACGTCTGCAGGACTAAGAGGTGAGCCAAGCCCAATTCCAACTGATATGATAAGTTCAGAGCATATAGTGTACGATATTGTCTACATGCCAATGAACACAGATCTAATTATGCAGAGCAAAAAAAATTCTGCCGCCGTAATATATGGCTACGAGATGCTCTTAGGACAAGCTTGTATTGCATTTGAGATATGGCACAAGATACCTGCACCATACGATGCGATGAAAAAAGTTCTGCTTGGAGGATTCTGAATGCGGGTAAAAGCAACAGTACATGGAGCCATCTCTATTGTTAACGCAATAGCTACCTGGAAGGGCGCAACACTTGGAATCGACTCCAAAGTGGAAGCAGTATTGCGAATCTCTGACGGCCACGGAATATCTGTGGAGTCGGAAAACAGAAATCTAAGCTCACGGCTCATAAACAAAGTAATTGAACTTTCTGTACCAAAAAGAGATCTAGAAAAAAACAAAATTGAGCTAAACATTAATTCAGAAATACCTACTGGTTATGGGCTTAAGAGTTCAAGTGCAATATCGACGGTGGTGTCACTTGCATGCCACAAAGTCTTCAAAACACGTTATTCAGACGCAGACGTTTTGGAGGCAGGAATAGATGCTTCCCTTGCAACAAAAGTGAGTATGACTGGTGCATTTGACGACGCATGCGCTTGTTATTTCGGTGGAACCATAGTCACAGACAACAAACTGCGCAAAATAATCAAGATGCAAAAAACGCCGACCGACTTGGGCGTAGTAATATTCATTCCAAAATCAAGGAAGCGTGGTAACATCAAAAAACTAAGAAACCTACCTAGTGTCTTTGAGCGAGCGTGGGAATTCGCAAAGGAAGGAGAGTACTGGAGCGCAATGGTGCTAAACGGTCTTGCAACATCACACATTCTAAATTCTAATCCTCAAATAATATTGCGGCTTGTTGAGTGCGGTGCACTTGGAGCGTCAGTATCAGGAAACGGCCCTGCAATCGCGGCAGTGGCAAAAAAGAACAACATCCCAAACATAAGGAGGGTCTTCTCAGATCTTGAAGGCAAAGTGATCACAGCAGCGGTGAACAACAAAAAGGCAGATGTGTATGAACTGTAAGGTAGAACAATCAAAGCTAAGTGGAATAATTAACTGTCCATCTAACAAGAGCTACACGCACAGAGCAATATTTTTGGCGTCATTGGTGAACGGAAAGAGCCTAATAAAAAACGCCCTTCGCTCACGAGACACAAACGCGACAATTGAGATCTGTAAAAGCCTTGGAGCCGAGATTCAAGAGGCGGGGAGCACTCTCAAAGTAAAAGGGATCGACAAATTTGATGAGACAGACCTCATGCTTGATGCGTCAAACTCTGGCACAACGATTCGAATTGCTGCGGCAATCTCATCCTTGAGGCAAGCAAAGACAGTCCTCACCGGCGATGAGAGTCTAAAAAAAAGACCAATGAAACCACTTTTGGATGCACTGGAATCACTTGGCGCAAAATGTTCGTCAAATGACGGCAAGCCGCCACTCACGATAATAGGACCAATAAAGGGTGGCGAAATAACAATTCAGGGAAATGTATCAAGCCAGTTCATTTCTGCTTTGTTTATCGCAGGACCTTTGATGGAAAGGGGAATCACGATAAATATCAGTTCTGAGCTTGTCTCAAAGCCATATCTTGATGCAACGATCTCTACAATGAAAAAGTTTGGAGTGGAAGTTCAGCAAGTAGTTCCATACAAAAAATACACAATACTGCCACAACAATACAAACACACTACGATAACGATTCCATCGGATTTTTCCAGCGTTGCACTATTGCTGTCTGCAGCCGTCTTGGTGGGCTCGAACCTGACTGTCAAGGTCTCAATTGGGGACCTTGCACAAGGTGACGAAGCAATAATTGACATACTTGGAAAGCTCGGCGTAGATGTCTCGTTAAATAATAACGCAATAAAGGTAAAGACTCCAGAAAAGCTAGTTGGCGGCAAATTCGACTTGGCAGATACGCCTGACCTACTACCACCGCTTTCTATTTTGGCACTAAAGTGCGAGTCGCCACTTGAACTGTATAATGTAAAGCACGCACGCTTCAAAGAGACTGACAGAATTGCAGTCCTTGCATGTGAGCTCCAAAAACTCGGATTGCAAATACAAGAAAAAGAAGACGGCATGATCCTGAATCCACCAAGGGAGCTACACGGCGCCTCACTTGACTCACATGAAGACCACCGACTGTTCATGGCGTTTTGTATTGCATCAATGTATGTAGGTAACTGTACCGTCTCGGATCCTGAATCGGTAGATGTCTCTTATCCAAGCTTTATTGAAGATATGAGAAGAGTCGGAGCAAAAATCTCAACGAAATAAGTTATAAGCGTCGCATGTTGGTTTTTACTTGATGCCTGGAAGCTCAATTGGACAAAGACTAGTTTTAACAAGCTTTGGTGAAAGTCATGGCAAGTGTGTCGGTGCAGTGTTAGACGGGTGCCCTGCAGGCCTTGAGCTGCAAGAAAAAGACATACAAAAAATGCTTGATCAAAGAAAACCCGGTCAATCGCTTGTCTCCACACAAAGAAAGGAAAGCGACCAAGTAGAGATTCTCTCTGGTGTCTTTAGGGGATTTACAACAGGCGCACCAATTGCGATGATAATCTGGAACAA
Source organism: Candidatus Nitrosotenuis sp. (assembly GCA_038890395.1). Classification (GTDB taxonomy): domain Archaea; phylum Thermoproteota; class Nitrososphaeria; order Nitrososphaerales; family Nitrosopumilaceae; genus Nitrosotenuis. The sequence goes on along the minus strand of JAWAFK010000006.1, from coordinate 6,882 downwards.
GGACCAAGACTCGCGAGCCTACAACGACCTTGTCACCAAGATGAGGCCTGGGCATTCTGACTTTCCAGCACTTGTAAAATATCATATGTTCAACGACTACAGGGGTGGCGGAAGGTTCTCTGGGCGGCTCACCGCAACACATGTCATGGGTGGCGCAATAGCAAGGAAGCTTCTACAGGTGACACTGGGTATAGAGACCCACTCATATACAATCAAAATTGGCAAAATCACAATGAAGGAAAAATTCGAGCTGAAAATGAAGAACCACATTTATGAAAATGAGGTGAGGTGTCCAAACAAGAACACGGCAGAAAAGATGCGGCATGCGATCTTGGCTGCAAGAAAAAGCGGGGACTCGCTTGGCGGCGTAATAGAATCAACCACAGTCAATCTTCCTGTGGGGTTAGGCGAGCCAATATTTGGCTCATTAGAGTCGGACATAAGCAAGGCAATCTACTCGATTCCCTCTGTCAAAGGAGTAGAGTTTGGCTCAGGATTTGCCGGCTCAGAACTGTTTGGTTCTCAGAATAACGATCCATATGTAATCAAAAATGGCAAAGTGATAACAAAAACTAACAACGCGGGAGGAATTCTTGGCGGACTCTCAAACGGCATGCCTATAGTCATGAGGGTGGCATTCAAACCCGCATCATCAATTGCAAAAAAACAAAATACAGTAGACATCAAAACTAAAAAAGCAGTTACGTTGCAGGTACAGGGAAGGCATGACCCATGCGTGGTACCGCGGGCTCCGCCGGTGGTAGACTCGCTTGTTTCACTGGTGCTTGCAGATCACGCAATCATGAGCGGGTTCATCAAACCTGTACTGTAAAATGTCCAACATAGACCAACTGCGAAACAAAATAGATGAGATAACGCTTCAGATGATCAAACTGCTCAAGGAGCGAACAGAGATTTCAAAGCAAATAGGAGAGCTAAAGAAAAGTAGCGGCCTTGGCATTTTTGATGAGACAAGAGAAGAACAACTACGAAAAGAGGTAAGCAAGCTGTGCAATCAGATTGACCTTGATGAGTCAATTGGCAAAAAGTTCCTTAACTTTCTTCTAAATGAATCAGTCAAGGTACAGACAGACAGCAAGCAAACACACCTCACTATGTTTTTGAAGGCAAAAAATCTAGAGCGACAGGGAAAAAAGATCATCCACATGGAGGTAGGAGAACCTGACTTTATGCCACCAAAGGTGCTCAAAAACGCACTCAGTGATGCATATGAAAAAGGATTTGTAAGATATGGTCCAGCGCATGGAATGCCACAGTTGAGGGACGCGCTAGCAAAACATGCCTCAAAGAAATTCGCATCTGAGATAAAATCAGAAAACATTCTCGTCTCGCCAGGAGGAAGATTCTCAATATACCTTGCAATAACGACACTACTGAATCCTGGAGACGAGATAATCATAATAGAGCCAGCATGGCCTGCATATAGGGATTGTGCGATAAACGCTGGAGTAAAGGTAAGGACGATTCACACTACTCTTGAAAGTAGTTGGGAACCATCAGTATCACAGATTGAGCAAACCATAAACTACAACACAAAAATGATTGTTCTGAATTATCCCAACAACCCGACAGGAAAAGTACTATCTCTACAACTACAAGACAAAATAGTTGAGCTTGCGCAACAACACGACTTGTATGTGCTAAGCGATGAGATTTATTCAGAGTATGCATTTGGACCATGGAAGAGCGTTCTTACCAACAACTATCAAAAAAGCATCATAACACAATCGTTTTCCAAATCACACGCCATGACGGGGTTCAGAATAGGATACACAATTGCTGACCAAAAAATCATAGAAAAAATGGTCAAACTACAGGCCCTCTGCATCACAAATGTTGCCGAGCCTATCCAATATGCCGCACTTAAGGCACTTGAGGCCGACACTACTGGCAATACAAAAAGTGTGCGTTCAAGACTAGATGTGTTGGTTCAAGCGTCGCGTGAAGCAGGACTTGAGTTTGTCGTTCCAGATGGTGCAATGTATCTTTTTGCCAGAGTTGGAAAACAGAACTTTGACGGTCTTGAATTTGCAAACAATCTTCTCGATTACGGCGTGGCTGTTGCCCCAGGTGAGGGATTTGGCAACTACAAGAACTTTGTGAGGATCTCTGCCTGCCAAGACGAAAAGAAACTAAAGGAAGGTATGGAAATACTCCATGAGGCTCTCAAGGGGATCTAAATGAAGAAAAGTATCACAATAATAGGCGCAGGCGGCAAGATGGGACAGTGGTTTGTCAAATACTTCAACTCCATAGGCTACGAGGTAGTCGGATTTGACTCTGAAACACCAATTACCGACAAGACTGTCAAAAAGGCAAGCTCGCTTGTAGGTGCGGTTCTAAATGCAGAGATCGTGCTTTTATGCACACCAACTAGGAGGACACCGGAAATAATCAGGCTAATTGCAAAGGAGATGAAACGAGGCTCTTACCTCATCGAGATCTCATCGCAAAAATCAAAGACTGCCGCAGCATTACTCAAAATTCCATCAAAGATAAATCCGGTGTGCATACATCCGATGTTTGGTCCTGGCACCAAAAAACTCAAAGGACAAAACATCATATCAATTCCAATAAAGGATGCAAAAAAAGAACTGAATCTGGTCAAGTCGCTTTTCGAGGGAGCAAACTTTGTCACAATTGATGCAGCAGAGCACGACAAAAAGATTGCAATCATACTTGGGCTTACTCATCTGGTGAATCTAGTGTTTGCAAACATACTTTCAAAGGACGACAAGATCTCGCTGACTGAGCGCATGTCTGGAACCACATTCAAGATACAAAAGATTCTTGCAGAAAGCATCATGACAGAGTCAACCGAGCTAATTGAGACCATAATCTCCAACCCTGAAATAAGAAAAGCAGCAGAAGAGTTCTGGAAAGACATTGGAAGACTCCTCACAGACATACAGGAAGGAAAATCAGAAGACATCACAAACTATATTCGTGCAGTACAGGAAGGACTAGCAAAGAATTCCAATTTGGAAGAGTCATACAAAAAACTAAACATTATGATCAACGCAATCGAAAAATGACATGCGTTCAACAAAGATAGTGACCTGTTTTGTAACAAACAACGACAGATTCCTTTTGCTGAAACGAAGTGACAAAGTAAAGACGATGAAGGGGCTGTGGGCAGGCATAAGTGGAATAATCGAAAAAGACGAAGAGCCGCTGACACGTGCAAAAATCGAAATTTATGAGGAAATAGGCGCAAAAGATGACGCAATAAAACTACTCAAGACAGGAAAAGAGATGACGATATCGTCGCCGCAGTACCCAGATCACCAGTGGGTTGTCTTTCCGTTTTTATTTGCGCTCAAAGAACCAAAAATATCTCTAAACTGGGAAAACGTTTCATACAAATGGATTGAGGCAGATGAGATACAAAATTACCAGACTGTGCCAAGTCTAGATCAGGTGTTATTTAACTTGTTGTAGGTTTTCGTCTTCCTTTACGTATTTTCTTTGTTGTGGGAGCATCACGTAGACACAGGCTCCACCACACATAGTACATGGAACGTTGTTTCCTTGGTGTTGACCCGCCCTGTTATGAATACGGGCCGCTTCTTCTGGATCGATGGAAAGTGAAATCTGTTTTTCCCAATCAAGTGTACGTCTTGCCTCTGTCATCTTCATGTCCCAAATGATTGCCTTGTCTCTGAGCTTTACTAGGTCTCCTGCATGGGCTGCGATTCTATATGCAATGAGGCCTGCTCTTACTTCCTGTGCATTTGGAAGCGCTAAATGTTCCGCAGGTGTAAGGTAGCACAGTAGGTCAACTCCCTCACTTGCAGCAACTGCAGCGCCTATTGCGCTAGATATGTGGTCGTATCCTGAAGCTATGTCTGTCACAAGTGGGCCTAATACATAGTATGGAACATCACCGATGAGCGACTTGGCAAGTCTTACGTTTGCGGCCACTTCGTTTAGAGGAACGTGACCTGGACCTTCAACCATGACTTGGACATCATGTTCGTGTGCTTCTTTGACCAACCTTGAGATGTTTATCATCTCTTGTACTTGGAGCTCGTCGTGTGAATCAAGAATGGAACCTGGTCTTAGCGCGTCACCTAAGCTGAATGTAACATCGTACTTTTTTGCAATCTCCATGAGATAATCATAATGCGTGATGTATGGGTTCTCTTTGTCGTATCTGAGCATCCATGCGGCAGTAATCGTGCCTCCTTTGCTTACGACGCCTCCATATCTTTGGACCTTGAGGATACGCTTTGCAATCTCTTTTGTGATTCCTGAGTGAATGGTTGTGTAATCTACGCCATCCTTTGCGTTGTTCTCAAAGGCATTGAGAAAGTCGTCCTCGGTTAGGTCTAGAGGGTTTTTGTGTTTCTCGACACCATAGTTGTACGCCTCGTAAATCGGGACTGTACCAAATGTAATTGGTGCGGCCTCAAGTAACGCGCGTCGTATGGTGCCAACATCACCACCGTCACTGAGATCCATAATGGTGTCGGCATGATACTTTACTGCAATTTTGGCCTTTTCTATTTCCTCGTTGAGATCTACTTTGAGCGTGGATGTTCCTATATTGACATTTACTTTGGTTTTTAGACCTTTGCCAATTCCAACTCGGTGCACTTTTTGCGGCCTTGCACTGTTAGCTGGAATAATTATAGAACCAATAGCTATTCTTGCTCTGAGCCATTCGGGTGTTACTCCTTCGTCTCTTGCAACCTGTTTCATTTCCTCTGTGATGACTCCGCGCCGAGCAGCGCTAAGCTGTGTTCCCATGGACTTAGTACGGATTCTCTAGATTTAAACAATAGCAAAATTCGAGGTGCATTTGCATAATCCTATTACATACGATTCACTAACAAGACGATGTGAACATACTTTGCATTGGTGGTTCAGATCCATCGTCTGGTGCAGGAATACAATCTAATATCAAAACAGCTCAGATGCTTGGAGCTAATTGTTTTTCGGTTATCACTGCAATAACTGCTCAGAATTCCAAGAATTTCTCCCATGTTGAGTCGGTCTCAAAAAATTCAATTGCCGCCCAGCTTGATACAATCTTTGAAGATTTTGATGTAGATATAATCACAATAGGGATGGTATATGGTCCTGATGCAATAAGGCAGATTCACTCAACTCTGAGGCGAAAAGAAATTCCAATCGTCTTGGATCCTGTGCTTAGGTCGACGACAGGCGGAACGCTACTAAAAAAAGAGGCCTTGAGTGTATTCAAAAGACTACTTGTACCAATATCATACGTAATTACACCAAATCAAAATGAGGCGGAAATTCTCTCAAATGTGAAAATTTGCCACTACGAAGACCTCGTAGAGGCGGCAAAAGCAATCGGCTCAAAGAATGTGGTGATCACAGGGCACAATTTTACAAAAAACAAAATAAGTGATTTTGTGTATGAAGGTGGAAAGCATTATACTATCTCGGGCAGGATGCTTACAGGAAAAAACCACGGGAGCGGATGTATCTTTGCTGTGAGTTTGGCTTATGCACTAGCACAAAGGCGCAAAATGCGCGATTCTGTAGAGTTTGCAAAAAAATTCACATACGAGGCGATAAAGTCTGCGCAAAAACTCGGCGGTGGAGTCAAAATCGCAAGGCCGACCCAAGACAAGCTCAAGTCTGAGCTGGGGGAAGCAATCAAAGAGCTTGCGGATCTTGAGGGGGTTGCATCTCTGATTCCAGAATGCCAGACGAATTTTGTCTATGCAAAGGCAGGCGCAAAATCACTCGAGGATGTAGTAGGAGTTATGGGAAGGATTGTCAGGGCTGGCGACAATGTGGTGGTTGCAGGAAGTCTGGAGTATGGTGGCTCAAGACACGTCGCAACAGCAGTTCTCACTGCACAAAAAAAATTCCCACAGCTTCGTTCCGCACTCAATGTGAAATTTAATGAAGCTCTACTCAGCAAATTCGCAAAAACAAAAAACAAGATACTAAGCTACGATAGAGCAAAAGAACCACGATCGTACAAACAAAAAGAAAACACATCAATTTCTTGGGGCATAAATGATGCAATAAAGAAATCCTCGTCTGCCCCAGATATCATATACCACAAAGGCGATTTCGGAAAAGAGCCAATGATCATAGTTTTTGGCAAGAACCCACAACACGTAGTGCGCAAGATTTCAAAAATTCTTGGTGCGTGATTCAAAGACAATTACGTGGCTGAACATAAATACTCTATATTTTCACATACACCTGTGAAGGCAGTTATCTTGGCAGGAGGCCTAGGTACAAGGCTTCAGCCATATACTACGTTTTTACCAAAACCGATGTTACCGCTTGGCGAAAAGCCATTACTTGAGCATCTGATCAACTGGATAAAGCGCAACAAAATCAATGACATTGTGTTGTGCGTGAGTTATCTGAGAAAGACAATCGAGGATTATTTTGAGGACGGTAGCAGATTTGGAGTCAAAATAGAGTACGCAGTAGCAGACAGGCCTCTTGCGACAGCAGGCCAGCTAAAGACCGCGGAATCATTTGTAGACGACACCTTTGCATGCATCTACGGCGACTCGGTGTACAGCTTTAACCTCAAAAAAATGATAAATCAACACAAGGCAAAAAAATCTTTCATCACAATGAGCCTAAATGAGTACAAGACTACAATCAAGTATGGTGTGATTGAGACGTCCAAGTCAGGCAAAGTCACAGCATGGAACGAAAAGCCACAGATTACTGTCAACATCAATATCGGCTGTTATGTCATGGAGCCGGGAGTCTTTGATCTTATCCCATCTGACAAACCATTTGGCATGGACGATGTCATAAAGAAGGCGCTTGCGAAGAAAAAGGATGTAAACAGCTTCCTTGTAAAAAACGGCTTTATTGACATTGGTGATAAGGCTTCCTACAAAAAGGCAT